>JACUUC010000014.1 GCA_014859445.1 Bacterioplanes sp.
AAAAAACGCAGGCCATGCCTGCGTTTTTTAATGGGTTGTGGCTATGCACTCAACGACATCACCCTACTCGATGGTGTCGCCTTCTTTCTCACGTCGCACCAAGTTGTACTTGCGCATTTTTTCAACCAACGTTGTTCTGCGAATATTCAATTTTTCAGCCGCACGAGCAACCACGCCGTTCGCATCATCGAGTGCTTGTTGAATCAACGAGCTTTCCAAATCTTGCAGGTATTCGCGCAAATCCAAACCATTCACCGGCAACAACGCAGGAGAATCAATGCCTGCCAAACCGCCTTCGGTCTGCGTCACATCCGCTACCGGCGGTGGTGTATAGTCATCGTCAGAGCTTTCAAGATGACGAAATTTTTTAGGCAGCTCATTCAAACCAACCACACCATAAGGATGCAGAATGGCCAATCGCTCGACCAAATTGGCCAATTCACGTACATTGCCATGCCAATCATGGCGGCACAGCGACATAATGGCGGCCGAATTAAAACGAATGGAACCGCGCTTCTCATTCTCTAAACGCGAGATCAATTCATTCAATAACAGCGGTAAATCTTCTACTCGATCACGCAACGACGGCATCTCGATAGGGAACACATTCAAGCGATAATACAAGTCTTCACGGAATGTGCCTTCTTCAATCATCTGTTCTAGGTTTTTATGGGTTGCGGCCACAATACGCACATTGGCTTTCACGGTTTTGTTGCTACCAACACGCTCAAACGTATGCTCCTGCAATACACGCAGAATTTTCACCTGCATATTCAGTGGCATGTCACCGATTTCATCAAGAAAGAGCGTACCCCCTTCGGCCAGCTCGAAACGTCCTGCACGGCTGCTAATCGCCCCAGTGAAAGCCCCTTTTTCGTGACCAAACAACTCGCTTTCTAACAACTCAGCGGGGATTGCTCCGCAATTGACCGGTACAAATGGCTTGTTGCGACGATGGGAATGAAAATGCAAGTTTCGAGCAACCACTTCTTTACCCGTCCCTGACTCACCCTGAATCATGACGCTGACGTCTTTGTCTGCTACCTGCATAATCAAGTCGCGTACAATTTGAATATGGCGGCTGGTGCCCACCAAACTGCGAAACAATTGCACTTCGCGACGTTCACCACGCTGCAAACTCAACGCATATTGCTCACGGTACACTTGGCAACGATGCAAACTGTCTAGCAATTGGTTGTAACTTGGCGGCATTTCCACACTGGCTAAGACCGCACGCTGTAATGACTCGGGAACACCGTCCAGTTGTGTCACGCCAGCCATGGATAACAAAGGTAAGCCTTTATCCCATGCCAATAACGAAGACAACACATCAGCGGCCGCCACTTGCTCCATCGCACCGAGAATGACCGCATTGATGGATAAGCTGTCGCTCACTCGCTCATCAACAATCACACGCCAATCGGCAGACGATGCCGCAATCACTTCCTCACCCAAAAAATCCAAAATCACATTGAGGTCGTGACGACGCTGCTGATCGTCATCAATCAGCAACAACTTTATTTCTCTCCACATGGCAGTAGCCTTTCCTTCTATACGACCTATGGCCATTAGCGTCAGTCAATTGACTGAATTGAATTCAGTAAAGTCGTTAAATGTCTGCCTGTCAAACTTCTGACATTCTTAATTTTTATTGAAGACATTCAATAGATTACGCCATTTTCACTGAAACTGGCGAACGAAGACAAGCGCTATTATTGGCTTTATGCGACTCACGTCACAGAAAGCCAATAAGCAGAAGAATAATCGATTCAATTAGGCAGATACCGAGGCCATGCCCACAGTTTCCGCTGACGATGCCGAAGAAGACGATGCATTGCGTTGCGGGTGAGCACTGTCGAGATATTCTTGACGAATACCATCCCACCCCTGCTTCACGTCCAACAACAAGCCCATGACTTCATCAATCATGGCCACGTCATTGCGACTGGTGGCTTCCAACAAACGACGTGTCATGTATTCATACAAACGTTCTAAGTTATTGGCCACATCACCGCCTTGCTGAAAATTCAGACTGGCTTGTAACGTACCCAAAATTTCGGTCACACGGCCTAACAAATTGGCCTTAGTTGGCATATCGTTGCGCTCAATGGCACCTTTTGCTTGTGACATGCGTGTCAATGCCGCTTCCATCAAGAGTTGAATCAAGCGATGAGGATCGGCATCGAGTACCTCGGAGGTCACATTGACCCGCTGATACTGCTTGGCACCTGAATTGTACATAGTTACTTCTCCTGCGTTAGCAAACGGCATGGCCTGTACTTAGTATGGCGGCCAATCCCTAAAAAGCTTTAGCAATTCGTCACAAAAAAGTGACAAGCACAGCGGCAACAGCGGCAAACATTGTTGTTCTGGCACAATGACAATGCCGACGATCACCCATGAGTTTTAAAAAAAACACAACAATTTCAAACAGTTACGAGTTGGCACATTTTCTGCTTATTTGATGATATAGACATTGAATGCGACCGAGGCCTTGCTCATGGCAAACGCACAACTCAATCTGGTTAATGCCACATTAGCTCCGCAAGAACACCAACACCTCTACGAGTTGGCGAACAAACTGTACAGCGATGGGGTGATTCGCAATGATCCAAGACTGTTGGATGAAGCCTATCATCTTGCTTTGTTAGCGCATGAAGGCCGCCCTCAACACATCCCCAGTCTGAATTTATTGGCTCGAATTGCCCTACAACAGCAGCGACTACCACAAGCTCGTGCCTGGATCAAACAAGGGCTACACACCAAACCTGACAGTGTCAGCCTACTATTCAGTGCAGGGCATATTGCCTTAGCACAAGGCGATCTCGACAGTGCCGATGACTATTTCACGCAATCAACACGCATTTCTCGGGTGGCCACCAAAGCCGCCAATTCACTCGCCCACGTTAAGCTATTGAAAGGCGACTACATCGAGGCGTTTCAACAATATCGTGAACTGGCTAAGACGCAAGCAAACGACCCACAAGTTCGCAGCAAATTATTTGAAGCCTGTTCGCACATTGTTGCCGACTTTTACAGCGACGAATTGGCGCAAGACACCCTACGCTACTTGCAATTTGACGAAGCCGATCACAGTCAACTACGTGGTTTAGTCACGTCGTTACTCAGCCATCAATTGCAGTTAACGGAGCAAGGCTGCCCACTGGAACTGGAAAACATCGCCAGCAATACCCTGCTGCTAAAAAGCTTAACGCGCTTTTATTTCTGCGATCCGTTGTTTGAACGCTTACTCATGACCCTGCGCCAATCGTTGCTGTTAACCAGCAGCCGTAACTTGGCCATTGCCAAAGAACATCTAGGCTTGGTGCATGCACTGGCGTATCAATGTTTATTGAACGAATCCGTATGGTACATCAACGAGCAAGAGCATGCTTTGGTTGAACAACTCAGTGAGTTAATCGAGCGCATGCTGCAAAGCCCGGGTCTTGGCAGTGACGATTTGTACCCTATTTTGTTGCTGATCATGATGTACCAGCCGCTGACGCACTGCCGCTTTTGGAGTGCCCTACAGCATCGGCAAATGACTTGGCCTGGGTTTATGGCCGAGCTCATGCAACAACAACTGCAACAGCCACGTGAACTGGCCGAGTTGGCGTCGCAGTTAACCTCCATTGGCGATAGCCCGAACGCGGTCTCTCAGCGCGTGCGTGAGCAATACAACCAGCATCCGTACCCATGCTGGCGAGACATCGGTTACAACCAGCCCAGCCATTATTGGCAAACGCTGGAAGCAACCTTTCCTCATGCCCTACAGGGCATCGCTCAGCGTCACCAGAACACACAGAGTCAGATATTCGTGGCCGGTTGCGGCACCGGACGCCATGCGCTGCGTTTGGCGAGCTACTTTTACTCGGTGGATGTCACGGCACTCGACTTCAGCCACAGTGCCTTGGCGTATGCCATGCAACAAGCCAATCGCTATCGCATTCAACATGTTCATTTTGTGCAAGGCGACTTACTGCTCAGCGAACGCTTAGGGCAACAATGGGATGTGATTGAGTGTTCAGGCGTGCTCCATCACATGGAGTCACCAGCACAAGGGCTACACGTTCTGTGCAAGCAACTCAAACACGATGGTGTGATCAAGATTGCACTGTACAGTCGCCGTGCGCGCCGTAGCATCTGGCAACTGCGTGAACGCCTTGGTAAGCATTTACCCACGCAAGCCAACGACATGCGTCTGGTTCGAGAAAGCCTGCTGCAAGGTGCCTTAAGTGGCGACTGGCAAGCCATTTTAGAATCGCCCGATTTCTACAGTTTAAGCGCGTGTCGTGACTTGCTCTTTCACCAACAAGAGCACGTGTACGATGTTGAGGATTTGCCAGCATGGTATGGCAGCACCGACTTAGAATGGGTTGGGATGATTCCACCTAATGGCAGTGCGGCGCTGGCGCAACAGTATTTTGGGTTGCACGCCGACCAACTCACCCCAACGCAATGGGCAGAGATCGAAAACGATCATCCACAGTTATTTGCCGGTATGTATCAGTTTTACTTACGCAAAAAAAGGGCTGCTTAACGGTCGCTTAGAGGAGCGACTGTTGTTGATCAAGCGTCCAATCAATGGGCGCATGACCACGCTGTTGTAAAAAGTGATTGGTGTTTGAGAATGGTCGATGACCAAAAAAACCACGGTGCGCCGATAACGGCGATGGGTGCACCGCACGAATAACGCAGTGGCGCTGCTCATCAATCAAGCTGGCCTTTTGCAGGGCGTAGTTTCCCCACAAAATAAACACCACATCCTCGCGCAACGCATTAACCTGAGCAATCACCTGATCGGTGAAATACTCCCATCCTTGCCGTTGATGCGATCCCGCCTGCCCAGCACGTACCGTTAAGGTGGCATTCAGCAGCAACACGCCCTGCTTCGCCCACGGCGTTAAATCGGTACTTTGCACTGGGCTCAAGGCCAAATCGGACGCTAATTCACGCACAATATTGCGCAACGAAGGTGGCGTCGGCACACCATTCGGCACCGAAAAACTCAAGCCATGCGCCTGATTCGCGCCGTGATACGGGTCTTGACCCAGCAACACCACTCGCACCTGCTCAAACGGCGTGACTTGAAAAGCTCGGAAGACATCGGTTAAGGCGGGATATATCGGTGTATCAGCGGCGTATTCCGTTGCCAGAAAAGCCGCTAATTGCTGGCACTGTGGGTGTTGGATTGTGTCATCCAACACCGCACGCCATGAGGGTGGTAACGCGTCGAACAAGGACTCGGCCATCAGCTGTCGCTAAGCGGTTTCATGTGCGGAAACAAAATCACGTCTTTGATGGTATGGCTGTTGGTGAACAGCATCACCAAACGGTCAATCCCAATACCTTGTCCCGCCGTCGGCGGCATGCCGTATTCCAACGCACGTACGTAATCGTCGTCGTAGTGCATGGCTTCATCGTCACCGGCGTCTTTTTCTTCAACCTGCTTGCGGAAGCGCGCGGCTTGATCTTCGGCATCGTTTAATTCCGAGAAGCCGTTGGCCAATTCACGACCACCGACGAAGAATTCAAAGCGGTCGGTCACAAACGGGTTGTCGTCATTACGACGCGCCAGCGGCGATACTTCCCAAGGGTATTCGGTGATGAAGGTCGGCTGATCGAGTTTGTCTTCCGCCGTGGCTTCAAAGATTTCACAGATGTACTTACCTGCGCCCCAAGCTGCTTGTTGCGGTGAATCGGCAATGCCCACCTGACGCGCATACGCTTTTAATGCATCGAGGTTTTCTTCGGCATTGCGGAATACCGCTGGGTTCATATCGGGGTTGTATGTCAAAATGGCATCCACCATCGAGATACGTTGATACGGCTTAGCTAGGTCGTAAGTGGCATCACCGTAGTGCAGCGTGGTGGTACCTAAAATGCTTTCAGCCAAGTAACGCAGCATGCCTTCGGTTAAATCCATCATGTCGTTGTAATCGGCGTAGGCCTGATAAAACTCGATCATGGTAAATTCAGGATTGTGGCGCGTGCTCAGGCCTTCGTTACGGAAGTTGCGGTTGATTTCAAATACACGATCAAAACCACCAACCACCAAACGCTTTAGGTACAATTCGGGCGAAATGCGCAAAAACATATCAATATCGAGGGCATTGTGATGCGTCTCGAACGGTTTAGCCGATGCGCCACCCGGAATGGTTTGCAGCATGGGCGTTTCCACTTCCATGAAGTCGCGCTCGCTCAAATAACGACGAATGCCATCGATGATTTTTGAGCGTACTTTGAAGGTGTTGCGGGTTTCTTCGTTAATAATCAAGTCGACATAACGCTGGCGGTAGCGCATTTCTTGGTCGGCTAAACCATGGAATTTATCGGGTAAAGGACGCAACGACTTGGTCACTATTTGCAAATCGGCCACGTCGTTGATTTCGACGTACAAGTCGCCCTTACCGGATTTTTGCAGCAACCCACGACAGCCGACAATGTCGCCGATATCGAGCAACTGCCATGCATCGCTGTTTTTTTGCAACGGTTTGCCTAAATAAAACTGAATGTTGCCCGTCACATCTTGAATACCCACAAAAGGACCACCGCGACGCATCACTCGACCGGCAACCGTTACTGGCAAGGCGAGTTCGGCCAAGGCGTCTTTTTCGTGTTCACCGTACTGCGCTTTCAAATCGGCGGCATAGTGTTCGCGACGAAAATCGTTCGGGTGGCCGTTCGCTTTACCTTGTGCGCGCAGTTGCTCTAACTTGGCGCGACGTTCGGCAATCAGTTTGTTTTCTTCGGCAACGTCTTGTACGGCATCGTTATGAGTTGTGTCTGTCATCGTTTCAACCTTTTGTTCACGGCGTGTTGTGCACGCCCCGATGGATACGGAAATTTATAGCCCTTGCTTTAAGCTGGCTTCGATAAATTGATCTAAGTCGCCATCTAACACGGCTTGAGTATTGCGTGTTTCAACACCCGTACGTAAATCTTTAATGCGAGAGTCGTCGAGTACGTAGGAGCGAATTTGGCTGCCCCAGCCGATGTCAGACTTGGAGTCTTCTAGGGCTTGTGCTTCGGCATTACGTTTTTGCAATTCCAGCTCGTATAACTTGGCCTTCATTTGTTTCATGGCCTGATCTTTGTTTTTGTGCTGCGAGCGATCGTTTTGGCACTGAGTCACGATGTTGGTGGGTAAGTGGGTAATACGCACCGCCGATTCGGTTCGGTTGACGTGCTGGCCACCGGCTCCCGATGCGCGATAAACGTCGATACGCAAATCGGCTGGGTTAATTTCGATGTCGATGTCGTCGTCGACTTCGGGCGACACAAACACCGAGGAGAAAGATGTGTGACGACGATTACCCGAGTCGAATGGGCTTTTGCGAACCAAGCGGTGTACACCGGTTTCGGTGCGTAACCAGCCATAGGCGTATTCGCCTTCGACACGAATAGTGGCGCCTTTAATACCAGCGACCTCACCATCGGAGACTTCCATCAACTCGCCTTTAAAGCCGTGTGCTTCAATCCAGCGTAGGTACATGCGCAATAAGATGTTGGCCCAGTCTTGGGCTTCGGTGCCACCAGAACCCGACTGAATTTCAACGTAGCAGTTGTTGGCATCCAGTTCGCCCGAGAACATACGGCGGAATTCGAGTGTTTCTAGCTGCTGTTGCAGTGCGGCTAATTCCGATTCAACGTCGGCAACGGAGTCTTCGTCGTTTTCCTCTACGGCCATGTCAAGCAAGTCGCGCGCGTCGGATAAGCCCGTATCGAGGTTGTCGATGGTTTTGACCACGGCTTCCAGTTGTGAGCGTTCTTTGCCAAGCTCTTGCGCGCGGGCCGGATCGTTCCAGACATCGGGTTCGGCAAGTTCTTGTTCGACTTCTTCTAGACGTTCGACTTTGTTGGCATAGTCAAAGATACCCCCTAAGCACGTCGGTGCGTGCCTTAAGGTCTTTGATGGTTTCGAGGATCGGATTGATTTCCAAGGGACTACCTATCGGGTTGTTAACAGCACAGGGAAAAATGAGGCGGTATTTTACCTAAGTCGAGGCTGAGATGCACTCGCGGATGTTGGCGTTATTTTTTACAAAAAAAGGTATTGCAAATTATTCGCATTAGCTATACAGTTCATTTCGTAGTTATTCTTATTTAGGTTCGCATTATGTACGTATGTCTTTGCAAAGCGGTCACTCAACAGCAGTTGCAACAGGCCGTTGCCGATGGTCGTAATTACGCGGAAATACGTGAGACCTTGGGTGTGGGTACCGATTGCGGTTGCTGCGGTCAGTTGGCGAAGAATATGGTGCGTCAGCACAGTAATGCTGCGATGGTGTGTGAGTACGCGGCGGCCAGTTAACTTTCGGTTCGCTGCGTTTGTTGTTCTTCCTTTGTTCATTCTGCTCTGACCTTCTCTCACTGATTCTTTCAGCGTGCTTTCGCCGCTCAGTCTCTCGTCACTCTTTGATTCTTTCAGCGTGCTTTCGCCATAATTCCGTACAGTCGCTCGTCACTCTTTGATTCTTTAACCGTGTTTTCGCCGTAATTCCGTTGAGTCGTTCGTCACTCGCCGTCAATACATCCGTGTAGGCTCGAGTGCGCCATCCCTGGCGCACACGGTGACGTACGACTCAACGGAAGTACGGCTTGATGACATCGCTACCTTAGAGCTTGCAACTGTATAAGATCACGGAGGGTGACGTGCGACTCAACGGAATTACGGCTTGATGAGATCGCAGCTTGATAAGATCGTAGGTGATGTGACGTTCGACTGAACAGAAGTCGGCTGAACAAAAAGTCGGCTAACAACATCGTGTGCGATGAGGTTAGCCGTGATAACAAAGCAGATTGAATCAGCGGTTATTTTTTACGGCTGTTGTTCATGGCCTCGAACTGCGATTTCACGTAGTCGAGGGTGCTGTTGAGTTTCGATACGATCAAGTCGTTGGTTAAGAATTGCGAACGCAAACGTGCTTCGGTGGCTGCCAAGCGTGTATTCAGGCGCTCGCGGTCTTGGTTGATGGTTTCTTTATCGGTTTCCAAACCGGCCTGTCGTACGCCAAGCAAGCTATTACGGCCATTCAGTACGGTACTGAGTAGGTTTTTCAGCTGATCGGCAAAACCACTGATAAAGGTCACTGTGCCACGATCACCAATGCTGCCGCCATTCACTTTCAAACGGATACCCGATGCGGGTGAAGCACTGCCTTGCTCGGCTTTGCCTTTTGCGCCATCACCAATACCCACCACAAAACCAAACACCGCCGCAGCGTCGTTCGACACTTGGGTAATTTCCACACCCGACGTGGCACCCGTGGTATTGGAGATGATGCCAAACTTACCATTGGCAAAGGCCGTGGGGTCGTCGGTGTATTCCACTTTTACGCCAATGTTGTTGTCTTTGAATTCCGCGGTATTGTTAATCGCTGCGGCCAAAGCGGACGCCAAGGCCGAACCCGAGACAAAGGTGGCGGGTTCGTTGAGTGTAACATCGGCTTCGACACCATCAATTTTGATGCGGAAGGTATTGTTCGTGGCGTTTATTTCAACCGCGCTGGAAAAGTCGGCAGCGGTATTGCCTAAGTAAAATCCGGGTGTGGCTTTCACATTGCCATCGGCCGCACGTAAGAATTGACCGTTACCCGTGGCTTCTACGCCATTGATGGTGCCTGCTACGTCTTTACCCTTAGGGATCGACGGTGAGTAGGCGCTCACGTCTTGCAAGCCCAAAAACGAAATGGCTGCGGTATCAAGCTCGGTAAAACCAACACGAGTCGCTTGTCCACCAATGGTGATAGCAAACGACCCACGAGTACCGTCTTCGTCCAGTTTATAGTCAACTTGGGCATCTAAGCTGTAACCAAACGTGCGTTGGCTATTCATACCAAAACCGTCATAGCCATCGTTACGGGTTTCGGCCACCAAGCCCAAATTAGACACGGCCGTACCAGCGAGGTTTTTCACTTCAATCGACGCATTTGAACCAAACGTACCCGATGTTTTTACTCCATTTTTGCTATTGGTTTCAAAAAACAACTGGCCGTTATCATCCACTTTCGCCAACACATCACCCGCCGCAAACTGGCCGCTGGCTTGTAAGGCACTGTCGATGGCTTGTTGAATCACAATCAAATTCGACGCACTGTTGTTACTGCCACTGGTGCCATTGCCCGTGACGTTGACATTGATGTCGACACCATCAACCGCTAAGGTAAATTGAGCATTTTGTCCTGCTTGGCTAAAGTCGATACCCGACGATAAATCGGCAAAGCTGCTGCTGCGTGCGCCACGGCCGTCGTTCATCACTTCGATAAACGACTGGTAGCCGGTGGCCACGGTGGTCAGTTGCAAACCATTGCCATCTAAGGCCGCACTGACCACGCCTGCCCCATAAGCGGCATCTAACGCGGCTTGCACGTTTACGATCGGGTCTGGATCGTTGCCGGTAACCAAAATATCACGTTCAACACCCGATACATTCAAGCGGAAACCTGCATTGGCCGTACTAAAATCAACACCGGTGATGTCGCGTGTACCGCC
Source organism: Bacterioplanes sp. (assembly GCA_014859445.1). Classification (GTDB taxonomy): domain Bacteria; phylum Pseudomonadota; class Gammaproteobacteria; order Pseudomonadales; family Oceanobacteraceae; genus Kmv21. Next base: position 10,495 of record JACUUC010000014.1, read on the forward strand.
AGCGGTGCTGGCACCCACCACTTTGCCCGCAAAGGCCGGGTCACTGTCGAGCTGCGCTTGCAACGCGGTTTGCACCGCCGCCGCTAAATCTTGGCCGGTGGCGTAATTACCAGCAGGCACCGACACCTTCGCGGTGGACTCGGTGCCATCCACCCGCACCTTAAACTCAACCGGTGCCGACAACAGCAAACCGGGGTCTTTACCGTTGGTTTGTACACCTTGTGTGGCGCTTAAGCCTAACAATTGATCGTTGGTGTTGTTGCCGACGGCGGTGATTTCGATGCTGCGAGCCACGCCTTCGGCCACGGTTTCAAATTGCAAAAAGCCGTTGCGATCAAACTTAGCCACCACCTGACCATTCAATGACGTACTATCAATGGCGGTTTGAATCGCTTGCAGGGTGTCGTTTCGATCACCGAACACCCCATCGCCATTTAAGTCTTGGCCACTGGCATTCAAATTGACCGTGACCGGCACCGCCGCATTGCCATCAACACTCAGCGAAAAGGTCGCGTTATTGGCGGCAAAGTTTAAACCCGTGGACGCATCCACCGAGCGATTACCAATTTGAGTCGTCGCACCTTTACCGTTAAACGCCTCGGGCCCCAACGTGGTTAAACCAACGCCTTCGTAGGTACCGCCCCCCAACACATTAAAACCCAAGGTATTGGCCGTGTTGGTTCCGGCGGCCGTGATGTACACCTGAGATTTAGAACCGTACAAGTTCGACGTAATGGCAAAGTTTTTGTTGGCAGCGCTGTACTCCACTGAGACATTCGCCGCCGAGCGTTTTAGCGCTTCATTCGAGTTGATTTGCAGCGCCAACTCACGGGCTAAATCCTCGCCACTGGTGTAACTACCCTGGCTTAATTGAATATTGGCGTTGGTGCCATTCACATTAATCGAAAACTGATCGTTACTGCCGTCAATCACTACGGGGTTGGTAAAGTCGAGTAACGCCAACGACCCGCCTTCAAATTTGGCTTGCGTCGCCAACTGCGTAATGTTGACATCGTACGTGCCCGGTTTGGTATTGATCGAATCGTTCACGTATTGAATTTGACCGTCGCTGGTGGTGCCCGACTTCGCCAGAATACTCACCACGGTCGAGCGCTCTTCACGCATCGCCTTGAGGAACGTGGCTTGGTTAAACTCCAACAAAAAGTTGTTATTGCGATCGGTGTTAATGCCTAATTCTGTAAACGAGGTGTAGCTGGTGCCCGCCAACCCCTGAATCGGCGAGCTGATTAACGCACGCATTTGCGATTGAATGTTGCGCATAGTAGAGTCGCCCAACAACAGACCCGCCTGTTGTTTGTCAGCGTTGTAGCCCGACAAATCGTCAGTGAATTTCTTCAAGTTGTTATAGGCATCAACAAACTTCATCAAGTTTTCGGCCAACTGGTCGGTGTCGGCGTCCACCGTGATAGTCACCTGCTTGCCCACATCGGCGCCTTGCAAGTTCAGCGTAACGCCGTCAATCACTTCGTTAACCTGATTGCTGCTGCGCGAAATCAACAGACCATTAATGGTGAGCTGTGCATCCTCACCACGGCTGGTTTGCTGCATATTGGTGGGGCCATTCTGCGTTTCGTTAAACGCCAAGGCACCCAATCCACCCGCTAACGGGTTACCATTGCCGTCGGTGGCGGTAATGCGCATGGCATTTTCCACCCCGGTTTCGGTGCTGTTCATCAACAACCGATAGCCCGAGCCATCGTTAATGATGGTGGCGCGCACGCCCATATCGGCGTTATTGATGGCATCGCGAATGCCACTCAAGGTACGGTTTGATTCATCAATGGTGATGGTGGTGCTGCCGCGACTGGCATTGACTTGCTGCCCGGTCATGTTGCCGCCAGCGTCGTAACTGTTGGTACCAAAACTGAACGTCAGCTGACCCGTACCCACCACTTCATCAAACCCACTGAAGGTTTGCGTGGCAAGCGCATGGGATTTGGCGGTGTTAATCACCTCGATATTGTAGGTACCCGGCTGTGCCGATGGGGTTGAGGTGGCCGTAACGAGGGACTCATCCGACGACGTCACCTTGGTTTGCCCCACCAGCGACGGGCTCGACAACGCCAATACACTGCCTTGCAGCGTCGACATCAGCGATTGAATTTCACCGTATGCGGTAATTTTGGCATCCACCAGTTCTTCACGGCGATTCAAACGCAAATCCGATGCTTCGCGTTCGGCTTTGACAATTTGCTCGACTAAGTCGGTGGTCAACACCCCAGAGCCTAAGCCTAATGATTGAATCGATGCCATAACGGATACCTCATTACCATGATGAACGGCGGCTGTACGGAATTACACACAGAGCATAATGCCATCATACCGCCATTCGATTGGGTGACGACACAATCGTCGCCCATAAAAAAACCCTGTAGTGGCTTTATCGGCCAGTACAGGGCTTTCTTAAGGGGTGTTTACGAAAACACTACACTTGCGCACTGAACAACAAAGAAGGTTCTTCATCATTCAACTTTCGCGCCAACTCCAGTGCTAACTCCCCAGGAATCTGACGAATCAACTCCGCCGATTCTTTGTCATACACACGGATCACGGTTTGACCACTGTCTTCATCCAATTGGAAGTTCAGGGTCCGTTGCGATTTCTGTACAAAGTCGTTAATACGAGAAACCGCGTCTTCTACATCAGAGCGAGACATCACTTCTGTTGTCTCGGGTGGCAATGACTTGCCGCTTGGCTGACTCATTTCCGTTTCCTTTACCGCTTTCAAGGCAGAGGTAACATTCGATGTGCGGGCAAAGCTGTCTGATGCATACGCTTTGGCGTTATCCATCGTTTTGGTATTCAGCTCATTCATAACCCACCTCTCTGGTTTCCGTTACATCAAGGGGGTGGCGAACCACCCCATTAAGGTATTATTAACCCAAGAGAGACAGAACCTGCTGGCCCGACGCGTTGGCCTGAGCCAGAACCGAAATACCGGCCTGCTGTAGTACCTGAGTACGAGACAGTTCAGCGGTTTCGGCAGCGAAGTCGGCATCTTGAATACGCGAGTTAGCCGCATTCAAGTTTTCCGACGTCACTTGCAGGTTGCTCACGGTAGACTCCATGCGGTTTTGAATCGCACCTAAGTCCGCACGTTGGCTCGCCACTTGCGCGATGGCGTTGTCAATTGCCACCAAGGCAGACTGAGCGCCTTCGAAGGTGGTGATGTCAATTTCAGACAGCGCCTGACCGTCTTCACCGCCACCGAACTTACCACCAACAAACCCAGAATCCGACAACCCTTTCGCACCGTTCGTGCCGTAGCTCACATCAAATGCTTTTGATGACTGCAAGGTGACCGTTGAGTAGGTTGTTTTAGCAATACCATCAGCTGCACCACCCGCACCGCCCAAACCAAAAGCAGCCAAGTTCGCATCCGTGCCGCCAGATAATGTGATGTTTCTACCGTCGGCCGCCTGCAAGGTTAACGACACACCGTTATCACTCGCGGTGACGCCGGTTTGACCCGTAAACTCATTAATCAAGCTAATGGCCGCAGCTTTGTCTTTTTCAAGATCACCAACAGAAGTCAGAGTACCAATAGCAACACCATTAATATTTAATGTTGTCGCATCGGCAGCACTACCTTCAGTACTTGTTCCTACTACTTCCGTGGCGTTCACTGTAGCCGTTACGCCAGTCTGTTCGCTAGACGCATTAATCGCAGCGGCAATAGCAATACCCGATGCCGCGCCATTCGAAGTACCCGTCCATGTATCAGAATCATCTGGGTCAACAAGAGTCAAATCAACAAAGGAAGATTTATCGTCCAATGACGATGATGCCCGAATGGCAACGCCATTGATCACCAGATCGCCGTCTTGCAAGGCTCGATCATTGGCTGCTACCGCACCGCCTGCAGCAGCAGTACCATCAGTCGCCTCGCCTTGAGTATTGGAGGTTACGGCCGTTTGCGCAGAGTAAGTGCCCGCTTTCAGGCCCGCATTGGCGATGTCACCATTACCCGTACCATTACCACCGCCAATCACAATATCGGTATTGGCGTTGGCTGCAGTCAATGTAAAACCTGCCTGCGCTTGGATAGCACCTGCTGCTGCCGTGTCATCATCTGCCAGACCATAAACCGACAAATCGAGCACTGCCGACGTGACCGTGATATTACGACCATCAGCAGCCGTTAAAATGACACCGCCATCCTTACCACCATCTGAGGCAACCACACCCGTCTGACCGGATTTAGCGTTGATGGCTTCGATAACTGATACACGGGTACCCGCTTTATCCGCTTCAGATCCGTTAGCCGTACCCTGAATGTTAATGTCAACACCATTTACAACAATAGCGGCAACACCAGCAGCGGTACCAGCTGAGTCCATTTTAGAACCCAGCACCACGTTTTCATCCACAGTGGCTTTCACGCCGGTTTGCGCGGACACTTCGTTAATGGCAGCCACTTTAGCAATAGCGCTCATTTCTTTATTAGCAAATGATAAATTATCATCACCCGAAACGGAGGCACGAACAGCAACCCCATTAATGGTCAAGTCGCCATTGCTTAGCTTCTCATCAGTGCCTTGGGCCGACACACCCGCTTGTTTGGCTGAGCCCAACTTGTCGGCGGTCAGTTCAGAAATCGATACATCCAGTGTTTGACCGGCGTTAGCACCGATTTGGAAAGTGGCTTTGAACGAGCCGTCTAACAATTTACGACCATTGAAGTCGGTATCTTCGGCGGTACGAGAAATCTCGGCCACCAACTGATTCACCTCGGCTTGCAGGGCTTCGCGGTCAACGTCGGAGTTGGTCGCGTTAGCAGACTGTACCGCCAGTTCGCGGATACGCTGTAAGTTTTCGTTCATGGAACCCAATGCACCTTCAGCGGTTTGCGCCAAGGCGATACCGTCACCGGCGTTACGCACCGCAACGTTCAGACCTTTGATCTGAGAGGTGAAACGGGTAGAAATTGCTAAGCCGGCGGCGTCGTCTTTGGCGCTGTTAATACGCAGACCAGAAGACAAACGTTGTAATGCCTGTTGGTTAGCAGATTGGGATTTGTCCAAGTTACGCTGTGCGTTGATGGACGCGATATTGGTATTAATAATTTGAGGCATGGTGTTTCTCCTTTACCTGCTTATTGGGGCCAGCTCGGTGGCTAGGGCTACAGAGCTTAGCGCCGCCTGACTGTGTCATTAGGGTTAACGGCATGAGGTAAAAAAGCTTTAGCAATTTTTTTAAAAAAGTTTTCGAGGGGTGTTGGTGAGATGTTGGTGCGGTGATGGTGCGATGTTGATGCGAGGAACACAGGCAAAAATGATTGACCGTCGCGGTCGTACTCTTGTGCCAAGCAGTGTTTGCTACGCGCAGCAATAGAGTAAGCAGTGCTTGGCAAGCACTGCTCAATAAGTATCGTTCAGACGAGCGTGTTAAAGGTGTAGAGACGAAACCTGAGTTTGTTACGCTTAGATCAAAGTTTGTTAAACAAGGACAACCGTGAAATCACGCTGTAGCTTTGCTGCGCGGCTTCGAGCATGAAGCTTTGCAACGACAAGCGACTGACGGCTTCGGCGTAGTCTACGTCGGCCAGTTTCGACAACACTTCTTTACTCACCAGCTCGACATCGGCGGTCAGGTTGCGGGTGTTTTCTACTAGGTTCAAGCGCGCACCGACTTTGCTGCGCACTTCCGATACCGAGGTTTGCGCGCTGAGCAAGTTGGTGATGGAGTCTTCGACTAATTTTGTCAGTATGTCCGCATCGTTTTGATTGTCTTCTAGGTTGTTTAATCCATACGCCAACCGATGCAAGGTGTCGGTGATGCTCTGCTTGGGGCTGGATTTCGCCAACACCTGATCACCCGGTTGTGGCTGACCTGACAAAGTCAGTTGTATACCCGCCGCGGCCACGGGGGTACCTTCGGTATAGGGCATATTGGCTAGCCCTTCGATGACCCGATTATCCGAGGCGCGACGCACAGTAAAGTTGGCACCGGCGGGGTCAATGGCCGATTCTGGGTTAAAGGTGATGATGACGTCATCGGGGTACAATTCGGCAAAGGCCTCGTCGTCCACCACAAAGCCCGGACTGACCCTCAACGTACCCGTGTTAAGGGGGTTGGTGCTGGCGGTAAAGGTGTTTTGTGCGGCGGGCACATCAATAAACAATGCCTTGCCATTGTCGCCCGTGGCCACGCGCGTGGATGCACCAATACTCAAAAATCGCTGCCCTTCGTCGCCTTGGTATTCGTAACGACCATTGGGTGCCATTTGAAAGGGCTTTTCGCTGCCTTTGAAGCCAGCAAAGATGTATTCGTTGCTGGCGTCTTTGGTATTAAACAAATCCACCAGCCCTTTTTCTAGCTCTTGAATCTCGGCGGCGATGGCTTGTCGGTCGGTAATGGTGAGTGTGCCACCACCGGCTTTTACCGTGAGTTCGCGCAGCCGCGTAAGCGCATCGGTGACGGAGCTGAGTGTGGCTTCTTCCAGTTTTAGCCGATTATCGGCCGCCACCATGTTGCGATTGAATTGGTCGCGCTGTGCTAAGTCTTGCTGCAATTGCAAGATTTTGGTGGCGGCAATGGGGTCGTCAGCGGGGGTGAGCACACGCCGCCCGGTCGACACCTGCTGCTGGGTTTTATTCACTGCGGTTTGATTATTCAAAATGCCGTTCAGGCCATTATTGAATGTTTGCATGGTGGATATGCGCATGATCAACCCCTAGCGAAAGGTATTAATTAATGTATCAAAAATTTGTTTGGCCACCTGAATCACCTGTGCACTGGCGTTATAGGCCAGTTCGTGACGAATCAGAGCGGCCGCTTCTTCGTCGAGGTTCACACCCGACACGCTGGCAACGGCGTTTTCGGCGGTGCGCAGCAACACTTGGCTGGAGTCTCGATTCAGCTGTGCGCGGCTGGTGATGGAGCCAACCCCTTCAACCAAACGCGAATACGCTTCTGAAAAACTGGTATTGCCACCGAGTATTTTTTGCGTTTGTAAACTGCCCATGGCCGCACCGTTACGGCTGTCGGATTTACCATCTTGGTTAAAGTCGATGGTGAATTGGTCACCGCGTTGTACTAAGCCGCTGATTTCAACGTCAAAGCCAAAGTGCGTGGGCTGCCCAACCGGATCACGAGGAAACAAGTTATTGCCCGGCGGGTCGATGGTTAAGCTGTAGTTCGGGTCGGTGATGATTTTAATTTCACCGCCCATGGTGATCTTGGACGAGCCATTCGGGCCGGTGCCGTCGACATCCAAACGTGGCTGAAAACGAATTTGTCCGCGCTCAGTAATTTGCACGTCCAAATTACCGGCCCAAGTGAAACCGGCGTTTTCTAATTGTTCACGAATGCCCACCAGCAAGTCATCGCCGGTGGCGTAATTGTCGGTGAGTTCAATACTGAATGTGCCTTGTCCGGGCACATCGAATTCATAGCGGTAAGGGCCGCCTTCGCGGAAGTCGTAGCCATCAAACTCCGATAGCCGTACCGAAGGCGCTTCGGCGGTTTCACGCAGTTGTATGTCGTGACCATTGCCGACCGAGAAGCCATCGCCTAAATCGCCCGTCACTTCAAAACTCAAGTCATCGCCATTGAGGGCGATGACCGTCACTTTGTCACCGTCACTGCGCGCCACAATGCCCGCGGCTTGCAGTTCACGATTGCTGTTGATGCGATCGGCAATGAAATTCGGCGTCATCGGGTCGGGTACGTCGGCCGGATAATCGGGGTCGTACTTGGTTTGATTCGGCCCTAAGGTATCAGTGAGGTCGATGCCATTGAGGCGCACACCCAAGGGTAAAAAGCCGCTGCTGTCTTGGCGGAAATCACTCAATTCCACCGTGGTTCGTGCTAGGGCTTCAACCCCATCGCGTTTGCTGAGCGCGGCGGCAATGTCTTTGGCTGTGGCATTGGCTTGGGTAATCAAAATGGGTTGCGTAGTCACCTGCCCTGTTTTCGGGTCGGTAAAATTGATACCAATGCGTTCCGGGAAAAAACCATTCCCGGGGCTGACAACCGCTGCGGGCGCTGGCGCTTGGTAGGTGGCTTGCACGGGCAAGTAGCCACCAAAACTGGTAAAGGCCGTTTTGCCTTCGTCCGTTGGCAGCAAGCTGTTACTGATGCCAGGCACATACACCTGATTCATTAACGGCGGAAACAGCGGAATCGGATTGCCAGGGTCGCTGTTGTCTAATACGTCATAGCGGGTTGGGCTGGTGAAACGAATCAATAGCGGCGGGTCAAGTCGCCCTTCGTTGGCTAAATACGGGGTACTGGTGTCATACACGCTGCCTTGGCTAATGACACCATTGCCGTTATTACCGATTGCCGCTTGGGTATTGATCGGTGAGGCCAGCGCCACTTGTTCGGCACGGGTGATGTTCATGCCCATAACGGCCGATTCGTTGCGGGTTGGTTGCAACAAAAAGGTATCGCCGTTTTGAAAGCTACCGTCTTCGAACCGGATTTCAAATCCATCAATGATCAAGCTGTCGGGCAACTGACCTGACAGTGCTTGGGTGGTCAGCACTTTGTTGTCACTGAGGCGCGTCACACGGTAGGTAAAATCATCGGGGCCAACAAAGCGTACGCGATAATCACTGGTGGTCAGTTGGCTGGCATCGTCAATATGTACCGACATCACACGGTCATTGGGTAAGGCATTGTTGCGATCGCCCAAGACGCGCTGATAGGTTTTGGCGGGGTCGTTGACGTCGGTGAAAAACGACTCGCCAGGACGACCGTCAAAATCGATGCCCAATTGATGCTGTTGGTTCATGGCTTCACTGATCACCAGCGCCAAGCGCCCCATGCCATTAACGGCAGGGTCGAGCACTTGCTGACGAAAGCCCAACATGCCGCCCAATTGCCCGCCTTTGATTTCGTTGGTGACGTTTTGCACCACGTCACCTTTGCGGAAGTACAAATCCACCCGCGATGGGTCTTGGGCGCCAATGTCGGCAAACACTTGGTTGTAATCATTGCCCAACACCAAGGCCTGGCCGTTGCCAATAAACACGTTCACACCGGCGTTGTCTTGCTGCACCACAGTGACTTCGACGTATTTGGACAGCTCTTTCAGTAAGCGGTCACGTTGGTCGAGCAAGTCGTTCGGTTCATTGCCTTGCGCCGAGGCGGTCGCAAATTGAATTTGTTCGTTCAACGTGGCAATGGATTCGGCAATGGTGGTGATTTGACCGGCAATAATGCCCATTTGGCCATTGAGGATGTTGTTTTGCTCGCGCAAGCGGTCATTGATGGCGGTGAAACGATCTACCAAGCCGTTGCTTTCGCTGATTAATACTTCGCGCGCTGGTAAGGATGACGGATCATCCACCGCCGATTGCAACGCACCGAACATGCGCTCTAAGCCGGGCTGAATGCCCGTACCGGGGTCGGCCAGCAGGCTATCAATTTGTGACGCATTGACGGCAAGAGCGTCAAATTGATTGAAGGTCGAGGTGTCGCGGCGTAACTGTTCCGTTAAAAACTGATCGTACACGCGACGTACCGAATCCACATTCACGCCATTCCCCATCCAAACACCGCTTTGAAACTGCGGGCTGTTGGTGGCAAAGTTCACCTCTTGGCGGCTGTAGCCTTCGGTGCCGGCATTGGTGATGTTTTGACCCGTAATGGTCAGTGCCGCTTGCTGGGCTTTCAGGCCAGAAATACCAATACTCAGAATATCAGCCATCGTTGCGTCCCTCACTTACACGGTTATTCATCGCGGCGTGTGTATTCTGTTGCATCGCTTCGAGTGCCGACAACAAGGTAGAACTATTGGCAATGCGTTTGATTTTTTGACCGTATAAGGGGTCGGTGGCGTATCCGGCTTGTTGCAACGCGAAGCCGTATTGGCGTTCATCCAACCCTTGATCAATCGCCTGTTCGTAACGACGTCCCGAGCGTAAGAAGTTGGCGTAGTCGTTCATACCGTCTTCTAATGAGGCATAGGCTCGAAATTCGGCTTTTTCGTTTACGCGAATGCCGTGGCGATATTCATGTGTGGTGACTTCGACCGATTCCCCAGACCAGCGCTGATCGGCTTTGATACCAAAGAAGTTATAGCTGTTGCGTCCTTGATCATCTTGAATCATGTGTTTACCCCAGCCCGTTTCTAACGCGGCTTGCGCGACGATGGCACGCGGCTCTACATTGAGACGTTCACCAATCACTTGGGCGTGCGGGTACAAAGCGGCAACAAACTCGGCCGGAGTGGCAAATTGTTGCCCCTTGCCGCCATGGCCTTGGGCCGTGGTTGTCGTGGTTACGACTGGCTCGGCGGTTTTTTCCGCGCTGTTTTGAGTGCTGTTTTCAGTGTTTTTTGCGGAGTCTGAACTGCGTTCGACAGCCACGGGCGCTGCTGGCAGGTCTTTCAACACCTCATCCACGTCGTCGATGGCTTGTTGCAATGGGGTCGTTACGCGACGATCGAACAGTTTGCCTTGATCGAGCGGCACCGGCTCTTGTGTTTGTCCGTAATTGCGCATCAGTTGCGCATGAATGGTTTCTGCCAGCCCCATGCCCTGCTGACCAGCCATCGACACCGACATTTGATCGTCGTACATTTTTTGGAAAAAGTCGGTTTCAGGGGTATTGAATAAGGAGTCTTCCTCGAACACTTTGTTGGCCTGACGCATGGACGACAGCATCATATTAATGAACATGCTTTCGAATTGCTTCGCCACTTCCATCAACGCCGCATCGCGGTCGGTTTGACCCAGTTTATTGATGCTTTGTAGGCCATTTAGGTCGGTATAAACCTGACTGGCGGATGTTGAGATAGAAGGGGCTGTCAGCATATTGGTTCTCCTTTGTCATGGAATATGCAAAGAGTTTGCCAACTTGCTTTTTTATTGCCCTAAACGAGAAACGCCGCGACAGATCAGCCACGGCGTTGATGCAATCAAAGGTGAGTCATGACTATTCGTCAAATAATCGTCACGAATATCACACTCTGGCTACTATTGATTGGCGATGTGTTGATATTTGGCGCTGTTTTTAGCGCCTTGCTGCTGCTTAGCCAGCCCTTTTTGCTCTTGTTCTAACTGACGAACCAGCCCCTGCTCTTCTTGCAATAATTGCTCTAAAAACAGCTGTTGGTCGTTGGTCATTTCAATCAGTTCGTTGATTTCGGCAAACCATTTTTTCAGCAGATCGTTGCGCACATCAATGCGCTCGGCTACGCCTTCTTTCACACCTTGCTTTACCAAGGATTGAATTTCTAACGACAAGCCTTTAATGCGTTCAAACATATCTGGGTTCATATTACGATGATCTCCGCTTTAATCGCTCCGGCCTGTTTCATGGCCTCTAAGATGGCCATAAGGTCACCCGGTGCTGCACCCACGTCGTTGACGGCGCGCACAATGCTTTCGATGGATATGCCGGGAGCAAATCGAAACATGCGATTATCGCCTTCGTCGATATTGATCTCGGTTTGAGGAACAACCACTGTCTCGCCATCGGCCAAGGCATTCGGCTGAGAGACGGCTAAGTTTTCATTGATCGTCACGGTCAGGTTACCATGACTGACGGCAACAGGCTCAATCATGACGTTTTGACCCATGACAATGGTGCCCGTGCGTGAGTTGATGATGATGCGCGCACGCTCACGACCGGTTTCAATTTCTAGGTTTTCAATAATGGATAAGTAGGTTACTCGCTGCGTGGTATCGCGTGGCGCGCTGATTCGTACCGAACCGGCATCCAACGCTTCGGCAGTCCCCGGCCCCATTAAGCCATTGATTTTTTCGACCATAGCACGCGCCGTGGTAAAGTCGGGCTGATCCAAATTAAACACCAAACTATCACCACCAGAAAACGCACTGGGCACAGAACGCTCTACCGTTGCACCATTCGGGATACGACCGACACTGGGGACATTAACGGTAATGCTCGAACCATCATTGCCTTCGGCACCAAAACCGCCAACCACCAAATTACCTTGTGCCACGGCATACACTTCACCATCGGCACCGCGCAATGGGGCAAATAACAAGGTTCCACCACGCAAGCTGCGGGCATTACCCAATGACGAAACCGTGATATCAATGCGCTGTCCGGGGCGTGAAAATGGGGGAAGCTCTGCCGTAATGGACACAGCCGCGACATTACGCAACTTCGGGTCGACACCCGGCGGTAAATTAATCCCAAACTGCGCCATCATGTTATTGAAGGTTTGATTGGTAAACGGCGCTCGATCCCCCGAACCATCTAAGCCAACCACCAAGCCATAACCAATCAGCTGATTCGAGCGCACACCCGATATACTGGTAATGTCTTTAATGCGCTCTGCATAAAGTGGTGTGCTCATGACGAGAGCGATCACGCAAAGGGCTCGTGCTATCCAAATACTCATGGGGCTGGCCTCGTTCATTAAAATGGGAACCAAGGAGAATTGAGTATACGAGTACCCCAACCCTCTTTCGTGGCATTATTCAAGCTACCCGTACCGCCAAAGGAAATTCGTGCATCGGCCACTTTCGATGAAAACACCACGTTCTCGGGCGAGATGTCTTGTGGGCGAACCAAACCGCGAATACGAATGTACTCATCGCCCTCACTTAACGTTAGCCATTTCTCGCCGCGAATACGCAAAATACCATTCGGTAAAATCTCAGCCACCGACACACTGATTTGTCCTGTTAAGCTGTTAGAACGATCGGCATCACCGCTACCCGAAAAGGAACGATCGGCTCCCATTTCGGTATCTAAACTCAAATTACGAAAACCCGGCACCGTACCAAACAAAGAACCTGTTTGAACTCTGGCATTCGACGATTTATCGGTACTGGTTTCTGCGGATTTCTGCGAGCGATAGCGCTCATCAAACACCACTGTAATGATGTCGCCCACTTTACGCGCTTGCTGATCCGTAAATAAACCAAAGCTGTAACGCGATTGATACAACGAACCCGATGAAGTGGGAGGCGCCTCCAGCCATTGTGCTGACACCGGAGCATAGTCTGGGTCATCCGGTATGACATCGGGTTGCAGAGGCACCGAGGTACAGGCACTGAGCGCCATCACCAAAAATACAATCATGAATCGCCACATAACGTCACCCATTAGGTATTCTGCGTTAAGAATTGCAACATACGGTCGGCGGCAGAGACGACTTTCGAGTTCATTTCGTACGCACGCTGTACCGTGATCATTTTGACTAATTCTTCCACCACTTCGACGTTGGAGTTCTCCAACGCACCTTGCTCAATGGTGCCAAATCCGTCGTTATTGGGAATGCCTACCTGCGGTGCACCACTGGCCGCGGTTTCTAAAAAGATGTTACCGCCTGCGGCCTGCAAACCGGCTGGATTGATAAAGTCAGCGGTTTCAATTTGGCCCAATTGCTGCGGATTCGGGTCGCCAAACAAGGTGGCTTGCACAATACCGTCTTTGCTAATCGTGAGTTGGTTCGTTTGCTCCGGTATGTCGATTTGCGGATCCAACAAATAGCCATTAACGTTAACGATTTGGCCTTCATTATTGATATGAAAAGTACCGTCGCGGGTATAGCCAATATTGCCATCCGGTAACGTCACTTGGAAAAATCCACGGCCATTGATGGCCATATCCAATGGCTGATCGGTTAACTGCAACGAGCCCGTGGTGAACACTTTTTGCGTACCTGCTGTCCTCACACCGGTACCCAACTGCAAGCCCGATGGCAAACGCGTATCGGCCGAGCTGTTGGCTCCTGGCTGACGTTGAATCTGATAGAGTAAGTCTTCAAACACTGGACGGTCTTTTTTAAAGCCCGTTGTGGATACGTTGGCCAAGTTGTTCGACACCGTCGTTAGCGCCAAATCTTGTGCTTCCAACCCGGTTTTACTGACCCAAAGTGCTGGCATCATAATGTGTTACTCCTTACTGGCTGGACAATATTTGTGTGGTGGCGGCGGTGTTTTCATCCACGGACTTCATCAGTTTGACTTGCATTTCGAATTGTCGATTGAGGGCAATCAAACTGGTTAATTCAGTGACGGCATTGACGTTGCTGCCCTCAATAAAGCCATTCGCTAAGGTGACATTAGGGTCTGCGGGGGCCTGATTGACGGCTGGATCACGAAAGCGGAATAAGCCGTCTTCGCCTTTTTCCAGATCTCGGACATCGGGTCGAACTAACTTTAACTGTACCGGCTCAGCCACAGCGGCCGGTACTTCACCAAATGGTCGAATGGTGACAATACCCGCCTTACTGATTTCGATACTTTCGTATTCCGGCAATACCACCGGGCCACCATCACCAATCAGTTGTAGGCCACGTCCATTGATCAATCGTCCGGCGGGATCCACGCTTAAGTCACCAGCACGAGTGTAGGCTTCTTCGCCATTGGGACCGACGACGGCAAACCAACCGTCACCTTCAATGGCCACATCCAAATCGCGTCCGGTTGCCATCATCGGGCCTTGGCCAAAATCGCTGGCTGGACGTTCGGTCATGGCATACGCGCGTGTTGGGAAATGTTCGCCGAATACGCCCTGCGCACGGCTCTGGGTGTAATCGGCACGAAACCCTGACGTACTGGCATTCGCCAAATTGTTGGCATGCGCCGCTTGGCCAAGGGTATTTTGTTTGGCGCCGGACATGGCGATGTAGATAGCTCTGTCCATACTGACCTCTCAATGCACTGGCACTTATGGTAGAAAAAGCGCCAAGAAAATGGTTATTACCTTTTCTTATGCAGAGGTTGTGCCAATAATACTTTTTATAATGGCATCAAGGACTTAGATAGAATACAAAGCGCCGGAGCAAGGTATTGTGAAAAAAAACGGCAAGTTCATCCAAAACAAAGGAAGAAACTTGCCGCTGATGTGCGTACCGAAGACGGTCGCAACGATTAAATGTTCAGAATGTTCTGCGTGACCTGATTCATGGTTTCAATGGTTTTTGAACTGGCTTGGAAATTCCGTTGCGCAATGATCAGCCGCACCAATTGCTCGGACAAATTGACGTTCGAATCTTCCAAGGCTGACGATCGAACCTGACCAAACGACCCTGTGCGCGGCGATCCTACCGTGGGCGTGCCCGATTCAAACGATTCCGCCCAGCCAGTACTGCCTAACGGTGTTAGTCCTTCAGGATTGCGGAAGTTCGCCAAGGCCACCTGCCCAAGCACTTGCGCCTGACCATTGGTGAAACGAGCAAAAATGATGCCTTCGTTATCAATCTCTAACCCGGTTAGACGACCGGTCGAGAAACCATCTTGGTTCACTTCATTCACCGAGAAAGGGCTACCAAATTGCGTCGATCCATCTAGGCTGATTTGGAAATTCGAGTTATTTGCGGGTTCGGTCAGTGGCAAACCACCTTCCAACACATTCACTGGCCCCAATGCACCCGTCAAATTACCTTGGCTATCTCGTGGTACCCAGTTGGTGATGAAAATATCGCCGGTACTGGCTGAGTCGAGCGTGCCGTCCTGATTGAATGACAGTTCATAGCGTGCGCGACTGGGTTCTAAGTTCTCAGGAAATGGCAATGACGGATCAGGATCACCCACTTCTTGCCCATCAACCAAGACATACATCACCCAACGGTTTTGACCGGATGAGCGATTTTCATCCACTGGCTCTTTAACAAAATATTGGGTCATCACATGTGGATTGCCTAAACTGTCGTAGATGGTAGTCGATGTCGCGTGGTTGTAGGTGTCTTGATCCAATGGATCAAAGGCGTTGATGGTGAATGGGGTAAATTCATCGTCGGTGAGTGCACCAAAAATACCCGCCACCGCTGGGCGTGGATTGGCCAAGCGATAATCTTCGTTCAATACAAAAGTGACCTCACCCCCTACGGCCGCGGCTCGATCAGCAGCCGCTGTCCCGCCCAACACCACTGGGCCGGTATTTGCGGCTCCTTGTACCACCAACGAGTCCGTAACGATTGGACTGTTCATCTCTAATTTAATGTCGCGCCCAATTTGGTTGGTAATGACCAAATCGCCATTATCATCAATACTCGCGCGGAAACCGGGCAAGGTGGTCGGACGGAATGAGTTAATTTCTTCCGCCAACTCTGGCAACGTCGATGCGGATAATTGTTGGCCATTCACCGTTAAACGCATATCACGACTGGGGCTGTTGTAGCTTAATTGCGGAATGGTCATGGTGGTGGTGGCGGTCGCGGTCACACCGGGCTGTTGATTGAATAAAGCAACAATTTCGTTGGCTTCAGCACCTTCAGGAATCAGCAACTCCGTTTCTTGTCCTTTTGGATCGATTAAGGTAACGCGTTGCTCTGGGTAACGGTTACTGACGCCCGCAATACCCGTCGTTAGCAAGGCATTGTCTTCACGATTGACTTGCAAAATGCCATACAAATCATTGGCGCTGATATCTTGACCCGCTGCGGTAATGTCGGTGATGGAAATCAACGAGGCTTCACCCTCCTCAATCGCCACCAATTGCAAGGTAAACTCAGGAGGTACAACGCGCGGCTGTACTTCGACTGCTTCGGCACGCACGCCAATAAAACCGAGTGCATCTTGGCTGTTCAATTGGCGATTAATGCTGGCCGCCAATTGTTGTACGGAACGAAATTCCTCGTTCAATGAAATGACGACCGAGCCACTGCGATTGTCATTGTCTGGCGCAGGGACGGTTAAGTTAATACGGAAGCTGTTGCTGCGATCCACTTCGTTCTGACCTGCAACGGTAAACAAGCTATTCAAGCCTAAGGCGTTTACGGCTTGCGGCTCAGCAAGCGTCGGGGTAATGGCAATGCCTTCGCCAGCGCCAACTCGGCTGTTGGTAAATACCAGTTGTCCACCCGTGGCCGCCACGGAGACTTTGCCAGATAAACCACTCGCACCAATGAATACATCAATTTGCTGCTGAATGGCCACGGCGATGTCGGTTAATGACGCGTAATTCGCCGGTGGAATGGTGATGGTAAACGGCCCAGCCGCATTCCCCGTGGTGCTGGTCACCGCCAATTGAAATTCATTATTGGCCTGAACCGGCTCCACACCGCCATCAAATCGATTACCCGTTAAGAAGCCAAGACTGTTCAAGCTCAAATTATTAGAGGCAACCGAGTTATCGGCCAATTGAATAAAATCACCGCGCTGCGCGGGCGCCTGCACCCGAAATTCAATACGACCGGCGTTGTTGAATGCTTGTACTTGCTCATTGCCAGCACCGGCCGTCGCGGTAATTTGCGTGTTAATTTGCGCAATGGCATCACCAATCGACAAGGTGTTGTAACCGGACCCCGGAGGCGCACCTAACCATGCCGCCTCACTGAGGTTAATGGCATAGGTATCGCCCGCTTCCGTGGCAATGGTAAAGGCCAGCGTATTGGTACCAGCGGTGCTGATGTTCAACGCGCTGTACACGTTGTTGGCAGTTAACTGAGCAAACTCACCGGGGCTACTGGCTACCATATTCAACGGCGGCGTGGCCGTGGTACGTGTGGTGGTAGAGGTGCCGGGGATGGTACGAAAATCCGCCGTTAATGGACTGGCACCGACAAACAAACGCGACCCTTCCACGCCGGCGGCCACTGCGCCACTAGCACCAAAGGCACCATCCCACGCGGCCGTGTTGGTCATAGCAAAGCTGGTGCCATTCGTCGCGTTAAAACCGGCACGCTCCAGAATCAATTCACCACTGATCGCCTGCGTGGCTCGCATCTGAACCGAACCTAAGGTGTTGTCTAGCGCCGATTGAATGTCATTCAAGACATCTTGCACGGTAGAACCCGCAGGCACACCGGCTAAGGTCACGGTTTGAATGCCATTGCCGTCACCAATGTCCAGTTCAATACTGATTGGCCCATAACCCGCTGCGGCGGCCAATGCCAAGTCGTTACCAAACTGAACCTGCGCCGGAGCACCGGCCGTGGTGGGCTGACCGGCGGCCGCCAAAATGGAACGCGTTGACTCAATAATACCGGCATCGGGCGCACCCACAGCCAGACCGTTGCTGACCAGTTGCAAACCCTGTTCTTGCTTAATTTTCTCACCCGCATTGAGGTTCACAATGGCCGACGTTAAGCGCGTTAAACGTGGGGGCTGGTTGGCAATTTCAATGCGCATGTCACCCAAGACACCATTCACCACGCCGTTGGCGTTGGCCTCATAACCTTGTAAGCGAGAACCGTTATTGGCCACTACCCAACCATCTTTGTCTAATGAGAACATGCCTGCACGGGTGTACGACACACTGCCACGATCGTTTAAAACAAAATAACCATTGCCATCAATCGCCATATCCAATGAATTATTGGTACCACTGATGTTGCCTTGGCTGAACTGCTGGCGAACATTATCCACCATCACACCGCTACCCACCGGTTTTGATCCGGTTCCCAGTAAGGTGGTGGTGTAGACATCGGAAAACTCCGCACGCGATTCTTTAAAACCAATGGTGCTGGCGTTGGCGATATTGTTACCAGTAACCTCTAAGTCGGTAGAGGCAGCCCGAATTCCACTTAAACCAATATTAAATGACATAGTATTTCTCCACTGCCTTACACATCTAGAATTTGTTGAATTTGATCCATGGTGGCGCGCTGCCCCCCGGTCAAATTGAGTGTGACTTTGCCGCCCGCATTCATAGTGACGCTATCGACACGTGAACTCATTTGCATATCCAATTGCTCATTTTTTCCGGCAATCGATGCGTTCAACTTGAATTTGTACTCACCCGCTGGATACGGCACCGGAATTGGATTACCGGCCGCGTCTTTCACCAACTCGCCGTCTTCATTTTTGTAGAACTCTTGGCGATTCAACTTGCTGTAATCCAACTCGACAATTTCACCATCCATCATGAGGTTGTAACCGTCCCAACGAACCGACATCGCACCACTATCACGATTCCCCAATGAGATTTGCTCCAGCATTTCGCCGTTTCTACCTTCAATCGTTAAGGTCACATCACTGGCCGAGCTGGGGATATCCGTAAAGCCACTCACAACCCCATTCTGCAGCAATAAGCCCGTGGTATTGCCTTCAACAATGACCGACTGCCCTACCAAACTGGACGCTTGCAGTGCCGAACTGGAATTGAATTGCGACATCATGGCTTCTGCCGTGCTGTTGAGCTTGTCGATTCCTTCTACCGAAGAAAACTGAGCCAACTGAGCAACAAACGCTTGGTTATCCATTGGATCAAGCGGGTTTTGGTTATTTAACTGGGCAACCATCAACTCCAGAAACGCATTACGACCGAGTTCGTTGTCTTTCTTCTCTGGGCGTTGATCATTGCGGTATTGATCAAGCACTTGGGTGGCTGAGCCAACATCATTAATTGACATCATCGTCTCCTTATTGGCCCAACATCAGGGTGCGTTGCAACATTTGTTTGGCGGTTTTGAGTACTTCAACGTTCATTTGATAGCTGCGCGATGACGACATCATGTCGGTCATTTCTTCGACAATATTGACGTTGGGGTAATACACATAACCGTCTTCATTGGCCATTGGGTGGTCGGGTTGAAAACGTGCCTGTAAAGGCGCATCTTTTTCAACGATGCCCAACACCTGTACACCATGACCAATGTCGTCTGTGCGCGTTTGAAATTGATTGTTTTGATCTGGGCTCAACATGGCTTTCTGCATCACGGCAAACCAAGGCTTACGCGCGCGGTACGTTTCATCAACGGAGCTGGATGCACTGTCGGCATTGGCAATGTTACTGGCCGTGGTATTAATGCGAATGGATTGCGCATTCATGCCAGAACCGGCAATTTCAAAAACATTGGTTAATGACATGATTATTCTCCTCGCAGAGCGTTGCGTACGCCGGTAATTTTACTATTCAAAAATTCAAAGGTGGCGTTGTAGTCCATGCTGTTTTTGGTGTAGATGGCTTGCTCAATTTGCGCATCAACCGTGTTGCCATCGATCGAAGGCTGAGTGGGGTTGCGATACAACAATTCCGCTTCGCCTTGCCCCTGACGCCCGGCCAAGTGGCCTGAGTGGGTTCGGCTGACACCAACCGAGTTTTTTGAACTGCTTTCGCCTGCTAAAATCGCCTGAAAGTTGATATCCCGAGCCTTAAACCCTGGGGTATCGGAATTTGCCAAGTTGTTGGCCAACACTTCGGCGCGCTTGGCACGTACTTGCAAGGCGTTTGCATGGATGCCGAGGGCGTTATTAAAGTTAATTGAACTCATGGCTAATTCTCTTCCAGTGTTTCTTTGAAATCTATTTAGCAAAGCCCGTACCAACTTATTTTTCCTTTATTTTTCATAGACTTACAATCTTATCGGGCAAGAAAAACAGGTACAGCGGCAAGCCTTGTCCGACCTGTGGCAAGCAAAGCGGCAAAGAAAACGACAATAAAAACGGAAACGACTGCTGCGAAAACGACGATACGTTCACTGGAGAGAAACGGAAATATCAGACACAAAAAACGGCGCCAAAGCACCGTTGAGAAGATCACGCGCAAGACGATTACACTACAACTTCTTCGCTCGATAGATAATTCCTGGATGGCACTGCACCATTTCGTACAAATCACCTAGGTTGTTCATGGCTTCTGAGGCGCCCAGCATCAAGTATCCGCCCGGATTTAACGATGCATGCATGCGACGCAAGATATCGGTTTTCAAATCGGCCGAAAAATAAATCAGTACGTTTCGACAAAAAATCACATCAAACTTACCCAGCAACGTGAAACTCTGTTGCAAATTTTGGATGCGAAATTCGACGCGACTTTTAATTTGTGAGTTGATTTGCCAGCCATCATCGCCTGCTGGGGCAAAATAATTTTTCAAATGTTGATCACTCATCCCGCGACGTATCGCCAACTGCTGATAACGTCCCTCTTTGGCTGCCGCTAATGATGAGGGAGAAATGTCGGTCGCTAAGATGCGCTCGCCACTGGGTAAGCCGCCCGGATTACGGCGTTTAAACTCTTCAATTTCGATACTGAGTGAGTATGGCTCTTGCCCAGTAGAACACGCGGCAGACCAAATTTTGAACGGTCGACGTGCAGCAGCCAGCTCTGGCAGTAATTTTTCACGAAAAATTCGATACGGATGATCGTCACGAAACCATAGGGTTTCATTGGTGGTCATGGCGTCGATGACGGTTTCTTGCAAGCTGCGGTTGCGTGACATCGCGTGCAACAAATCGGAAACGGTTGCCAACGATTCACGTTCCATCAAACGTCGCAAACGACTGGTGACTAAATATTCCTTGCCATCGCCCAGCATAATCCCACTGGCCGTTTGCAATGTTTGACGGAAGCGGTTGTATTCATCCGCTGTCATATTTAAGGACATAATATTTTCCGATTACTACGATTCAATTTGACGCACAACGCGCTCAGCTAACACATCGGGATCAAACTTCGCAATAAAGTCGTTTGCTCCTACTTTTTCTACCATGGCTTTATTAAAGACGCCGCTTAACGATGAATGCAATACAATAAAGAAGCCAGCCATGCGACTGTCTGCTCGGACTTTGGCGGTCAGTGTGTAACCGTCCATTTCTGGCATTTCGATATCAGAAATCATCATCATGTAACGGTCTTGCAGGCGCTCATTATTATCGGCAATTTCTTGCAGGTGCTGCCACGCCTGTAAACCATCTTCTAAAGCAACAACCTCGACACCCACGTGCTCAAGACAACGACTAACTTGTTTTCGTGCAATTCGAGAATCGTCAACGATCAAGACTTTGCGTTGTCGAGCCGCTTCATGTGTCTCTTGACTGATGACACCTTCGCTAATTTCTTCATTCACAGGCGCGACTTCGGCCAGAATTTTCTCAACATCGATAATTTCAACCAACTGTTCATCAACACGAGTCACCGCGGTTAAATAATGATCTCGACCGGTTCCCTTTGGTGGTGGATGAATTTCATCCCAATTCATATTCACAATACGCTCGACACCGGCCACTAAGAACCCCTGGGTTTTGCCGTTGTATTCGGTAATGATGACAAACGCAGTCGATAAATCCGTCAACGGCTTATGGCCAGTCGCCATACTCATGTCCATAATCGGTATGGTGCCCGATCGAATGTGAGCAATACCACGCACCACCGAATGACTTCCGGGTAATATGGTCAGATTGGGGCACTGTAAGACCTCTCGGACTTTAAAAACGTTAATGCCGTAGATCTGACGTCCGTTTACTCGGAACAACAACAACTCTAGGCGGTTCTCACCCACCAGCTGTGTTCGTTTGTTCACCGAATCTAAGACACCGGCCATACGCAGCTCCTAATTTTGTTTTCGGTACAATCCTTGCTTAAACCATATCACACGGCTTAAACATACAGGATTGCGCCAGTTTTATGACGATCATCATTACTGATATCAAAAGCATAGTCGAGAACCTAAAAGTAGGAAGTCTATTTGCTATTTTTTTCGTTGCCTGTAACCCATTATTTGCCAGTGAGACGAATGACGCATCCTTATGGCGAGAGGTGATCAGTGAACAAGTCATTCACGAATGGCGCCAACGCAGTGGCAGCCAAGCCGATACAAGCGTCTCGTTCATTGGTGTATCGGCCGATTATCAACTTCCTGAATGTCAGCACGAATATGAAATCACTACGCCACGCCCCATTCAACCGGGGCGTAATGGCTTACAAATCAGCTGCCAAGCACCGTTTTGGGTTCAACATTTAGCCATTCGCCTTGAGCATTATTCGAATGTCATTGTATTGGCACAACCTGCCAACAGCGGTGACACGTTAAGCGCTCAACATATACGACAAACACGACTGGATACCGGCGAGTTAGGAAAAGGCTACTATATTGATAAAAGTGACGTGATTGGGCAAATGGTGCGCCGCAGCCTCCGTCCCGGAACGATACTCAGTCCCGATATGTTAACCGTTCCTGATATCATTGCTCGTGGAGAGCGCGTCAGCATTGTCCTACAACGGCCTGGCTTTCAAGTCGAAATGGCGGGCACCGCATTAACCAGCGGCAAGTTGGGCGATCGCATTCGAGTGCGCAACGAAACCTCGCAACGTATCATTGCTGCAGAGGTGATCGGCACTGGCTTAGTACAGGTTCAATAATTTTTCAAAAAATAAATTAAAGTTCGTTTATTTCACGCCGATAACACCTAGGCAGGCGTGTATAATGTTTGAGTGCGACGATGTACTGGCACTCCGACGAATGGCACGTAAGGGCGATACAGGGCAGAGGATACCAACATGAACATTACCAAATTACTGACGGGCTTAGACACCAACGCCAAAGCTCGAAACGAGCCAAGCAAAGCCGTTGCTTCAGCCGAAACCAACCAAGGCAAAGAAGCGAGTGGCGTTGCCGATCAAGTGAATTTGAGCGCCAGTAGCAAATCGATTCAGCAAATCGAATCTCAAATTCGCACGATGCCCGAAGTCGATGATGCAACCGTCGATCGCATTCGCTCAGCCATCCAAAACGGCGAGTACAAAATTGATTATGAGAAATTGGCAGGAAAAATGCTTAACTTTGAGGAGCGCTTCAACTAATTATTGGATAACAGCCTTATGAACCTCGATACCGACCAGTTTGCTCAACATTTAGCATCTGAATTATCGCTGACCACTGCCCTGCAAACCTTGCTCAAGGAAGAGAGACAAGCCTTAGTCAGTCAAGATATCGAGCAATTACAGGCTTTACAAGCAACTAAGCAGGCCCTCCTTAATCATATTCAATCTGCTGCGCATCAACGTTTGCGCTGGATGGAAGACAATCAGCTGCCAACCTCCCCTGCCTGCCTTGAACACCCCCAAGTACAATCTCATGCCGATATTGCCACAACGTGGCAAGCATTAGCCGCCTCTTATGAGTTTAACCGAGACTACTCTGAACACCTTTCTGATTTGGTGTTGAAAGCTCGCTATCGTACTCAACAACAATTAAAAATCTTGCATGGTCGCCAGAATGATTCACACTTATACAATCAAGATGGTAAGGCCAGTGGTGTAAACCGCGGTAAAGGCTACGTGCAAGCATAATACCCTCACAGAAGGCAGACCATGACCGAGGAAAATCAAGAATATTTACTCGACGAGCCTGAAGACATCTACGGCGCTTTGCGTAAGATTGTCTTAATGGGGTCGCCTGTAAAAATCCGTATTGATGGACAGGAACAAATCTACAGTTCAGCCATCACTAAGACGGATTTCAAGAGCCGTTCTTTCTTTTTTGATCAGGTCATCCCTCGTGAAGGAAACGACGCCATTCGGGCAGGAAAGCGCTTTCACATAGAGTGCGACTCTCAAGGGGTGAGAATCGAATTTCGTGCCAGTGGTCGTTTAAAATACCAGCCTCAACAGTCTCAATATCGCGCTGAATTCCCTGAGCAGGTGCTGTATTTACAGCGCCGGACAGCCTATCGCGTCAACGTACCGCCAGCACATGACATTTTATTGAAAGTACGAATGAACGACGGTGACGGCGACTTAACCGGTAAAGTACTCGATCTTTCCTCCAGCGGCTTCAAAGCGCTGTTTAAAAGTAATGTGAAACCGAGATTGGATGAGCAGCGCTTATTTCCTATCGCTCGCATTCGCTTTAATAAAGAGCACACCATGGATTGCAGCTTGGAAGCTCGACATGTGGTAACCGATGATAAAGGCAATACCGTTTGTGGCTTTTCCTTTGTCACCATTTCCGCCATGGCACAACGATATCTGGATCGCTTAATCAGCGAGTTTCAATGGGAAGAAAGACGCATGCGCGACATGATTAAATCCGAACTGGATGACGTTTAAGCCAATCGCGACATGACAGCGCCTCATCGAGGCGCTAGAATGCACGCCCTCTCCTCATAGCTCAACAGGATAGAGCATCCGCCTCCTAAGCGGACGATCGGGGTTCGAGTCCCTGTGGGGAGGCCACCCTTCTTTTCAACACCCTCCAAAGACACACAACAAAGCCACCAAACCCGCATGAATACTGGACTTTAGCTTCTACAGCGTCCAGCAACGACCATTGACAGCCAAAACACATTAGGGGTAACTTCTGGGGTAACAGAAAACCATACCCCAAAAGTTACCCCAGGCAATAATATGGCACTGACTCATACCGTGATTAAAAACGCCCCAGCCAAAGACAAGGACTACAAGCTGTTTGATGGCAAGGGTTTGTTTCTTCTGGTCAAGAAAAATGGGGCAAAATATTGGCGTCAGAAATACCAGCACCACGGTAAAGAAAAACTTTTATCTCTTGGTGTGTACCCAGAAATCTCGCTGAAAGAAGCGCGACAACAATCTGACGACATTCGGAGGTCTATTCAATTAGGACAGGACCCCAGCGAGCTTCGCAAAGCAGCAGCGAGACCGGCTGAAGAACAGCAAACCGTTGAAACCGTCGCTCGTCGCTGGCATGAACTCAACACGCCACGCTGGACACCACGGTATGCCCTGAAAATTCTCCAACTGTTAGAGCGCCGTGTGTTTCCAACACTAGGGGCAACGCCCATTAACCGTATTAGCAATGCCGATGTTCTTGTCGTACTGCGGAAAATGGAGCAAGAAAACATCCGAGAAACCACCCGCAAAGTACGCACATACCTACAGCAAATATTCACATTTGCCATTGCCGAAGGCATTACCGAGCACAATCCGGCTACAGGCGTTATTTACGCAATGAAAGCGCTACCACCAGCCACACACCAACGTAGCTTGCCCATCAGTATGATGCCCGACTTTCTTGCAGCCATAGACAAAGACGACGGCCATCCAGTCGTCAAATTAGGATTACAACTACTCATACTGACCATGTGTCGTACCGGCGAAGTGCGCTTTGGTCGTTGGGAAGAAATCGACTTTGAGAACCGTCTATGGAGCATCCCAGCCCAACGCATGAAAATGAAAAATGACCACCTGATTCCGCTAAGTGAGCAAGCCATTCGCATCTTACTTGAACTCAAAAAACACGCGCACGGGTGCCCATTTATCATGAGAACACCCAACAGCATGGACAAGCCCATATCTGAAAATGCTTTTTTAGTGTTAATCAAACGCATAGGCTACAAAGAACACACCACCACACACGGACTACGAGCCACAGCATCAACGGTACTCAATGAAGCTGGCTTTCGGGCCGAGGTGATTGAAAAGCAGCTGGCTCACGAAGAGCGCAATCAGGTACGCAAAGCCTACAATCGGGCAGACTACCTGGAAGAACGCAGAGACATGCTGCAATGGTGGGCGGATCAATTAATGGATGGAAACAATGGTTAAAGTACTAACTGCAACGATTTCAAAGGAACATACCAAAACCAAATGGTTTGACATCAATGAGATAGAATATGTCATTCAACAGCCCCTAGAAGATGCTTTTGCATTGGGGCTGCCTATCTATTACCAGCAAGATGGATGGCAGGAGGTAAATCATGCCGACATAACGTATGAAAACCTGTATCTATCAGGACATTTCAAAATAAAGGAACTGACCTCTAAACGTATTTCCAGTTTTGACTATTATGATAGATTCATTGGCGTTGGAAGGGAGTTCAACATTACTTGCGTACTGCTGGCCGATGGCTACAATCAATTCCGTATCTCATTGGAATTCCAAGACCATATCTTTGAAATTCTGAATAATATCGAAGACCTGAACAGCCTCTCTCCATTGCTCAAGTTTTCCAAAAAAATTGATTGGGGAGATTTCGTTCACGGATTAATACCGACATCGATGCATGCCCTGAGCAGCCAAACGCTGAATCACAACATCGTTTGTTCAGAGCCAGCAATCAAAATTTACTGTGAGAAATTTCTCATCAAAAAATATGAAGAACGACTTGAGCATATAAAAAACTCAGCATTGCTAAATGATAGCACCAAAGCGGCCTTTACTGTTCCTCAGCATGTTCAAACAACCAATCATCACGAAAACGAACCACATAAAAAATCTAACCACAGAAATGACGATGTACTATCAACGCAGGGGCGGAATGCACTAACAAGAACAGCGATAGCCTTAGCAAAATGCCTGGTTCCGGAGCTGAGCGATGTTCCGACAAATGAACAGTTGAACATGCTAATTAAATTGATGGAGGACGAGCACAACGACATCCCCTGCGACATTAAAACGTTAAAAAAGCATCTCACCAGTCCTGATTAAAACTTGCCTGAGAACTTTCCAAGAACTTTCTCGGAACGTTCCAAACCTCACGAAAAGAGTTCGATTTACTTCCCCCTGTACCAACAACGTCCACAGGGGACAACATATGACCAAGCAAGAACCTACCAACCAACCACGCCTACTGCGCTGGAGTGACGTCCAGCCGCGTGTCGGTATTTGTCGCTCACAAGCCCACTACATGGTGCAACGCGGCGAATTTCCTGCACCCGTAAAACTCGGCGCTCGTGCATCTGCATGGGTAGAAAGTGAAATCAACGACTGGATCGAAAACCGTATCCAGACGTCCCGATAAAAGCAGAGGTGCATCATGAGTAAACAACCCAAACAAAACTACGTCATCGCCCATCTGCTAGTCAGGGGAAGCATCACCAGCTGGGAAGCCATAACCGCATTCCGCCATACCCGTCTTGCTCACATTATTTACGAGTTACGAAATGGCGGTGCAAACATCAAAACCATCGACGAAATACACCACGGGGGTAAACACGCACGTTACATACTGGTAAATCGACAAACCTTGCTGGATGCGCTCTCACCCAAAAACAAAAAGGACATTTGCGATTTACTGAAGGCTGCCAACGACCCCAACTTCAAACAATAAATGCAGTTGGGTTCGTTCGCACACGATGGCGACCGATACCTTATCGGTTAGCCATCCACCACTTCAATTTCATCATGTAACGGTTAGCAACAATGGCAAAAGACCGCAGAGCAAAAGCAACAGGCAAAAAAGGCAATGCTGCCTTTCTTGGCATTCCACACTGTGTTTTGAATAGCGATGCTTACAAAACCTTGAACGGCTGGGACGTTAAACTCCTGATTGATATTTCCGTGCAGTTCACCGGCTTTAACAACGGCGACCTGAATGCCGTTTGGTCGCAACTGCAACACAAAGGCTGGAACTCCAAAGGCACCCTAAACAGCGCACTCAAAAAGCTGCAAGAAGTCGGACTCATCGAACAAACTCGTCTAGGTGGAAAAAACCGTTGCTCACTTTACGCTATAACATGGCGCGCTATTGATGAATGCAAAGGCAAACTCGACGTGAAAGAAACGCAATCCCCCAGCAATCGTTACCGTCTATACGGTCAAACCCAGCAATAAAATCACTGCCCACTATGCGTACTAAGTTACCCGCTATGCGGGGCAGTGAACTCACCAACAAACACAATCACAACCCCAATTACTCGCTATGCGTACCAGTCAGCGTAGTTTTCACTGCGTCATTACCCGCTATGTGTACACCTTTATAGATTACCAAGGGTGCAGCCCAGCAAATACTTCAACCACCTGATAAACTCCAGTACACTATTGCTAATTAAATACTCAATGAACGAGGTTCGCCTCCCCGTTACTGGAATCAGCATGGACAAGCGCAGCCTGACTGAAACGGATATCCGTACCAAATTCATCACACCGGCCATCATCAAAGCCGGTTGGAATATCCAAACTCAAGTTTTAGAAGAATACACCATTGGCGCAGGCCGTATTCAGGTACGCGGTCGCCTATCCAGCCGCGGCGCACCACGACGAGCCGACTATGTGCTGAATTATCAACCCAACAAACCCATTGCGGTTATCGAAGCCAAAGACAACAAACACCGGCTGGGCGATGGTATGCAACAGGCACTGGATTACGCCGAGAAACTCGACATACCCTTTGCCATCAGCAGCAACGGCGATGGTTTTCTGTTTCACGACCGTTCTGGCCTGCTATTCAACCAGCCCGAAACCGAACTTACCCTCGACGAACTGCCCAGCCCAGAAACCTTATGGCCGTTGTTTCTACAATGGAAAGGCATCGGCATCGCCGAACAAGCCACCATCGAAGAACCCTACCACGACGATGGCAATGGCCGCACACCGCGTTATTACCAAATGGTCGCTGTCAACCGCGCCGTCGAAGCCGTAGCAAAGGGCCAGAACCGCATACTGTTGGTCATGGCCACCGGCACCGGCAAAACCTACACCGCCTTCCAGATTATTTGGCGACTGTGGAAGTCGAAGCAGAAAAAACGCATTTTATTTCTGGCCGACCGCAACATTCTGGTCGACCAAACCATGAACAACGACTTCAAACCCTTTGCCGGTGCCATGGCCAAGCTGTCACCCAATGCCGCCGGCATGGAACGCAACGGAAAAAAAGTCGACCTGCAACTGGCCGTCGAGCGCGGCAAAGACCGGGTGAACAAAGTCGATACGTCTTACGAAATTTACCTGGGCCTATATCAGGCACTCAGCGGCACCGACGAAGCCCGCAACGTCTACAAACAATTCAGCCCAGACTTCTTCGATTTAATCGTGATTGACGAGTGCCACCGTGGCAGTGCCGCCGATGATTCTGCTTGGCGCGCCATTCTGGACTACTTCAGCGCCGCCACGCACATAGGCTTAACCGCCACGCCCAAAGAAACCGATGAAGTCTCCAACATCCACTACTTTGGCGAACCTGTTTACACCTACTCGCTGAAACAAGGCATCGACGACGGTTACTTAGCGCCCTACAAAGTCATCCGAGTCGACCTCGATAAAGACGTACAAGGCTGGCGCCCCAGCAAAGGCCAACGCGATATGCTGGGTCAGTTAATTGACGACCGCATTTACAACCAACGCGACTTTGACCGCACCATGGTCATGATGCATCGCAGCGAACTGGTGGCCAGCATCATCACCGAGTACCTAAAAGAAACCGACCCCATGCAGAAAACCATCATTTTCTGCGAAAACATCGACCACGCCGAGCGTATGCGCCAATTGCTGGTCAACCTGAACCCAGAGCAAGTTCGCAAAAACCGCAAGTACGTTATGCGCATCACCGGCGACGAACAAGAAGGCAAAGCCGAACTCGACCACTTCATCGACCCCGAAGAACCCTACCCGGTCATTGCCGTCACCAGCAAACTAATGACCACCGGTGTCGATGCCAAAACCTGCAAACTGGTGGTGCTCGACCAGCGCATTCAGTCGATGACCGAATTCAAACAAATCATTGGCCGCGGCACTCGCATTGACGAAGACTACGGAAAAACGTGGTTCACCATTCTCGATTTCAAAAAAGCCACCGAGCTGTTCGCCGACGAACAATTTGATGGCGACCCCGTTATGATTTTTGAGCCGCAAAGTGGCCAATCGCCAGTGCCGCCCAATCAAGAAATAGGCAATGATTTAAACGACGATGAAATCGACCCAATGCATCTAGCTGGCAACGGCAGCAACAACCCAACACTGCCCGACACACTGCAAGCCGAATCCAACCCTGGCTACCACGGCGGCAGTACAGCAGACGAAGACGACACCAGCGCACCGCGAACAAAATTTGTCGTCAACAACGTCACATTCAACATTGCTGGGCGCCGTGTTCAATACCTAGACAGCGACGGCAAACTGATAACCGAAGAACTCACCGACTACACGCGCAAAAAAGTACAAGAACAATACGCCACCCTAAAAGACTTCCTGAAAAGCTGGAACGACGCCGAGCGCAAACAGGTCGTCATCGACGAACTGGCCAGCCAAGGTGTTATCTGGGAAGAAATCACCACCGAACTGCGCAAAAAACTAGGCGACGAACCCGACCCGTTCGACGTGATAACTCATATTGTGTATGGCCAGCCAGCCTTAACACGCAAACAACGTGCAGCCAAAGCCAAGCGCCGCAACTACTTCGACAAATACCAAGGACAAGCGCGCGCCGTGCTCGATGCCCTACTGCAAAAATACGCCGACACCGGCATTGGCACCATCGAAGACACCAAAGTGCTACAATTGCCGCCTTTTAACGAACTCGGCACCACCATGGAACTGGTCAAAGCCTTTGGCAACAAAGCGGGCTACCAACAAGCCCTGCGCGAACTGGAAGACAGCCTGTACAACGACGAAGCCAGCTAACCTAAACACGTCGAAACAAATACAATGCAGACGGCCCCCATCCATCATTGGGGCGGTGCTGCCAGCGACCACAAAAGGCAAAACAACACCATGAGCATCAGCAGCGTAATTAAATCCATACAAGACATCATGCGCAAAGACGTCGGCGTCGACGGCGACGCCCAGCGCATCGGCCAGTTAGTGTGGATGCTGTTCCTGAAAATTTACGACGACCGCGAACAAGAATGGGAACTGCTGAACGACGACTACCAAAGCCCCATCCCCAACGACTTACGCTGGCGTAGTTGGGCCGCCAACCCCGAAGGCATGACCGGCGACGACCTAAAACACTTCATCGACAACATCCTGTTCCCCGGCCTGCAACAACTGCACACCGGCGGCGATGCCCGCGCCGTGGTCATCCGCAATGTGTTTGAAGACGCCTACAACTACATGAAATCCGGCCAGCTGATTCGCCAGGTCATTAACAAAATTCAAGAAGGCATCGACTACAACAACTCCAAAGAGCGCCACGCCTTTGGCGATATGTACGAACAAATCCTGCGCGACCTGCAAAGCGCGGGTAACGCCGGTGAGTTTTACACCCCGCGCGCCGTCACCGAATTTATGGTGAACCGCGTCGACCCCAAACTGAACGACAGCGTGATGGACCCAGCCTGCGGTACGGGTGGCTTTTTAACCTGCAGCATCGAACACAAACGCCGCCACTATGTGCAAACCCCAAGCGACGAACAGATACTGCAACGCAGCATTCACGGCTGGGAGAAAAAGCCCCTGCCGCACCTGCTGGCCACCACCAACATGATTCTGCACGGCATCGACACCCCCAACCAGATTCGCCACGACAACACCCTGAACCGCCCCTACCGCGACTGGGGTAAAAACGAACGTGTCGATGTGATTGTCGCCAACCCGCCGTTCGGCGGCACCGAAGAAGACGGCATCGAAAACAACTTCCCGGCCGAATTCCGCACCCGCGAAACCGCCGACCTGTTCATGGCGCTATTTATTCGCTTATTGAAAGACGGTGGCCGCGCCGCCGTGGTGCTGCCCGACGGCTTTTTATTCGGCGAAGGCATGAAAACCCGCCTGAAAGAAAAACTGCTGACCGATTGCAACCTGCACACCATTGTGCGCCTGCCCAACGGCGTGTTTAACCCCTACACCGGCATTAAAACCAACCTGCTGTTCTTTACCAAAGGCCAGCTAACCGAACACATCTGGTACTACGAACACCCCTACCCGGCGGGTGTAAAAAGCTACAGCAAAACCAAACCGATGAAATTCAGCGAGTTTGAAACCGAAATTGCCTGGTGGGGCACCGAGGCCGACGGCTTTGCCAGCCGAGTAGAAACCGAACAAGCCTGGAAAGTGAGCATTGCCGATATTCAGGCGCGCAACTACAACCTGGATATTAAAAACCCCCATGTAGGCGAACAAATCAGCCACGACCCGGACGAACTGCTGGCGCAATACGCCCAACAGCAACAAGAGATACAGCAACTGCGCGACCAGCTGAAAAATATTCTGGCGGCCGCACTGGGTGGAGGTAAGTGACCATGCACTACCCACACGCCTTTTTTTATAGCGTCGGAAAACCCTCCGCCACCGGTTCAGACTACGTTGCCGGGGGTAAGCCATGAGCACCACCCTGCTGAACAATGTTGACCTCTGGACCAGCGCCGTGCACCACAAATCCACGGCGGGCCGAGGCAGTAATCGTAAGCTGGAACTGGCCGGCATCAACAAACTGCGCGAGCTGATTTTAGAACTGGCCGTGCGCGGCAAATTGGTGCCACAGAATCCGGACGACGAACCGGCTTCGGAACTACTGAAACGGATTGAAGCCGAAAAAGCACAGCTGATAAAAGACGGTAAGCTGAAAAAGCAGAAACCGCTGACGCCGGTGACGGATGAGGAAAAGCCCTTTGAACTGCCGCAGGGGTGGGAGTGGTCGAGACTGGGCGCGATATCAGTAGCGAATACCGGATACGCATTTAAAAGTAGTCAGTACACTGAAAAGGGAACTTTCGTACTACGCGTCACCAATATTTCAACTGACGGGAAGATAAACTCATCAGATGCTAAATATATTTGTGAGCAATCTGCGAATTCTGAATACAAAAATTTCAGCCTTGAAGCGGGCGATGTGCTGCTTGTCATGGTAGGTGGAAGTCTCGGAAAGATAGGCATCGTGGGCGCTGATGTACTCCCCGCTGTCTTAAACCAGAATATGTGGAAAATGCAGAGATTCGGAGGAATCGAGAAAGACTACTTTGTAAGTATGCTTCGGTTCGTCAACGAGAACCAAGTTACCATAACAAACTCTACACATGGTCACCTTTCTCAAGGCGAATATTTATCTAAGTTAGCCCCCCTCCCCCCACTCGCCGAACAACAACGTATCGTCGCCAAAGTTGATGAACTGATGGCCCTCTGCGACCAGCTGGGGCAACAGAGCGAGCACCAGCTCGACGCCCACCAGCAGCTCACCGAAACCCTGCTGGCAACGCTGACTAACGCCACCAGCGCCCAGGAACTGAGCGACAACTGGCAACGCCTCGCCCAACACTTCGACCTGCTGTTCTCCGGCCCCATGGGCACCTGGGCCATCGACCGCCTCAAAGACACCATTCTCCAGCTGGCGGTTATGGGCAAACTCGTCCCACAAAACCCAGACGATGAGCCCGCCGCCGAACTGCTTAAACGCATCGACGCCGAAAAAGCCCGACTGGTCAAAGAAGGCAAAATCAAAAAACCAAAACCCCTGCCCCCCGTCAGCAACGACGAAAAACCCTTTGAACTGCCGCAGCGGTGGGAGTGGGCTAGACTAAGCCAAATACTACCCAAAATAACAGACGGCACTCATCACTCCCCAACAAACACCGAAACTGGTGATTTTTTATATATTTCTGCCAAAAACATTAAAAATGAAGGCGTGCTTTTATCAAACGCTACTTATGTGACTAAAGAAGTTCACGAAGAGATTTTTGCGCGTTGCGACCCCGAGTTCGGCGACATCCTATACATAAAAGATGGGGCTACAACAGGAATAGCCACTATCAATAATTTGACCATACCATTCTCAATGCTATCGAGTGTTGCGTTACTCAAAGTATTGCCAAAGTTAAACAACAACCAGTTCATATTGAATACATTGCGCTCCCCGTTGTTTTACCAAGCAATGAGAGAAGGTATGACCGGCGTAGCTATCACACGTGTAACTCTTAAGAAACTGGAGCTAGCTACTCTCCCGCTCCCCCCTCTCGCCGAACAACAGCGCATTGTCGCCAAGGTGGATGAACTCTTTGCCCTCTGCGACCAGCTGAAAGAACGCCTGCAACAGGCCAGCGACACCCAGCTGAACCTCACCGACGCCATCGTTGAAAAGGCCCTTAACTCATGAGCCAGCAATTTAATGTGTACTGCGACGAGTCATGCCACCTCGAAAATGACAACCAGAAATCCATGGTACTCGGTGCTGTTTGGTGCCCAAAAGATAAACGCCTAGAGATAGCGAAACGATTGCGTGAAATAAAGGTAAAGCACAATTTACCGCCCGATTTTGAAGTAAAATGGACTAAAGTCAGCCCTTCAAAGCTCAAATTCTATTCAGAGCTGATTGATTACTTCTTTGATGATGACGACCTGCACTTTCGCGCGCTCGTCGTGCCGGATAAGAGTATTCTTAACCACTCAGGCTTTAATCAAAACCACGATGACTGGTATTACAAGATGTACTTTTCCATGCTGAAAGTTATCTTTAATCCCCATTGTCGATACAAAATATTCATCGACATAAAAGACACACTGGGGCATGAAAAAGTACGCATTCTGCATGATGCCCTGTGCAATAACGCTTACGACTTTTCTCGACACATGATTATGGACATTAAGCGTGTGCATTCGCATGAAATGGAGCAACTGCAACTGGCAGACCTTCTCATCGGTGCGCTCAGTTACTTACACCGCGGGTTGAACAGCAATGCAGCCAAACTCAGCCTGATTAATCGTATCAAAGAGCGAAGCCGATACAGCCTTAAATTGACGACCATGCCAGCCGAACAAAAATTCAACCTTCTTATTTGGCAGGGTCGCTAAGATGGAAAATTCGGTCAACTGGTTACCCGAACTGGAATTTTTTGCGAGTTATGACGGCGACTGGGAAAAATACCTTCACGCTCTTTATGCGATTTTTCATGCCGATTTCGTTGCTTCAAAGCCCAGCTATCAGGGCGTTCGGCTCGGGCTAAAGCGGCACCCGATGATTCAGGGCAAAGAGGCAACGTTCTGGCACATTATCAGCACCGGCGACAACGAAGAAGACAGAGTTCCAGACTTTCGCCGCTGCGAGCGCATACGCTGGCCGAAACCACTGATTGAGAATGTTCCAAACGATGACATTAAGGTGTGGACCGAGAGACGCAACAGCGAAGACCGCATACATTTATGGCTTGAAAGCGAAGGGTACTTGCTGGTTTTAAATAAACGCAGAGATTACTTGCTATGGACAGCCTTCTATGTGGAAAAGCAACACCAAAGAGACAAGTACAAGAAGCGCTGGGAGAGATACAAGGGTATTTAGGCTGGCCGCGCCTACTGTGAGCAGACGGGGCCGTAACTCCTTCTACACTGACGCCATAGCATTAGACTGGTAGATGAGCTGACGTGAATTGTAGTGATAGAATCCAAAAATGCAATAGCCAGACTGCGCTTATGTAAAAGTTGATCGACAAGCTGCTGGGATATGCAGTTTCAATATAAACGCTCAACATAGGCACCGTTACTGCCTTTAAAGCATAAAAAACCCCCGCGTATGACATCCTACCGAAGTAAGAGCAAAGAGGCGGGGGCCGTGTTAGTGGCGACTTTAGGGCGCTGGCAAGAATCTGTCAACTCAATGAGGCAGCTCCTAACCCAGCCAACTGGTTCAGGATAAATAATCAGGAAGAGGATTGTATGGCCATTCAGCAAGGCATCTGGCGTATTAACGCCAATAACGTAACCAGCGCACCACTGCGGCTGCAAACTGCTCGCCTAGACGATGAGAATCAGCTGGAAGAGCTGATTGTGCAGGATGTGTCCATCATCAACGCCGATTGGCTGTTGATTGGCCGTCAGGTGCGCACCAGCTTTGATAAGCGCATCGACCTGCTGGCACTGGATGCCAATGGCAGCGTTATCATCATCGAACTTAAACGCGATAAAACACCGCGTGACGTGGTGGCACAAGCCATAGATTACGCCTCATGGGTAGAAACCCTAGAAGACAACCAACTGGTTGATTGCTACGTTGATTTTGCCACCCGGCACAAACTGTCAGAGCAAAGCCTCGATTTAGCCTTCAAAGCCAAATTCGGTTTGTCACTAGCCGATGTCACGCTGAACGATTCTCACCAGATGGTGATTGTGGCGTCAGAGCTGGATGCCAGCACAGAGCGCATCATCACCTACCTGAACGACCGCCATGGCGTAGGTATTAACGCAGTGTTTTTTTCTGCGTTCACGGATGGCAATAACCGCTACTTATCACGCGCATGGATGATAGACCCACAAGAAACTCAACAACTGGTGAGCACCCGTGGCGCACGTGAACCATGGAATGGTGAGTTTTATGTATCGTTCGGCGAAAATGAAGAACGTAACTGGGATGATGCTCGTGAACATGGCTATATCTCCGCTGGCGGCGGCCAGTGGTATTCCAATACGCTGAATATGCTGGCCGAAGGCGACCGTGTTTGGGTAAACATTCCTAAAACCGGCTATGTAGGCGTAGGTATTGTCACGGACGAGCGACAACGTATTGATACACTCTGCGTAAATGGCCAACCACTGACCAGCCTTACCACCAAGATTGATTACATCGACTTTGCAGAAGAAACGGATGAGTTGGCCGAATACGCTGTGCCGGTAAAATGGATATTCACCGTGCCAGCGACCAACGCTTTCAGCGAAACTGGGTTATTCGGCAACCAGAATACAGTATGCAAACCAACCACCACCAAATGGCGACATACGGTAGAGCGATTAAAAACGACATGGAAGATTGAAAGCTGACCAATGTGCTTGTCGTATTCCAGAATCAGCCGCTATTTTTCAGTAGCGGCTTTTTTCTCCCCTTTGTCAAAAACCATGACACACCGACACACCAGCCTTAAACAAAACGGGGTAACAACTGGGGTACAAATCCATCAATAAATTAAATTTATCCAATTAAATCAATAGCTTATATTATTAATTCGGACTCCTGTGGGGAGGCCATGACTAACCCGTTCGTTGCTGCTCCGATGATTCGTCGATTGGGTAGCGCTTCATAATCCACCACAACAGTGGCAAGCCCACCAGCGCAATCACCGCGCACAGTTTGAAAAACAACACCCAATCATTATCAAGCGCTTCAACCATCATGCCACTGCTGGCCGAAAACCAGATTCTGGCCAAATTGGATAACGATGCTAATAATGCGTATTGCGTGGCGGTATAAGCACTGTTACAAAGCGACGACAGATAAGCCACTAAAGCAACGGTAACCAGCCCCGTGGTGAAGGAGTCTGACATTACAGCAAAGATAAATACGCCTTGATGCTGACCCATCGAGGCTAACCAAGCAAAACTCACATTGGTTGCGGCCGTGGCAAAACCCGACACGAACAACGACTTTAAAATGCCAATGCGAGCAACCAAAATACCACCAATGACAATACCGATTAAGTTCGCGAGCGTGCCGTACACTTTACCAACTTTGGCGATATCGGTGAGTTCAAACCCTAGCTCTCGATAAAAAACACCGGACATACGCCCAAGTAAGGCATCACCCAACTTGAACACAAAGATAAAGATCAGTATTAGCAACCAGCCATCGCGCCGAGCAAACTCAATCAGTGGCGCAGCAACCGTTAAGTAAAACCAACTAATGACATGACGAAAGACACTGGGTAAACCACGCCAGCGCTGAACCTCGGCAACGGTCTTTTGTTCATGTTGCAAGGTGTCAGCACTGACGACCACAACCGGTTCAGGGCTGAGCAACACCGCCGCGATGCCGATGAGTACCCCAAACGCTAAAAGCAAATAGGCCGCCTGCCAACCAAAGGCATGAGCCAGATACAAACCACCCGCACCACCAACCAGAGTGCCACCTAAGTGCCACCCCCAGATACCGGCAGCGGAACCTGCACCATATTGAGCGCGGTCGAGGATTTCGATGCGGTACGCATCAATGACGATATCTTGGGTGGCGGAAACAAAGGTAACAAACAAAACCGCCAGCGCCATGGTAGCCAAACCCACCGCCGGAT
This sequence comes from Bacterioplanes sp., assembly GCA_014859445.1. Classification (GTDB taxonomy): domain Bacteria; phylum Pseudomonadota; class Gammaproteobacteria; order Pseudomonadales; family Oceanobacteraceae; genus Kmv21. The sequence goes on from JACUUC010000014.1 coordinate 48,727, forward strand.
CGATTCCGGCAAGAATGACAATGGCGATCAGCAACAAGACTTGCGTCAATAGTGCCCAAGATCGACGCCGTCCCAAGCGGACACCCAACCACGGAATCCGAACACGATCCAATAGTGGCGCCCAGAGGAAATTAATGGCATACGGCGTAGATGCCAAAGCAAAGAGGCCAATATCGGCTTTACTCACTCCGACATCACGCAACCATATACTGAGATTGGAAAACACCAAGGGAGCTGGTAAGCCACTGGAGAAGCCGAGTGCCAGCAACGTCAGCATTCGGCGATCCCGATAGGGCGCAAACCACAATTGCAGGTGCACATGCAACTGCTCGATATAGTTAGAGACAGTCAATGTGCATCTCGGTTAGTGCATTGGAGAACAGATATCATTAATCTTTAAAGTTCTTAAACGCCAGTGGCATTTCGATGGATTCGTCGTTACGAAGCAATGCCATCACCGCCTGCAGATCATCTCGGCTTTTACCTTGGATACGAACCGTGTCACCTTGCACAGCGGCTTGTACTTTCAATTTGCTGTCTTTGATTTTTTTCACCATTTTACGAGCCAAATCAGCGTCAATACCTTGTCGCATGGTGGCATTTACTTTGACAATTTTGCCCGAACCTTGTGGCGCACTGTATTCCAAACAACTGACTTTAATGCCTCGTTTGGTCATGGCGCCGGTTAACATGGATTTCATCTGCTCAATTTGGAAATCGTGATTGGCGGCCATGGTAACGACTAGATCTTTCATTTCAAAACTGGCATCGACACCACGAAAATCAAAACGCGTACTCAGTTCGCGGTTAGCCTGATCCACGGCATTACTGGCTTCGTGTTTATCAACTTCCGACACCACATCGAATGATGGCATGATATATTTCTCCTATACTCTGTAAGGCTGCATATATACCGCGAGCCATGCGGAAATGCAAAACTGGCAGAGGCACCAAATTAGGCTATGGTAATGATTATGGAAACCAAAATGACACTTCACGGCCCTGGGGTCTATTACTTTGCCATTGGCGGTGTAAAAGAAAGTCCCATTTTCAACTCCGTATTTGAATTCGAATACGGTGTTAATGCGCTGGCCAGCCTACCCAGTACACGCTTAATTGCTTTTCATCTTGAATCCGATCACTTGCACTGCGTGCTACGTTGCGAGCGTGATTGGTCTGAAGTGTTCGACGATTTGCAACGCGCTTTCGAAAATTTGCATGAGCGCTGTTGGGGCAAGCGTAAAGCGATTTTATCCGATCAAGGTACCGTTCTTCTGATTGATGAACAGGCCTATCTTGCAGACTTAGTGCTGGAGCTGCATCGCTTACCCGTCATTCAAAAACGTGTGGTTGATGCCTCTCTGTATCCTTGGAGCAGCGATCATCTGTATCGACTAAAAAATCCACCTACGTGGATCGAAACCGACGCGGCACTCAACCTACTATGCAATACACGTCACAATCGTCACGAACGTTATGCCGCCGTCATGGCACAACCCGCCAAAGCCGTACTTGATCTCCAGCAAGGCAATCACGCCCTGTATCAAGCACTGGCACGAGACACGTTTATTGACCGTCATTTAAAGCGATCGGCTCTGGTGCAATCACAGCGCAGTCGAGAAGACAGTCGCCGACTGTTTGACGATGCCTGTGATCTTGTCGCCGATTGCTTTTCAATCAACAAAGTCGACTTACAAGACAGCAGTCAACGCCGTCAATTCAACCGGCTTATGCCGGTTGTGGTGTATTTATTGCGTGATCGCGGTCTGCATTATGATGACATCACGCGTTTGGTGGGCGAGGACGAAGATCGACTGCAACTGTGGTTACGCAATCTGAAAGCGGATCATGCGCCTGCGTTACTCAATCGCATCATGCAACGTTGGTCCCCCACTCCTATGGCCATGAGCGAACTGATCACAGAATGACGTCGCACATCGGCATCTTAGGTATGGGAGCCATCGGTTCACTGATGGCATTTCATTGGCGTGAGTTGACAACGTTTGCCGTTCAACGCGATGGCACCCCATGCCGACGAACCCTAATCGACCAAAACAACGCCGCTCATCCATTAACGCTGCCTGCATGGCAGGGAGAAGACCTCGATTGGTTAGTCGTGTGCACCAAAGCGGCGGATACCCTATCGGCATTGCAAACACTGGCCCCAGCGCTAGGCGCTATTGAACGCATTTTACTCATTCAAAACGGCATGGGGCAGCAGCAACAGGTTGCAAACTGGCTGGCCAAACAAAAACATCAGCCTGAATTATGGGTTGGTAGTAGCACAGAAGGTGCGTATCGTCAGACCGACAACGTCGTTGTGTATGCTGGCGTCGGACAAACCGTGATTGGCTCTTGGCATGACCAACAGCAAGCGGATGATATCGCGCTCCCTAACACCATGCTCGTGGATAACATGCATGAACGTCTCATCAGCAAGTTGGCGGTGAATGCCGTTATTAATCCGCTTACGGCGCATTATCGCTGTCGCAATGGCGAGCTACTCAGCAATGAGCAACGCGCGTCACACCTACAGCAATTAGCAGAAGAGGTCGAGGCACTCTATCTTGCATTGGCTTGGCCACTGCCTTCGCCTTGGTTGCCATACGTTCGCGGCATTGCCCACGCCACCGCCCATAATCGGTCCTCTACATTACAAGACATTCTGGCGGGGCGCCCCCACGAACTTTCGTACATCAATGGCTATCTTCAGACGTTTGCTCAACAGCAAGACATCGCCATGCCCAAACACGATGAACTAATCGCTGTGCTTTCGATAAAGCCACTTGACCTATCCGACCACAACCACTAACCTGCGCGACTTCAGGTGCCCCGCTGCATTCAGCAAAGGGGTTAAACGGGAAGATTGGTGCTGCGCAATAGCGCAAATGCCAACGCTGCCCCCGCAACGGTGATCGACCACAACTGCTAACCAAATGCCACTGTACTAACGAAGTATGGGAAGGCGTTAGCAGCGATTTTGGCTTTATGCCGTAATCAGGTCGTCAGCCCGGATACCGGCCTGAATAAAATCATGCAACGTATTGCGGTGGGCGATGCGGGTATAAGCTACAAATCTATTTATTTCTGGCTTACTCCCAACCTTTTGTCTGCCGAGTGGTATTTCACCAATCGGACAACTTATGAACAAATTAACTTTAACCTCTATATCTTTATTATCAATTCATTCGTCGATAGTCTCAGCCGAACCACAAGAGCTGTCTCGACAGGTAGTTGTCGCTGATCGCGTAGCAGGCTCAATAACTCACTCTGCTCAAGTTATGATTATTGAGAGAGAAGAAATTGAGCGCTCTGGTGCGCAATCAATTGTCGACCTTTTAAAGCATAAAGAAGGCATCCAATTCTCATCAAATGGTGGAATAGCCAGCACAACCAATTTGTATATCAATGGATTGGACAGTAAGCAAATTGTTTTTCTAATTAACGGCATTCGTACTGGCTCTGCGACAACAGGCGGCTCACCATTCCAACTGATACCCGTTGATCAAATTGAGCGAATTGAAATTTTCAAAGGATCGCGAGCAACTATTTATGGTGCCAATGCACAAGGCGGGGTTATTAATATCATCACTCGTCACTCAGGCCAATCAAATAGTGTCAGCGCCAGCATTAGCTCACAATCAACTCGCGAAGTTTCACTAAGAGTCGGTCAACATAGAGACAACTGGAGTAGTTATCTAAATCTTACTCATAACGAATCGGATGGATATAATATTCGCACCGAAGGAGATGATGATAAAGATGGTTTTCGACGCAATGGAATCAGCTCAGGAGCAAGCCTCCAAATATCTCCCGAACATCGGGCAGGCTTTGATCTACAAGCAAACATCGGTTTCAATGAATATGACAACACTTTTGGCCTTGATGACCGCCAAGATACAGACAATAGAACTTACACTGCGTGGTATGAATTCGTCAGCGAGCGTTTAAATATTAACCTACAAACAGGCAGTGCATGGGATAGAAGTTGGAACTTTGAAGATGGTCAACCGCGTAGAACAGGATCGCATTTCGCGACTAAACAGCAGAATACCTTGATTAACTCGGCCTTCCATTACAATTTTTCCCATACCGTTCTATTCGGTTTAGATCATAAAAAGTTGGATGTATCTAGTAGCAGTGCCAAATACGATGAAACTGACATTAGTAATCAGGGAGCATATATCGGTTACCGATTCACTAATGAATATGCCATTCTTGAAGCCAGTTCACGCTATGATAACAACGAGCAATTTGGTGATTTTTGGTCTTTCGACCTAAGCGCAATACTCACCTTTAATAATGGCGATTCTATGGGTTTTGGGCATTCCACAGGCTTCAGAGCACCAACGTTTAATGAGTTATACTTTCCTAATTTTGGGAATGAAGATCTGAAAGTTGAACAGTCTAAAATCTGGAGCGCACATTACACAGCGCCTTGGGCCACCGGATTATTCCGAGTAAATGGCCAAAGAGCGATTATTGACAACCAAATTGTTTCCAATCCTAATAATTCTTGGAAACCAGATAACATTAGTGAGAGTGCCATAAAGTCCATATCGGCAAGCATTGAGCAAAACATTACTAACGAGTTATCCATCCGATTAGTACAAGATTGGTTAAATGCTAAAGACTTAACTACTGGTCAACAATTACTTCGTCGCTCACCTCGCTCCAGTAAAGGTGTACTTAGTTGGACGAATGCATCATGGTATGCAGAGGTCGATGCGTTATATCGTTCAGAAAGCAAAGACGTTAATAATTCCACAAATCCTAGCTATGTAGTTTTTAGTACCATCATTCGATACCAACTAAATCCGAAAGGGTCTATTGGTCTTCGTATTGATAATGTTGGAGATCGTGATTATGAAACAATTGCGGGATATCCTGAGCAAGGTCGTCTTGTTCAACTGTCTGGTCGCTATCATTTCTAAAGGTACTATTCATGGGTAACCGCTTATCAAAAATTTCGACCAAAACCGGTGACGGTGGCGAAACAGGGCTGGGCGACGGCTCCCGTGTCAGTAAGCACAGTCTGCGTGTGCAAGCACTGGGCGATGTGGATGAGCTGAATTCATGGATAGGATTATTACGCGCCGAATTATCGAGCCGTGACGAGCTGCAACCGCTTCTCAGTCAAGTGCAACACGACTTGTTCGATTTGGGTGGTGAGTTAGCCATACCCGGCTATCAATTACTGAATGAACAACTCTTGCTGGACATTGAGTACGCACTGGTTGAGCAAAATGAAGCACTACCGCCGTTAAAAGATTTCATTTTACCCGGCGGTAACCGAGCAGCGGCGCACTGTCACATGGCACGTGCCGTCGCGCGACGCAGCGAACGTACCATGGTGGCGTTGATGCAAGAGGAAACACTGACCGATCTAGGGCTGCGTTATCTGAATCGTTTATCGGATTTGTTGTTCGTACTCGCGCGTGTGTTGGCGCGACGCCATGATGGCCAAGAAGTGCTGTGGCAAAGCCGACATCAGCGCTCTGAATGAGCGCTGATGAAACGATGATTACACCTTAAATTGATCCACTCGTTGCGCCAACGCATCCGTAATGGCTTGTGTTTGGCGCACGGCTTCCACCGTGCCCTCGGCATTGGTGGAGGTCTCCTCTCCATTATGACGAATGGATTGTAAGTTATTTTCTAAATCGTGAGCCGTTTGTTGCTGTTCGTTAGCGGATGCCACGATGTCATTGGTTTTGGCTTGAATATCACCCATGCTGGTTTGAATCTCAGCTAGCGTCACACCCACCTGTTCCGACTTCGACACCGTGGTGTCAACCATCTCGCGATTGGCTTTCATGGTATCCACCGCACTGAGGATGTTTTTCTGTACATCACTGATCAAGCCTTCGATTTCTTGAGCCGAGCCTTGGGTACGACTCGCCAGCGTCCGTACTTCATCCGCTACCACGGCAAAACCACGACCTTGCTCTCCGGCACGCGCCGCTTCGATTGCCGCGTTCAATGCCAGCAAGTTGGTTTGTTCAGCAATGCCTTTGATGGTGGCCAATATGGTAGAAATACTGGTTGAGTTTTCAGCCAAACGATTCACAGCAGTCATCGAGTGCGCCATTTCATCGGACAAACGACGAACTTCATCCATCACATTGGTAACGACCTTGCCCGCTTCGTCGGATTTGTGTTGCCCAGAATGCGCTGCTTTTTGCGCTTCTTCAGCCAGAACCACCACATCCCCCGCACGCTCAGCCATGTGACTTAAAATACTAGAGACTTCGTTGGTTTGTTGTAACTGATGTTGAACCGCCGCTCGACTGCGATTGGCAATACCTTCGACCTCATTCACATTTCGACTGACCGATTGAGCCGAGTCTTTTACCGCCGTCAAGGTGGCGCGAATATTGGTGACCATGTCATTAAAAGCATCACGCAATTGCCCCATTTCGTCACGACCATCAAAATGAATCGTATGGGTTAAATCACCATTCGCGATGTTTTTTGCGGTCGAAGAAAATCGCTTAATGGTGTAACGGATGGACATAAAGAAGGCTAAATACAAATACACAATGATGGTTAAAGCGGACACTAAGACAATGGCCAGTACCGTAATGCGTTTTTGTTGGCCATCGAGACGTTGTTGCAAACTGGCTTTGATCATCGGAAAAACGAGTTGCTCAACGTCCGTAATTGCTTGTAATTGCTTGTTGTAAAATGCATCGAATTCTTGCCAAGTCATCTCCACACTGGAGGCGACAATGATGTCTTCATCAATTTTGAAACGAACATTTTCGATCGCTTGTTTGGCTAACTTTGCTGTTTCAGTGAGTACGGCATCGTCCAATGCGGTACCAGCATTGATGACCAATTGCATACTGGGTTCCGCTTGCAACAGCTGGTCATAAACGGTGTTCATGGCATCGTAGGTGGCCGATTGCAAAATTTGCTCGATAAAGGCATAAGTTGCCGACGCTTGCGCAAAGCCCATCGCTGGCGACACATTGGGCAAGTCCGCCAAGACAACACCCACCAAGCGCTGGATTTTCATATCAGAATCGAGTGATAAACCGCTACTTTGTGCATAAGCACGCGTCAGCATGTAAAACTCGTCAATGGATATTTGAAAGTATAAAAACTGGTCACGATAGGTTGGCTGACGATGTTGACCTTCCATACTTAAACGCACGGCATCTTGTGCGCGCCATTTATCCAAACTGGTTTTTAAAGCCTCGTCATCAACCGCACTCATTAACGATGACAGCATAGAAGGGATATCACTCAACAAGCGTTCAGACTCACGACGCAGTCCTTCATTGCTCTGAAATGGCTCAACAGAGGCCAAGTTACGAAAACGCTCGAGATGATGAATGAATTCAAGCAACTGTTGGGTCGTATCCACGGATTGCAGTTCGGTTTCCGTTTTACGTAACGATTCAAAAGCCGCCAAGAAGACTTGGCCACTCAATACCATCAGCGGTACCATAAACAAAAAGCTGATCAACCCGAACTTGGCGGCATAGTTCAACCGCCCCATAAATTTAATCGCCGGCCACATCAGTGATTTCAGCATAAACTCCTCGCTTCTTATTGTACTTGTGCGCGATGCCGTTACTGCATTGTTGTACTTTAGTGCTTACATCAACACATCGCGTAAATCTTGCAAATAGGCCACCAAGCGCTGACTGAATCTTGCTGCTTCTGCCCCATCCACCACACGGTGGTCGTACGACAGCGACAACGGCAGCATCAACCTTGGTTCAAAGCTACTACCATTCCATATCGGCTGCATTTCTGCTTTCGATAGGCCTAATATACCAACTTCGGGAGGATTAACGATGGGCGTAAAGGCAGTACCACCGATTCCACCCAAACTGGATAGACTAAAGCTGCCACCCTGCATCTCTGCTAATGATAGCTTACCTGCGCGCGCGCGTTCGGCTTTTAGCATCAACTCTTGTGTAATTTCTGTTACCGTTTTTTCATTAACATCGTTAATGATTGGCACAAGTAATCCTTTCGGCGTATCCACCGCGACGCCGATATGGATGTAGTCTTTCAAAATGAGTGACTGTCCATCGGCACTTAAGGAGGCGTTGAAACTCGGAAATTCTTGCAAACACTTGGCAAGTGCTTTTAACACAAACGGTACGATTGAGAATTTCAGATCGTGTTTTGCATAACGTGCGTTTTGTTTTTGCCGGTAAGCTTCTAAGTCGGTGATGTCAGCACGATCAAACTGCGTGACTTGCGGCACATTCAACCAAGCCGTGCGCATGGCCTTGGCGGTTGCCCGTTTAACCGCATTTAACGGTTGTTCACGAATCGGACCGAACTGACTGAAGTCGATGTCGGGCACACTGGGTAATCCCCCTTGCTGCCCGCCCAACGGCGCTTGTAAGCGTTCTTTTACATATCGTTGTATGTCTTCTTTACTAATGCGTCCTTTAACGCCTGTACCCGACACATGCTGTAAACCCACACCCAGTTCACGCGCCAACTTACGTACTACGGGCCCAGCATGTACTTGTTGCTGCTGGGCTGATTCTTCATTCGTTACGGCGGCCACTAATGGCGTTCGGGCAGAGATCAACGGCTCTGGTGTCGATGGCTGAGCAGTCGAATCGTCCTCAATAGCATCCGCTTGCCGCTCATGGTTGTCGGCTGCCGAGTCGGCCACTACGGTGTTTTCGACCGTATTGCCCTTGTCTTCACTCTCTGCAGCCGCCTCACTGGGCTGACTTTCTTCAATAGTTAAAAATGCATCGCCTTCTTTAATTTTTTGTCCAACATCGACCAAACACGCAAGCACTTTGCCATTGTGCTCCGCGTTGATTTCCATACTGGCCTTGTCGGTTTCTAACACCAATACCGGCTGGTCAGCCGTCACAACATCGCCAACCTGCACCAGCCATTCCACCACATCAACCGAATTGGCACCGCCCAAATCGGGGACTTTGCACGTCACATGACTCATATTACTGCCTCCTTATGCCAATACCGGATCCGGTTTGCCTGCATCAATACCCAGTGCCTGTTGCCAAGCCGTCATATCGTCTTGCGATACTTGGTCTATTTGACGTAGCTCATAAATCGCGGCCCAAGCGATGTGTTGCCAATCAACCTCAAAGAATCGACGTAAGTTCTCACGCGTATCACTGCGTCCAAAACCATCCGTACCCAGTGTTTTGTAGCGACGATTGTCGGGAATAAAAGGGCGAATTTGTTCGGCAAACGCTTTCATGTAGTCGGTAGCAGCAATGATCGGCCCTTCACTGCTCTGTAATTGCTGGGTAACAAAGGGGATAAGTATGTGCTCACCGCCACTCAAAAACGCTGTGCGCTCACACGCCAACCCGTCTCGACGCAATTCATTAAACGATGTCACACTCCACACATCGGCTGCGATCTTGTGCTGCGCCAGCCAATCCGCCGCCAACTCAACTTGACGTAAAATAGAGCCACAACCCAGCAATTGGATGCGTGGCGCCTTTTCCGTGTTGTTGGCTGCTCGTAAACGATACATGCCACGTCGAATGCCTTCTTCCACGCCATCGGGCATGGCCGGTTGCGGGTAGTTTTCGTTCAGGCTGGTAATGTAATAAAACACCTTCTCTTTATTTTCGTACATACGCCGTAAACCGTCTTGTACGATCACGGCCATTTCGTACGCGTAAGTCGGGTCATAACTCACGCAATTCGGAATGGTGGAGGCCAGAATATGACTGTGACCATCTTGGTGTTGTAAACCCTCACCATTTAACGTGGTACGGCCAGAAGTCGCACCAATTAAAAAGCCTTGGCATTGCATGTCACCGGCCGCCCACGCCAAATCACCGATGCGTTGAAACCCAAACATGGAGTAATAAATATAAAAAGGAATCATGGCCAAGCCATTCGTGCTGTACGAACTGCCCGCTGCCATCCAAGCAGCAAATGCGCCTGCTTCATTAATTCCTTCTTCTAAAATGCGTCCTTTTTTATCTTCCCGATACACCATGAGCTGGCCGTGATCGACCGGTTCATAGAGCTGACCTTCGGAAGAGTAAATCCCGATTTGCTTGAACAAGCCTTCCATACCAAAGGTACGCGCTTCGTCAGGCACAATAGGCACAATCCGATCACCCATGGACTTGTCTTTTAACAACTGCGACATGATGCGCACAAACGCCATCGTCGTCGAAATTTCTCGCTCGCCAGTGCCATCCAACTGCGTTTTGAAGAAACTTAAATCCGGTGTTTTCAGCGCCGTCCATTGCTCATTACGCTGTGGTAAATACCCACCCAGTTTTTCTCGACGCTGACGTAAGTACTGCATTTCTGGGCTGTCAACAGGTGGTCGATAGAAGGGTAAATGTTCTAAATCCTCATCCCTGACCGGAATATCAAAACGATCACGGAAGCCACGCAAACTGTCGATATCCAGTTTTTTAACTTGGTGAGCTTGGTTCTGCCCTTCCGTATCCGCTCCCATACCATAGCCTTTTACGGTGTGGGCTAGAATGACCGTTGGCTGCCCCTTATGGTTCACTGCCGAATGATAAGCCGCGTAGACTTTATAGGGATCATGACCACCACGATTGAGCCGAAAAATATCGTCATCACTCATACCCTTTACCATGTCCGCCAATTCTGGCTCGACATTGAAAAAGTGCTCACGTGTGTATTTACCGCCCTTGGCTTTGTAATTTTGGTACTCGCCATCGACGGTTTCATCCATGCGCTTTTGCAGTAAACCATTGCGATCTTGAGCCAGTAGTGGATCCCAGTGTCGTCCCCACACCACCTTAATGACATTCCAGCCCGCACCACGAAATTGTGCTTCTAGCTCTTGAATGATTTTACCGTTACCACGCACCGGACCATCCAAGCGCTGCAAGTTGCAGTTGACGACAAAAATAAGATTTTCTAGCTTTTCGCGCCCTGCTAAACCAATAGCACCGAGTGTTTCTGGCTCATCACATTCGCCATCACCTAAAAATGCCCAGACTTTACGACCTTTACGTGGCACCAAACCCCGTGCCGACATATAACGCATAAAATGCGCTTGGTAAATCGCTTGCAGCGGCCCTAATCCCATCGATACCGTTGGAAACTGCCAGTAATCCGGCATCAATTTGGGGTGCGGATACGATGACAGCCCCGGTGCTAATGCTTCACGACGAAAACGCTCTAAATCGGCTTCTTGTAACCGGCCTTCGAGATAAGAACGCGCATAAATACCAGGAGCAACGTGTCCTTGGTAATAGATCAAATCACCCAAGGGAGAGGTGTCACTGGTGGGATTGGGTGCGCGGAAAAAATAATTAAACCCCACATCATACAAGGTCGCACTCGATGAAAAGCTAGAGATATGACCACCTAAATCCCCCTCACCCGCCTTATTGGCTCGCAAGACCATCGCCAATGCATTCCACCGAATTAGCGAGCGGATGCGACGCTCCATAAACAAATCGCCGGGCATCGGTGCTTCGTTCTCAGGGGAAATGGTATTGCGATACGGCGTATTCAACGCGTAGGGCAACGGAAGTCCATCGCGGGTCGCACGCTCAGCAATACGCTCAATTAAATAATGCGCGCGTTCAATGCCTTCGGCGCGGATAACAGAATGAATGGCATCAAGCCATTCCTTGGTTTCCTCTGGGTCGATGTCGGTCATGGCATCCTGCGTTTTGATGCGTTCATTCATTGTTGCAACTCCTCGATTCGGGCATGATCCTCAATTCAGTATAGTAAAGGGTTATATAAATACCCGTTTTAGTTAGGAATGAGTCCATGAACGAGCAAGCAACAGCCGATAAGCACCAACGCAAAATGCAAAAACACAAAGAAAAAGTCGATGCCACCATTGCACGAGCGCAAGAAGAGCGCGGTGTGATCATTGTGTTAACCGGTAATGGCAAGGGCAAAAGCAGTTCGGGTTTTGGCACTCTGATTCGCACCTTAGGACATGGCCATGAAGCAGGCTTAGTGCAGTTCATTAAGGGTACCTGGGAATGCGGCGAAGCGAAGATTCTGGCGACGCTACCTGGGCTCACTCACGAAGTCATGGGGTCAGGTTTTACCTGGGAAACACAAGACAAGGAGCAAGATCAACGCGCCTTCGATCAGGTTTGGCCAAAAGCAAAGGCCATGCTCAGTAACCCCAAGATGCGCACGGTCATGCTCGACGAAATTACCTACATGCTGGCCTATGACTTACTGGACATGGCCGAGTTAGTAGCCGCATTACGCGCGCGTCCACTTGAGCAAAATGTCATTTTAACAGGCCGTGGCGCCCCCACTACCTTGCGTGAACTCGCCGACACTGTCACTGACATGAAAATGGAAAAACACGCATTTAAAGCTGGGGTTAAGGCACAAGCGGGGATTGAGTGGTAACCCATTATAAAAAAAGCGCCTCACTTAGAGGCGCTCTTTCAACAGGCTAGAACTTGAGCCAAACGTTCATATTACGCGAAGAAGCTCAACATCACACCGGCCGCGATGGCAGAACCAATCACACCGGCAACGTTTGGACCCATTGCATGCATTAACAAGAAGTTTTGGCCATTGGCCTCTAAACCTACCTTGTTAGAAACACGCGCAGCCATAGGAACAGCGGATACACCTGCAGAACCAATCAACGGATTGATCGGATCTTTGCTGACTGCGTTCATGAGCTTCGCCATCAACACACCCGCAGCCGTGCCCATGCAGAATGCAATCAAACCCAAAATAATAATACTGAGCGTATTAAAGTTCAGGAATTGATCGGCGCTCATTTGGTAGCCAACACTCAATCCTAAGAAAATCGTCACAATGTTGATCAATGCATTTTGAGCGGTATCGCTCAAACGCTCAACCACACCCGACTCTTTCATTAAGTTACCAAAACAGAACATACCCAACAGCGGTGCCGCTGAAGGCAACAACAAAGCAACCAAAATCAATAAGCTGATCGGGAAGATGATCTTCTCGGCTTTGCTGACGGTACGCAGCTGTGTCATTTGAATGGCACGTTCTTTTTTGCTGGTCAGTGCCTTCATAATGGGCGGCTGAATTAATGGCACCAAAGCCATGTACGAATACGCAGCCACCGCAATGGCACCCAGCAATTCAGGCGCTAATTTGGAGGCAATAAAGATTGACGTAGGGCCGTCAGCACCACCGATAATCCCGATCGCTGCCGCTTGTTGAACCGTGAAGTCCATCAACCCTAAATCACTGAAGAACACCGCACCAAACAAGGTACCAAAAATACCGAATTGGGCCGCTGCGCCAAGCAGAAGCGTTTTGGGGTTCGCCAATAACGGACCAAAATCCGTCATCGCACCCACACCCAAAAAGATCAACAACGGGGCAATACCACTGGCAATGGTCACTTTATAAAAGGTATAAAGCATACCATTGTCATAGCCTGCCAATTTGCCAAGTTGAGTCGCTTGCGCCACAGTGGCGTTATCCGCTTCGTGCAAAGCGACCAATAAGGCCTGTTTGGTTGCTGCAAACGTTTCTTGTGCTTCAATGCCAAAAATTTGCACATACTGAGCAATAATACTGGCATCACCACCACGAATGGCGGCTTCGGCAATCGACCAACCCATACCGGCACCTGGAATATTTACCAGCAACGTACCCACCGCAATCGGCAGCAACAGTAAAGGTTCAAAGCCTTTTTTAATGGCTAAAAACATCAGTCCAAGGGCAACAACGATCATGGCAAATTGGCCAATTTCGAGTTGAACTAAACCGGTCGACAGCCATAAGTTCTCAAATGCGTTCATAACAACACTCCTTAACCCAAGGTGTACAGAGTATCGCCCACTTTCACAGATGATCCTTCCGCAGCGGTAACGCTACCGATGACACCTGAGCGTGGTGCACGCACTTCGGTTTCCATTTTCATGGCTTCAAGAATAATCACCACTTCGTTTTCAGCCACTTGCTGACCCGGCTTCACCATGACTTTCCAAACGTTGCCAGCCAAAGGAGCCAACACCGGATCACCACCGCCGGCCGCTACCGCAGGAGCCGCTGCAGCAGAAGATCCGCCTAAGCTCATCGGTGCGTCATTAATAGGGGCTAAGGCTTTCACGTCACCACCTTCGTCAACTTGTACGACGTACTCGTTGCCATCGACGGTAATCGTGTAGGTGTCTTCAGCATCGCCTTTAGGCGCAGGCTCGAAGGCATCAGGATTGCCACGATTTTCAAGGAACTTAGGCGCAATTTGCGGGAACATAGCAAATGTTAACGCATCATCAATTACGTTTTCAGCCAGCTTGAAGCCCTTGTCTGCCGCTAATTTTTCAACGTCAGCAATGACTTTATCCATTTCGTTGTCGATCAAATCGGCCGGACGACAGGTAATAACCTCAGCACCATCCAAAACACGATTCTGAAGCTCGGCATTCATGGCCGCAGGCGCTGCACCGTATTCACCCTTCAGAATACCCTGGGTTTCTTTCGAGATGGACTTGTAGCGCTCACCGGTCAGTACGTTCAACACGGCTTGTGTACCAACGATTTGTGATGTTGGCGTTACCAGCGGAATCCAGCCTAGGTCTTCACGCACGCGTGGAATTTCAGCCAAAACGGCATCAAACTTGTCGGAAGCACCTTGCTCACGCAATTGGTTCTCCATGTTAGTCAACATACCGCCTGGAACTTGAGCCACCAAAATACGGCTGTCAGTACCTTTTAAGGCACCTTCAAATTTCGCGTATTTTTTGCGCACGTCGCGGAAGTAAGCGGCAATTTCTTCCAACAACAACAAGTTCAAGCCGGTATCGCGATCGGTGCCCGCTAAAGCAGCCACCACGGATTCAGTTGCTGTGTGACCGTATGTCATCGACATAGAAGAAATAGCTGTATCCACGCGGTCAATACCGGCTTCTACGGCTTTTAAAATGGTCATGTCCGACAAGCCTGCCGTCGCATGAGCGTGCAACTGAACTTCTAAGTCAGTTTGTGCTTTCAAGCGAGACACCAACTCGAAAGCCGCATAAGGCGTTAATACACCCGCCATGTCTTTAATGGCAATGGAGTCCGCGCCCATGTCTTCAATTTGTTTCGCCAAAGAAACCCACGCTTCTAACGTGTGTACTGGGCTTGTGGTGTAAGACAAGGTTGCCTGTGCATGCTTACCTTGCGCTTTAACGGCTTTTAATGCCGTTTCTAAATTGCGTGGATCATTCATCGCGTCAAACACGCGGAATACATCAACACCGTTAACAGCAGCACGCTCAACGAATTTTTCAACCACGTCATCAGCATAATGACGGTAGCCTAGTAGATTTTGACCACGCAGCAACATTTGTTGCTTAGTGTTTGGCATGGCTTTTTTGAATTCGCGGATACGATCCCAAGGATCTTCACCCAAAAAGCGAATACAAGAATCGAACGTTGCACCACCCCAAGTTTCAAGCGACCAATAGCCGACTTGATCAAGCTTTGCAGCAATGGGCAGCATATCGTCGATACGCATACGAGTTGCTAGGATTGACTGGTGAGCGTCGCGTAATACGACGTCGGTAATACCAAGAGGTTTTTTAGAATCGGTCATGGGTTATGGCCTTTTCATCCATTAACGTTGTTGACGTATGGGGTTATCCCAATATCGCGGTTACTTTTGGCGCGCGCGATGTTCTTTTACCGCAGCCGCTAATACTTTCAGCAGCTGAGGGTCTGCACCAGATCCAGTGGCAGCTGCTGGTTTAGCAACCACTTCGGGTTCTGGAACGAATTTATTCACCAGTTTGGACATGATCATGGTGACGAACACAAGTAATGTGAGAAACACAAATACTACGCCCATCCCAAAACCCATCAATTCCAAACCTTGCGAGACGAGGCTTTGCTCAATCATCTGCAGGCGCTCCTCATAAATTGATTGGTAACTTGCTCACTGCTTGGGCACAAAAAACCCTGCCAAAACAATGGCAAGCATCGCCAGATTACTTAACTTTGCAATACGGCGCAAGTGGCGCTTGTGATCCGACGAGTCGATTAACCATAGTGCAAAATGGGTCGAACGGTTATAATTTGCAAAGAATTTCCAGAGTTATCCATCATGTTTACCGGCTCACTTCCCTTTTCACAGGCCACTGCACCTTACATTGCATTGGCGCCCATGGAGGGCCTGATGGATGCCACGTTACGCGATGTTTTGACGCAAGTGGGCGGCATTGATCACTGCGTCACTGAGTTCATTCGCATTACCCAGCAAGTCTTACCCAGTCGCGTGTTCAAACGGTTTTGCCCCGAATTAGAGCAAGGCGGCCTTACTCGATCAGGCACTCCCGTCCATGTGCAATTACTGGGCAGTGATGCCTCATTAATGGCTGAAAATGCGGCCAAAGTGGCCATGCTCGGTGCTCCCGCAATCGACTTAAACTTTGGCTGTCCCGCAAAAACGGTCAATAAAAGTCAAGGGGGTGCGGTATTGCTGCAATATCCGGAGCAATTGCACCGAATTGCCGATGCCGTCCGCCGTGCAGTGCCAAGTCACATACCGGTCAGTGCAAAAATGCGTTTAGGCTTTCATGACAAATCGTTAGCCATTACCAATGCTCAGGCATTGGCCGATGCGGGTATTCAATGGCTGACGGTTCATGCTCGCACCAAAACCGAAGGCTACAAGCCACCCGCCTATTGGTCATGGATCGCTCAAGTACGCGAGCACATTCACATTCCGGTACTGGCCAACGGTGAAATATGGACGCCAGAGCAAGCACAACAATGCCAGCACGAAAGTCAGTCGAATCTATTGATGATTGGTCGCGGCTTAGTCGCTACTCCGGACTTAGCATTACAAATTAAAGCCATCACCGCCGGTCAGTCAGCGAATGCCGAGCCTTGGCAAACACACTTGCAGCGCTTTCAGCAATTGGCTGAACAGTTAACGCATTTAACCGATCGGCAACTAACCGATCGGTTAAAACAGTGGTTACACTACTTTTCATTACAGTCCAACGAAATCAGCTGGGTATTTCAACAAGTCAAACGTGAGAAAGAAAAGATGGCTTTTTTTAACGCCATCGATCAAGCCATTGAGCAATTAGTGACCGATCCGACTCGCCTTGCGACACACCGGTATCAATACGAGCACAGCGGCTTTTAACCATCACCACAGCGACAACAGTGACTTCACTCGATATTGCTCACTGTCGGTAAATCGTTTGGCCAACTCTCGATCTCGCTGAACGTAATACTCGTCACTGGAGATGCCGGAATGTTGCAATGCTTGGTGCCATTGTGAGAATTGCGCTACTCGCTGCTGCCACTGACTCCGTTGTGTTTGTCTTTGCGTCATACGTGCTTGCGCATCAGCACTGAATGTCGTTTTAACCTCCGCCTGCGGCCACGTACCATGTCGCTGCAACAACAGCACATTGAGACGCTGCTGTTCGTTATCGTGCAGATCAACGTCAACGGTTTCGGCAAATTGCATCTGATTTAACAACCGTTCGGAGTGCTGCGCATCCTCGACAAAAAATACGTCATAAGCGTGAGGAAAATAATAGCGCCGCAAGGCTTCTATATCAGCCAGTTGTTGATGCACCGCTTGCCAATCCATCTGTTCTGCTGAGAGTCCCTGCCATTCATAAACGGGCAACTCCGCCGCGGCCTGCAAATAATCGACGTAACGAGCATAAAGCTGTTGAGCCTGAGCGAGTGCTGGCTCACTTAAATGCTGATTTAAAAAATGATCCAACAACGCGTGCACATCGGTGTCGTCGACCTCGCCTCGGGCACTGAGATAAAATTCAAAAAGATCCAATACGGCCAAGGTGATGAGCAGGTTCCCCTGCTCATCGAGCTGGAGGGCGAAATGTGGTTGTACATCGCTTAATGACGCGGGTAGCTGCACCTTGTCAGGCAAGTCGTTCGCTAAAGCGTCAACCAACAAACGGGACTCGCTGCGATACGTGCCACCCACTGCGGGCTGAGACATGGACACAGCCACATGAACCAAAGCCTCTGATCGAGTCACATCAGCGCGATGCCAATACACTACGATCAACACTAACGACACCACCATCGCTATCCAGCGCATCGCGTTCTCCTTTACAAGCCTGCTTGTTGTAAGCGTTGTGCGTGATTAACAAACAACGACTTCGGATTGGTTTCAAACCACGACACCAAGCCAAACACCTGATTATTTAAATCAATGTGATTCATGCGATAACGATCATTAATCACCCGACCAAAGCGATTGGCGCAGACACCGGTAATGCCATCGTTCAGCTCGCCTTTTAATAACACCCCCGTGATGGCAAATAGCGCATCAGACGGGTCCAGTACGTGCGTCAGCTGACGCGCACCACCCCAGGAATACAGCCGGATAGAATGTCCATCAATGGTCACTCGATCGGCACCATTTCCACAGCGAGTCGTCGGTAAACCGGCTGGGAATTGCGCATTAAACTGAGCCGCACCGGGCTGATTGAACTCGGACATCATGCCGTAAATATCGGATGCATCACGTGGATTGCCACTGGCCATCAGGTTCACTAAATTGCCGACCGCATTGGCCACGGTTGAAAATGCCAGCCCTTGCAAGCTGGATTCGGGTGCCACGCCCGTAATAAGGTCAGCAATGGGGGCGCCTGTATGCGGTGTGCCAACCGTAGTCACCGAGGCAACCAGGTCAGGACGGGCATACATCACGTAACGAGACGTCATTCCGCCTTGACTGTGACCAATTAAGTTAAAACGCTGAATGCGCCCTTCTGATGCATCTTGCACATCTTCCAAAAACGCCAACAACTGCTCGCCGCGCTCGGTAGAACTGGCAAATGCATTGATCGGTGCCACATACACCTCGACTCCACGGCGCTGCAGCGTTGACGGTATTTGAAACCAATAATCCAGCGGACCAATACTATCAAAAGCAAAAATACCCGGCACCAATACCAGTGGGTGCTTAGGCGCGGCCTGTGCAGGCAAAATCAGCAAGGCACCGAATGCCAGCAACAACCCCGCAGCGGCTTTTTTCAATCGATGTATTACGGTTTTTTTCATTGTCGTTTCTTCCTTTTTTATTATCGTTGGAGGAAGCACAGTACGTTTTTTACGAACGGCGAGACTTGTATAAACCGAGGATTGCCCTCTGATTGGCCTGAAATGCTGTATAAAATACGAACAATTTAGGAATTATTTTTGCCAGAAGTGGCTATGCTAACCGACCCTATTTGTTGCTATCGCTGAGTCATCATGAGTATCGCGCTGTACCTGTCAGACAAACGCACTGTGTTAATTGGACAACCGCCCCCCATGACACAAATGCAAGCACCGGCCGCCACCCTCATCATGGCACTGGATACCGATCAGCCGAATGGTCAGTTATTGCGACCCTCAACTCCTCTGCACCAGTGGCCATCACCAGGCGCTGTTGCCGTTTGTTTTTTGGATGTATTAGGGCATGACTGGCACACATTAAGCCTCTTAATGAATGAGACTCAGCAATGGCATGTACCCAGTGTCGCTCCCCTGTTTGAACTGATGAAATCGGCTTGGCAACAGCCTACCGATGCAAACCAACTTTTTTGGGCCTTGGAAAATACCCTCCAAGAAGAAAGAGATAAAAGAACAACGCCGCACAGTGTGGACACTCGCATCGTCGCTACGCTGCAACGCATACGTGAAGATATCGCGCTCAATGTGGCCATCAAAGATTTGGCCGAAGCCGTGGGATTATCCGAAGCGCATTTAAGTCAGTGTTTTAAAAAACAAACCGGAGTCGCTCTCAGACGTTATCGTTTGTGGCACCGTGTCTTTCGTACGGCCATCGCCATCACCGAAGGCGAAACACTGACCGCCGCCGCGTTGGCAGCGGGTTTCACCGATTCTGCGCACTTTGCGCACACCTTTCAGTCACTCTTTGGGTTTGCCCCATCGCAACTGTTTGCCAGCTTGTGCAAGCATCCCAATCAGGCACTCGCCAGTCGTGAGCTGAATGCCTCATTGCATTGGGCATCGTAACGCTGGGCATCCCTGCCCAAAAGAATGAGCCGTGTTATACCTGCGACGGTAAAGCAACGTTCTCTAACGTGCGCTTGGTCATGCCAGGCAACACGCGCATCTTCTTTTTGACCTGAGTTTGATAAGTTTTGGATGCAATGGTATCAATGAAGACCCACTCACAGCTGGCTTGTGCATCATCAAACTGCACGCGCATGTAACCGCGATCCGCTGCATTCAAATACTTCAGATCATCGACCAAAGTGGTCACTGCTTGCTCAAATGCAGCTTTCTGAGCTGCTCGTACGGTCGCATCAGGAATGCTATTAAAGCCCACATAATTTTCGAAACCCGGTGAGGTGACCGAAGCCGTGGCAAACTCAACGCCAACCGAACCGTTATTGCGCTCAACTTGTCCGCTGTCATTGGCCGGATACAAGTCGCTGGCCCATGCGTTGTGGGTGTCCCCAGCCAGTACCACCAAGTTTTTATTGAAGTATTTGGCACGACGAATGATTTCTTCACGGGCAGGGAAGTAACCATCCCACGCATCCAAGTTGTACGGTGCAACCGTTTCCACACGCGCACGCTCGGCGACAGTAACCGAGTCATCACCCGCTAAAATACGCCCCTTAATGATTGCCAACTCACCCAGTTTTTGACCAACCGCCACTTGCGCCGCAGAGGCATCACCGCCAGCGGACAAGGTGGCTTGAATCTCGCCCAAATCCACTAGCAACTCAACCGGAATGAAGATACGAGCCATCAATATTTGCTGACCCAGCACCTGCCATTTGGCATTACTATTGAACATCGAACCGATGACAAACTGCTGCTGCTCCGCACCCAACAAGGTACGATCAGAATCCGCTAACGCGGCTTGAAAACCCGCACTATCCAGTCCTGTTGCGGTAATAAAATCGGCATAATCCAGCGGTTCAGAACGACCATAAACTCGCGTATCCATCATGGTTAAATTAACCAGATTACCAAACTCGAAACGTCGCCAAATTTTGCTTTGATCGGCGCCAGAGCGAATCGGCAACCACTCGTGATACGCCTGAATCGCAGCGGCTTTGCGAATGGCAAAATCGCCTTCGGTTTCGTCGTCATGGTTTTCAGCGCCACCAATCCACGCATCATTCGCTAATTCGTGATCATCCCATACACAAATAAAGGGCTTCTTTTGGTGAACCAACTGCAACTGCTCATCTGAGCGATATTGCGCATAACGCTGACGATAATCGCTCAAGCTCAAGATTTCTTGTGAAGGCTCTGGTGATCGACCCGCAGCATCCGCTTTCGGATATTCATTTGAACCGTACTCATAGATGTAATCACCCAAATGCAACACGACTTCGGCATCACTTTCGGCAATGGCTTGGTAAACATTGAAGAAACCGGCGGGATAGTTTGAACACGAACACACCGCCATCACCACACGCTCAACGTTTTGCGTTGGTAAGGTGCGCGTTTCCCCAACGGGTGATATTGCACCGTCTTTGCCAGCAAAACGGTAATAGTAAGCCGTATTGGCTGACAAGCCAGTCACATCGACTTTCACGGTGAAATCGCGTTTTGCACTGGTAAACACGGTGCCCGATGCCACCACATTCGTCATGGCTTCATCCGTTGCCACAACCCAAGCCACTTCGGCTTCTTTGGTTAATCCATCATCTGAAGGCGTCACGCGTGTCCAAATGATGACTCGATCGGACAATGGATCACCAGAAGCAACCCCATGACCGAAGACATAAACGGTCAAATCACGCTTATCATCGTCGTCTGAAAAACATCCAGTCAACGCGGCAGGTACCGATGCCACGCCCGCGCCTGCGGCCACACTTTTCAAAAATGAACGACGACTTAATTCTGTTGTTACTGCCATGGTCTCACCTTTACTGTCATTGTTGTTATTAATAGATAACATCATTACACGACAGATTTATGACAACGACAGCACTATTTCTAGTGTTATCAATGACTTGTCTCTATTTGATACCGCTTTGGCTTTTTCGGTGATTCACCCAATGCCTACTTGAACACAAAGCGACAAGGCTAGAACCCAAATAAATAGTGTTATAACATAACATTATTAGTTTTCTTTGAGTGTTCTCTATGACTCCCAATAAGGTATTACCGGACATTTCGACCAGCACAACATCATTACTGCAACAACCACTGCAGTGGGTTGGCATGGAAGGGATTGATATCCCACTCCGTCTCACTACAGACACGGCCATCATCAGCGCCAAAACCGACGCCGTCGTGGACTTACCCCGTGGCGACATTAAAGGCATTCATATGTCGCGGTTGTATCGCATCGTGGCCGAATTACATCAACAACCGTTAACCCCACAAACATTGCATATGGCCTTACAAGACATGCTGATCAGCCATCAATCTTGCGCCAGTCAGCACGCCAAAATCACGTTGCGCTTCTCACTATTGCAACAACGCCCCGCGTTAGTAACGTCGGATCTAAGCGGCTGGAATTCGTACCCAATCACCCTAACGGCCGTATTGCAGCGCGATGTCATGTCACTGAACATGGAAGTGGATGTGGCGTATTCATCGACCTGCCCTTGTTCGGCATCATTAGCACGCCAACTGATCGCACAGCATTTTATCGACACCCACTCGGACAGCACGGACCTCACGGTGACCTACATCAGCGACTGGCTGCAAGAGCATGCCACCTTTGCAACCCCCCACAGCCAACGCAGTATCGCCCGCATTCGAGCCACATTGCCCATTGATCACGATGTGCTGCCGCTGTTAACCCTGATTGATCAAGCAGAAAACGCCTTAGCAACCCCCGTACAAACGGCGGTAAAACGTGCGGATGAACAAGCCTTTGCCAAGCTCAACGGCCAAAATTTGATGTTTGTCGAAGATGCCGCCCGACGACTTATTAATGAACTGCAAGATCACTATGCCGACGTGCATGTGCAGGTACAACACTTAGAAAGCTTGCACCCTCATAACGCCGTTGCCAGCGCCGTTAGTACTCACTCTTAAACATGGATCACGACGGATATGTCAGCCACACAACCGCTTTGCATCACCCTTCCTGACGGGCAACAACGGCACTATGAAGCACCACAGACGTTGCTCGACATTGCTCAATCCATCAGCCCGAGCCTCGCCAAAAAAACCGTGGCCGGATACATCGACAATCGCTTATGCGATGCCAGCGAGCAGATTCAGGCCGATGCCACAATACGCCTAGTTCTGTCTGACGATGAAGAAGCACTCGATATCATTCGCCACTCGTGTGCGCATTTATTGGGGCATGCCGTCAAACAACTGTTTCCTGAGGCGAACATGGTGATTGGCCCCGTCATTCGCGATGGTTTTTATTACGACATTGCCTACCACCGAACCTTTACGCCCGATGACGTCACACGCATTGAGCAGCGCATGCAGCAATTGATTGCACAGCATTATCAAGTCATCAAGCAGATGACACCGATCAAGGATGCAATTACCCTGTTTCAGCAGCGAAATGAACCCTACAAAGTGACGTTACTGCAAGAACTCGACAACGTTGAACAGGTTGGGGTTTATTATCATCAAGACTATGTCGACTTCTGCCGTGGCCCTCA
Organism: Bacterioplanes sp.; assembly: GCA_014859445.1. GTDB lineage: Bacteria > Pseudomonadota > Gammaproteobacteria > Pseudomonadales > Oceanobacteraceae > Kmv21. The sequence continues at coordinate 72,252 of JACUUC010000014.1, forward strand.
TGTGCCCAACACTCGTTTTCTTAAACACATGAAACTAACACATGTTTCAGGGGCCTATTGGCGCGGCGATGCCAACAACGAGCAACTGCAACGAATTTATGGCACAGCGTGGGCCAGCAAGGCCGACCTAGAGGCACACCTTCTGCGTTTGGACGAAGCCGAAAAGCGCGATCATCGACGCCTAGGTAACGAGTTAAATCTGTTTCATTTTCATGAAGACGCACCCGGCTCGGTATTTTGGCATCCACGTGGTTGGCAGTTATTACAACAATTGACGCACTATTTACGGCAACGCCAACAGCAAGCCGGATATCAAGAGATCAACTCCCCCGACGTCATGGATCGCCGCTTATGGGAAGTTTCGGGACATTGGCAAAACTACCACGACCACATGTTCACCACCGACACCGCCGATGGTCGCTCTCTGGCGCTGAAACCGATGAATTGTCCCGGTGGGGTTCTCATGTATCGACATGGTCTTAAGAGCTACCGTGACCTCCCCATACGATTGGGCGAGTTTGGCAAAGTCCATCGTTACGAACCGTCGGGGTCGTTGCATGGTTTATTGCGTGTACGTCATTTCACCCAAGACGACGCGCACATTTTCTGCACACCCGAACAACTCTTGGCCGAGTGCACCAACGTGATCACCTTAGTTTTGGATGTGTATCGGCAGTTCGATTTTCACGAGATACGCATCAAATTATCCACACGCCCCGACAATCGCATCGGCACGGACGCCTCATGGGACATACTCGAAAACAATCTAACCCATGCGCTCAATCAGTTAGGTCTGCCCTTCGACATCAACCCTGGCGAAGGCGCGTTTTATGGCCCGAAACTGGAATTTGTGTTGCGCGATGCCATTGGTCGAGACTGGCAATGTGGCACACTGCAAGTAGACATGAGTTTGCCCGAGCGTTTTGACATTCACTTTATAAACGAGCACGGAGAACGGCAACGGCCCGTTATGCTGCATCGTGCCATTTTCGGTTCACTCGAACGCTTTATTGGTATTTTGCTCGAACATCATGCGGGTAAATTACCGGCTTGGCTCGCCCCTGTTAATGCCGTTGTCTTGCCCATCTCCGACCCCGTTCATCCCTATGCCCAGCAACTGCATCGCTGGTTGAATGAGCAGGGCATTCGTACCGAAGTGGACCTGCGCCAAGAAAAAATCGGTTACAAAATTCGCGAACACACACTACAGCGCATTCCCTATTTAATCGTAGTGGGTGCTCACGAACACACCCATGGCTGTGCGCGCTTGCGCGACCGTGATGGTAACGATTTAGGCGAGCTGTCACTGCCAGAACTGAAACATAGGTTACAACATGCCTGCCAGCCGCCATTAAGCCGCCAACCTCAAACGATGCCGGAGGCCATGCTCCATGCCTAACTACGTTGATTTTGTTATAAGAGGCGGACACGCCGTCACCCCCAATGGTATTGAACAACTCGACATTGCTTGCCACCAAGGCCGCATTGTGGCCTTAGGCCAACTCGGTCAGTGGCACGGCGAGCAAGAACTCAATGCACGGCATTTGCATATTTTACCCGGCGTCATCGACAGCCAAGTTCACTTTCGAGAACCCGGCCTAACCCACAAAGAAACCATCAAACAAGGCACTCAAGGCGCGGTACTGGGTGGCGTGACGGGCATTTTTGAAATGCCCAACACCAACCCACTCACCTTAACGGCCGACGATTTACAGCAGAAACTCAGCATTGCCGAACGCGATGCGTATTGCGACTACGCGTTTTACATCGGCGGTTCTGCCGCCAATATGGAACACCTGGTCGAGTTAGAACAACTCCCCGGTTGTTGCGGCGTTAAAGTATTCATGGGCAGTTCCTTTGGCAACCTGCTGACCGATGATCAAGACGTGTTGCGCCGCATTTTACAGAACGGAAAACGGCGCTTGGCCGTCCATACGGAAGACGAACAACGCTTGCGCGATCGCAAACACTTAGTGGATCAGAGTCAAAATGTGCTCGACCACCCACATTGGCGAGATGTCGACAGTGCTTTAATCGCTACCCAAAAGGTTGTGCAACTGGCACACGACGCGCAACGAAAGCTGCACGTTTTGCATGTTTCTACGGCCGAAGAAATGGTCTTTTTAGCACAACACAAACAACGTATTACCGTTGAGGTCACCCCGCACCACCTCAGTTTGGTCGCACCCGACTGTTACCAACAACTGGGCAGCCTTGCACAAATGAATCCGCCCGTACGCGATCAGCGCCATCAAAACGCCTTATGGCATGCCATTAACAATGGCATTGTGGATGTGATTGGCAGCGACCATGCGCCCCATACGCTCGCGGAAAAAGCCCAAGCCTACCCCAACTCGCCGAGCGGCATGACTGGCGTGCAAACCCTACTCCCCACGATGCTCAATCACGTACACCAACGACGACTCAGCCTAACTCGCTTGGTGGACCTCACCAGCGCAGGCCCCGCACGAATATTTGGTATTGAAGGAAAAGGTCGCATTGCGGTGGGTTACGATGCCGATTTTTCCATTGTCGATTTAGGCGCCCAACGCACCATTCGCAATGAGTGGATTGCCAGCCAAAGTGGCTGGACACCCTACGACAACCTCACCGTCACCGGCTGGCCGATACACACCATCGTTCGGGGTCGTACGGTGGTGCGCGATGAACAGCTCATGCATGAAGCCCCACAAGGACAAGCTCTACGGTTTTTAGACGTGCAGCGCTGACGGTTCGGCGAGCGCGGTCAGCACCAACTCACATTGGTGCTGACCATAACGCTCCACCACAGCCGGAATGGCAGCACAGTCACGCTGGATCACGGCATTCATCAACTCGGTAAAAAACTGCGTGGCATGCGATGTTTCACCCACCGAATGACGCAATGCCAAGGCATACGTACGATGAATGGCTGGCTGCAAATCACTCAACAGCTGAGTGAAATAAGGATTATCGGCAACGGTAAATGCGACTTTCATCAAGCCAAATCCTGCTTCAATGAACGCATTGGGTTGTCGCTGCTCGGCTAAACCTTGAATAACGTGCACTTGAGCTAACAACGATGGCAGCGACTCGTCACTCCAGCGTTCAGCCACCTTTTGCGCCAAACGACTGAGTAGGGTCACGTACACATCATACAAACTGCGTACACCCGACTCGGTTAAAGTTGCGACCACCGCACCACGGCGCGGCAATATATCAATCAGATGACGGCTTTCTAATAGCAATAAGGCCTCGCGCACCGAACCTCGGCTGACCGATAACTCCGACACCACCCGCGCCTCTTGAATGCGCTCACCAGAATGCAAATCACCCTGAATAATGCGATCGGCCAAATGTGCTGCAATTTGCTCGGCCAAACTCTCAACCGCCGTAAACCCCATATCCTGATGCACCCGTCACCGCCATAAAACGCCATATTATCATACAAAGGCCATCACCCAACGACACAAGAATCTGGCCAAATACGCCATCGTATGACCGAAATTCACACTTGCATCTCAGATGAAACGCCTCTAGATTGTAGGACAATCCTACAATAAAAACACAAAAACAACACGCAAGAGGACTCAACCATGCTAACTGCACTCTCCAGTCATCATAGCCATTGGATGATCACCGTTAAAAAATACGCTTATTTATTGGTGGCCCTACCGGCTGCCTTGTTGGTGCTCTCCGAATGGCTGTGGAACCAATTCGGATACACCAATCTATTTGCCTTTTTTGTGGTTTTCTTCGTTTACGTGCTGGTACCGATATTCGATCACCTGATCGGTCAAGACCCAGTCAACCCCAACGAAGAGGAAGAAGTACCGCGCTTATCGAACGAAACCTTTTACCGAGTACTGACGGTACTGTGCTTACCCATGCAGCTCGCCACCATCGCATGGGGCGGGCATGTGTTCATGACCACCGACATGAGCTGGGTGGGTCAATTAGGCTGGTTGCTGTCGGTAGGCACTGTCGGCGCGATTGTTGCCATCAACGTCGGCCATGAATTAATCCACAAAGACCCACTGATCGAACAATGGGCTGGTGGCGCGCTACTGGCCTCGGTGTTTTACGCGGGCTTTAAAGTCGAACACGTGCGGGGTCACCACGTGCATGTATCAACCCCAGAAGACGCCTCCTCATCACGTTACGGCCAAAGTCTTTATGCTTTTTTACCGCACGCCTATCTGCATAACTTGCTGAATGCGTGGAAGTTAGAAGCCAAACGTTTAACCCGCAAAGGCTTCTCAGCATTCAGCTGGCGCAATGAGTTGGTTTGGTGGTATGGCTTAAGCATCGCGATGACCATCGGTTGTGGCTTACTGTGGGGCTGGATGGGCGTGTTTTACTTCTTAGCCCAAAGCTTCATCGCCTTTACTTTGCTGGAAGTCATCAACTACGTTGAACATTACGGCTTACACCGTCGTAAATTGGAAAACGGGCGCTATGAACGCACCGACATCCACCATTCATGGAACAGTAACTATTTACTGACCAACCTGTTTTTATTCCAACTACAACGTCACTCTGACCATCATGCGTATCCAAAGCGCCGCTACCAAGTACTGCGCCATCACGATGAAAGCCCACAGCTACCCAGCGGTTACGCCACCATGATTGTGCTGGCGTTGATTCCGCCACTGTGGTTCAAGGTAATGAACCCACGAGTGGAAAGCTACTACCAAGGTGAAGAGCATCAATTAGAGACCGCTCAGTAAACAGCCTAAAAAGGTTAAGCATATCAAGTAGGGTGAGGCGTTGCCGCCTCATCCCTCTTACAGAACCGTACGTACGGGCCTCGTATACGGCTCATGCACACTTCCATTCAGCATAATTACTGAACACATACCCTGTTCTAACATGCTCGAGATTAACCAATCCTAGGTCGTTGAACCATTGATTTGGCATCGCATAACTGGCTAAGGGGCTCTGCGCATTTCTCCAGCTACTCATTTGGATGAACCTTGTCAACGGCAATTTAAAACTGACCCACTTTTATCGTTTTTCGGCAATTTAAAA
>JACUUC010000033.1 GCA_014859445.1 Bacterioplanes sp.
GCGGGCTTATGCCGATGCTGGTGAAAACTGGCAGTTATTCAGACCTTCCCTAGCAAAGCTGGGCCTTTATCGTTGCCAGAACAGCCGTACCAATTTATGCTCGTTGCATAATAATAACTCGGTATCGAACGTGCGCTTACTTTCTCCTTGGGCGATGTCTTTTGTTCTAATAGCACTTGCTGGTTGCGCGGCAGACAGTAATGACGACACATCGTTTCTACCAGTGCCACCCGACAACCAAGCACCTGATGATGACGGCTCGGGTGATGACGGCTCGGGTGATGACGGCTCGGGTGATGACGGCTCGGGTGATGACGGCTCGGGTGATGACGACTCGGGCGATGACGACTCGGGCGATGACGGTTCGGGCGATGACGGCGAGCTGCCCGATTGTGGCTATACCGATCCACTCGAGATCACACCGGCCATCACCTTGGGGAATACCAACGACACCGGTACGTATCAGCTAGAACATTATCAGGAACGTACCGACCTAACTGAAAACCTAACGGGTACTTGGGTGATGATGCATCGTCACATCCGCTTATCAAACTCCTCCAGCGGTCGAGATACTGAACAGCTGTGGCAGAAATCCGTATTCATTATTCGGAATCACTCTGACAAGCTTGAGGTCGCAAGTTGTAGCTATGGTGGTTTCACCGAGTTAACGATCAACGATGATCAAATCACACTGCCCTTATTCGGTGATTTTGAGTTGGGAAATGTGTCATTTACGGCCGCTACGGGATCCATCACGGATGGCTCTAGTACGCGACTACAGAGCGCGATGAGCCAAGAAGACAGTGACAACAATACCGACGGCTTCACGCTACGCCACAGCGAAGCCATAAAAGTATCTGACTTGGTATCACCATTAGGACAGAGCTCAGCGACCATCGACGGCAATAGCATCAACAACACCGATGTATTCTGTTTCACACAAAAGCGCGACGTAACCACATCACAAGACTGTGGCAGCCAAGAGCAAACTCATAATCTCATCGTATCGCTGCAAGCCAGCAGCGTAAGCGATGTACAGGAACTGTTTTATGTGGATCCCGTCTATGCCATCTCTAGTAACGAAAAAATACTCGGCCAGCAGTCAACACCGTCCGTACTTGATATCACCACCAGCCACAGCCAGATAACGGTACAAGTGGATCTCACTGACGGTGTCATAATTCCTAATGATGAATCCGGCAGTGGTAGCCTCACCCTGAATCTCACATTACCCGGCGCGGTGATCCCCTAAGCGCAACACCTCCAGCACCTGCTCTTTTAACCAAATAAGCGCCGGATCGCGGCTGGATTTGTGATGCCAATACAAATGCATTTCCAGCGGCGCGATCGGTAACGGCAGCTCACGAATGACCAAATCGGATTGCATCGCTGACAGCTGCTCAGCAAAGGTTCGTGGTAACGTGAGTAGCAAATCCGTTTGCCGTACCACTTGTACCGCCGCATGGTAATTTTGACAGCGTAACGCAATTTGCCGCGCCTTACCTGAGCGCGACAAGGCAAAATCTTCCACGCCAGGGCCATCCGTCCGACTCGAAACCAGCACATGGCGCGCACTGAGATAAGTCGATAACTGCCAAGGCTCATTCACTAAGGTGTGCTCTCGCCGCAAGATCACCACCAATTGCTCTTCACCCATGGTTTGATGTTCGATATCACTGCCCACTGGCAGCAGCACATCCACGGCAAAATCAATGTGCCCAGAGGATAAGGCACTGACCATATCGCGCCGCGCCAAACGCACACTGCGAAGTTGTATGTTCGGTGCGCGTTGCTGCAAACGTGCCATGAGCATCGGTAATGCCGTGGCTTCCATCACATCACGAGCCGCCAGAGTAAACACTCGGTTGGCCTGTTCAGGGTCAAACGCCAACCCTTCACTGAGCGTCGACTGCAAGTCGTGTAATGCCGCACGCACTCGCCCAACAATCGCTTTCGCCAAGGGTGTTGGCGTCATCCCTTTGCCCGAGCGTTCAAACAACGGATCATCAAATCGCTCGCGCAAACGAGCCAAAGCATGGCTCACGGCCGGTTGCGATAAATGCAATTGTTCGCTGGCACGCGTCAGATTGCCCTCACGGTAAATCGCATCAAACACCACGAACAAGTTGAGATCCACCCGAGATAAATTCATATTTTGCATAATACCTGGCACCTATCATTCGTGAAATTAGCTTACTTGATTTCTTCTGTCACCGTTAGGCGTTTTTCCAGGTACGCCTTGACTGCAACGTGGTGCCAGGGCGGCATAACTTGTTCTTACCTGAACGACACTTTATATTGATAATTCATACAACATCACGGAGCGCGTATGTCTCATCCATTACCTTCTTTTTCTTGTTTTGATGTTCATCTCGACAATCACATTGCCCACATGGTGATGAGTCGCCCCGAAGCACTGAACAGCATGAATCAGGCATTCTGGTTAGAATTGCCTCAATGCGTGCAAGCCATCGAAACACAAACGAATGCTCGCGTGATTGTCATTTCATCAACAGGTAAGCATTTTTCTGCCGGTATGGATTTAGCGGTATTTAGCAATCCCAAAGCGGTACCGATGACCGGCGATCCAGGTCGTATGGCGGAAAACTTGCGCCGCGTCGTGCTGCAGCTGCAAGCGACACTCAGTTCGCTAGAGCAAGTGCGACTGCCCGTGTTAACCGCCGTGCATGGTGGCTGCATTGGAGGTGCATTGGATATGATTTGTGCGGCGGATATGCGCTACTGCACCAGCGACGCGTATTTCACCATCAAAGAAACCGAATTAGGGATGACGGCCGACGTGGGCACCTTACAACGATTACCGCATCTGCTGCCACAAGGCGTTGTCCGAGAGCTGGCCTACACTGGGCGCAATTTGAGCGCGCAAGAAGCCCTGTCATTGGGATTTGTGAATGCGGTATTTGATGATCAAGCCGCCATGCTGGAAGGTGTGATGGCCATTGCACAGCAAATTGCCAAGCATTCTCCATTGGCGGTCACGGGCTGTAAAGAAATGCTCAATTACAGCCGCGATCACAGCGTTGAAGACAGTTTAAAGTACATGGCCACGTGGCAGGCTGGCATGTTCCGCCCACACGACATGATGAAAACCTTCCAAGCTAAAGCGCAAAAACAAACCGCCGAATACGATGACTTATTTCCCGTCAGTCCATTATTTGGTGAGTAACGGCCTATAAAGACTTGCCTGCCATACTGACAAAGTCTTCAAATTGCTCGACCGTTAATGGTCGAGCATAAAAATAGCCCTGAATCTGATCACAACCCTGCGCTTGTAAGAAATCTTGCTGCGCTTGGGTTTCCACGCCTTCGGCAATGGTGATCATGCCCAAACTGTGTGCCATTTGAATAATCGCAATGACGATGGCTTGGTCGTCCGTATCGTCTATCAGTTCGCGTACAAACGACTGATCTATTTTCAATTTATGTAAGGCAAATCGTTTCAAATAACTCATGGATGAATAGCCGGTTCCAAAATCATCTAAGGCCAAAACAAAACCGGCTTGATGCAATTCATCCATAATCTGAGCGGCACGCTCTGGGTGCGTTAACGCCACGGCTTCGGTCAACTCCAGCTCAATGCTCGATGCCGCAATACTATGCTCGGCAATGATGGCGCTGATGTGATCAACCAAATGAGGCTGATTAAACTGCACCGCCGACAAATTGATGGCTAGCTGTGAAATGTCAAACCCAGCATTCTGCCACTGCCGCAGCTGTTTAACCGCCGAATTCATCACCCAATTACCCAGTACAATAATTTGCCCTGTTTGTTCGGCTAACGGAATAAATTCCGCGGGCGAAATGAATCCCAGCTCGGGATGCTGCCAACGCAGAAGCACTTCAGCACCGATCATTCTCTGTTGATTCATGTCCCACTGAGGTTGATACACCAAGTGCAACTCATCACGAGCAATGGCGTGCTTTAGCGCATTGCTCAAGGCCAATGTACGCGCACTTTGGGCTTGTAATTCGCCAGAATAGAACCGAAACGCGTTGCGCCCCTCTTGCTTAACTTGATACATGGCCACTTCGGCCGCAGCCGATAAGCTATCCAAATCCAGTCCATCGTTGGGGAATAGTGCTATCCCTATCGACGCACTGATGATCATTTCCTGTGACAACAAGACAAATGGTTGCTGTGTGATTTCCAGCAAGGCCGATGCTCTCAATGGCGCTTGTTCTAAATTACAATCCATCAATACCATCATGAACGAGTCTCCCGATTGACGTGCCATCAAGTCGTGCTCGTTTAACAGCAAACGCAATCGTTCAGCCAGCTGCTGTAGCAAACCGTCACCAAATTCGTGGCCTAAGTTATCATTGATGTATTTGAAATTATCAATGTCTAACCAAAGTACGGTATGTTCTGCATCTGGATTCGATGTTAATGCCCGTTGAAAACGCCGACTGAGGACGGTTCGATTGGGCAATCCCGTTAATTGATCGAACTCGGATAACTGCTGCACTTGATATTCTAGTGCCTTTTTCTGGCTCAGATCTTCTTTATGTCCAATGTAATGAGTGACTTGTTGTTGCTCATTGCGTACGGGGTAAATCACGACCGACTCGGTATACACAAGACCGGCTTTGGTTTTATTAATTAATTCGCCCTGCCACGTTTTTCCTTGCTGCAAACGCTGCCACATAACGCGATAAGTTTCGTTCGGGGTTTGTCCTGACTGTAATAGCCGAGGATTGCGTCCAATGACATCCGTCAATTCATAACCGCTCAGTTCCGTAAAGGCTTGATTCACGTACTCAATCGCACCCGACAAATCCGTCATGATGACTGGAAAAGGACTTTGCTCGATGGCGGCCGACAATTTTCGGATTTCACGCTGCTGACGCTGGCGCATTAATTGCGACCAAATCGCGTCCAAAAAGATGCCCAGAGAAACGTGCTCGGCAGGCTCATACGCTTGCTGACGATTAATGGCCAAACCAATCAATCGCGGGGTTGGTTCACGTACTACATGCCGTATGACACGAAAAACACTGTCTTCATCGTGTGACTCGGCGCTGAAGCGCGAGCATCGCGTTTGGTTATTGATCGGTTGATCGGTTTCATTCAGCGCCCTCATCCATAATCCATCTTCCGCTTGATGCACCAATGTGAGCAACTGACTGGGTAAGCGATGTGTTTCATCCGACCAAATGATGGCATTGATTCGTGTACCATCGTCATTCATCAATGCCAATGCCGCCGCCGGACTCTCGGTCAATTCCGTCAAACAGTGAGCCGCTTTTGCTAAATACGTGTTCTCGTCATGCTGCTGAGCCAACATGGGCAAATGAGACAGCATTTCATTTAAGCGCGCTTCGCGCTGCAAATGCTGTTGCTGCTGTGTGCGCACGGTGACATCACGAGCAACGAGAACATAACAGGCTTGATTATCGGTATGTGCTTGATAACTCACCGATAAATCAAAATCGCAAGCGCCTTGTGCAAGCATTAATTGAATATGATGACCACTGGCCGTGCCATGTTGTTGAGCGCTGCGCATGGCTTGCCAACACTGATCTGCCACTTGTACCGGCAATACTTGTTGTATGGTTTTACCAATTAGTTCACAGGCAGGAGCCGCCAGTAATTCGCTACGACCCGCATGAATGGCAATATATCGACCATCATGGTCCAATTCAAAAATCAGATCAGGCAAAGCATTGAGCGTTTGTTGTAAGCGCTGTTCCGATCGCTGTAAATCTCGATAGGGGCGATGAACCATTTCGACAAAGAGCGTGTGAAATAAATAACCATACGCGACGATTTTGTATAGGTGGCCTAGCACATTGTAGAGATCGGCCGTGTCACCGTAGCGCGTAAAACAATATTCGGCCAATGCCATCAACATCGACGCCGCCAGCAAACCACTGGCATTCAGTTCACGCTCATGACGTAATAAGCGCCAATAACCCCATGCAGCCAACAAATAGCCAACGATCAGTACGTATTCGTAGTGCTTTTTGAACGACGTTAATCCGTACTCAGTCGAATAGGTGCTGGGCACCCAATGGGGATAAGCAAAAAACACCCAATGCGTAATCGCTGTCAACAGCAACACAACAACGAACAACAGCAAACGATAGTGTCGATGCTGTCGTTCACTGTGCGCTTGCAAGGATGGCAACATCAGCACACCCAGCAAAGCCATCAAGGCAAAGGTGCGCGCGGCCAACCAGAAATTGATCATTTTTTCTGGACCACTGGCCGTGATGAAATCGGGCATCCCCTGATAGGACAGCAGATGCGAAAAATCCAATAAGCCAACACCCAAAAACCAACAGGCAACCCAGGCCACCGGTAGCGATCGCTGCCATTGCAAGCGCACCCAACTGCTGCTGAATATTAATAGGGCAATGCACACCGCAATGATTTCTATCAAGGTATGGAATGGCAAATAATACGGCCAAGCTTGCGCGACAAAATCGGGTTCTGGAATGAATGAGAAACCGAGTAACACGCCCGCTGCAACCGCAATAACTGCACAAGCATTCTTGAGTTCACGCCAGTGGCTCACATGGATAGCATGGCGCTTAAGTGTGATCATCATGAGACTATACGTTAACTGTATGATTATCAGTAAGCGTAGTCGATGGACAAAAAAAAACCCTGCTTTATCGAATAAAACAGGGTTTTTAGGCAAAGCTGCGAATTAACGCTTACCCAATTTCTCACGAATCTGTTGGATCGTGCGCAACTGAGCGGCGGCTTCGGCCAATTGAGACAATGCCATGGTGTAATCAAATTCTGCGTTTTGATTGGCAATGGCTTGCTCGGCATGCTTAATCGCTTCCAGTGCAGCCGCTTCATCGAGATCACCTGCGCGAACCGCAGTATCGGCTAACAGGGTAACGACATTGGGCTGAACTTCAAGATAACCGCCAGAGACGTAAACAATCTCTTCTTTTCCGCCTTGTTTTACAACACGGACAGGGCCTGGTCGTAATGGTGTCAGTAAGGGTGTATGGCCAGGTTCAATACCCAGTTCGCCCATTTCACCCATTGCCACAATACGTTCAACCAGACCGGAGAACAGATTCTCTTCGGCGCTGACGATATCGCAATGGACGGTAATCGCCATAATCATTTCCTCTGGTCAGAGGAGGCAATACGATAAAAACGCAATTTCGTTTTTATACGTACTGCCCGCCCATATTACATGTTGTTCGCTTTCTCGATGGCTTCGTCGATAGTACCTACCATGTAGAATGCCTGTTCTGGCATTGCATCGTAGTCACCATTCAGAATACCTTGGAAACCACGGATGGTTTCTTTCAAGGAAACGTATTTACCAGGCGCACCTGTAAAGATCTCGGCCACGTGGAATGGCTGAGACAGGAAACGCTCGATTTTACGCGCGCGAGATACCAACAACTTATCTTCGTCAGACAATTCGTCCATGCCCAAGATGGCAATGATGTCTTTCAGCTCTTTATAGCGCTGTAATACACCTTGAACGCCACGAGCGATGTCGTAGTGCTCATTACCAACAACCAATGGGTCCAACTGACGAGAGGTAGAATCCAGTGGGTCGATCGCTGGGTAAATACCCTTAGAAGCGATGTCACGAGACAATACAACGGTTGAGTCCAAGTGAGCAAAGGTGGTTGCTGGGCTTGGGTCAGTCAAGTCATCCGCAGGTACATAAACGGCTTGAATGGAGGTAATCGAACCAGTTTTGGTCGAAGTGATACGTTCTTGCAGAACGCCCATCTCTTCCGCCAACGTTGGCTGGTAACCTACCGCAGACGGCATACGACCCAACAAAGCAGATACTTCGGTTCCCGCCAAGGTGTAACGATAAATGTTGTCAACGAACAACAGTACGTCTTTACCTTCGTCACGGAATTTTTCAGCCATGGTCAGACCCGTCAAAGCAACGCGTAAACGGTTACCTGGGGGTTCGTTCATCTGGCCATAAACCATTGCTACTTTTGACTTAACTTTGTCGTCTAGGTTAACAACACCTGACTCAGCCATTTCGTAGTAGAAATCGTTACCTTCACGAGTACGCTCACCAACACCCGCGAACACAGACAAACCGGAGTGTGCCTTAGCGATGTTGTTGATCAGCTCCATCATGTTTACGGTTTTACCAACACCGGCACCACCAAACAGACCGACCTTACCACCCTTAGCGAATGGACAAATCAAGTCAATCACTTTGATGCCTGTTTCCAGCAAATCCGTTGAGTTTGCTTGTTCATCGAAGCTTGGGGCTTTACGGTGAATAGAGTAACGCTCTTTTTCACCAATCTCGCCACACTCGTCGATCGGACGGCCAAGCACGTCCATAATACGACCCAGCGTCTCGATGCCAACAGGCACAGAGATAGGACCGCCAGTATTTTCTACAGAAAGGTCACGTTTCAGACCTTCAGTCGAGCCCATCGCAATAGTACGAACAATTCCGTCACCCAGCTGTTGCTGAACTTCAAGAGTTGTTTCTGTACCGGTTACGGTTAGGGCGTCGTAGACCTTGGGTACACTGTCGCGTGGAAATTCCACGTCGATGACGGCACCGATGATCTGTACGATACGTCCGCTCATGTTCGGTTCCTCTTAACCTAAAAACTTCGCTACCGGGCTTAAACCGCCGCGGCACCGCCAACGATTTCTGAAATTTCCTGGGTGATGGCTGCCTGACGAGCTTTGTTATACAGCAAGTTAAGCTCATCAATCATGCCGCCGGCGTTATCGGTGGCGTTTTTCATTGCCAACATACGCGCGGCCTGCTCACAGGCGTTATTTTCCACGACACCCTGGTATACCTGAGATTCAATGTAGCGTAACAACAGGCCATCCATGATGGACTCTGCATTAGGCTCGTAAATGTAATCCCACTGGTACTGCCTAGAATCGTCTTCATCAGCTTTCAACGGCAACAACTGCACCGCTATTGGCTGTTGCGTCATGGTGTTCACGAAACGGTTATGCACGATAAACAAGCGGTCGATACGACCCTCGTCAAACGCATCCAGCATAACCTTGACCGCTCCAATCAGGCTGGCCAATTCGGGTGCATCACCGAGGTGGCTCTTAGAAGCCACCACGTTGCCGCCAAAACTGTTAAAAAACAGTGAGGCTTTGCTACCAATGGCGCAGAAGTCGACTTCCACACCTTGACCTTTCCAATCTTTGGCGTGCTGTGCAACACGCTTAAACAAGTTGTTGTTTAAGCCGCCACACAGACCACGGTCGGAAGACACCACGATATAGCCAACTCGCTTGATATCGCGTTCTTGCAGATAACGGTGATTGTACTCGCTGTTCGCATTGGCAATGTGGCTCGCCACAATACGGATTTTATCCGCATAAGGACGGCTTTCTTGCATGCGCAGCTGAGCGCGACGCATTTTACTTACAGCAACTTTTTCCATTGCTGAGGTAATTTTCTGCGTGCTTTTTACACTCGAAATCTGCTCTTTAATCTCTTTTCCGACTGCCATATAGCTGCCCTACATTGCGTGAATCCCGTTGGCGATGTCAACTAAGACATCACCAACACCGGAATTACCAAGTCTGAGTGTTCTTGAACTTCTCAATACACTCTTTCAGACCGGCTTCGATTTCACCATTGAAATCGCCTTTAACGTTGATCTTCGCCATCAATTCAGCGTATTCGCTGTTGGCGTAGCTCAATAAGGCCGATTCAAACGACTTAATCTTGTTCACTTCAATGCCAGCCAAATGGCCTTCGTTGGCTGCATAAATCACTAAGCCCATTTCAGCGGTAGACATCGGGGCATATTGACCTTGCTTCATCAGCTCGGTTACAGCGCGACCGTGTTCTAACTGCTTACGGGTAGCTTCATCAAGGTCGGATGCGAACTGAGCGAAAGCCGCCAATTCACGATACTGAGCCAGAGCCAGACGAATACCACCGCCCAACTTTTTGATGATCTTAGTTTGTGCAGCACCACCAACTCGCGATACCGAGATACCCGCGTTCATCGCAGGACGTACGCCCGAGTTGAACAAGTTGGTTTCTAAGAAGATCTGACCATCGGTGATCGAAATAACGTTGGTCGGTACGAATGCCGATACGTCACCACCTTGTGTTTCAATGATCGGCAATGCCGTCAATGAACCGGTTTTGCCTTCCACTCCGCTGACACGCTTAACGTAATCGGCGTTAACGCGGCATGCACGCTCAAGCAAGCGTGAGTGCAAGTAGAATACATCACCAGGATATGCTTCACGGCCTGGAGGACGCTTCAGCAACAAGGAGATTTGACGGTACGCCCAAGCTTGCTTGGTCAAATCGTCATAAATGATCAAGGCGTCTTCACCGCGATCTAGGAAGTATTCACCCATTGCACAACCAGAGTACGGAGCCAAGAACTGCATTGCTGCAGGATCGGCTGCGCCAGCGGCAACGATGATGGTGTGTTCCATAGCGCCATGTTCTTCTAACTTACGAACCACGTTCGCAATAGAAGATTGCTTTTGACCAACCGCAACGTAGATACATTTAATGCCTGTACCTTTTTGGTTGATGATGGCATCGATCGCTAACGCGGATTTACCGGTTTGACGGTCGCCAATGATCAACTCACGCTGACCACGACCGACTGGAACCATGGAGTCAACGGCCTTGTAGCCCGTTGGTAATGGTTGATCAACCGATTGACGAGCAATAACGCCTGGCGCAACGCGCTCAACCGGAGCGGTTAAGGTAGTTTCGATTGGACCTTTGCCATCGATTGGGTTACCCAGTGTGTCGACAACGCGACCCAACAGAGCTTCACCAACCGGCACTTCCAGAATACGGCCAGTACATTTAGCGGTTTGGCCTTCGGCCAAGTTTTTGTATTCACCTAATACAACAGCACCTACAGAGTCACGCTCAAGGTTCATTGCTAGGCCAAATACGCCGCCTTCAAATTCAATCATCTCACCGTACATCGCGTCGGCAAGACCATGGATACGAACGATACCGTCGGATACGGATACGACGGTGCCCTCGTTCTGGGCTTGTGAAGTCACATCGAGATTTTCGATGCGTTTCTTGATGACTTCACTGATCTCAGAGGGATTCAGTTGCTGCATGTGCATCGTCCTTCAAATTAGGATTTCATCGCTTCGGCTAATTTGGACAGCTTTCCAATAACAGAGCCATCAATTACCAAGTCACCGGCACGAATGATTGCGCCACCGATGATGTTCTCATCGACTTTGCTGGTCATACGTACTTCGCATTGCAGTTTGGCTTTCAAAGATTGAGCCAATTTATCTGCCTGCGCGTCGCTTAATTCAAATGCGGAAGTAATTTCCACATCCACCACGTTCTGTAGCTGAGCCTTCAGCTCTTCGTACAGAGCAGCAATCGCAGGCACCAATGTTAGGCGCTTGTTTTCTGCCAAAACGGCTACCAGATTCTTGGCTGCGTTATTCAGCGTATCGCCGCATACGTCGAGCACTACTTGTGCCTGCTGTTGAGCAGACAGAGAAGGATGACCAGACACCTTGATCACCGTTGGCTCAGTTATCACTGAGGACAACAATGCCAAGTCGGATGACCATGCATCCAGTGCATTCTTCTCTTGAGCCTCGGCAAACACAGCTTTCGCGTAAGGCCGAGCGAGTGTTGTTAATTCAGCCATGGCAACCTCGCTTAAAGCTCGTCAGCTAATTGATTTAACAAGTCACCGTGGGTGCTTGCATCAACTGACTTACCAAGAATTTTGCCTGCGCCTAGTACGGCCAACTCAGACACTTGCTTACGCAATTCTTCTTTCGCGCGATTAACCTCTTGCTCAATTTCCGCTTGAGCGGCGGCAACTAGGCGGTCACCTTCAGCGCGAGCCTGT
Source organism: Bacterioplanes sp. (assembly GCA_014859445.1). GTDB lineage: Bacteria > Pseudomonadota > Gammaproteobacteria > Pseudomonadales > Oceanobacteraceae > Kmv21. Next base: position 11,836 of record JACUUC010000033.1, read on the forward strand.
TCTTTGGCCTCGTCGATGATTTGGTTAGCGCGCTTGTTTGCTTGTTCAATGATTTCTGCGGCTTTCTCTTTGCCTTCGCGCATTTGAGTCATGGCTTTGTCTTGCGCCAATTCCAAATCACGTGCGGCACGATTAGCTGCATCTAGGCCATCTGCAATTTTCGCCTGGCGTTCGTTCATAGCCGCAACGAGTGGCGGCCATACGAACTTCAAGCAGAAATACACGAAGATGCCAAAGGCAATCAATTGACCAAGTACGGTCAGATTCATGTTCACAGCGGTTCACCTCTTGCCATAACGTTAAAGTAGGTTTCGTTACGCGATCGCAAAGCGATCGAACCTACATTAGGCTGCAGTTGGTGCTACTACGAAGATCAAGTACATCGCGATACCAACACCAATCATAGGCACGGCGTCCAACAGACCAGCCATGATGAAGGTTTTGGTTTGCAATTGTGGACCCAGTTCTGGTTGACGTGCAGTGCCTTCCAGTAATTTACCGCCTAACAAAGCAAAGCCGATACCTGTCGCCAAAGCGCCCATACCGATGATGATTGCAGCAGCAATAATGATGAGACCCATATGATACTCCTAAAAGTTTTCGTTAGTGATTAAAGGTTTAAAGCAGTCTGTCAATTTCGTCTTAGTGTTCTTCGTGTGCTTGACTTAGATAAACTATCGTCAAGACCATGAAGATAAACGCCTGCAACGGAATTACCAGAATATGGAAGATCGCCCAAGGCACATTCAACAGCCACATGACGTAGAACGGCAGCAATGCGATCAAAATAAACACAACTTCACCTGCGTACATGTTACCAAACAGACGCAGTGCCAGAGACAATGGCTTAGTTAACAAACCAAGAATCTCTAGGAACAAGTTGAACGGGATAAACAGCCAGTGATTGAACGGGGTGAATGACAGCTCTTTAGCAAAGCCACCTGCACCTTTCACTTTAATGCTGTAGAAAATAATTAATAAGAAAATACCAATCGAGATACCGAACGTACCATTAGGATCGGCCGTTGGTACGATTTTAAAGTAAGGCGCACCCAACCATTGAGCAATCAGCGGTATGATGTCGACAGGAATCCATTTTAATGAGTTCATCAACAGAACCCAAACAAAAACGGTTAAGGCAATCGGCCCAATCATTGGGTTGCGACCATGGAAAGTGTCCTTCACCATGCCTTGTACAAACTCAACGACCGATTCGCACACATTTTGCAATGTGCCGGGAACGCCTGAGGTGGCTTTGCGGGCAGCACGCCCAAAGAGCCAAATAAATAAGAAGCCCATGGCAATCGACCAACCCAGAGAATCTAGGTGTACCGCCATGAAACCCATATCCGCTGCTTCTTGTGCCGTCTGTGCGATGACCCATGAAGTGGATGTGAGTTCAGTTTCTACGCCTTCGTACGACGTACGAACATAACCTGCTGGCAATTTGCCATACGTTAAGTTCGTTAAGTGGTGAGTAATATACTCTTGGGAGTTACCAGCCATTGTTCACTCTCAATTCCTAAGGTTTAAAAATCGGTTAATCGCATCGAGGCAACATGCCCCATCTGCACTGTGATAAAACCACCAAACAGTGCCAGTGCGTTCAGATCGTCGACTCGCACTAAAATAACGGCGAACATTGTCGCCGTTAGAATAAACTTCCATGCTTGGCCTTGATAAATGGACTGCACCATTTTCTGTGCCGAGCGCGCACCGGTATAACGAAAGGCGCGCCAAATAAAATACGCATTGGGTAGCGCACACGCCAAACCGCCCAGTAATGCCGATTTAGCCGCAGTCACACCAAATATAAGACCAATGCCGGCTGCCAGTAACACCAAACCGAACTGAACAAACACAATTCGATGTGCGGGCGGTCGTGGTATAGAAGACAAACAACCTACCTTTGGTTAAAAATCAGACAAAGCCATTTGGCAAAGCGCGATGATTATATTGACTCATACCGCGCGCTTCAACCGAAACCGCCCAAGTTACTTGAATAATTCGTCGTAGCCTTCGACCTGCACTTATTTAGTGCGAAATAGTTCGATGCCGACCCCTTTCTACTGAATGTGATTCAAAATCCCATCCAACTCATCCAGTGAGGTGTAACTGATCACCAACTTGCCTTTGCCTTTTTGGCCGTGCTGAATGGCAACTTTGGCCCCTAAACGATCCCCCAGCATGCGTTCCAGGCGCTGAATGTCCGGGTTGATCTGAGCTTTCTCAGGGCTTGCCAGCACCGGCTCTTGCCATTGGCGCACCAGTGCTTCGGTTTGTCGAACCGTCAAAGCACGACTGACGACCTGAGCGGCCGCATCACTTTGCTCACCACCCTCTAACGCTAACAACGCGCGCGCATGGCCCATTTCGATGTCACCATGCTCCAGCAAACGCTTAACGTCATCATTGAGCTTCATTAAGCGCAATAAGTTCGCAATGGTGGCGCGATTTTTACCAACCGCATCGGCAACCTGCTGCTGTGTCAGCTCAAATTCGTGCTGCAATCGATGCAGCGCGATGGCTTCCTCCATCGGATTCAAATCTTCACGTTGAATATTTTCAATCAACGCCAGGGCAATGGCGGACTCGTCATCAACTTCTCGCACCAAGGCTGGAATGTGCGTCATCTCAAGCAAGCGACAGGCGCGCCAACGACGTTCGCCGGCGATGATTTCGTAACGATCATCAAAACCAGAAAGTGGGCGCACAATGATGGGCTGCATCAATCCTTGCGCCTTAATAGAAGCCGCCAGTTCATCCAGCGATTCGGGTTGAATATCACGTCGAGGTTGATACTGCCCTGGCTGAATGACCGCCACCGACAAGGACTGCAGCTCGCTGTGATTCACATCAACGGCCAGCGCGGCAACATCGCCATCATGATCTTGCTGACGTGGACGAGCATTGGTCAACAGCGCATCCAAACCTCGACCCAACCCGCGTTTTTTATTCGACATCCATCATAACCTTAACTATTTATGCACTAGACTTGACGCGATTAGCGCTAGACGCCATTCGACGATTCATTTCACCCGCCAAGGCCAAATACGCCATCGCGCCGCGCGACGTTTTATCGTACAACAGCGCTGGCAAACCATAACTTGGGGCTTCGGCTAAGCGCACATTACGCGGAATCACCGTACCGTATACTTTATCGCCAAAGTGCGATTGCAATTGTGCCGACACATCCACTGTTAAGCTGTTGCGCGGATCGTACATGGTGCGTAACAAGCCTTCGACGACCAATTTTGGATTGAGTGTTTCTTGGATGGTGGTCACCGTATCCATTAATGCGCTGAGTCCTTCTAACGCGTAATACTCGCACTGCATAGGAATCAATACACCTTGCGCCGCCACCAGCGCATTGACCGTCAGCATGTTCAGCGACGGCGGACAATCAATCAGTATGTAGTCATAATCCGGTCGAATTTCAGCCAAGGCTTCACGCAATCGACTTTCACGGCGCGATAACGTCATCAGCTCAACCTCGGCCGCCGTTAAATCCGCATTCGATGGCAATACATCAAAACCCGCCGCACCACTGCTCACAATGGCTTTTTCAGTACGGCAGCGCCCTGTCAGCACATCGTATAACGACAATTGCAATTCATGCTTATCCACACCGCTACCCATCGTGGCATTGCCTTGCGGATCAAGGTCTACCAATAGCACGCGACGCTTGGTTGCCACCAACGAAGCCGCCAAATTGACGGCCGTCGTGGTTTTGCCGACACCGCCTTTTTGATTCGTAATTGCCAGTATCTTGCTCACCTTTCACGTTTCCTATGCTGATCCTGCACTGTGAGAATTGGGCATCAGTCGCAATAAATGACGCTCGCCCTCGACGTTCGGAATACTTAACGCATGAGCGTCCGTCACGGAGAAATCATCAGCAATGTCCGCTATTTCTTCCGTTGGGTATTGTCCTTTCATGGCCAAAAAACAACCTTGTTCGGCGCGCAAATGCTGACACCAAAACGTCATGTCCGCGAGCGAGGCAAAAGCCCGGCTGATGATCATATCGAAAGGTTGTGGCGGATGATACGCTTCTACACGGTCGTTCACGATCGTGACATTGTTTAACTGCAATGCCGTTTTGACCTGAAACAAAAAGCGCGTTTTCTTGCCGTTACTGTCCAATAGCGTGAAGTCGATAGCGGGGTTCATGATGGCCAGTACAATACCCGGCAAACCAGCACCGGTTCCTACATCAATAATACGTTGCTGACCTTGCACATACGGGTGAACCGCCAAACTGTCGAGAATATGTAAGCCCACCATGCGTTGCGGGTCACGTATGGCCGTCAGGTTATAGGCTTTATTCCACTTTTGTAACAGCGCCAAATACTCGTGCAATGCCGCACATTGCTCATCAGTAAGCGCAATGTTCATACTGGCGGCACCGTGTGCAATCTGGGTCATTAAAGTGGCCATGAAAACAGTCTCGAAACAAAGTGGCGAATACTAACACAGCTGCGGCGGAGTCGGGAGAGATCAACACCAATGGCTATTGGCCTTTCTGCGCATAGCCATATTGATAACGATCGTTATACTGTCCGCTTCTTTTTATACACCGCGTCGGTGTGACCGTAGGTATTTATGTCATCGCGATCCCCATCATCCGTCATCGGGCCTATTGTTGCTGCCGCACTTGCTCTGGTTGTCGTGCATGGCTTTGGCCGCTTTGTGTATACGCCCTTGCTGCCGTTGTTGGTGGACGATGGCATGATCAGCCTTAGCCAAGCTGCCAGCTTGGCGACCTGGAACTACATTGGTTATTTACTGGGTGCGTTATTGGCGCTCACTTTGTATCAATCTGGCCATGGCCAGCGAGGCTTGACCCTGATGCTCATTGCCAGTGCCTTCGTGACCTTGGCACAAGTATTCACGGCCGATTACACCACCTTGGCGGGTTTGCGCTTACTCAATGGCATTACGAATGGTGTGGTATTTGTTTTAGCACCCGCATTGGTGTTGGAATGGTTGGTTCTTCACAACAAAGCTCAGCACAGCGGTCTGATCTATTTAGGGGTTGGGGGCGGTATTTTGTGCTCCACCGTCATGGTCGAAAGTACGGCAACGTTACTCAGTGGACAATGGCGCTGGTTGCCTGCCGCCATGGTGGTATTGCCCATTGCTTTTTGGAGTAGTTGGTACTTACATCGACTACCTGGACATGCGCCCATCACAACCAAAACCGACCACTCGGCACTTTGGGACAAAGCCAGTACACCGCTCTTTTTGGCTTACGCAGGCGCCGGATTAGGCTACATTTTACCGCTCACGTTTTTACCGGCCGTCGCTGCCGATTGGCAATTGACGTTGCGTCCAAGTGCTTGGCTAGTGGTCGCCATCGCCTCCATACCGTCAACCTGGTTTTGGAATCGGCTCGGCAGCCGCATTGGCGATAAAGCCGCGCTGATCTGGAACTACGCACTGCAAACCTGTGCCGTGACAGCGATTTTGGTTTTGCCCAGCTCCGCACTGGGTCTTTGGCTGTGTGCCTTGCTGATGGGCAGTAGTTTTTTAGGCGCGGTGCTACTGACTCAACGGTTAGCGCGCACGCTCCATCCCCATCAAGGCCCACGTTTAAGTGCGGCATTGATTTCGCTGTACGGGTTTACGCAACTATTGGGGCCGTGGTTAGCGAAAATTGGGATTGAACATGGCGCTCCATTAAGCGCCACCTTTGTCGTTGGTTTAATAGCGTTGATATGGGCACTCATACTGATGCTCTGGGTGCCCAAATCGGTTAACGACTGACTTGTCCTGCGTCTTCTTGATTGAGCATGTCATCGTGCTCATTCATATCCCATGGTAGATGCCCGGGACTGTTGTGCAAGAAGTGCAGGTAGTTTTCGAACTGATCCAAAATGTCTTTAATGATGTCATCTTTGTCGTAACCGTAAATATCGTACGAACGACCACCGCGCCGTAAGAATACTTCAGCACGCGCATACGTATCCGGTGCATCCGGCTCACGCTGTAATTCTGCCAGCATAAATCCGGGCAACGCATGCTCGGTTAATCGAATGTCGTACAGGAAATCGGCCTCCTCGTGTCGCATCACCTGCAAGTGCGAACGGCAATTGTCCGCATCGTGCTCGGTTAACGTAAACCATCCGCGCTGTTTCAGCTCTTTCGCCACCTCGTTCATGGCATCAATCACGGTTTCACGAATGAACACCTCAACTTGCTGACGCTTCGGAAATTCAACCATACTGGCCAAACGATGCCGCCACTGAGAGCCGGTCAAATTCCGACTGGTTTGCATGTGTGCCTGCAAACTGGTTTCACGGTGCGTCTCAATCACCAACGCTCGCCACATGCCCACGGCTGAAATCAGTAGAATCACCGCAAACGGCAAGGCACTGACAATGGTCATGGTTTGTAGCGCTTGAAGCCCACCCGCCAAAAGCAGTACCGAGGCAATCATACCCACCAGCACCGCCCAAAATACGCGCTGCCAAGCAGGGGTTTGTAACGCGCCACCAGACGCCAGCGAATCGACCACAAGCGCACCAGAGTCAGCCGATGTCACAAAAAACGTGGTAATCAACAACACCGTGACAATGGAAATGAAGAACGACCATGGCAGCAAATCATACAGCTTAAACAACGCCACCGAATGGTCTTCCTGTACCGCACCGATGAGTGTATTCGCCCCTTCATTCATAATTAGATGCAGCGCGGTATCACCAAAAATTGAGAACCACAGAAAGGTGAAAACCGTTGGAACCAACATGACACCCAAAACAAATTCACGAATGGTACGACCACGGCTGATTTTCGCAATGAACAAGCCCACGAACGGCGCCCAAGCAATGGTCCAACCAAAAATAAACAGCGTCCAATTGCCTATCCAATCACTGCGGCTGTACGCCTGCAAATTAAACGTCCGCTCGATGATGCCACTCAAGTAGGCACCGGTGTTTTGCAAAAACGTTTCTAAAATATGAATGGTTGGGCCAACAATGAACACAAACAGCATCAAACTGATGGCCAGCACCATATTCACAATCGACAACCGCTTAACACCTTTGTCCAAACCGGCAAACACCGATATGGTCGCCATCGCGGTAATCACGGCAATGGCAATAATCTGTACCGTCACCGAAATGGGAATGGTCGGGAATAAATAATTCAAACCGGCATTAATTTGCGTGACCGACAAACCCAACGTGGTTGCGATGCCAAACATCGTGCCTAAAATGGCAAACACGTCCACCGCATGACCGATCGGACCATAAATACGTTCGCCGATCAGTGGATAAAGTGCCGAGCGTAACGACAAGGGTAAGCCGTGACGAAAGGCAAAATAGGCAAGCGCCAAGCCCGCTAAGCCATAAATCGCCCAAATGTGCACACCCCAATGAAAAAATGCGATTTGCATGGCTTGTTTGGCCGCATTCACGGTTTCAGGCGCGCCTTGTGGTGGCGACGCGTAGTGCAACACCGGCTCTGCTACACCAAAAAACAACAAGGCGATGCCGTAACCGGCCGAAAACAACATGGCAAACCATGCTGGGAAACTGTATTGCGGGTCGGCATGATCCGGTCCGAGCTTAATATTGCCCCAACCGGACATCGCCACCCCCACTAAAAAGACCAAAAAAATGGCCACCGATAACATGTAAAACCAGCCAAAGGTTTCGGTAACCCAAGCCAACGTCACACTGAACCACTCACCCGCTAATGTCGGATTACTGATGGTTCCAATGACTAACAGCAAACTAACCAACACCGATGGAATAAACACCGGCGCCAGAATAGTGGACTGCACAACTTTTTCTGATGAAATCATAGTAGCGTCCCGTTCTGGAATGAAAAATGCCCAACAATCCCACATTGCAGGGTCATCAACGTCGTTATCTTAACAGAAGACTGCAACTTGCTCTGTTATCGCTCCGTGGCACTGTTATAATCGGGCCTTTTACTATGCCCATATCCGCACTGCACATCGCTTATCGGCCGTTTTAAAACCGCCATCAAGCCAGCGCGTGAGCAACCATAACAAGGGATCTTTGCTGTGAGCCAGAGCCGACATAACGTTAAAACCTTTCAAGGGCTAATTGCTGCCCTACAGGAATACTGGTCCGATCAGGGCTGTATTATTAACCAGCCACTTGATATGGAAGTGGGCGCCGGAACGTTCCACACCGCCACTTTCTTACGCGCGATTGGCCCTGAAAATTGGAACTCGGCCTACGTTCAACCCAGTCGCCGTCCGACCGACGGCCGTTATGGTGAAAACCCAAACCGCTTACAACACTACTACCAATTTCAGGTAGTAATGAAACCCAATCCCGTCGACATTCAAGAAAAATACCTTGAATCGCTGCGCGTGATGGGCGTTGATCCACTGATTCACGATATCCGCTTTGTCGAAGACAACTGGGAATCCCCCACCCTTGGCGCGTGGGGCTTAGGCTGGGAAGTGTGGCTAAACGGCATGGAAGTCACACAGTTCACTTACTTTCAGCAAGTAGGCGGCCTGGAGTGTTTCCCGGTCACGGGTGAGATCACCTACGGTCTTGAGCGCATCGCCATGTACCTGCAAGAAGTGGATTCCGTTTACGACTTAGTCTGGACGTATGGCCCCGATGGCAAAGCCATCACCTACGGCGACGTATTCCATCAAAACGAAGTGGAGCAGTCGGCTTACAACTTTGAACACGCCGATGTGGATTTTTTGTTCGTTGCCTTTGATCAATACGAAAAAGACTGCAAGCGCTTAATCGAAGCCGGTCTACCCTTGCCCGCTTACGAACAGGTGCTGAAAGCCTCGCACACCTTTAACTTGCTCGATGCCCGTGGCGCAATTTCCGTGACCGAACGTCAAGGTTACATCCTGCGTGTACGCACCCTGGCACGCTCCGTGGCACAAGCCTACTTCGACAGCCGCGCCGAAAAAGGCTTCCCACTGGCCGATGACGCCAACCGTGCCGACGTATTAGCACGCTACGAAGCCCAAAAAGCCGAGAAAGAAGCCGCTGCCCAGGAGAAGAAGTAATGAATAGCCGTGATTTTTTAGTCGAACTGGGCACCGAAGAACTGCCACCGAAAGCCCTAAAAACGCTATCGGACGCGTTCACTCAAGGCGTCGAGCAAGGGGTTCGTGATGCGGGATTGACGTTCCAGAACGTTGTTTCTTTTGCCGCGCCACGTCGGCTAGCCATCCGTATTGAAGGATTGATCGAACAACAAGCCGATCAACAAGAAACGCTGTTCGGCCCTCCGGCCAAAATGGCCTACGACGCCGATGGCAAATTGACCAAAGCGGCAGAAGGTTTTGCTGCGCGTGCTGGCGTCAGCGCCGACGCACTGCAAACCGCACCCGACAGCGAAGGCAAAAATGCCGGTAAACTGATGGTACAACGCACCATCAAAGGCAAACAAACCGCGGAACTGCTGCCCGCCATTGTGCAAAACAGCCTCGACAAATTACCCATTGCCAAGCGCATGCGCTGGGGGGCATCACGCATCGAATTCGTTCGTCCAGTGCAATGGTTGGTCATGCTATTTGGAAACGACGTGGTCGACGGTAGCGTGTTGGGTCTGCAAGCAGGCAATACCAGCCGCGGGCACCGCTTCCACGCGCCGGGTGAAATCACCATCGCGAACCCGGCAGAGTATCAAGACAAACTGCGTGCCGCCTACGTCATGGCCGACTTTGCCGAGCGCGCCGCGCTGATCAAAGAACAAGTCACCGCTGCCGGTAAACAACTGGGTGGCGAAGCCATCATCAGCGATGACCTACTGAACGAAGTGACCGCACTGAACGAATGGCCCGTGGCCTTAGCCGGTTCCTTCGATGAGGATTTCTTGCGCGTACCGCCAGAAGCCTTAGTCTCGTCCATGAAAGAACACCAAAAATACTTTCACGTGATGAAAGACGGTAAATTGATGCCCAATTTCATCACCATCGCCAACATCGAGTCGAAAGACCCCGCACAAGTGATTGCTGGCAACGAAAAAGTCATTCGTCCGCGCTTATCCGATGCCGCCTTCTTTTGGGACACCGATCGTAAGCAACCACTGGCCAGCCGTTTCCCGAAATTGGAAAACGTGGTCTGGGTCAACGGCTTGGGCTCCATTGCCGATAAAACACGCCGTATCAGCGCGCTGGCCAGCAAAATGGCCGAACGACTGAATGCCGACAGCGCATTAGTACAACGCGCTGCGCACCTGTGTAAAAACGACCTCGTATCGAATATGGTGGGTGAATTTGACGACTTACAAGGTTTGGCGGGTAAATACTACGCCGAGCACGATGGCGAACCGGCCGACGTAGCCGCCGCCATGGTCGAACAATACATGCCCGCCTTTGCCGGTGACGATCTACCTAGCACACAAACTGGCGCGCTGATCGCTTTAGCCGATCGCCTCGACAGCTTGGTGGGCTTATTCGGCTTAGGTCAAATTCCAACGGGCTCCAAAGACCCATTCGCATTGCGCCGTGCCTCGTTAGGTGTCCTGCGCATATTGGTCGAGAAGAACATCAACATCGACCTAGACGAGTTGATTGATTGGGCCATCGACGCACCTTGGATCACAACGCCCAAAGCCAACACCAAAGCCACGTTGCTCGACTACATGCTGGATCGATTCAGCGCTTGGTATGCCGATGAAGGCATTGCCACGGCAGTCTTCCAAGCCGTACGTGCGCTGGGTATCACCAACGCGTTAGACATTAATCGCCGCGTGCAAGCCGTGCATCAGTTCAGCCAGCTGGACGCCGCCGTTGCACTGGCAGCTGCCAACAAGCGCGTGTCCAACATTTTGGCGAAAAACGGTGGTGATCAGGTGATTGCTGATGTAAGTACCCACTTACTACAGCAGGCTGAAGAAACCGCATTGGCGGAACAAGTTGCCACCAAACAGCAGGTGGTCACACCCTTAATGGCCGGTGGTGACTACAGCGCCGCGCTTACCGAATTGGCGGAGCTGCGTACTGCGGTTGATGCCTTCTTCGACAACGTGATGGTCATGGCCGACGACGAAGCCGTAAAAAACAACCGCCTCGCGCTGCTCAAACAACTGCAAGGGTTGTTTATTGGTATTGCGGATATTTCCGTACTTTAATCAGCTGGCAGGGCATGTTTTTATCATGCCCTGCCCTTATTACAAGGACTTGAGTTGATGATTATTTTGAGTTTTGTTAAAGTACAAAAAACAATCAAATCATCCTAAAGGAATAGAATGAAAAAATCACTTAAGGAGACTCTGAATAATTCCCGAAATCAGCGATAATACGGCCATCGTCAACCG
>JACUUC010000034.1 GCA_014859445.1 Bacterioplanes sp.
GGCTTCTTTCAGCCTGACGGGTTTGCCAGCTTCGCTGGGCAAACAAAAAAGGCCTCAACTGAGGCCTTATATGGGCTGCTGGTGTTAAAAACCAGCGGCTATTTCAAATCGGAACGTTCGTCCGGGTGCTTCGATGGAGCCATTATCTATGTATTCTTTATCCAAAATATTATTGGCCGTCACGCCCCAGTGCCAGCCTTTGTGGCGCTTAATCAAGGCTACATCCCATAAAACGAACCCATCTTGATTGTAGCGATCTTCGTATTTGGTTTGCGATGATACGATGTACCCTGGCGCTATCTCATAACTTAACCCCAGCATGACTTGATGAACCAGTTGAGATAACGTGTAACGGGCTACTGGATACGGATTGGTAAATTCTTGATCAAGCCATGTATACCCCAGCGATACCTTCTGCCAGCCGTACTGTGCCAACAAATTACTGGCATCCAATTCGACCTCAACACCATGAGTGTCGATGGAGTCTATGTTGCGTGCGGTAAAAAACGCCACATTGTTGTCCAGGTCTTGCTGAGATCTCGTGAAATCTATGGCGTCGGTTGTTTTTCGAGTAAAAGTCGCCAGCCGCGTCTGCAACCCCAAAAGATGCAAACGGAGCCCCAGCTCGGCACTGGTGGTTTGTTCTGGCTTCACGTCGGGATTACCTTTATTAGCCGTTTGATTCAGATACAAATCATTCATGGTGGGCACGCGCACGCTTTTGCCGCCATTCAAATACAACTGATGATCAGCAAACGGCAGAGTTAATCCGAGTACAGGCAACACATACGACTGACTGTCGCTGTAAGTAAGATAGGATACACTTCCAGCTAATTGCGCTCGCTCGAAATCATGATGTCCATAAAAAAAGACACTATTGTAATCGCGCTTGTGTTTATTGCCCACAATTCTGTTGCTTTCAATGCGCTCTTGATTTCGTTCGTAACCGATTGCCACAGCATCGCTTAAGCGATAACGTAATCGTGTTTGCAGCGCATTGGTTTGATGTTCAGACGGCGCATCAGACAAATAATAAAATCGATCATCGTGCTGACGATAATTAATCGCTACGTCAATGGATTGCTGCGCGGTAACGCGGTGGTCGTGTGTTACATACGCATGGCGTTGAATACTGACTTCGTTCGCACGCGCGGTTGCAGGCCCATAAAACCCTTGGGTGCCAAATTGCTTATCCAAGTAACCTACCCCAAAAACGGTACTGTGCTGCTCGGCTTGGTGACTCAGCCGGTAATTGCCTTGTTGTGTTCTATAGCCCAAATCCGCACCGCGAATATAGGTATCGGACTCTTGCTGCTGTGCAGAAACGAAATGACTCCATTCTCCTTCCGTCTTACCCAGCGTTAACAGCCCACGCCGGTATTGGTAGCTTCCCGCTTCTAATTTAACTCCGACTTGTCGCCCACTCGCGGTGTCGACTGTTTTTCGTGTGACTAAGTTAATCACCCCAGCGTTACCATTCGGGCCGAATTGCCCCGCCCCTGGGCCGCGTACGATTTCGATACGCTCAATGTCTTCTAAGACAATCGGCAAATTGAAATTATGGTGCCCGGTCTGTGGATCATTCATGCGCACACCATCCACCATAATCAAGGTCTGCTCATGACCGGCACCACGAACACTGACATTCACATTGGTGCCATTACCACGCTGGCGAACATCAATACCGGCTACCCATTCCAATGCATCGGCAATATTTAATACTGGCAACAATTCAATATCGCTGCGCTCCAATACTTCAACGGCAAAGGCTTGCTGTGCGATGGGATTGTCAAACAAGCTTCCCTGACTGGCGTGCACGACGGGCAGTTCGACCGAAGCGGCCTGCGAGACAGTATTCAGCATGCTTGAAAACATGGCCACAACAAGCGCTGTGCGTGTGTACTTCGATTGTAAAGGTGCAGTATTGTTCATGGTAATCGGCGCCCTAATGAGACAGACATAAAGGCGTGCAGTGTACGGATTCTGTCGCAAAGGCAAACATTACCATGACACCTGCGTTTTCATTTGTTGTTTTTTTGATCGACTGTTTTTTTGTCTGGCGTGATTCGTGTTGGATTTGCGCTATGTGTTGGCTTCGGTATGATGTGTGTTTTTTGCGATGAGAGACATCATGCCTACCTTTATGAGCTTCAATATCAACGGCATACGTGCACGACAGCACCAGCTCGAAGCCATTCGTGAGCAATACAAACCCGATGTGATGGGTTTGCAAGAAACCAAAGTGCACGACGAACAATTTCCGCTGGCCGATGTACAAAGCCTCGGGTATCACGTTGAGTATTTTGGCCAAAAAAGCCACTACGGCGTGGCGTTGCTGAGCAAAACCGCCCCGATTTTTGTGCAAAAAGGATGGCCATGGGATAGCGAGGAGTCACAAAAACGCTTTATTCATGCACGTTACCTCATCAATGGCCAGCAGTACGATGTACTTAACGGCTACTTCCCACAAGGCGAAAGCCGCGACCATGAAACCAAATTCCCAGCAAAAGCCGCCTTTTACGACGACTTGCAGCGTTATTTGACCGAGAATTTCAGCGCAACAGATAACGTCATTTTAATGGGCGATATGAATATATCACCCGAAGACACCGACATTGGCATTGGTGAGCCCAATCGCAAGCGCTGGCTAAAAACAGGTAAATGCAGCTTCCTGCCCGAAGAGCGGGAATGGTATCAGCGCTTATTGTCGTGGGGCTTAGTGGATAGCTATCGCCTGCACTTCCCAGACAGCATGGAGCAGTTCAGTTGGTTTGATTATCGCTCAAAGGGGTTTGACGATGAGCCTAAGCGTGGCTTACGCATCGATCACATCCTGATTCCTCCTGCGCTGGCTGCACGCTGCAACGCTGCCGGCATTGCTTATGACATTCGCGCAATGGAAAAACCTTCCGATCATGCTCCCATTTGGGCAACGTTTAGCGAGCAATAATGTTCGCCTGCAGCGTGGCACTACCAGTCACGCTGCATCGCTTGCTGCGCCACATCGTTCATAGGATGAGCAACCACCCCTTGAATGTCGGCATGTATGGCAAACATGGCGCCATTCACCAGAGGCATGAACTGAGCTCGACCTTGCTCGGCCTTTAGCCATAGCGAATACCCAGACAAGAGCTGCCAAACATCGATCCATCGGGATTGCTGGAGATCAAATGCGCTGCGCTCCTGACTGCGCTCCTGTTCTAATTGCAAGTAACGACCAGACAGTCGATGCAAACGATACAGCACCTGAGGCTCATTCGCTGCACCCGGCCCCTGCCAGCGTATAAGACGAACATCCAACTGCCATTGATCGCCACGTACCATCGACCGAAACTCGTGACCATCACCATCGGTGATGGTCACGTCGTATGATTGATCACCCAGTTGATAAATACTAACATTGGCAACTACCTTACCCACAGAGGCGGTGTGATAGCTCCATAAATCCGATGCCGAAAAAGCCAACAAGATAGCAATGAGTAGTAAAGTAAAACCCATTGACCCCTTTAGCCATTGCACAAACCAACCGGATTGTCGCCAAAAAAACAACATGGTTAGCAGGCAAGCAAAGACCAAGACAATCAATACGGTTAACAAGCTTCCTTGCAACATGCCAACTAACCCCGCAAGTGAGACAAGCTTTCTTGTGCGAGCTTGATGGCTTCGTCAGCCGATGCTGAGTGACCGATCAACGAATCGAGAAAATACTCAACACCCGTAATCGCATCGGCAAAGGCTTCCATTTGCGCATCACTGGGTCGAGTCTGTCCGTCTAGCACTCGCTTAGTAATGAACTGGTTCAATTCCATCAAGATCGCGTGAACCGGCTCTTTGTCTAAAAACAACAGCCCGCCAGCAACATCAACCAATGTTTTGCCAACATTCTTTATGTGCATTTTATCGCCATTGGAATCCAGATACGCACTGGTCGCACGCTTTACTAAGGTCAAGGCTGTCATCGACTCGGAAATGACCGCAATGCGCGCTTCACTCAAGCTCACCGGATCAACCAAGGTGGCTGTTTTTAAATCATGGTGCCCCAAGCTACGAATTTCTTGTTCAATGGCAATGACTTGATCAGCAATGCCGGCCATTTTTTGTGGTAGTGAAACGGGTGAGCTGGCAACAATGTGTTCAGCCAAGGCCATCGCTTGCTCGCTTGCACTTTGTAAATTAACAATCCCCAGAGTGTCCGCAATGCGTTTGATAGACTCGATCAATTCATCCAGGTTTTCTTGTGAAGCATCCGTGCGTTCAATAAGATCTATTTGATCCTTAATGGATTGAATCTCATCTTCAAGCGCCTCAAGTAGTGATTGAAACGCCGATTGATCTGGGCCGTGCAGGCGAGCACGAGTCGCTTGCAATTGCGCTTCTCGGAAGGTGCTGCCTAGGTGAAACTCCAACTGAACGGCCAAAATATCATCCGTTGACGGCTCAGCGAGCGAGACCAGATACAAGAGTTCTTTCAACAACCAATCAGGCATTTTCTCATTCAGTGCCGCGCCTTTCGACTCTTGAATACGACGCACCTGACGATCCAACAATCCGAGCAGAGATAAACGCTGCTTAGTCATCTCGAATGAATCTTGCGCGAGCGATTCGAAAGCGGCCACAGCCACATGCCAGAACACCCAGGACGGGCCTCCGCGACTGGCTTTTTCTAAACGATTCACCGTGCGAAGCATGACTTGCAGTGGCCCGCGTCGACCTTGTTCGCGTATGAGCCCAATAAGACCCAACTGATAAAGTTGCCGAGCACGATGATATGGGATTTTGCTGGCGGCGGAATCCGCCACTGGCGCGGTAATTTTTGGACGCAAATTAACAAGGAAGAAGTACGCTTCTGGCAACGGTTTTTCTTGTCGCTGCTTGCGCACTTGATTGATCGTAGGTAGCAGTAAGCTAGGGGCAACCACGTCGCCATCGACGACAAAATCGATGTAGCGTTTCAGGTAGACAATGGCTTGAGTAAATGACGATAGAATCCCCTGCGTTGCCGGTTGATTGATCACGGAACGTCCTGTTTCTGCCAGCTCTTCGCATAAGCGCTCACCGGCACGAAAATCGATCATCTTGAAAATGCCGCGTACCTGTTGGATTTCCTCAAGAAACGCGCGTAAGTTCTCTGCGCTACTGCTATCGGCATAGGCATCCAGCTGGACACTGGCCTGGTCGAGCGCATTGCCAACCTCTACACGAACCAAATTCACCGATGAGGCAAATTGAGAGGCTTCACTTCCTGTTGTTTTATCGGCCATTCTTACATCATTCATGATTAGGTTTCCCGCATTCTAACGGCACAACAACAAAACCGCTAAGGATTTTGCCGTTTTATCAAAGGCTTATCTTGTCAGGAATAGTCAACAAGGCCAATAGACAAAGTGCGGCTTTATACGATTTATTGTTATTAGTAACGCGTATAACGTCGTGTCAGCGTCGAAATATCGCGTGTCCACTTTTTTTGTCTAGCAGTGTTAGCATGGCCTCATGAGCTTGCAGCTCGTCGGCGTTTGCCAAGATAATGGGCAAATCCGCAGCCAATGCTTGGATATCAATATCCAAATCGACCTCTTCTTGAGTATCGCTGTCCTCATTATCCAACAGTAGCGCCGTTTGCCCGCCCGTCATCATCAGATAGACATCGGACAGGATCTCGGCATCCAGTAAAGCGCCATGAAGTTCACGATGGCTATTATCAATGTCATAACGCTTGCACAGTGCATCTAAACTATTACGCGCACCTGGGTGCATATCTCGGGCAAGTACCAAGGTATCAAGAATGGTGCAAAATTCGCGCGTCAACGGCAGTTGCAATCGCCGGAATTCCGCATCCATCATGCCAACGTCAAATGGTGCGTTGTGAATCACCAGCTCCGCACCCGCGATGAAGTCGCAAAAATCGGGGGCTATTTGGGCAAAAACAGGCGCGCCCTGCTCTATCAGCCATTCATTGGTAATGCCGTGAACAGCCGCTGCCTCGACATCAATGTCGCGCTCTGGATTGATGTATTGGTGGTAGGTTCGCCCAGTGGGTTTGCGTTCAAACAGCTCGACACAACCAATTTCAATGATGCGATGCCCTTCACCGATACCCGTTGTTTCGGTATCAAGTACCACTTGTCTCATGAGATAACCTCGCTCACACCCTTATTGGCCAATTGGTCGGCACGTTCATTATCTGGATGGCCAGTATGCCCCTTAACCCAACGCCATTCAATTTGGTGCCGCTGGGTTTGTTCATCCAGCGCCTGCCAAAGATCTTGGTTCTTGACAGCTTGCTTGCTTGCTGTTTTCCAACCATTGCGTTTCCAGCCTGCTAACCAGCTATTGATACCCTGTTTTACATACTGAGAATCAGTGGTCAAAATGACATCACAAGACCGTGTTAGTGCTTTAAGCCCTTCAATGGCCGCCATTAATTCCATACGATTGTTGGTGGTGTTTTTTTCACCGCCAAACAATTCTCGTTCGTGCTGACCGAAGCGCAGCAATGCACCCCAACCTCCGGGGCCTGGGTTGCCCTTGCAGGCACCATCAGTAAATAATTCAACCTTCAAAATGACTTCCTGTTTTTTGCGAGTGCGTTTGAGCACAACCATTAGCATACCCAAGCCGATCGGACGATAGCATAGTGCGCCACAGCCATGGTCGAATTGGCGTCACCCCAGCAACACGTTTGCGTGCGACCAATAGATACCCGCTGGCGGGCAGCCAGTGGTTGCCCGCCAGCTTACGGTCAATACGGCGACTCAATACATCACTTCCGATATTCATTGGCCAGATATGACCAACCGGTTGGATGGACTCGATTCTAAAATCCAACAACGTTAGCCAATCGGCAATGCGTTGCGCATGCAATGGTGATAGCGACCATGGTAATTGTTTGGATAAAGAACCGAAACTGCGTACCAGCCCCCATGGACTATGCGGGTTGAATCCAACAATAATAACATAGCCGTTGCTCATGACCGTCCTCGCAACTTCACGCATCATTTGGTGGGGTTGTCGTGCAAACTCAAGCGCATGCTGTAACACCACAATATCAATACTCTCATCGGCAAATGGCCAGTGACTATCACTCATCAGTGCGCCATGTGCAGGCTGTTGAGACTGCCAAGGCAGGCACATTTGAAAGGCGTGACTGATTCGTCGTTGCTGAATGCATCGAGCATGAGGGTCGATGCCTGCATACATCAGCTGCTGTGCATGCAGAGAATGAAGGGCATCAGCAATCCAGCCGGACTCCAGCGCAAGCAAACGTTGCACGGCTGACGATGTCAGCCATTGGTCATACTCAGCGGGTTTGATGCGATTGGTTCGATTGGGCATGAAAGCACACCTAGGCAGGAACAACGACATACTATACGACAATGCACGACGCATACGTCAATTTTGGTCAAAAAACACAGGTTGCTTGCAGGGGGGATGGTCAATCTTTAGACTATCCTTTTATTTATGTTGCTGTGTTTTCATGAAATTCATCCTGTTATCTTTATCTAGTCTATTGTTTGTCGGCTGTGCTGGCAAACAAACCGTGACCGAGACTCAACCTATCTCACCCCGTTCCGAAGCCGCTCTGATCGTGCTGGATGATTGGCAAGAGCCAACTGTTGGCGAGGTGCAATTTGATGACGTGTGGGATCGGCTGCTGGCTAATTTCCAACTGAACATTGATATTGATCACCCTCGCGTCGCGGCCGAGATCCGTTGGTTCACTCGACATCAGTCGTACTTTGATCGTGTTGCTGATCGCGGTCAGCGCTATCTGTATTTTATTGCTGAGCAAATTGAAACTCGCGGGGTGCCCGGCGAACTTGCCTTACTGGCCATCGTCGAAAGTGCCTTTGATCCTTTTGCGTATTCGCATGGTCGCGCCTCTGGTGTTTGGCAGTTCATTCCTGGCACAGGCCGCGACTTTGGTCTGGAGCAAGACTGGTGGCAAGATGGCCGACGTGACATTCGCGCCTCAACAGAGGCCGCACTAAGTTACCTGAATGCCTTGCAGCGCGAATTTAATGGCGACTGGATGCTCGCATTGGCGGCATACAACTCGGGAGCAGGCACGGTTAGACGCGCCATTAGAAACAATCGTAATGCCGGCAAACCAACCGATTACTGGTCGCTTAGCTTGCCGCGTGAAACGCAAGCGTATGTTCCAAAATTGATTGCCCTTTCCCGTATATTGCGCGATCAAGAAGAGCACGGTATTCGCTTCACCCCCATAGCGAACGAACCCTACTTTGCCGTGGTCAACACCGGCGGACAAATCGATCTGTCACACGTCGCTGAACTATCCGATACACCACTCGACGAGATTTATCGATTGAACCCTGGCTTCAATCGTTGGGCAACACACCCCGATGGGCCTCATGAGATTCTAGTGCCTGCAGACAAGGCAGTTTTATTTAATGAACAACTGGCCTCGTTGCCGAGTAGTGAACGCGTCCGTTGGCAGCGCTACCAAGTCCAACGCGGTGACAACCTTAACTCCATTGCGCGCCAATTCCATACCACCTCAGATGCACTCATGCAGGCCAACTCAATGCGCTCCAGTGTCATTCGTGCTGGCCAAGAGTTACTGATCCCATCAGCGTTTCGCGAGCAAGGAGAATACTCTCACAGCGTCACTCAACGCCTTGACCGTTTGCGCGCCCAACGCCAGCCCAGCAATACACAACGTGTTGAGCATCAAGTACGTCGCGGTGACAGCTTTTGGGAAATAGCACGTACCCATGACGTCACGGTAGCTCAACTGGCACGCTGGAATGGTATGGCTCCTGGCGACCCACTGCGTCCAGGGCAGACCTTGGTGGTTTGGACACAAAACACCACGCCCGCCAACCGAGAAGTGATTCGACGCATCAACTACCGCGTTCGCTCTGGCGATTCACTCGCCCGCATCGCTCAGCGATTTAATGTTCGGGTAGCTGATCTACAGCGCTGGAATGCATCGCAACTGAATCATCGTTATCTGCAGCCTGGGCAGAATCTCACGCTGTACGTTGATGTGATGAACAAATAGCCATTATTGAATTTCTGTCACGAATATCTATCAAGGTAAGTCATTGCCTTGATAGATAAGCAGAGCTAGCATGACAACATGATGTTTTTTAATGCTGGCCGGCTACTTTCTTATCAATCATTCCCTCTCTTGCCCAGCAAGCACTGGCTCTATGGCTGTTGCTTAGTGGCTTTGATGGCAATGTCTGACAACAGTCTTGCCGCCACCTCCAACCTGAATACGCTACATTGGCATTTCGCCAGTGACCCTTCGGTACTCAATGCACCATTGCCATACAATGACGGCCGTTATCATATTGCTTACCCACAAACAGGCTCACACTTACGCCGCATCGGGGGCGATTCGCAACAAGGGTTGATTCAATTCCTGAACGAATTGCAGGTGCCGTTGCTGCTCACCAACACCGTACACCCTAACCACGAACCGATTGCCGGTCTAGCCCTTGGCTGGGCCTTGAAACCTGAGTCCCGGCAAATCATTTTCAAGCTGGATCGCAACGCACAGTGGTCGGATGGTCAACCACTGACGGGGGCAGATTTTGTTTTCTCTCACGCCCAACTGAATAAAGAGGAATATCCTTGGCTACTGAGCCTCCGCAGCATGGATGATCTATTGCTTTTTCAGTTAGCTGATTTTGCCTGGGAAGATCAACAACCCCTGCCATGGATCTGGCAACAACTGATGTCGTTCAAACCGTTAGCTGCGCATTTCCATCACCAATATCGCGATTGGCCGAATGAACTTGATGATCGTTACGAGCCGACCAGTGGTCCGTATCACATACAAGATTGGCAAGCCGATGAACAGATTGTCTTGCTACGCACTGAGAATTGGTGGGCAAAAAATCGTTTGTTTTTTCAGTATCGATTTGCCTTTGAACGCATTACATTGTCTTTGCTAGAAAGCAGCGATGAGGCACTGCGCTTACTTCGCTACGGTGATATCGATGCCATGCCAATCAGAACCACAGATACCAATAGCCAAGCAAAAATTACCGCACTGCAAACTGAAAAAAATATTCATCGACAGATTTTTCGTGGCGCCGAGGCCATGATTCGATCGGGCGTTGTGATTCGCAATGATCGTCTTCAATATCTATCCGGCTGGTTGCTGCCTGAGCATGCCACTTCTGCTGCGCAGCCTAAAACACTTCGCATTGGTTATTACTTGCCATTATCCAATGAATTGCTGGCCTTGGTAACACAAGCAACGCGAAATGGGGTTAACTTAATTCCCCTTGCGCATCCAGTAGAGCGATTGCGGCAGTGGACGCAAGAGCCCAGTACAATGCAACTGGATATGATTTGGCTGACCAGCAACCAAATTGAGAAAGTCCCTCTGCATTCGGATTTGAAGCTGATTGCACCGCCAGCCCACAAAGAGTCATCGGTTCTTTTTTGGCCATGGTTACAGCGTCCGCATCCATTACCGATATCCACTCAGGCAAAAACGTTTTATGCGTGGAATTTACACGATGGTGGCTTGTTATGGTTAAATCCAGAAGAACGGTCACGAGTGCTGCTGTATTCTGCGCCCAACCAAGCAACACGCATCCACACGATTGAGGTTGGCAACGCTACCCCAATCATGCACCACTAAACGACAACAACAGCAATAAGGTTATTCTCTATGGGTTTGTTAACAGGAAAAAAAGCTCTGATCGTGGGTGTTGCCAGCAAGCATTCCATTGCTTATGGCATCGCTGAAGCATTCCATCGCGAAGGCGCAGAACTGGCGTTCACTTATCAAGGTGAAAAGCTAAAAGAGCGCGTTGAAAAAATGGCAACGGCCTGGGATTCTGACATTGTACTGCCATGTGACGTAGCATCCGATGAAGAAATCGCCAACGTATTTGCTGAGTTAAAAGCGCGTTGGGGGCATTTTGACATTTTGGTTCATTCCGTTGGCTTTGCACCAGCACACGAACTGGATGGCGACTATCTTGATGTCACCACACGCGAAGGATTTCGTATTGCCCACGACATTAGCGCATACAGCTTTGTTGCACTTGCCAAAGCCGCCCGCCCCTTAATGGAAGGTCGCCAAGGCGCCATGTTGACCTTAAGTTATCACGGTTCGCAGCAAACCTTGCCAAACTACAATGTCATGGGGCTAGCGAAAGCCTCGCTGGAAGCCTCTGTGCGCTATCTAGCAGGTAGCTTAGGCAAAGACGGCGTTCGTGTGAATTCCATTTCGGCAGGCCCAATCAAAACGTTAGCGGCAGCTGGGATTAAAAGCTTCCGAAAAATGTTGAAAAAGAATGCCGATCGTGCACCGATTGGACGCAATATTACGATCCATGAAGTGGGTAATACAGCGGCATTCTTATGTTCCGATATGGCGTCGGGTATTTCTGCGCAAAACATCTACGTAGATGGTGGTTTTAATAGCTGCGCCATGAGTGTTGGTGAGATGGTTGACGAATAAGTAACAAACCATTCGGTCTCTTGCTCGGTTAACCGCGTAAGAGGCCAAATGGTTGGTACAACAAAGGCAGCATCAGTCCACGATAAAATGTCCGACCAATTGGTTCAGTTGTTTGGAAACCTCCGCTAATTGCTGCGACTCCGCTTTAAGCCGCTGTGAAATATCCGATGTCTCATTGGAACTGTCTTTCACTTGCACAATATTCTGATTAATGTGTTCAGCAACTTGATGTTGCTCCTCGGCACTGGTAGCAATTTGACTGGCCATGTCACGAATAATGTGGATGCTGGATATCACATCACTAAAGATCCGCTCCATATCATGTGAATTGCGACTGGTTTGCGCTAACGACGCTAAGCTATCGTCAATATGAGCGGTCACGGTATGTGTTTTCGCCTCGAGAGATGATAACAACTGCCCTATTTCTTCTGTAGATTCTGCCGTTCTCGAGGCCAAACCACGGACTTCATCGGCAACTACGGCAAATCCGCGTCCTTGTTCGCCAGCACGCGCAGCTTCAATTGCAGCATTCAATGCCAGTAAATTGGTTTGCTCCGCAATGCCTCGAATGGTGTTTAGAATAGCACTGATGTTGCCCGATTCCGCATTCAATGCCGACATGGATTCACTGGACAAACCGAGCGCAGATTCCAGCGTCGTTAATGAGCGCATCGTTAACGTTAACTTCTCACCACCTGAAACAACCATTGACTGGCTTTCGTCGGCGGCTTGAGCGGCTTTGGCGCAATTGCCGGCTACCTCATTGGCGGTGGCGACCATTTCTTCAAAGGCGGTCGAAATCAAGTCGATGGATTCGGCTTCCTGTTGCACCAATGTCGATGCTCGATCTGCCAATGCGTCGGTTTCCGTCGCGTGCGCCATGACCGAGCGACTATTCGTGGTGATGCGCGTCACCAAGCCCTGAATAGATTCAACGAAATGATTAAACGACGATGAAACCGAACCGATTTCGTCGGTCGTGTGCACGCGAAGGCGTTTGGTTAAATCCCCTTTGCCTGAGGATATTTGTTGTAAGCCGGTATCAATGACGAGCAAGGGGCGAACGAGACGAGTCACCATCATGTATCCGATTAATGAAAAAACCGACACCAATACAATGGCAATAAGCAGTGCCATCAACGACAAACGATTGGCCGCTGAATACACTTCCGCTGTTGGAATTAAACCAATGAATCGCCAACCCAAAGCCGGTGAGGTATAGGACTGTGCAAACCAGGTTTCGCCCTGCTGCGTCATTCGGTATAAGCCATCTTGGCGATCTGCCAGCTCAACGTAACTGTCGCGATGGCTATCTAGAGCAGTAAAATTGCGTGCAGCATCACTGGGGTCTGCGAGAATGGTGCCGCTGTCTTCGACCAATAACACATAACCGCGCTCACCAAACTTCACCCGTTTTAACAAGTCCGTTAATTTAGTCAATGTCACATCAACACCAACAACGCCTTTCGCCCCAGAGGTAGTTTCAAATCGTACCAAGTAATCAATCAGTGGCGCACCGGTATTGATGTCTTGATAAGCAGACGCGATCACGGCTCCGCTTTTATTGATGGCCGCCTGATACCAAGGGCGTGTTCGAGGGTCATACTGACTGAGCGCGCCAGTGGCCGGCCACTGTAGATAAGAACCATTATCCAATCCCAAAAACACATAGGCCAAATCTGGATGTGTCTCACCAAATGTGGACATCAGTGCGAACGCTTCGACTTCAGACGGATTATCAGGATTCGCTTTTACGGGTTGATTATTGCTATCCACATAGGACGTTAGTGAATGATACAGAGCACGAATTTGAGTCGTTTGCGCAAAGAATTCAGCATCTTCTTTAAGCCCATTTAAGTACATGGAGAAGGTGGCATCGATCTGTTTCATTTCCGCAACAGAACGGGCTTCAAACGCAGACAAAGCATTGCTTCGGATATTGATAATGCTAATTAACGATAGACATAACGTTGGTACCAGCACCGAGACCGCAACCAACAGTACCAATTTAGTACGAATACGCATAACGACCCCTCATTATGAGATTTTATGCGTTAAGCGTAGACGGACTATCGGACTGTGCAAAAAATAATCATCGACCACAAGCGATCAAGATGACATACCCGTCATTAAGCACCATGGAACTTCGCTTTGATCTTTTGCCACAAGCTCGGATTGGGATTGGTATTGCTCTGTAATTGAGATTCCACCGTATGATTGACTTGCACTTGATGGAGGTAATTCACCATGCGAGTCACCATCTCGGGGGTAAATTCAAACGGCGTAAAGTGACGATATCCTTGATTGAGCAAAAAACTGCGTATTTGCTTCTCAGCCGGAATGTACTTCATCGTCCATTCTGAAAACAATCGCGTCTCGATGGGTTCATCAACCAAAATTACCGCATCCTTATGGCGACTGTCGGTACAAATCTGATCGTATAGAGCCCGTACCGTTACCGAGTCGCCCTCAAGGCATTGAAAAAAATGACCGTTTCCGTAATACAAAACACCACCGACTTTGCGCCGCGCGTTGTTTGCCCGCGACTGGGTCAAAATACGACCTATACGCAAATCCAGCACCGCTCCATCACTGTCATTATTCGTTTTAAAGGTTGCCTTGCTGGCATAAACCAAGCGAATTAGGTGGCTCATAACATTATTTACCGTCAATTGAGTGAATACGTAACGAGCCAATATTATACAAGATGTACAGCAAACACCACAAAATGTATAAGATTTTGCACCTCATGAATGATTACTCCACGCCACTTACCTGCCAAAGATGCTTAGCATGAAACGCGATGTGATCATCAATAAAGCTAGCAACAAAGTAATAGCTATGGTCATAACCTTCCTGCATACGCAGTGTTAAGGGGTAATCAGCCTGCTCTGCGATGTGTTGTAAAACCTGTGGCTGCAGCTGCTTGTACAAAAAAACGTCATCCGTTCCTTGATCAATCAACATCGGTGTACAAGCCGATGTATGGCGCATCAATTCGCAACCATCATGGCGTTTCCATTCGTTGCGATCTTGCCCCAAATACGCTGTAAATGCCTTCTCGCCCCACTCTACAGAGCTGGGGTTTACGATTGGGCTGAATGCAGAAACAGAGCAAAAGCGCTCAGGGTATTTGAGTGCCAGCGTCAACGCGCCATGGCCACCCATCGAATGCCCCGCAATGGCACAAACATGAGTCACCGGGAAAACTGACTGAATCAACATCGGCAGTTCATGAATGAGATAGTCTTCCATGCGATAATGTTCTGACCAAGGAGCCTGAGTGGCATTGATATAAAACCCCGCCCCTTGTCCTAGGTCGTAACGGCTGTCATCGGCAACGTGTTCACCTCTCGGGCTGGTGTCCGGCGCAACAAGCACTACGCCCAACTTCGCTGCCATACGTTGAGCGCCTGCCTTGTGCATGAAATTCTCATCGGTACAGGTTAACCCTGACAACCAATACAAAACAGGAACGCGCGTCGTCATGGCCTGCGGTGGTAAGTAAATAGAAAAGCGCATAGGACACTTCAACGCATCGGAATAATGTCGATATTGTTTTTGCCACCCATCAAAACAACGCACACTGGCTAGGTGCTCAAGCGTGTCCATCGTCATAATGTCCACCTCAATAATGAATCACACTGCGAATGGATTTGCCTTCATGCATCAGCTCAAAAGCCTCGTTAATGGCCTCCAATGGCAAGGTGTGCGTAATAAAATCATGCAATGCAAATTTACCGGCCAGATAGTCCTCGACAATCCCAGGCAGCTCCGAACGCCCTTTCACGCCACCAAAAGCCGAGCCGCGCCAAACACGTCCAGTAACCAACTGAAACGGACGTGTCGATATTTCCTGACCAGCACCCGCAACGCCAATGATGACAGACTCACCCCAGCCCTTATGACAGCACTCAAGTGCTGACCGCATCACATCCACATTACCAATGCACTCGAACGAATAATCAACGCCGCCGTCGGTAAGCTCTACAATGACTTGCTGAATTGGTTTGTCATAATGCTTAGGATTAATACACTCTGTCGCCCCGAGTTTTTTTGCCAATTCAAACTTGGACTCATTAATATCAATCGCGATGATTCTTCCTGCCTTGGCCATCGTTGCACCAATGATGGCCGACAAACCAATACCACCTAGACCGAAAATCGCCACACTGGCCCCTTCTTCAACCTTGGCCGTATTCATCACAGCACCCATTCCGGTAGTGACCCCACAACCCAGCAAGCAAATTTCCTCAAGGGGTGCCGTTTTATTGACCTTGGCCAACGAAATTTCTGGCAATACCGTGTATTCAGAGAAGGTTGAGCACCCCATGTAATGATAGATGGGTTGTCCGTCTTTATAAAAACGTGTCGTACCATCGGGCATCAGCCCTTTGCCTTGCGTTTCTCGTACCGCTTGGCACAAATTGGTTTTGCCGGATGTGCAAAATTTACAAACACCACATTCAGCAGTGTACAGCGGAATAACATGGTCACCCACTTCAACACTGGTAACGCCAGCGCCAATCGCTTCTACGATGCCACCCCCTTCATGGCCGAGAATGGCCGGAAAAATACCTTCGGGGTCTTCGCCTGATAAGGTAAAGGCATCCGTATGACAGACGCCTGTGGCGACGATGCGGACTAACACCTCCCCCGCTTGAGGCGGCATAACGTCGACTTCTTCAATGGATAAGGGCTGATTTGGCCCCCAAGCAATGGCGGCGCGTGATTTGATCATGGGCTGAGTCATGCACTAATCCTTTCTGTTTGTTAGTAATGTCAGTGTATCTATTACTACAGGAGTGATAATCTCGCACAAACCTAAAAAACTTTTACCAAATAGTAACAATGACCCATTGCAGCGACAGGAAGTGACAATGAACTGGGATGGCATCAACGAATTCATCGCGGTCTATGAGACCACAAGCTTTACCGCGACAGCGAAACAACTTGATTGCTCAACCGCACACGTCAGCCGAACTATCAGCGTATTGGAAAAGCGTCTAGGTACAAAATTGTTTTACCGTACCACGCGCAAAGTCTCACCCACGGATGCGGCAACCATTTACTACCAGCATTGCCGTCAAATTGCGGATGCCTTAAAAGAGGCTGAGCTGGCACTCAATAGGTTGCAAACCAGCCCTAAAGGCATTCTGACCATTACGGCTCCAGTAGCGTTTGGTGAAAGTCATATTGCTCCACTGTTAAACGATTTCATCCAACAATACCCTGACCTTGAATTACGATGCCAATTGACCAATCAAGCACTGGACTTGGTCGCGGATGGCTATGACCTTGCGATTCGTATTGGTCGTTTAAGTAACTCCAGCATGATGGCTCGCAAGTTGTCATCGCGGCGGCTGTATTTGTGCGCATCACCCGACTATCTTCAGCGCCACGGCGAACCGCACACCTTGTCGGAACTGCCATCACACGACTGTTTACAAGGCACGTTAGATCACTGGCGCTTCAAATATAATGGTCAAGAACGCAATGTCCGCATTCATGGTCGAATACGATACAACAGTGGCCACGCCTTACTGGATGCAGCCTTAAAAGGACTGGGCATTGCCCAATTACCGGATTACTATGCCGAAAAAGCACTACAAGAAGGAACCTTAATTCGCTTATTAACCCCCTTTCAATGCGAAGATGAGGGGATATGGGCGCTTTACCCGCAAAACCGCTTACTGTCGCCCAAGGTTAGGCTGCTGATTGATTTTTTAATGACAAAATTAAATTGATGACATGGCCTGCTTCACCGTCAGGCAAAATAGACAGTATGGCCGCTGCGGATTAACCAATAACGATAAGGATGTCACATATTGGCCGCATATTGGCCGCATTTTGTTGCAAAAGCATTCCAAACAAAAAAAAGGCACTCCGGTAATCCCGTAGTGCCTGATTTTATTGCGTTTTTTGGTAGGACTAACCAGATTCGAACTGGTGACCTCTACCATGTCAAGGTAGCGCTCTAACCAACTGAGCTATAGTCCTAAAGTGCTGCGTATACTATCCATGCTTGTTTTTATGTGCAAGTGTTTTTTGCACATAGAAACAACTTTCATGTTCAGAAACGCGTTTAAAAACAATCACCTGAGTGTTTATTGTTGCTTAATGCTGTGATAACTGACAGGTGGCGATTTTTGTCCTACTCTAAATACAACATTTCTATTGTACCCAACTCATGACAGAACGCCGACTCGAACAATTATTAATTGAAACCGCCATGACGTACATTGCACTCCCCTTGAGCGAGTTTGATGATGCGGTCAATAATTCGTTACAACAGATTGGCACCCTGACCGATGCCGACCGTCTCTATGTATTTCAATATCATGATGGTTTTACCCACTGCAGCAACACGCATGAATGGTGTGCTAGCGGCGTCGAGCCGCAAATTCAATTTTTACAGAACTACCCGATGGAAGGCATGGATGAATGGCTCGATGCTCATCAGGCGGGCTGTCTGTTTATGGTCAACGATGTGTTGTTGCTAGCAGAGGAATCGGTAACACGGCAAACACTGGAGCCGCAAGGCATTCGCAGCTTGATTACTGCGCCCATTACTTCGTCGGGTGAGTGTTTGGGGTTTGTTGGCTTAGATTTTGTAAAACAACCCACTTCATTTAACAATTACCACATTAAGCTGATCACATTATTTGGGCAGTTACTCGCCAATATCGAACTGCGTAAGCGGCAGCTCATTGATAAAGATCGGATTCTGACGGAAAAACTACGGCGAAAAGAAGTCGAAAAACAGTTGCTGAATGAGCAACAACGTCTCAATACCGCGATGGATCACGATCTTCTAACGGGATTGGCCAATCGTTCATTGTTTGAGCAGCTACTGAATGTTGAAATGACGCGAAGTCAGCGAGATAAAACCACGCTCGTTTTGCTGTACATCGATCTCGACAATTTTGCGATGCTGAACCAACAACTGGGGCAAGAGCATGGCGATGCGCTATTGATCGATATCGCCAAACGCTTACAAGCCAGCGTGCGTGAGCCGCATCATATTGCACGAATTGGTGGCGATGAATTCGCATTAATTCTGACCGACTGTGAATTTACCTCAACCGCCAACTGCACGGCCATTGTGCAGCGTATACTGAGAACCATTGCGGCCCCCTATCAAATCGAAGAAGACTCTGTCAATGTGACTGCAAGTATCGGCCTGACGTCTTTCCCACAATCACAAATGGTGGATGCTGAGCAGTTATTGCGTCAAGCCGATCAAGCCATGTATCAAGCAAAGTTGGCAGGTAAGCATCGGTATTATCGTTTCAATCCCGAACAAGACAGTGTTATTCGACATCGTCATGAGTTGATACAAACCATTCAAGCCGGCATCAAAAACAACGAGTTTGCCTTGTTCTACCAGCCACAAATTGATATGCGCACCAATCAGGTATTGGGATTTGAGGCGCTCATTCGCTGGCAGCACCCTAAGCAAGGCTTGTTATCACCCGGATTTTTCTTACCCGCCACC
This sequence comes from Bacterioplanes sp., assembly GCA_014859445.1. Lineage (GTDB taxonomy): Bacteria > Pseudomonadota > Gammaproteobacteria > Pseudomonadales > Oceanobacteraceae > Kmv21. The sequence goes on from JACUUC010000034.1 coordinate 18,951, forward strand.
GACAATCAGCCCGTTGCCAAAGACATTGATGTCTGGGTGGTGTCAACGGCACTCAATCAACTGTCCTATTGGAAGAGTAAAGGTCTGCACACTCGCGTCAGTATTAATATCAGTAATCAATTGCTGCTGGCACCGGAATTTATTCCATTGTTGAAAGCGGCACTTCGTCACCATGCTGATGTGTCTCCCAATCAGTTGGAAATTGAGATTTTAGAAAGCGGCGCACTGGATGACTTAGCTCGAGCGGCGGCAGTTGTAACATCGCTGCATCAACTAGGAATTCGTTGCGCACTGGATGACTTTGGTACGGGTTATTCCTCGCTGACGTTTTTAAAACGCCTGCTCGCCGATGTGGTGAAAATCGATCAGAGCTTTGTTGCCGACTTACTGCTGGATAACGACCACCAATTGATAGTCAATAGCGTCATCGGGCTTTGCCAAAATCTCGGTCGGCATGTATTGGCCGAAGGCATTGAAACCGCCGAGCAAGCGGAGCAATTGAAAAACATGGGTTGCTATTGGGCCCAAGGTTATTGGTTCGCGAAACCCATGCCAGCATCCGATGTCCTGCCTTGGCACTTGCAATGGACATCGATGCAAGCATGAAGCTACTCGCGGTTAGCTATTGGCGATCAGAGTTTGTTTCATATCGTGCAACTGATCGCGCAGTTTCGCTGCTTCTTCGAAATTCAAATTCTTAGCTGCCTGATACATTCGATCTTCAACCTGCTTCACTTCAGCAACCAGTGCAGTCGGTGACAAGGTTTGCCAATGCATGGTGTCGTATCCGGCTCCCTGCTCAGCCACTTTGCGAGAACGTGATTGACTGTTTTTTCCTTTTTTACCTGGCGGCGGCGCGGCTTGCAAAATGTCTTCAACGGATTTTTTAACACCGATGGGGGTGATGTTATGTGCCTCATTAAAGGCAACCTGCTTCTCTCTACGTCGATCCGTTTCGTCGATCGCACGCTGCATTGAATCGGTAACTCGATCCGCATAGAGGATGGCTTTTCCGTGCAGATTACGGGCGGCACGACCAATGGTTTGAATCAAAGAACGCTCCGATCTCAAGAAGCCTTCTTTGTCAGCATCAAAAATAGCAACTAGAGAAACTTCTGGAATATCAAGGCCTTCTCGCAATAAATTAATGCCAATTAGCACATCAAATTCACCTAATCGAAGGTCTCGAATGATTTCAACGCGCTCAACGGTATCGATATCGGAATGCAAATAACGAACACGAACGCCTTGCTCATGCAAAAATTCGGTTAAATCTTCTGCCATGCGCTTAGTGAGAACCGTGATCAATACACGCTCGCCTTTTGCTGCGCGATCACGAAGTTCATGCAATACATCATCTACTTGACCGGTTGCTGGTCGAATTTCAATCACAGGGTCAATCAAACCCGTCGGACGAACCACTTGCTCGATCACGGCGTCCTGATGTTCTTTCTCATAATTCCCAGGGGTTGCAGAAACAAAAATGCATTGCGGCACGATAGACTCCCACTCTTCAAACCGCATGGGTCGATTATCCAGCGCCGATGGCAAGCGAAAACCGAATTGCACCAAGGTTTCTTTCCGTGAGCGGTCACCGCGATACATGCCACCAATTTGCGGAATCGTCACATGGGATTCATCAACGAACACCAGTGCATCTTTGGGTATGTAGTCAAATAACGTCGGCGGCGGCGCACCTTCTTCACGCCCAGACAAGTAACGTGAATAGTTTTCAATGCCTGAGCAATAGCCCAACTCTTGCATCATTTCAATATCGTAGCGGGTGCGCTGCTCTAACCGCTGAGCTTCTACGAGCAAATTATGATCACGGTAATACTGTAAGCGCTCTTCGAGTTCGATTTTAATGCCGTCAATGGCGTCTAAAATGCGTTGCCGTGGCGTCACGTAGTGTGTTTTAGGATACACCGTCACGCGTGCTAAACGGCCTAAAATTTCACCAGTAAGCGGATCAAACCGACTGAGCTGCTCAACTTCATCATCAAACAACTCGATGCGAATGGCTTCCTCGTCACTTTCAGCAGGGAATACATCGATGACATCACCACGCACACGATAGGTACCACGATGAAAATCCATGTCGTTGCGAGTGTATTGCAGCTCGGCCAGTCGTCGTAAAATGGTACGCTGATCGACTTGATCACCAAGAACCAAATGCAGCATCATTTTCAGGTACGACTCAGGGTCACCCAAGCCATAAATTGCTGATACCGTAGCAACGATGATGGCGTCACGCCGCTCCATGAGTGCTTTGGTTGCGGATAGTCGCATCTGTTCGATGTGTTCATTGACCGATGCATCTTTGTCGATGAACGTATCAGAAGATGGAACATAGGCTTCAGGCTGGTAATAATCGTAATACGAAACAAAGTACTCGACGGCATTGTTCGGGAAAAACTCTTTAAACTCACCGTATAACTGGGCCGCCAACGTTTTATTGTGTGCCATAATGATGGCTGGTCGACCGCTACGGGCAATCACATTGGCCATAGTGAACGTTTTGCCCGACCCAGTTACACCCAGCAGCGTTTGCCGCAATAAACCGGCATTGACACCTTGCATCAATTGTTCAATAGCGTTTGGCTGGTCGCCAGCCGGTTGGTATTTTGCAGAAAGCTCAAATGCTTTGCTCATCAGGATTCCAGCGCATGATAATTTCGATTAGAATTATACGGTTTTTTTGGCGACAATGTTCAACAACCACATTGTCTCGTTCACCGCGTTTTTGAGGATACATATTTTGGACCTGCAATTGTCTGATCGCGTTCAACAAATCAAGCCATCCCCAACCCTGGCCGTAACCAATCGCGCTGCCGAGCTAAAGGCCGAAGGGAAAGACATTATTGGCTTGGGCGCAGGTGAGCCTGACTTCGATACGCCAGAGCACATCAAGCAAGCGGCCATTACTGCCATCAACAACGGCTTCACCAAGTATACCGCCGTCGATGGTACGCCCGGTTTGAAAAAAGCCATTATCGACAAGCTCCAACGCGATAACGGTTTATCTTATCAACCCAACCAAATCCTTGTTTCTTGCGGCGGCAAACAAAGCTTTTTCAATATGAGCTTGGCGCTACTGAATCCAGGCGATGAGGTGGTTATTCCTGCGCCGTACTGGGTATCTTACCCAGACATGGTCGTGATCGCTGGTGGGGTTCCTGTTGTTTTGGAAACCGATGAGCGCACTCGCTTCAAAATCACACCGCAACAACTGGATGCCGCCATCACCGACAAAACCCGCCTAGTGGTTTTAAACAGCCCGTCGAACCCATCCGGGGTTGCCTATTCCGCCGATGAATTAAAAGCGCTGGCAGCAGTATTGTTAAAATACCCCGATGTGCTTATCGCTACGGATGATATGTACGAATACATCTGGTGGGCCGATTTTGCATTTGAAAACATCGTCACCGTGTGCCCTGAATTGTATGACCGCACCATTGTGCTCAATGGCGTATCGAAAGCCTACAGCATGACTGGTTGGCGCATTGGCTATGCCGCTGGTCCAGCGAAACTCATTGGCGCAATGAAAAAAGTACAATCACAAAGCACATCCAACCCCACTTCTATTTCACAAGTGGCTGCAGAAGCGGCATTGAATGGTGGTCGCGATTGCGTACAACCGATGGTGAATGCATTTAAAGAGCGTCATGACTACCTGATTGCTGCACTGAATGACATTCCAGGATTTTCTTGTATCCATGGTGATGGCGCATTCTACGCCTACCCGTGTGTAAAAGAAGCCATGGCAGCTCAAGACATTGATAACGATGTCGATTTCGCTGAAAAACTGCTGATTGATGCCGGCGTCGCGCTGGTTCCTGGCTCTGCCTTTGGCACACCAGGCTACATGCGACTGTCGTTTGCAACCAGCATGGATGTTCTCCAAGACGCCGTTGCACGAATCAAATTGGCTCTGAGTTAATCTAAAGACCGCATAAAAAAGCACTCTTCCGAGTGCTTTTTTGTTTGCCCAGCGAAGCTGGCAAACCCGTCAGGCTGAAAGAAGCCTGA
>JACUUC010000065.1 GCA_014859445.1 Bacterioplanes sp.
ACAAATGGTATCTACTGATAACAAGTCTGCCCACTGAGAACGCCACCGCACGTATGCGCATTTGGCGATCCTTGAAATCTTCAGGGGCAGCCGTGCTGCGTGATGGCGTCTATCTGATGCCGGATCGGGTGGATTGCCTGGAAACGTTGAATAACCTGGCTTTAGAAGTCAAAACTTCGGGTGGTACGGCCTTTGTTCTGCAAACCAACGAACCGGGTTCTGAAAATTTCGTTTCTCTTTTTGACCGCAGTGAAGATTACGCTGCTTTATTGGCTGATATTGCCAAGCTAAGTGCAGCGTTAGCTACCGAATACGTTCAAGACCAGATCAAGCAAGTACGCAAATTGCGCAAAGCGTTTACCAGTGTTTCGGCTATCGACTTTTTTCCAGGCGAAGCACAACGACAAACAGAATCAGCCTTATGCCAGCTTGAATTGGCATGTACCCGTATTTTGTCACCCGATGAACCGCATCCTGTTGAAGGGGTCATCGCCGCGCTATCGCTCGATGATTTCCAAGGGAAAACCTGGGCGACGCGGCAAAGGCCTTGGGTGGACCGGTTAGCATGCGCCTGGTTGATTCGCCGCTATATCGATCCCCAAGCGCACTTGCTTTGGTTGCCGTCACCCACCGATTGTCCTCATGATGCGATTGGTTTCGATTTCGACGGTGCTCGATTTAGCCATATCGGTGGCCGAGTAAGCTTTGAAGTCTTGCTGGCTAGTTTTGGTTTGGAAACGCCCGCCCTTAAACGCTTAGGCGGCCTGGTTCACTTTCTGGATGTAGGCGGCATACAGCCACCCGAAGCAGCTGGCATAGAAAGTGTGTTGGCGGGATTGCGCGATACCATCCAAGACGATGACCAGTTATTGTCGGCAGCCAGTACGATTTTCGACAGCCTATTCATCACCTTTGAAAAGCGAGTGACAAGCTCATGACTTCACCTCATTCCGTTCATTCGGATAATCATCCCAACCGTCCCGACCCCATTGACTTCTGGCAAGCCTTCCGCTTTTGGCTGAAATTGGGCTTTGTCAGCTTTGGTGGACCCGCAGGGCAAATTGCCATCATGCATCAGGAGTTGGTGGAAAACCGTCGCTGGATTTCTGAGCGGCGTTTTCTACATGCCCTGAATTACTGCATGCTGCTACCTGGACCGGAAGCACAACAATTAGCGACTTATATCGGCTGGCTAATGCATCGCAACCTCGGCGGTATCGCCGCCGGTGGTTTGTTTGTATTGCCGTCGCTGTTGATTTTGATTGGCTTGAGCTGGTTGTATCTGGCGTATGGCCAGGTCACAGCGGTGGCTGGTGTACTGTACGGCATTAAACCGGCGGTGACGGCGATCGTACTGTTTGCCGCCTATCGCATTGGTTCGCGGGCGTTGAAAAATAGCTTGCTGTGGGCGATGGCGGCCTTGGCGTTTTTGGCCATCTTCCTACTCAATGCCCCATTTCCATTGATCGTATTGTTGGCCGCCATGCTGGGTGCGATGGGGGGCAAATGGCTACCGGAAAAATTCGCATTAGGTGGCGGACACGGCGCAGCCAAACAGAGTTATGGCCCGGCATTGATTGATGACGATATGCCGACACCCTCTCATGCGCTGTTTTCCTGGTCTGGCCTGATCAAAGTGACCGTCGTCGGCTTGATTTTATGGGCGGCTGTCATCGGCTGGCTATGTGCCGAATACGGCTGGAACGGCGCGCTGACGCAAATGGGCTGGTTTTTTACCAAAGCCGCCTTGCTGACCTTCGGCGGCGCTTACGCCGTGCTGCCCTATGTCTATCAAGGTGCGGTGGAGCATTTTCACTGGCTGACACCGCAGCAAATGATCGACGGACTGGCCTTGGGCGAAACCACGCCCGGTCCGTTGATCATGGTGGTGACCTTTGTCGGCTTCGTTGCCGGTTGGGTGCAACAAGTCTTCGGCGCGGAACAATTACTGCTCGCGGGCGCAGTGGCTGCGACGGTAGTAACGTACTTCACCTTCTTGCCTAGTTTTCTGTTCATTCTGGCCGGTGGCCCGATCGTGGAATCGACCCATGGTAATTTGAAATTCACCGCGCCGTTAACCGGCATTACTGCTGCCGTGGTGGGCGTAATTCTCAATCTGGCCGTGTTTTTTGCCTGGCATGTGTTCTGGCCGCAGGGATTCTCAGGAATTTTTGACGCGTTTTCGGCACTCATTAGCCTGTGTGCATTTTGGGCGCTGTTTCGTTACAAAGTGAATGTCATTCCCGTGATTATGGCTTGTGGCTGCACGGGGTTACTGTTCCATTTCGTCAAAATCTGGCTTGCTCAGCAAGGAGTAATTTTATGAATCGCATACGTCAATTGTCTGTTTTACCGTTGTTAATAGTCTACTGGCTGGCTGGAAACGCCGTGGCTCAGGAAGCTACCTCGCATGCCGCCGCAGCGTTGGATACGACCAAAATCGAACAACTCACCGGCGCAAAAGGCAAGCTCGATAATGCCGAAAACGTGTTTAGAGTGACTGTGCCGCGCAGTGATCTGTCTGTGACTGTGGCGGGAGTTAAAATGACGCCCGCTACAGGCTTTACCTCGTGGGCCAGCTTTACTCCGGCAGGCGATAAGACCATGGTTATGGGCGACATGGTGTTGGCGGAAGATCAAATCAATCCGGTGATGACTGTCGCGCTGGAAAATGGCATCGAAGTGACGGCATTGCATAACCATTTTCTGTGGGACTCCCCCAAGGTGATGTTCATGCACATCGGCGGCACGGGTGATGCCGATACCTTGGCCACCGGCATAGGCAAAATCTTTACCAAAATTCAGGAAACCAGTGACAGCAAACCAAAAGACAAACCCAAATCATTGGATGCCGCCAAAACCTCGCTTGATCCCAAGCTGCTTGAACAAATCCTTGGCACTCCGCTCGAAAGAGCCGGAGAAGTCTATAAGGTGACAATAGGTCGAACCACGCAAATGGATGGTCATACCATCGGCAAAACCATGGGGGTCAACACTTGGGCGGTATTCGCAGGCAGTGACGACAAAGCCATTATCGAAGGCGATTTCGCCGTTTTGGAAACCGAACTGCAAAGCGTGTTGAAGTCATTACGGGCATCCGGCATCGCCATTACTACGATCCACAATCACATGGTAGGTGAATCGCCCAAAATCGTCTTCCTGCATTATTGGGGCGAAGGTCGTGCCAGCGATTTGGCGAAAGCCTTTAAAGCCGCATTAGACACGCAACCCAAAAGCTGAGGCGTGGTCATGAAGTGGATCACTCGCGAACGACCCAAGATCGACCGCATCGCTTGCCCATGGCTGATTGCCCGATTCATTGATGCCGAGGCTGATTTTCTTTATGTGCCCAGCAATCTGGTGTTTCAGCTTGCCGAGGAAACCGGTGCAATACCTTATGACATTTCAGGCGCGGAACTCAGTCATGTTGGTGAACTGTGTAGTTTCGACGCCTTTTTGAGAAAATATCAACTTGACGATCCGGCCTTAAACCAATTAGCGGCCATTGTGCGTGGTGCAGATACCTCAAGACTGGATTTGACACCGCAATCATCCGACTCGTATGCTATTTCTCTGGGGCTATCGCATGTTTTTGAAGATGATCTGGAAATGCTTGAGCACGGAATGGTCATGGACGATGCCCTGTACGCTTGGTGTCAACATTGCCAGGCCGAAACACATAATGGGGTTAATTGACCAAAAGAACGGTTTGTCCCGACACCCCTATGGAAGCCTTGGT
>JACUUC010000035.1 GCA_014859445.1 Bacterioplanes sp.
ACTTCTTCATCGACCACCTTTTTCGCTTGGGCGTAAAGATCGTCCATGAAAACACCTAGCTTCTTAATGAAGTTGCCGTTAAATCCATTATCAACGTGCAATGGAAGGAACTTGAGCACTTGCAGGAAGAATTTGTGCGTGTCGGTTTCATAGTAAAAGTATTCCCGGAACTGGCGAAAATCCATGTAGCTTGTTCTGTCCTTGACGTATTCTTCTGGTACTCGATACAACATTACACCGGCTTTTCCAGCATTCATTAGTGCTCGGAAGTACGCATCGTGCTCATCTGCACCAGCAAAGTTCGGCAAATCCTTATGGAAGTCCAGTAGTCGGCCAGTTTTTACATCGTAGCGTTGCTGCCATAAAGTGTGGCGTCTGTACTCGGTGTTAATTAAGTACAGTAAACTATCGGCCTTGGCGGGGCCGGGAAAGGCGACTGGATCAATCGTTGGGCGGCGGCTTGTACTGCATCCATCCAAAAGGTTAAGAACTTGCGCAGAGGGGCGAATTGAAGCCACAGCCTTACCTGCTTTTGCGTCAACGAATCGAGCAGCAAACAAGTAAATTTTGTCCGCTAGTTTTTCAAGATCGGTAACATTGTCCAGCTCAAGCAAGCCCTCAACCAATCGCCACTCGTCGGGATCGTCCATGCCTTCGTATTCACGATTAACGGTGTTTTTAATTACACTGTCATAGGTTTTGTCAGCAGTGAGGTCTGGACTAATAAACCCAAGCGGCATTTGTCGCCCACGGTCGCATTCGCGGATCGAAGCCAATTCTGGCACGAAGGCGATACGCCATGCTGTGTGTCGATTGGCATAGCCCTCTTGATGTGGCACTAGGTCATAAAATGCAACATGAGTCATTAGGGCGTTGCCAAGCGGCCATTCGTGTCCCGTATCCAAACCAGAGTCTTTGTGAGGTACAGGCATTGCGCTACCCCATAGCCGAGCTTGCTGGCTGTACATTGAATCATCGCCGGGGCTGTTCCGATCTTGGCTTATGTGTGAAAAGTCATTCGGGCGCTCGCCAGCCGCCAAGGTTTCTTTGGTGAGAACGATATTGGTGCATTTGCCGTTATCCCATTTTTGATGACCGAGACACCGAAACCACATAATGCCGGTTGTCTTGTCGGTGAGAGTGCCGTCTTTGTGGTCGATCCAACGATCACTGAGTGATGCGCTTGCGCTGGTGGACGCAAAGGCCATAACAGCCGTTGCGAAAAAGGGTATGATTTTTTTCATTGGTAGCTCCTTGTTGTGTTGCCATTATCCCTAACCATCGTTGGTCAAACGACAAATAAACGGGTTGCAAGCGAGCTTACCAGAACGTGATGCGATCGTGGTAAGCCGCTGTGCCGGATTGTAAAAAAGTATTATGACGTTTTTTGTGGACGCTGCCAGCCTTTGACATTGCGTTGCTTTCCGCGCGCCACGGCCAATTCGTAGGCGTCTACGTCTTTGGTGACCACCGAGCCTGCGGCCACGGTCGCGCCGTCGCCAATGGTCACGGGTGCGACTAAGGCGCTGTTCGAACCGATAAAGGCATGCTCACCAATGGTGGTTTGGAATTTATTCACCCCGTCGTAATTGCAGGTGATGGTGCCAGCACCAATGTTGGCGTGCGCACCGATGTTGGCATCGCCAATGTAGCTCAGGTGGTTCACTTTCGCACCGGCGCCAATGGTGGCCTTTTTTACTTCGCAAAAGTTGCCCACTTTGGCGTCGGTGGCCAATTGTGCCCCCGGACGTAAGCGCGCAAACGGCCCGACATGGCAACCTTCTGCCAATGTGGCTTGGTCGATCACGGAATGCGGCTCGATCACGCTGTTGCTGCCGATGTGGCTGTCTTTGATCACGCAGTACGGACCGATGTGAACGCCGTTGGCGAGTGTGACATGGCCTTCAAATACGCAACCGACGTCAATCACCACGTCGTTGCCCACGGTCAGTTGGCCACGAATGTCGATGCGGGCAGGATCCGCAAGGGAGACGCCTTGTTCCAGCAGTGCATGGGCCAATTGACTTTGGTAAATGCGCTCCAGTTGCGCCAATTGCACGCGATCATTCACCCCTTGCACTTCGTATTCATGCTGCGGATGAATGGCGTTCACGGCCACGCCATGGTTGACGGCCATGGCAATGATGTCGGTTAAATAATATTCGCCTTGGGCATTGTTGGCGGACAATTGTGGTAGCCATGTCCGTAGGTGACGAGCCGACACGGCCAAAATGCCGGTATTCACTTCGTTGATCAGGCGTTGTTCGGCATTGGCGTCTTTGTGCTCCACGATGGCCTGAATGTGACCTGCGTTATCACGCACAATGCGGCCATAGCCGGTTGGATCGGACAGGTGGACGGTGAGCAGTGCCAGTGCTTGCCCATCGCTTGTGTGGGCGAGTAACTGCTGTAACGTGTTGCTTTGCAGTAACGGTACGTCGCCGTACAGCACTAACACCATGGCGTCGTCGGCAATGGCGGGCATAGCCTGCGCCACGGCATGGCCGGTGCCTTTTTGTTCGTGTTGAAAGGCCCAGGTGATGGTGTCGGTAGCGAATTCGGCTTGGACGTGTTCGGCGCCATGGCCGATCACCACGTGATGCTGTGCGTTGGGTAAGGCATTGGCGGCAGCCAGTACGTGCGCCAGCATGGATTGTCCGGCGAGGCGGTGCAGCACTTTCGGGCGATCGGATTTCATCCGTGAGCCCTTACCAGCGGCTAAGGTAACAACGGCCAAGGTCATAGGGAGCGATCTCTTTGTTAAATAATGAGTGTGAAGCACGGCATGTTATCGAATGAATGCCGTGTTTGTCTGCATTAAGGGGTTTCTGGTGTCAGGCAGGCGACAAAACGTTCGGTCAAATCGGCAATAAATTCAACATAGGCGTTGGCTGATAATGGAATATGTGCGGCCATTGGGTCCAATTCGCCACGGCGAATGTTCAAACCGCGTGTCACCGAATCAATCAAGGCCGGTGAGAATTGTGGCTCACTGAATACGCATTGCACCTCGCCTTGCTGCAATTGTTGACGCATTCGATGCAGCGTACGCAAACCCGGTTTTTGTTCGGGGGATAGCGTGAACGCACCGACCTGATTGAGCTGCATGACCTCGACCCAATGATCGTAGGCGCGATGAAACACAAAAAAACCGTGATGACGGACGGCGGCTAATGCTTCTTGGCTGGTTTGTAATTGTGCTTGCAAGGCCACTTCGAACGAACGTTCTTCGCGCTCCAAAACCAGCGCTAGCTGATGTTGTAGGTCGAGCATGACGTGGGGGTTAAACCACCAATGGTCGTCGGCGTTGGCGGGGGCATCAGAGGGGGCTGCGCTGAGCCAAATTTTATCCGGCCAGCGCTGGGCAAAGCCTTGCAAAAAGGGTTCGGCATTGGGGCCATTCCATAGAATAACGTCGGCTTCTTGTAGGCGTTCAATGTCAGAAGGGCGTAAGGCAAAATCGTGCGGTGACATACCGGTTGGAATCAACACTTCAATCTGATCTGGCGCTACCAACGAGGCGGCCACCATCGCCAATGGATGCACGGTGGCCATGATGTTAAAGGATTGTGCCTGCAATGAGGCACTGATCAGGAATAAAGAAAAAGCAAAAAAACGCGAAATCATCATTGTATCGTCGGTGTCGTGTCGTAGAATTGCAACATTATAACTCAATCCATGGCTGTCCGAGAGTCCTCTATGACACACGATGCCTATACGCCGCACAATCATCATCATTGTATTGATGCCGCTCTTAACAATGCCCGTTCATTGTGCGCTGAGCAAGGCGCACGATTAACACCCATTCGTCAGCGCGTGTTGGAGTTGGTGTGGTCGAGCCATAAGCCGGTGGGTGCCTACGACTTGTTACCTACCTTGGCCGCCGAGGGCTTTAACTCGGCCCCGCCAACGGTCTACCGAGCGTTGGACTTTTTGTTGGGCCTTGGTTTGGTGCATCGCATCAGCACGCTCAATGCCTTTATTGGTTGCAGTCAGCCCAATACCGATCATGCCAGTTGTTTCTTTATTTGCCGTGATTGTGGCAAGGCACAAGAGCTGGCGGCCTCCGAAGTGCAGGCGCTCACGGCACAAGTGGAGCGTGCGTTGGGCGTGAAGGTCGAGCAACAAACCACCGAATTGACGGGGCTTTGCCCAGCCTGTCTGGAGCAACACTGAATGGACGCTAGCAGTCCTGCACTATTGGTCGCAACCGACGTGTGCGTCACCCGGCAACATAAAATCGTGTTGGATCGTGTTAGCTTGAGTTTGCAGCAAAGGCAAATCATGACTCTGATCGGCCCTAACGGTTGTGGCAAGTCAACCTTGATTCGTGTGTTATTGGGCTTAGAGCAGGCCGATAGCGGCCAGGTGTTGCGTCATCCTCGTTTGCGCATTGGCTTCATGCCCCAGCGACTGGCACTGGATGAGCGTTTGCCACTGACGGTGGAAGGCTTCTTGATGTTGGCGCATGGCGCGCACAAAGCCACCGTAACGCAGTGGCTGCAACGATTGCAGATTGAGTCTTTACGGCGTTTATCGGTGCATACGTTATCGGGTGGTGAGTGGCAGCGCGTGTTGTTGGTGCGTGCATTACTCAATCGTCCACAGTTGTTGGTGCTCGATGAACCCGTGCAAGGGGTGGATGTACAGGGGCAGTTGGCGTTGTATGAGTTGATACCACAGCTTCGCGACGAGCTTGGCTGCGCGGTGTTGATGGTATCGCACGATTTGCATTTGGTCATGGCCGCAACCGATGAAGTGGTGTGTTTAAATGGTCATGTGTGTTGCTCGGGGCACCCCGATCAAGTCACGATCGATCCGGCGTATCTCACGCTGTTTGGACAGCAACCGGTGCAGCCTATTATTGCGCCTTATACCCATCATCACGATCATCAGCATTGTTTAGATGGCCATGTAGAGCCACATTCTGGAGCGTCATCATGATGGCTTGGTGGCTCATGCCCTTGGCGGCGGGTTTGATTTTGGCGGCCTTAGCGGGCCCGCTCGGCAGCTTTGTGGTGTGGCGGCGCATGGCGTTCTTTGGGGATACGTTGGCGCACGGTGCGCTATTGGGCATTACCTTAGGGGTGCTGACCGACATCAATCTGACGTTGGCCTTGCTGTTGAGCTGTGTCTTGCTGGCGTTATTATTGTTGCCGCTGCAACAAGGCAGTCGCGTGGCAGCGGATACGTTACTGGGTATCGTGTCACACAGCACCCTAGCCATCGGCTTGGTTAGTTTGAGCTTGGCCGATGGTGTGCGTGTGGATTTGATCGGCTATTTGTTTGGTGACTTGTTGGCAGTTGAGTGGCAAGACGTGCGCTGGATCTTGTTGATGTCGGTATTGGTGATCGGCTTACTCATTCGCTACTGGCGCGGATTGTTGGCGGTGACGGTCAGTCCCGAATTGGCGGCCATTGATGGCTATCCCGTGCGTCGCCTGAATGTGCTGATGGTGTTGTTATTGGCGGTGGTGGTGGCGTTGGCCATGAAGATCGTGGGTATTTTACTGGTCAGTGCGCTGTTGATCATTCCCGCAGCGACGGCACGCAGTGTGGCACGTACCCCGGTGCAAATGGCGGTACTGGCGAGCGTGTTCGGTATGTTTGCGGTATCGGCGGGGATGTTGGGCTCGTTCTATTGGGACACCCCTGCGGGGCCGAGCGTCGTGGTCGCTGCCACAACGCTGTTTGTGCTGAGTCTATTGCTGCAACGGTTGCGTCCAGCAGTCTAAAGTTTGAGTACCGTTTCTAAGATGGGCACCATGCGTGCCGCATCGTGAGGCGGTTCAATGAATCCTCGGTAGCGTCCTTGTGGATCAATGAGCGCCAAGTTAGCGGAATGATCCATTAAATACGCCATGCCGTCTGGGCGTTCTGCGCGCGCATAAAACGCATTTAACTCACTGGCTAACGTTGGCAGTGCTTCTGGGTTGCCGGTCAACGCAATAAACTCGCTATTAAAATACTGCATATAGGGTTGCAACATCTCCGGTGTGTCGCGTTCTGGGTCGATAGACACCAATACCACATGCCACTGTGCCTGATCGGCGGCCGACAGTTGGCGATAGCTGCGGCTTAAATCCGCCAAGGTGGTGGGGCATATATCGGGGCAGAAGGTGAAACCAAAAAACACCAATTGCCAACGACCGAGTAAGTCCGCTTGGGTTACGGCGTCTCCGTATTGATTGATGAAGTTAAAATCACTGACGCTCAAGGGCGTTGGAAATACGGTCACGCCGTCGATTCGATTCAATGTTTGTTCTGGTTGATCCTCGCGATGTTGATACCACTGACCGACCACAACCAATATGACTGCCAGCCAGAGTGCGGCTGTCCACAAAGTGCGTTGCGACATGCATTTTCCTCCAAACAATTCTCAGCAGTATAACAAGTGGTAAAGACCGTAGGCAGCACAAAACCGTCTTTCGCCTGCGTCAAATAGTCGCATGGGATCGACTGGCAGAGTACGCCAGTGTGTCTACACTGTGTTCTATGTGATGAGGAAACACGTAATGGATGGAATTCAGCGAAAAATTCAACGTCTGTTGGCCAGTCGTCAAACGCGTGACGTATTTATGCAGGCGTTGCGACCGCGTGTAGCTGAGCTGGCTCGTGTGGTGGATATTCCTCAAGAGCATGGCGATCAGTATGTAATGCAATTTGTGGTCAGCTACATTCAGGCGACTCCGACGCTGGTGACGCAGTTGCAAAAGGCGGCGCAGCAGCGAGGATTGGATCATGTGGTGCGGCCCATTGTGACGTTAATGCGCCACTGTTTTCGCTTGACCTCCCCGCTGCTGGATCATCGCGCCAGCTTGGCGGCGTTACTGTGCCAAACGTATCTTGTGCAACGGTTGTTAGAGGAAGTGAATGACCGAGTGAATCAACGTACCGGAACCCCCTTGTTGGATCACGATGCCTCGCTTGCTAATGCGTTGGTGCATCATGTGTTGGGAGAGCCGTTTGCCAATGAACTGGACGAGTGGGTCGAGCATCATGTTGGGCGCTGGCACAACCTGCACAGTAAAGGCGAGCGTTGGATAGAGCGTCACACGTTGCGTAATTTGGTGCGGATCTGGCCGCAATGGCCATGCTTGTCACGGCAGCTGGGGTTAGCATCCACGGCGGGACGCTAACCCGTATGGATGCGGTTAAATGAGACCCATGTCGCTCAGTTGTTTGTCATACCCTTCGCGAAAATTGGGATACGCAAATTGATAACCCGCGGCGACTAAGCGCTGATTGCTGCAACGGCGATTGGCACGACGCTGCATATCGGGAATGTCATGATCCGAATCGACGTCACCAATGCGGTCTTTCATCCATTCCAGCACATCGAATAACGTGGCCGGTTCATGGTCGGTAGCCAGGTAAACGGGATCAACGGCTTGACCGTCAAGTACCCGCTGAATCAAAAATGCCAATACACCCACACAATCATCGCGATGAATACGGTTCGTCCAAATTTCAGGTTCGGGATCGCAATGCCCACCGTGTCGTGCCTGCTCAATCATGCGGTTGCGACCGGGGCCATAAATCCCAGTAAAACGGACAACCGTACCGGCCATGCGACTATTGAGCAGCGCTTGCTCGGCGGCCAGCATTTCTTTACCGGCAAAGCTGACGGGCTCGGTGGGGCTGCTTTCATCCACCCACTCGCCGTGCATCTGATGGTAAACGCTGGTGCTGGAAACGAAGAACACGTGCTTGGGCGGATGGTCTTTTAAGGCCGCTAAGATGTTCTTTAAGCCCTTCACATAGTAGGTGTGGTAGCCTTCTTTGGAAAAAACCGGTGAGGCAATGCTGTACACCACGATGTCGAATGGGTGAGGTAAGTCGAGTAAGGTTTCGGGATCGGCGACATCCGCTTGCAGCAAATGCACACCGTGCGCTAACGGTTTGGGCGATCGACGCATGCCCCACACATCGTGTCCGCTTGCCACTAAATTCTCTGCCAAATGACCACCGATATCACCGGCACCCACGATCAAAATACGCGCCATACTGGAACCTCTGTTACAACTGTCTATGGTTATCTTAGCTGCAAAAAACGGGTTTGGTTTATTTTAGCGGCTATGATAGGTAATATTTATCACATTCTTATTGCTTATATGGGTAGCCAATTATGACCTTGACCGAACTCAAGTACATCGTCACGCTCGCTCGTGAACGCCATTTTGGTCATGCTGCGGAAAAGTGCTTTGTCAGTCAACCAACCTTAAGCGTCGCCATTAAAAAATTGGAAAGTGAATTGGATGTGGCCATTTTTGAGCGCAGCAAAAGCACAGTGTCGGTTACCCCGCTGGGTGAGCAAATTGTTGCCCAAGCTCAGCGTGTGCTCGAAGAATCGCGCACCATTCGAGAGCTGGCAAGCGCGGGCAAAAATCAGCTCAACACCCCATTAAAAATCGGCGCCATATTTACCATTGGGCCGTATTTATTTCCACACCTTGTGCCACAAATTCGTTTGCAAGCGCCTGAAATGGGGTTGTATCTGGAAGAAAACTTTACCGCGGTGTTGCGTCGTCAATTACGTGAAGGGGAACTGGATGCCATCATCGTCGCTTTACCCTTTAACGAACCCGATGTGCTGACGCGGCCGTTGTACGACGAAAACTTCGTGGTGGTATTGCCCAAGCAACACGCATTATGTGCCGAGTCAGCCATCAAACCCGAGTCGATCCTGCAAGAGCACCTGCTGATGCTCGGCGAGGGGCATTGTTTTCGTGATCAAGTATTTGAGCATTGCCCCGCGTTGCGGAAAAAGCAAAGTGAGCGTTTGGGTACGGTGACTGAAGGCAGTTCGTTAGAAACGTTGAAACTGATGGTGGCCACGGGGCTGGGCATCAGTGTGTTGCCGGAGTCGGCCATTAGCCCTAATGACCATGCGTTGATTGAAACGCGCCCGTTTGTGACTCCCGCACCGTTTCGTACCGTCGCCTTGGCATGGCGCGCCAGCTTTCCGCGTGGGCAAGCCATTGATTTGCTGTTAAGCACGGCACGACAATGCCGCATCCGTCCGGCAGGGTAAGGGTATGGCTAAGGTCAGGGCGTTAACCGACATCAAAGGCATTGGACCTAAGCTGGCGGAGCAGCTGCAAAAGCTGAATATCTATGCGGTGGCGGATGTGCTGTTCCATTTACCTTTTCGCTACGAAGATCGCAGTCGCGTGGTGCCCATGGGGGGCTTGATGCCGATGCAGCCAGCGGTGGTGCAGGGCAGTGTGGTGGGTTGCAGTGTGGTGATGGGTAAGCGCCGCAGTTTGTTGGTTAAGCTGCAAGATCACAGCGGCACTCTGAGTTTGCGGTTTTATCATTTCAGTGCAGCGCAGAAACATCAATTTCGTACTGGGCAGCAGGTGCGTTGTTATGGTGAGCCACGCCGTGGCGTCAGTGGGTTGGAGTTATACCATCCCGAATATCAATTGCTGGCCGACGGCGAAGAGCCCGAGCTGGAGCCGTGTCTCACCCCCATCTATCCCGCCACCGATGGCATTACGCAGCAACGGTTACGCCTGCTGCACGAGCAAGTGTTGCAGCACTTGCGTGCCGACGAAGTGGATTTGGCGGATTTACTACCGCGCGATTGGTTGGCGCAATGGCGCTTGCCTTCGCTGAAAGAGGCGCTGTTGTTTTTGCATCAGCCGCCGCGCACCGAGTCGGTGGAGCAATTAACGAATGGCCAGCACCCCGCTCAACAACGATTGATTTTAGAAGAATTACTGGCTCATCAACTATCACTGCATCGTTTACGCGCACAAATACAAGCCGATCAAGCACCGGCCTTGTTGCCCTCGCACACGCTCGCACAGGCTTTGTTGGCGCAACTACCTTTTACGCCAACGGCGGCACAGCAGCGAGTGGTGGCAGAAATCGAAGCCGATTTGGCGCAGCCATTTCCTATGCTACGGTTGGTGCAAGGGGATGTGGGTTCGGGCAAAACCTTAGTCGCTGCGTTAGCGGCCAGTCGTGTGTTAGAAGCGGGCTATCAGGTTGCGTTAATGGCGCCCACCGAAATCTTGGCGGAGCAGCATCTGCACAACATGCGGCAATGGTTTGAACCCTTGTCCATTTCGGTTGGCTGGTTGGTCGGCAAATTAAAAGGCAAAGCCCGACAACAGGCACTGACGGATATTGCCAGTGGTCAGATGCAGCTGGTGGTGGGCACGCACGCCCTGTTTCAGGAAGGCGTCGACTTTGCCAAGTTGGGTTTAATTATCATTGATGAGCAGCATCGTTTTGGTGTTCATCAACGCTTGGCTTTACGTGAAAAAGGTCGGCTGCAAGGGCTGTCGCCCCACCAATTGGTGATGACTGCCACGCCCATTCCGCGCACATTGGCGATGAGCGCCTATGCCGATCTCGATACGTCGGTGATTGATGAACTACCGCCAGGGCGAAGCCCCATCACCACCGTGGTGATTCCCGATCAGCGGCGAGATGAAATTGTGCAACGCGTGGCGTCGGCGTGCGCAGAAGGTGCGCAAGCGTATTGGGTATGCACCCTAATTGATGAAAGCGAAACTCTGCAATGCCAAGCCGCCGAGCTGACTGCCGAGTCATTGCAGCAAACCTTGCCTCACGTGCGCGTGGGGCTGGTGCATGGGCGCATGAAAGCCACGGAAAAAGCCGAAGTGATGGCCTCATTCAAAGCGCATGAGCTGGACTTGTTGGTGGCAACCACCGTGATCGAGGTGGGGGTGGATGTGCCCAATGCCAGTTTAATGATCATCGAAAACCCAGAGCGCTTGGGCCTGGCGCAGCTGCATCAGTTACGTGGCCGAGTGGGACGTGGTGCCGCTAAAAGTCACTGCGTACTGCTGTACAAAGCGCCACTGTCGCACATGGGGCGGCAACGCTTGCAAGTGCTGCGCGAAAGCCAAGACGGGTTTTACATTGCCGAACAAGATTTGCAGATACGCGGCCCCGGCGAAATGCTCGGCACCCGACAAACCGGTTTGCAGATGCTGCGTGTCGCGGATTTGATGCGTGACGGTGCGTTACTGCCGCAAGTGCGTTATATGGCGCAACAAATATGGGTACAGCATCCGCAACAGGTGGAACCCTTGATCGCGCGCTGGCTAGGAGATGCCGAGCGTTTTGCCAACGTGTAGCGTGGTGGATAATGCCCACCACGCCGCAAGATGGCGGTGTTTATACCAACAAGGCTTACACCAACAAGTAGCCACCGTCGACGTTAATGGCCGCACCGGTGGTGTAGCTGGATGCATCGGATGCCAAATACAACACGGTACCGGCCATTTCTTCGGGCATGGCAACGCGTTTCATCGGAATGTGCATCATCGCCATTTTCAAAATGGCGTCGTTGCTGGTTAACGTACTGGCAAATTTGGTATCCGTTAAGCCCGGTAGCAAGGCATTCACACGAATACCCAATAAGGCGCACTCTTTGGCGAAGGTTTTGGTCATGGCAATGACGGACGCCTTGGTAATGGAGTAAATACCCTGCATGTCACCTGGAATCACGCCATTGACCGAGGCCACGTTGATGATGGAACCACCGCCGTTTTTCTTCATCAGCTTTGCACCCGCTGATGACATGAAGAAATAGCCACGAATATTCACATCAACGGTTTTCTGAAACGCATCAAGCCCGGTATCCAGCACGTGACCAAAGTACGGATTCGCCGCCGCATTGTTCACCAAAATGTTCAGTTTGCCGTGGGTTGCTTCAATGGTTTTGAAGCAGGCGTCGATTTGTTCCATCTCACCAATGTGACAGGCTAAGGCTTCGGCACTGCCACCTGCGGCAATGATTTCATCGGTCACGCGCTGGCAGCCATCAATTTTACGGCTAGAGACAATCACGTGTGCGCCTTGAGCTGCCAGCAGCTTGGCAATGCTCTCACCAATGCCACGGCTGGCGCCGGTGACTAAGGCGACGCGACCGGACAAATTAAAAAGTTCTTGTGCGTTCATGGTCTGACTCCTGCAAATAACCGCGTTAGCGGTAGGTAAGAAAGTGTTTTCCGGCGTGTGCCAGATGATGTTGTTCGTTAAACGAGGCCAAACTGATTTTGCCACTGCGGTTGAACAGCACTTGCGTGATACCACCATTCAGTAGAGTCCAATTCAGCTCAAAGGCCTGCTCGTTGCTCAGTTGCAAACAATGTTGAGCAATGGCGGTAATGGGGCCACCCGACGTGAACACCACCACATCGCCCTGTGGGCTTTGCTGAATCATGTCGGTCAGTGCGCGCTGAACGCGCTGCGTGAAGGCCGGCCAGGACTCCTCGTAGTCGTTATCGTGTTGCCCACTCGTCCAGCGCGCAACCGCTTCGGCAAACAGTTGCTGAAAGGCTTTGCGCGGATTGCTTTGTTGCAATAGCCAAGCACCCAGCACCAACTTATTGCGGTATTGAGGAAATGCGGCCGCAATCACATCGTCGGAATCAAACTCGTTGACGCTGGGCATTTCCAGCACGGGGCCATGGGCATGCCAATGTCGTTGCGCACCTTGTAAGGTTTCACGGTGACGCTGCATGCTGCCATGAATGACGCGCCGCGCCTCAATGCCTCGTGCGGCCAGTGCGTTGCCCACCAGTTCGCCTTGCTGATGGCCCAGATCGGACAATTGATCGTAATTCAGTTTGCCAAACCCTGCCTGCCCGTGTCGTACTAAGTAAACGCTGGCCATCAACGAAAACCCTGTGCGCGCGCGCGTTTGATAATGCGGTTGCAGCGCCAGTTTAGGTAATGCACGAAAAACCAAAAATGCTTAAAGGCTGGGTTGTCCGTTTGTTTGTGGTGATAGCGATAATAAATTTGCTGCACAATCACCGCCAAACGGAATAAACCGAACACTTCATAAAAGGGCCAGAGCTTGGCATCCAGCCCCATCTTGTCGCAGTAGTAATCGACAATCTCTTGGCGCGTCAGCATGCCCGGTAAATGGCTCGGTTGACGACGAATCGCTCGCATCAGGGCATCGTCATCGGCTTGTACCCAGTATGCCAAGGCACCGCCCAAGTCCATCAGAGGGTCGCCGAGGGTGGCCATTTCCCAATCCAGTACGCCGATGATGTCACCGGGATTGTCCGGGTTTAACACCACGTTATCCATGCGGTAATCGTTGTGGATAATGCAGGTTTTTACATCGGACGGGCGATTGCGTTGCAGCCAGTTCATGGTGTTGCTGAAGCTGGGTACGTTCCACGTTTTGGACTTTGTAAAGCGGCTACTCCAGCCGTCGACTTGGCGCTGTACATAACCTGCACCCTTGCCTAAGTCGTCTAGCCCATTGGCTTGATAATCGACCTGATGCAGGTCGATCAGTTTGTCGAACACCGAGAGACACAAGTCGCGCGCCTGCGCTTTGCTGAGTGTCATACCGCGCGGTAAATTGCCACGGGGAATGATGCCGCGCATTCGTTCCATGATGTAAAAATCACTGCCAATGACGCTGTGATCGTCGCAAAACGCGATCATTTCGGGCACAAACGGGTAGACGGGTTTGAGTCGCGCCATGATGCTGTATTCACGTTGCATGTCATGCGCACCGGCCGCCTTATGGCCTGCCGGAGGACGGCGCAAAATCAAGTCATGGTGCTGAAACTGCTCAGGATACTTCAGGTGATAGGTCAGATTTGATGCGCCGCCAGAGAACTGTTTCACCTCGGGCAGGGCATTGCCATAGTCATGACCTTGCTGGCGTAGCCATTGGTGCACGGCATTCACGTCAAAGGCATCGCTGTCACGTAAGGCTTTGGCTTCATCAATAAACGCCGTCGATGTTCCATTACTCATGCGTTGTCCTTATCGTCCGAGTGGTTGATCGGCGCCGGCTTTAAAGGCGTTGCGTTGATCTTCGCGTTGTTTTAACGCGTTGGCCATTTTTAACACGTGTTTGCGATAGAGCCAAGGCAGGTATTTTTTCACAAAGTACGCACGTCGCCCGACTGGGTGCGGATTGCAAATCAATTGATTGCGCTGCAGCGCCTGATAACCCGCGTCGGCAATGTCGGCGGCGTCGAGTGCCGATGCGGCAAAGACCTTATCCACAAACTTCAACATATCGGGATCGGAGGTTTTCATCCCATGATTGAGATTGGTGCGGAAAAATCCCGGGCATAACGCGGTCACGCCAATGCCATAAGGTTGCAACTCGAAGTGCATGGTTTCCGAAATGGCCACGACTGCCGCTTTGGTGGCGTTGTATGAAGCCATCGACGGCGCCACCATCAAACCGGCGAGTGACGCCACGTTCAAAAAAGCACCGTGGCCTTGCTGTTTCATCATCGGCGTGAAGGTGCGGCAACCTAACGCCACACCTTTTAGGTTGATGTCGATGACCCATTCCCACCACGCCCATTCGCCCGCATCAATACGATCCCCCGTAGCAACACCGGCGTTATTCACCACCACATCAATGCCCTGCCAGCGTTGACCAACTTCATCGCGCAGAGCGTTCCAGTTGGCTTCGCTGCGCACGTCCAGTTCATACAACCAACCGCGTCCACCGGCTTGTTCGACCAAACCGAGTGTTTCTGCGGCGCCTTCCATGTTGATGTCGGCAATGCAAATATCGGCACCGTGCTGGGCAAAACGTAATGCCAGCGCGCGACCTAGGCCGCTGGCCGCACCGGTAATCAGTACTTTTTTCATGCAGTATCCTCGCGAGCAAACGGGTTTAGTGGCCGTTGCTGATTATTATTCTGTAACGATTGGCCTGTTAAGGGGCAAATGTGCCGCATTGCGCTCAGCGGCATTACGCCTCGTTCATGTATTTCTTGTATTTCATGAGTTCAATTTTGGCGATCAAGCCGCGGTGCACTTCATCAGGGCCGTCAGCCAAGCGTAACGCGCGAGCGGCAGTGAACAAGCCAGTGAGCGGTAAATCATCGGATAAACCACCGCCACCGTGCATTTGCATAGCGGCATCAATAATCTGTTGCGCCATGTTGGGAGCGATGACTTTGATCTGGGATATTTCACTCATGGCACCGGCAGCGCCGACCTTGTCGATCATCCACGCGGCTTTAAATACCAACAGACGTGCTTGTTCAATGTTCATGCGCGCATTGGCGATGATGTCGCGATTGCCCCCTAAATTCATCAGCGGCTTATGAAACGCCGTTCGGCTGGCGGCACGAATGCACATCAGTTCCAGTGCTTTTTCGGCCATGCCGATCAAACGCATGCAATGATGAATGCGGCCTGGCCCTAAGCGCCCTTGGGCGATTTCAAAACCCCGACCGGGCCCCGCGATGATGTTCGAGGCCGGCACGCGCACATTGGTGAAGCTCACTTCGCCGTGGCCGTAAGGTTCGTCGTAGTAACCGAACACCGGCAGCATGCGCTCGATTTTGACACCCGGCGCATCGAACGGAAACAGCACCATCGAATGTTGTTGATGGCGTGGTGCATCGGGGTTGGTCAGGGCCATAAAAATGCCCACTTTGCAGTTCGGGTGACCAATGCCCGTGCTCCACCATTTGCGACCATTCAGCACCACCTCGTCGCCTTCGACGATGGCCGTGGCTTCCATGTTGGTGGCATCAGAGGAAGCCACGCCCGGTTCGGTCATGCAAAAGGCAGAACGGATTTCACCGGCCAGCAGCGGCTTAAGCCATTGTTCTTGCTGTTCTGGGGTGCCGTATTTTTCCAACACCTCCATATTGCCGGTGTCCGGCGCGTTGCAATTGAAAATCTCTGGGGCAATGAAGGAGCGACCAGTCAGTTCGGCAACGGCGGCGTATTCCAGCGTGCTTAAACCCGCACCGTAATGCTCGTCGGGCAAGAACATATTCCATAGGCCTGCGGCTTTGGCTTTGGCTTTCAGCTCTTCGATGATGGGCAGCACCACCCATTTGTTATCCAGGCTGTGCAGTTCGCGCAGGTAGGCTTCTTCGACCGGCTCGATTTCTTCTTTCATAAACGCCTTAACGCGTTTGATAAAATCTTGTGCTTTAGCGGAATGTTGAAAATCCATACGCTCGCTCCTTGGGGTTTGCGACGATTATTGACGTTGGATTCAGTGTAGGAGGAATTAAATAATAAATTAAATGCATTGTTTTAATGGCCTTTAATTCATTACCTGCATGATTTAGGCTGTTGAGGATGCGTTCCGTTGTGTAGTGGTGTCTTTGTGTGAAGTGACTTCGTAACTTGCTTTTTACCCAATAGGACGGCAATTCACAATTTGAAACAAAAAATCGCCCATGCTGGCGCGCTATTTTGGTCGAGAGGGGCTAGAGTAGTTAATGGATGATAATAAAAAAGAATAGGTGTCCATCTTTATGTCAAACGAATCGCCAGCGGTCGTTTCTTCCTCAGCACTCACCGCCTTGAGTGCAACGCGTTTATTGCAGGTTATTACCTTTACTTTGGTCGGTTTGCTGGTGGCCATGTGGGTAGCGACGGGCACGACGCAAACGATTTTGTTCTTTGGCTGTACTGGGCTGACCATGGCCAGTTGGGTCGCGTATCGGGGTCATGCCACCGCGGCGGCGTTTCTTTTCTTATGGACCATTACGCTGATGTTGTCGGCCTTGGCGTATCTGTCGGCAGGCATTCGGGATTTGGCTGTACTGGGTTATCCCGGGTTGTTGGTCTTGGCGGCCATTGTTGGCAGTGGCCGTTTATTATTCTCGTTGCTGTTTTTCATTGTCGGCTATTGCAGCTTGTTGGCGTACTGGGCCATTACGGGTGTTTTAGTGCCGGTGATACCTCCGGTGGAGGCCAAGCACGTGGTGTTTACCAATGTCATTTTGTTGGTTACAGGTTTCAGTGTGTTTTTGTTGTTTGGTGATGTTCGTCGTTTGATGGGATCGCTGGAAGCGGAAAATGCGCGGGTGCGCAAAACGCAAGCCGCCATAGCGCGCTTGGCTAACCATGATCAGCTGACGGATTTGCCTAATCGACGTTATTGCGAGGAGCTTTTTGTTCGGGCACAAAATCGCAGTCAGCAGCAACATCAGCGTTTGGCGGTGTTGTTTTTGGATCTGGATAATTTCAAACCGGTGAATGATTCATTGGGACACTCGGCGGGTGACTTGCTGCTGCAACAACTGGTGCTGCGTTTGCAGTCGTTGTTACGCCCTCATGACGTGTTGTGTCGCTTTGGTGGTGATGAGTTTTTGCTACTTGTCGCAACCGATGCACACAGTGATGATGCGATTATGCAGTTGTCGGAGCAATTGATTAAAAAAACCACGAAGCCCTTTTTCATTAGCCAGATGCAGGTCGAGATTTCTGCCTCCATTGGCATTGCTTTTGCGCCCGAGCACGGCACAGAATTTACCGCACTGTGCCGTCATGCGGATATGGCCATGTACAAAGCCAAGCAGGATGGCCGCAATACGTATCGCTTTTTTCATCCTGATTTGGATCGCATCAATATTGATAAATTCAATATGCTACAAAGTATGCGCCAAGCGCTCAAAGATCGGCGCTTTGAGTTGTACTATCAGCCCAAACTCGACATCGAAGACGGTCGTGTGATTGGCGCAGAAGCCTTGATTCGCTGGCCGCAACGCGATGGCAGTTTTATTTATCCCGATCAGTTTATTCCATTAGCCGAAAGCAGTGGGTTTATTTCCGAATTGGGCGCATGGGTCATTCAAGAGGCCTGTGCCGCGTGTGCTCGTTGGCAAGAGCTCGGTTTAACGGAGGTGACCGTAGCGGTCAATGTGTCCTACGTGCAGTTCCGCGATGGACTGTTAGAGCAGCATGTGCGGCAAGCATTGCAAGACTCTAAGTTGGCGGCGACGGCATTGGAGCTGGAGTTAACCGAATCGTTATTGATTGGTGAAGGCGATACCATTCAGCAGCAATTACATTCTATTCATCAATTAGGTTGCACCCTGGCTATTGATGATTTTGGGACGGGTTACTCGAATCTTGGGTATTTGCGTCGCTTTAATGCAACGCGCTTAAAGATTGATAAGTCGTTTATCTCATCGCTGTGTGTGTCGAGTCGTGATCAGCCCTTGGTGCATGCCATTATTCAATTGGCCAACAGTCTTGGTTTGGTGTCGGTAGCCGAAGGCATCGAAGACGAGGCGACATTACTGCAACTGCGTGCCATGGGGTGCAATGAAGGGCAAGGCTATTATTGGGCCAAACCCATGCCTGAAGCTGACTTCATTGCGTACTTGCAAAAAGGCGCAGCAATCAATCGTGCTGATGTGATTCCGATTCGGTAGTCGCTACATTCAAACTCGTTTCCAGCGTATCTAACTTTTCTTCGAGTGCACTGAGTTTTGCTTGAGTGCGCTGCAAAACGGCCATTTGTGCCTCAAATTCTTCCCGCGTGACGAGATTCATGTTCAACAGCATGGCTTGTATGCGTGCGTGCAACATCTGTTGCATGTCGTTCCCTAGCCCAGCAAATGGGCTTTGTTGTAGTAGCTGATCCAAATGTTGCTTGATGTCACTGGGCTTCATAATGACGCTCTCTTCGTTAGATGGTTTTGCCTATTAATAGCGGCTAGCTTAGCACGCCCCGTTTCAGGACTCTCTTTCGATTTACGCTCGTTGTTGGTGCGGACTGGTTTGTTGAATATGCACCGGGATTGTGCGCTTTTCGTTCGGGCGCACCAGCGTGTGCGCAAAAATGCGCATTTTTCACGCTTTTTCGCTCAAAAAAACGCCATTTCCGGTTTTTTTCAAAGTTGGCACATCCGATGCAATAACCCAATCACAATAGCCAGTACCGACAATCTCAGTATTTGGCACTTAAAAATGATTGATTATTACAACGTATGAAAGGAAGAGAAGCATGAAAAAACTATCTCAAGCGATCGCGTTAGCCTCTGTTATGACTGCTGGTTTAACCGGTGTTAGCGCTGCTCAAGCGGAAGTGTCTGTGGCGGTCGATTTGGCCAACAAATACATCTTCCGTGGTCTTGATATGGGCGGTGCGGCATTGGTGGCAGGTACTGTGGATTATGAACATGAAAGCGGTGCTTATGCAGGCTTTTGGGCGGCATCGGGTGATACCGCTGCTGGAAATGAGTACAACGCGTACTTTGGTTTTGGTGGCGAAGCCGGTTCATTCAGCTATGACATCAATTACCTGGCGTACATGTATCCAGCTGATAAGACAATGAGTTTGGATAGTTGGGGCGAAGTAACGGTGGGCTTGGGTTATGACAGCTTCAGCTTCTCCGCCAGTGTGCCAGTGACGGAAGACCAAGAAGGTATATATGTGTATTACACCTTGGGTGCTGAATTTGGTGCATTTGGTGCCTTGGTTGGTTTCAGCGACGGTGATGAAAAAGGAAGTGACTATAGTGATAACTACACTCACTTAGATTTGTCTTATGCCTACAACGACAACATTTCGTTCGTATTGAGCAAGATTGTTGATCAGGGCTCTGACACCGATTTGAATGATTCAACCTTGTTCCAGGTGAATTACAGCCTGCCTATTAACTTCTAAAAAGCATACAATAGTCCGTGCCCCCGCACGGGCTATTGATAAACCTTAATTCCTTAGCGCTGAACAAAGGAGTTTTCTATGAAACTCATTACTGCTGTGGTCAAACCATTCAAACTCGATGATGTGCGTGAAGCCCTATCTGAGATTGGTGTACAAGGCATTACCGTGACTGAAGTGAAAGGCTTCGGTCGCCAGAAAGGTCATACCGAACTGTATCGTGGTGCTGAATATGTGGTGGATTTTCTGCCCAAAGTAAAAATTGATGTGGCGGTTGACGATGCGCTTGCTGAGCAAGTGATTGAAGCGATTACCAAAGCGGCCAACACCGGAAAAATTGGTGATGGCAAAATTTTTGTGACTTCGTTAGAGCAAGTTATTCGTATTCGTACCGGTGAAACCGGCGCTGACGCGATCTAAACAAATCTAACACACGTTTCATCCATACATTATCAAGCCTGATGCGGGGGGCTTCTTATGGAAACTCAAGTTGTTGAACTTCAGTTTGCACTCAATACCTTTTATTTGTTGGTGTGCGGTGCATTAGTTATGTGGATGGCCGCTGGCTTTTCCATGCTCGAGGCGGGTCTGGTTCGCTCCAAGAACACGACCGAAATTTTAACCAAAAACGTCGCGCTGTTTGCTATCTCGTGCACCATGTACTTAGTGTGTGGTTACGCGATCATGTACCCAGAAACGGGTAACTTCTTTTTAAGTGGTATTACCGGATTGGGCGAAGTGGATGGCGAAGGTTATGCACCGTCTGCCGATTTCTACTTCCAAGTCGTATTCGTTGCAACGGCTATGTCTATTGTATCGGGTGCCGTGGCTGAGCGCATGAAATTGTGGTCGTTCCTGTTGTTTGCGGTCGTTATGACAGGTTTCATCTACCCAATGGAAGGTCGTTGGACGTGGGGCGAAGAAGCCGTTTTCGGCTTGTATTCACTGGATGATTTTGGTTTCTCTGACTTTGCTGGCTCTGGTATCGTTCACATGGCGGGTGCAGCAGCAGCGTTAGCGGGTGTATTGTTGCTGGGAGCTCGTAAAGGTAAATACGGCCCTAACGGTGAAGTGCGTGCTATTCCTGGTGCCAACTTACCGCTGGCTACCTTAGGTACGTTTATTCTGTGGATGGGTTGGTTCGGCTTCAACGGTGGTTCTGTCTTGGCGGTCGCCAGTGCCGGTGATGCGAACGATGTTGCCATTGTGTTCATGAACACCAATGCAGCTGCGGCAGGTGGTTTGATCGGTGCATTGCTCGTGGGTTACTTGTTGTTCCGCAAAGCGGATTTGACCATGGCTTTGAACGGTGCATTGGCTGGTTTGGTTGCCATCACAGCGGGTCCTGATACACCGGTTCCATTCGTTGCCACATTAATCGGTATGATTGGTGGTGTGTTGGTGGTGTTCTCAATCCTGACGTTGGATAAACTGAAAATCGACGATCCAGTCGGTGCGATCTCTGTACACGGTACAGTAGGTCTGTTTGGTTTGCTGGTGGTTCCTTTCACCAACGGTGATGCCAGCTTCATCGGTCAGATTGTGGGTGCGTTAACCATCTTTGGTTGGACCTTCTTAGCCTCTCTGGCGGTATGGTTTGTGATCAAAGCCTTGTTCGGTGTTCGTGTTGCCGAAGACGAAGAGTACGAAGGCTTGGATATCTCTGAGTGTGGTATGGAAGCTTACCCAGAGTTCACTAACAAATAAGATGTGCTGTTAGAACAAAAGCCGATCAGTTGATACTGATCGGCTTTTTTTGTTTGCCCAGCGAAGCTGGCAAACCCGTCAGGCTGAAAGAAGCCT
>JACUUC010000036.1 GCA_014859445.1 Bacterioplanes sp.
CTGTGCCTGTATCTGTGCCTGTATCTGTGCCTGTATCTGTGCCTGTATCTGTGCCTGTATCTGTGCCGTTATCAGCTCCCTGCCCTCCTGAAGCTTGGTCATTGTTATCAAAACTGACCCCCGGTGCTACCATAAAGTACTGATCTACTTGCTCTGGCGCGGCAACGCCAAATAGGCCAAATATCTGGCTGGCACTAATTTCACCCCCAGCAGCAAAGCGGATGCGTGAGATGGTATTGGCTCTGCTAAAAAACTGAAAGACATGAACCTGACTGCCATCTCGGCCGTTTATAAGCTGTAAGTCATCGCCGCTGCGGCGTAAGTTCATAGCGATATCGTTAAACCCGACATCGGCACTGAATAAAACAGTATTATCACCTTCGTAGGCAACAATGAGGTTATTGCCGCTGCCCATACCAAATTCCATGGTGACCGCAGGTCCACGTGGCACCAAAATATCGTTGCCTGCAAAACCTTTCATCCGTAAAGTTCCATGTCGTGCAATAAGCACATCGGCATCTGCGGTACCGATTAACTCGACATCAGGTACCTGAGCTGTAGTTAACTGAGGTACCTGCCCCACTACAGTAGGGGTGTCAAGACCAAAGGCGCTCAGTAACTGCGCGGCACTTAACAACTGACCATTACTAAAGCGAAACTGCGCTACTGTGTCGCGCTTTGAAAAGAAATGCTTAACTGTTAAAGTTTGGCCAGTTTGGCCAATGTAGAGCACTAGATCATCACCCGATTTGGTTAGGCCACTAGCAACATCAGCAAAGTTTATACTGGCATCAAACTCAACAACATTAGTACCAGCCAACTCGTAAATTGTATTATGACCATCACCCTTGCTAACGACATAAGTATTGTTACCGCCGCCGCCAACAATAAAATCATTACCTGCACCCGATACGACACGGCTATCATTCACGCCAGTAAAGATAAAATCGTGCCCATCGCTACCAACCACATCCATATATTCGATAGCACTAATTTGATTAGAAACTAGCAGCGTTTGAATCGCAAATATAGCAAGTAGTTGTTTTAGTTTTCGCTTTGCAATAATTGGCATTGTAATCCTTGTAGTTTTTATCCATAGTCAATAGCACCAGCAGTGGTGTATTCGAAAAATGCGCAAATAATAGTTAAAAGAACTAATAATGTAAACACTATGTAAGCGCTCAGTAAACCCCATCTAGCACATTCATATTCCACGGCAATAACGCTTCAATATCGTCAACCGTGCCGGCCAGCGGCAATGCTTTAAAGACCCGTC
Organism: Bacterioplanes sp.; assembly: GCA_014859445.1. GTDB lineage: Bacteria > Pseudomonadota > Gammaproteobacteria > Pseudomonadales > Oceanobacteraceae > Kmv21. The sequence continues at coordinate 1,277 of JACUUC010000036.1, forward strand.
TCAGGTAACTGTACGGTTCTAATTGATTGGCCTTTGCAGTTTCGATCAAGTTGTACAGATTGGCGCTTGAGGTTGCGCCTTGCACTGTGGCGCTGAACAACCAGTTTTTTATGCCGATCACGAACGGTCGGATGGCATTTTCTGCTGGGTTGTTGTCGATGTTTAGCCGACCGTCTTGGGTATAGACCGTCAGTTTTTCCCAGTTTTTATTCAGATAGTTCAGCGCCGTGCCAAGGTGGCCTTTGGGTAAGGTTTTGTGCAGGCTGTTGTCTGTCCATTCTTTAATGAGGTTCAGTAACGGTACGCTTTTCTGCTGACGTATGGCGTAGCGATCACTCGGTTCAAGGTCTTTGATGTCTTTTTCGATGGCGTACAACCGTGCAATGTAGCTGATGGCCAGATCCGCTTTACCACTTTTGTTTTTCTGTTGTTTGCCTTTTATCTGTGTTGCCTTTTGCGCGTCAACAAACTTGCGACGTGCGTGTGCCCAGCACCCTAATTGGGTGATGCCTGTTTCATTTTTACCCGGTTCGTTCAACACTTGGATGATCGTTTCATCACAGTGCTGTATAGGGTAGTTCAGTTGCTGTTCGCTCAGCAGGTTGATCAGCGGTTGTATCAGCTCTCCGGCTTTGATCATCCAGTTCGCAAGCGTGCTGCGTGGAATCTCGATGCCACTGCGTGCCAGAATGCGCTCTTGTCGGTACAGCGGTAAAGCATCTTGGTATTTTTGCGTGGCGATGTGCGCCAGTAAGCCAGGGCTTGCGTTGCTTTTTGGGATAGGCTGCGCTGGCAGTTTCGCCGTTAAGACGCCTTCTTCACACGCTGGGCAGGCGTATTTTTTGCGTGCATGAACCAGTACCTGGATTTTGGCCGGTATGATGTCCAGCTGTTCGCTGCATTCTTCGCCAATAACAACGCGCTGGCTGCATCAGGTTCAACGTCATCGTACTCTCAACCAGCAAAGCCAGACCATCGATGGATTTACGCATATCCACCACGCCGGTATACAGGTAGGCCTGTGCTGTGCGTTCAGGCCGAAGCATGCAACAAGCCTGTGTGCTGCAATGCCAGTAAGGTGTCAGGCAGTTGTTGAATGGCAAGCCGGACAACAGCACCGCCAATGCGTAGTTCGATGACATTTGATTCAGAAACAGGGCGAATCGGAAGAAATGTTGGCTCAACGGTAATGGATTCGGCCGTGCGGCATTTTTTAATCCAGTAATGCAGCGTTGCGATTTTTATCTGACGATCGGAACAAAACTGTTTTTGAGTTAGCCCAGAGGCTTTCCATTGCTCGATGATGCCTTGCCAGTGCTGGGATTTGTTCATGATGTTTCCTTCGCGGGAGTGATTGTGAAGGAAAGGTTACTGGGTGGTTGGTGTAAATGTTAGATGGGGTTGGCTGAGCGCTCACGTTAAAAAACACTACAAAACAGCTAGAAACACTAATAAAACACTAAAAAACAGCTAAAAACACTAATAAAACAGCTAGAAACAGTAAAAAACACTATTGGCGTGGAATATAAATTTGCTAGATGGGGTTTGCTGAGCGCTACGATGCAATCGTCACAAAAATATCTGGGGCAACTGAGGGCAGCTATCATTTATGTGCATTTTTGCACATAAATATTTGATTTTTTTGAGACCTGGTCACCCGAAAATGACCTTAATAGATTTAATCAACCAAGATCGATTTTAAAAAATTCTATTTTAAATCAATTAGATGCAATTTAGTGTTACGTTATTTACTCTAAATGTTGAGCAGTAAATCGCCTCCGGAGGGCAACGCTCTATCCAGCTGAGCTACGGGCGGTTATCTATTGTCTAGGGGGCTAGACGAAGAACGCGCATTGTATACACTTTTTGATCGCGGCTCTACTGCTGCCGTTTATTATGCCTACACCGATGGTATAAGCATTACGAGTATTACCTAGCCGCGACCTGCTCTGTGCCAGTTATTTATTTGCTGCGTGCAATAACCCGATGGCAAACTCAAGTTGACGCCTAATATTTTCCTCAAACCACGGATCTAGATAGGGGTCGAAGTGATTTGCATCGATGGTATGAATTTCAACAGCATCCGAGGACGCTTGTCGTATTTTCGCTTCATTAAATGGTGCAACCGTGTCGCGTGTGGCGCCAATAATGAGAGTTGGGATCTGAATGCTCCGCAAGTATTTGAGTGGGCGATAAAACGCCATTGTCGCCAGTGATCTTGCAGCGACACGATTATCGTTCTGTTGTTTCAGGTTGGCTCGTATCCATTCTTCTACGCGCCAAGCACCGTCGCGATCCATCGAGGAGTAGCCACCAGCCTCAGAAATAATCGGGACATAGCGGGTGCCGAACGGGTTGAGCAGATCCCTCAAAATATCGACACCAAAGCGCAGCATGCGGGTCAGCGGCACGGCATTCACCGCAAGCAAACCATCCAGCATTGGCACCTGAGCAATCGCGCCGCGTAATTCCGGATGTTCTGCGGCAATCCGCACCACATGCCCGCCACCGAATGAACTACCCCATAGGATGATGTTGGTCGCATCTACTTCTGGCAGTGACTTGGTATAGGCCAGCGCGCTTTCGACGACTTTTTCGCGCTGCCACGGGCTGATGACGTTGCGTGGCAGACCTTCGCTGTCTCCCCAACTTGGGTAGTCAAAAGTAACCACACAAAACCCAGCGTTGTTGAACGCGGTGATGTAGTTAGTCACCAGCGTCAGTTGGGTCGCTCCCCAACCGTGCACGATCAGAATGGTCGGACAAGGCGACGCACCGGCATCGCGGGGTTGATGCAGGGTTGCTGCGCAGCGGACGTGCTGATGGGTAAATGAGCCTTTCTGGCTGTTCAATGGTGTCATGTAATTAAGCCTGTTCAGTGAGCGTTTTTTATATTTCTTGAATGGCATTCAAGATAATATGATTGTATCTTGAATGTCAATCAACGACTCAATTCAACACCCGCCTTGCAGGAGATTGCCCTTGCCCCGTAACAAACGTCATCTGGAAACGAAGATTAAAAAAGAAGAAATTGAGTTTGTCGCTATGGCACTGCTGAAGCAAAAGGGCTACGACAACACCTCCATGGCCGAAATTGCCAGAGCCGCAGGAATCGCCGCCAATACCATTTACTGGTACTTCGAAAATAAAGACGACGTTCTGATTTCGGTACTGAATCGAGTGGTCGCACAGGCCATGAAAGAATTAAGCGAGCAACGAGAGCAACCACTCAGAACCAAGCTGCTGAGCCTAATTGCTCAAGTGGAAAGCTCCGGCTCACTGATGACAGACGTCCATTCTCGCGTCAGTCACTCACCTAAAATACAGGCTTGGCACGATCGCTTTCATACCATGGTCGAGCAACTGTCGGTGTCAGAGCTGGTCAATGCCGGCGTGAATCCGCTCGAAGCACTGCTTGATGCGAAGCTGCTGATTTATGTCATTGAAGGGTTGTTGGCGCATCCACACCAGCCCGAGGAAAGAGAACAAATCATCGATCAGGCGCTTAAGCATGTTTTTGCCTGATAAACTAAGAACGCTTGTCTATGCAAATCACGGCTTTTCTATCTTGCTTGAGCACAGGTTCCATAATGTTCCGCCGTGATACGTGAAGAAGACGACGCTTCTCTCGCAACCGCTGCTCGTCAATGTCATGAAATAAACTAATAGAATGATTAAATAATATCAATTTATCTCATCATTAACTTCACCTACAGTATCCCCTGCTCTTGATATTGGATAAATCAGTCAATACCGTTCAAGAGGCAAACCGACATTCAACGCACTGAACGCAGCACCAGTTCAGTGCAGATCGCACGCATAGGATACCGACCCCATGAACAATGAGTTTACGTTCGCCATTAAGCGCACGGTGTTTGATGAGCACTATCAGCCCTCTGCAAATACCCGCACCACAACCAATTTTGCCAATTTAGCCCGTGGCCAACAACGCCAAGAAAACTTGCGCAATGCCTTGAACATGATTGATCGTCGTTTTAACGAGCTGGCGCATTGGGATAACCCAAACGGTAATCGCTATGCCGTTGAGCTTGATATTATCTCGGTGGAAATGCACATCAACGCCAGTCAACAAGGTGAGGCACTCCCCACCATTGAGGTGCTGAAAACGAACATCGTCGATCGACACACTCAGCAACGCCTTGATGGCCTTGTCGGCAATAACTTTTCGTCGTACATCCGCGACTATGACTTCAGCGTGTTGCTGTTGGAGCACAACAAGCATCAGCCGCAATTCAGTATTCCTGATGATTTCGGTGATTTGCACGGTAAGCTGTTTCAGCAGTTCGTGCATTCCGAGGTTTACCAGCAGCAGTTTGCCAAGCCGCCGGTGATTTGTTTGAGTGTGTCAGACAGCAAAACCTATCATCAAACAGGCAACCAGCACCCAGTTCTCGGGGTGGAATACCAGCCGGACGATTCGTCATTAACCGAGCAATACTTCAAAAAAATGGGCTTGCAGGTGCGCTACTTTATGCCCACAGGCAGCGTTGCCCCCTTGGCGTTCTATTTTGTCGGCGACTTATTGAACGATTACACCAATCTGGAATTAATTAGCACCATCAGCACCATGGAGACCTTCCAAAAAATCTATCGGCCCGAAATTTACAATGCGCATAAGGCCGCCGGTGAATGCTACCAGCCGAACCTGAAAAATCCGGACTATTCCGCCACCAACGTGGTTTACGACCGCGAAGAACGCAGCCGATTGGCGATCGAGCAAGGCAAGTTTGCCGAGGAATTTTTCGTGAAACCGTATCGCTCGCTGCTTGAGCAGTGGTCGTCTCGTCACGCCCTTTAACCCCGCAACCGGATTAGGTCATTTATCATGAAAACGTTATTGCCGACATCAACGGCGGGCAGTTTACCCAAGCCATCGTGGCTAGCAGAACCGAATACGCTGTGGTCTCCGTGGAAATTACAGGATGACGAGTTAATAGACGGCAAGCAGGATGCCTTGCGGTTGTCCTTACAGGAACAGCAACACGCGGGCATTGATATTGTCAGCGACGGTGAACAAACGCGCCAACATTTTGTGACCACCTTCATTGAGCATTTGGATGGCGTTGATTTTCAACAGCGTAAAACAATGCGCATTCGTGATCGGTATGACGCCAGCGTACCCAGTGTGGTGGGGGCCGTCAGTCGCCCACAATCGGTATTCGTGAACGACGCGCGTTTTTTGCGTCAGCTCACCGATCAACCCATCAAATGGGCGTTACCAGGCCCCATGACCATGATTGATACACTGTACGATGGCCACTATCACAGCCGCGAAAAGCTGGCATGGGAGTTTGCCAAAATCCTCAACCAAGAAGCCAAAGAGCTAGTGGCCGCGGGGGTGGATATCATTCAGTTTGATGAACCAGCCTTTAATGTGTTTTTTGATGAAGTAAATGACTGGGGCATTGCCACGCTGGAGCGTGCTATTGAGGGGCTTAAATGTGAAACCGCTGTTCACATTTGTTATGGCTATGGCATTCAGGCCAATACCGACTGGAAAAAAACACTGGGGTCGGAATGGCGACAGTACGAAGCGTTTTTTCCCAAGCTGCAAGCCTCGAACATCGACATCATTTCGCTAGAGTGTCAAAACTCGCACGTACCGATGGAGTTGATCGAGTTGATTCGGGGCAAGAAAGTCATGATCGGTGCCATTGATGTGGCTAACCATGCTATTGAAACCCCCGAACAAGTTGCTGCCACTCTGCGTAAGGCGCTGCAATTTGTCGATGCCGACAAGCTGATGCCTTGCACCAACTGCGGCATGGCGCCGTTGCCTCGCACCGTTGCCAGAGGCAAACTGCATGCGCTCAGTGCCGGTGCCGATATCGTTCGGCGCGAGCTTGTTTAAGCGCCTGATTTCATCACTCAGATAACGGCATACAGCATCAGCGACGAATCATAACATCGACCAGCAATAGGTCGTCACCCATTGGAATGTGTATGGAATTTTTATTGTATTTGGTATTAGGGGCGGCCGCTGGTGTGTTGGCCGGATTATTCGGCGTCGGCGGTGGCATTATTATTGTGCCGGTGTTGATGTTCAGCTTCACAGCACAAGGCATTGACCCTCTGGTTCTCACTCACTTGGCCGTAGGCACATCGCTGGCCACCATTGTGTTTACGTCGATCAATTCGGTGCTGGAGCACCATCGCAAAGGCGCTGTTTTGTGGCCGGTGTTTATGTGGATGACGGTCGGCATTCTCGCGGGAGCGGTATTGGGCTCGCTCACGGCAGCGTCAATCAATGGCCCCATGCTGCAAAACATCATTGGTGTGTTTGCCATCGTGATTGCCCTACAAATGGGACTGGATTTAAAACCGAAAGCCAGCCGCGATGTGCCCAGCCAATGGGGGCTGACGGCCGCTGGCGGGGTGATCGGCTGGGCATCGGCCATCTTTGGCATTGGTGGCGGCACACTGACGGTGCCCTTTTTAACGTGGCGCAGTGTCGTCATGCAAAAAGCCGTAGCCACATCAGCAGCCTGTGGTTTACCCATTGCCGCCGTCAGTGCCTTGAGCTTTATGATCATTGGTTGGCAGCAACCCGGTTTGCCAGAATGGAGCGTGGGGTTTGTTTACCTACCCGCCATGGTTGGCATCGCCATCACCAGCATGATGTTTGCCCGTTTCGGTGCGCGTTTGGCGCACGCGCTACCGCCACGTTTGCTCAAGCGCCTGTTCGCGTTACTGCTATTGGGGGTTGGGCTGCAATTTCTGTTTGGCTAACACGACCAATTCCTCCACATTGCGCACTGGTTCACTATACATCGCAAACCACTGCGCTATGATTCAGGTTCATCATCATTGGTTGAGGAATTGTGTATGCGTCGTTGGTTGGCTATGTGGTCGATACTGCTGCCCTTGTTATTCTCATCGTTTGCACTGGCCCAGTCTGCGCCCGACTTCCGTTTTACCGATTCCGAGTCGGGTAAAACCATGATGCTATCGGACTTGCGCGGCCAAGTGGTGTATCTGGATTTTTGGGCGTCGTGGTGTGCGCCCTGCCGCCAATCGTTTCCGTTTATGAACGAGCTACACGAGCGTTATAAGGATCGCGGCCTACGTATTTTGGCCGTGAATGTGGATGAGTCGCGCGATGATGCCGAGCGTTTTTTAGAAACAACACCGGCCGATTTCCGCATTGTGTATGACAGCAACGCCTCCATTCCACCATTGTACAATGTGCGCGCCATGCCAACGGCGTACTACATTGATCACAAAGGGCAAGTCATCGACACCAAAATGGGCTTTCGCTTAGCCGATCGTGCCGCCACCGAACAGCGCTTGGTGGAATTACTAAAAGCCGCCGGAACGTACTGACAAATAACCTAATTCCATAAACAAGATACCATTCCAACACTGGCGATGCTGCAAGGCAGCGACGCCGAACTGTTTTTGCAAGCGCAAGGGGTTCCTCACTGGGTGGTCGCCGATCGGTGCACATAACAGCTATTCTTTTTCAACCTTAGGCTTGTTATGTTAACGACCTTTTCTTAGGAGTACGGGCATGGCAATCAGCGAGCTCAGTGCATTGGCATCACAACCGTTGACCGACTGGTGGCAACCGCATCAGCTGAACGAATCGGTATGTTGGCATTTGGCCATTGGCCCGTTGTCATTGTATCTTGAGCGCACGGCCAGCGAGTGGCTGGTTGCTCATCAACGTCATCCTGACGACGAGTCATTACACTGCGTGTCATTCCAACCGCTCGACGAGCGACCGCTGGATATGACGTTTCAACGCTATGTATTTCGACAGGCACCCTTAGTGTTTCGCTTACAACCCTGCTTAATGGATAGGCCCGTGGTTGTAAAAACACGCCAACCCGTTTTCATTCCACCCGGAGAAAGCATTTGCTTTTTCATCAGCACGCCGCTCTGTGTGCGCCTGTTACTGGGCAACGACCTAGACACGCAAGAGTGGCCAATTGTGCGCTTATCGGATACGTGGTTTGGTCCATCCACGCGAGTAGGCGAACTGTGCTATGCGGCCAAAACACATGCGCGCCATGCACTGTCAGAGATCCCTCTTAGACCACACCGTGCCGTCACGCAGATTACACTTCACAATCACGACAAAAAGATGCTAAGCATCGACAAAGTCAGTTTACCTGTGCAGCTATTATCCTTGTTTCAGCGTGACGACCACACACTCTGGACCGAAGCGGTAACGCTGGAACATCACGCTGAACAACCCTTGGCAAAATTTAGGATTGAACGAACCGTGGTAAACGATGCGGGCGCGTCGAAACGCATTGCCACACCCCGTCAAACTCTTGAAAAACATGCCTTAATTCGTGCCTTTACCGGCATATTCGGCGACTAGCGGAGTATTTCATGGATTCACTATTGTCATTGCTGGAACACCGCCATGTCGCAGCCTTCTTTCGCGCGACCTTGCTGTTATTGGCCGGATTGCTGATCGCTCACACGTTGGCCAAACTTACCGTAAAAGTCACCAAGAGCATCAGTGCCCATCATCAGGTGTTGTTGAAGCGTTTAGTATACTGGGGCGTTTTATCGCTGTTTCTGGCATCCGTGCTAAAAGAGCTTGGCTTCAGTTTGGGAGTGCTATTAGGTGCCGCCGGCGTGCTCAGTGTGGCAATTGGCTTTGCGTCACAAACCTCTGTTTCTAATTTAATCAGCGGTTTGTTTTTGATAGGCGAAAAACCCTTTCAACTGGGCGATGTGATCAAAGTCGGAGAAACAACCGGTGAAGTGCTATCGATTGATTTGCTATCGGTCAAGTTGCGTACCTTTGATAATTTATTTGTCCGACTACCCAACGAAAGCCTCATCAAAAGCCAAATGACCAACCTCACTCGTTTTCCCATACGCCGCTTTGACCTCATGATCGGTGTCGCCTACAAAGAAAACATCAAACACGTTCGTGACACACTCATGGCCGTTGCTGACGCAAACCCGCTGTGCCTCGATGAACCTGCGCCTCTCTTTGTATTGAATGGCTTTGGCGATTCCAGCCTGAATATTCAATTTTCGGTATGGACTAAACGTGAAAACTTTCGCGATCTACGCAATAGTCTACAAGAAGAGGTCAAAGTAGCATTTGATGCCGCAGGTATTGAAATTCCATTCCCTCATCGTTCGCTGTATGCCGGCAGCGATACCGCCCCATTCCCCATTACCATTGTGTCCACCACAAACGCGGTGACTCAAGCGCAAAACGACACGCCTTCGTCAACATAGGATTCCCATGAGCATTGAAGAACCCCTGTTAAATTTACGCAATTTGCAACACAGCGATTATCCCAAGTTAAAAGTCTTGATGGATAACGTCTACGACGACATTGGTGGTGCATGGCCACAGTCCACGATTGACCATTTGATTGACCATTTTCCCGACGGCCAAATTGTCATCGAAGACGGTGAACGTTTGGTCGCGGTGGTGCTCAGCGCCTTAGTCGATTACGCCACCTTCTCCGAGCCACACAAATACGACCATTTATTTGATCAACATATGCATGCCATCAACGTGGTCGATGGTGACGCATTGTACGGACTCGATGTGTTGATTGATCCCGAGTATCGTGGGCACCGTCTAGGTCGTCGCTTGTACGAGGCCCGCAAAGACCTCTGTCGTTCGATGAATTTGCGCGCCATTTTGGCCGGTGGCCGTATTCCGAATTATCATGAGTACGCGAACCAACTGAAACCCACCGAGTATTTAGAGCAAGTCGCACGGCGTGAAATTCACGACCCCATTTTGTCGTTTCAGCTGGCCAACGATTTCCAAGTGAAGCGTCTTATGCGCGGTTATTTGCCCGAAGATGAGCGCTCGCAAGGTTATGCAACCCTACTGGAATGGAACAACATTCTCTACGAACCCGCCGACCGCGTGCTGGACAACACACGCACCCAAGTGCGGGTCGGCGCTGTGCAATGGCAAATGCGTGAATTCGATTCAGTGGAAACCTGTTTGCAGCAAGTGGAATACTTTGTCGATGCGCTGTCCGATTACCAAAGTGATTTTGCTGTCTTTCCCGAATTGTTTAACGCGCCGTTAATGGGATTGACCGATCAATCCGATCCCATTCGAGCCATTCGCTTCTTGGCCACCTTTACCGAGCAATTCTGCAACGAGCTGCAGCGCATGGCTGTCAGCTACAACATCAACATCATTGCGGGTTCGATGGTGGAAGAAGGCGAAGACGGACGTTTGTACAATGTGGCTTATTTATTACGTCGTGATGGTAGCCTAGAGCGCCAAGCCAAATTACACATCACGCCACAAGAGCGACGCGATTGGGTCATTGAAGGCGGCAACGAATTGGCCGTATTCGACACCGATGCCGGACGCATTGGCATGTTGATTTGTTACGATGTGGAATTTCCAGAACTCGGACGACTGCTCGCCAACGACGACATGGACGTACTGTTTGTACCGTTTTGGACCGACACCAAAAACGGTTACTTGCGCGTTCGTCATTGTGCTCAGGCGCGCGCCGTAGAAAATGAGTGTTACGTGGTCATCTGTGGCAGCGTGGGCAACTTACCATCCATTGAAAGCTTGGACATTCAATACGCGCAATCTGCGGTATTCACGCCCTCCGACTTTGCCTTTCCACACGATGCGGTACTGAATGAAACCACCCCCAATACCGAAATGATTTTCTTCTCGGATTTGGATTTATCGCGCCTAAAAATACTGCGCAATGAAGGCTCGGTCACCAACCTGAAAGATCGTCGCCTCGATTTATTTCGCCTTGAACGTAAATAACAGGACATACCATGACAACACGTCGATTCATCCAACTCACCGTCATCAGCCTACTGTTCATGCTGCCTGGCTGTAGCACGCTGTCAGGCCTTGGTAAGGCACAGCAACCCACGGCCAGCGTGACACAGGTTTCTTTCGCCGATATATCGTTGCAGGCCATCACCTTAAATGTGCATGTCCGCGTTCATAACCCAAACCCGTTTGCCGTTCAGGGTGCTGGGCTAGACCTACATATGCAGATTAACGACAACCGCCTATTGAGCGTGGCACAACCGGACAATCGCATGACTTTACCCGCGCGCGGCCATGCCGACCTCATACTGCCACTGACGGTGGAATACGCAGCCCTATATCGCACGGCCAGCGGTTTACGTGGCAAGAACGAAGTGCCCTATGCCTTGCAAGGTCATGTTCGTATCGATGTGCCGGTATTGGGTGAGATCAGCGCTCCCTTTCAATTCAACGACACACTGCCCATTCCGCGCTTACCCAACGTGAGCCTAGACAGCGTTCAATTGGTCGAAACCAGCTTTTCCCGTGTTCGCCTTAACGTCACCCTGAATATGAATAACCCAAACCGCTTTGCCATTGCCCTCAACCAGCTTGGCTTTCAACTCAACGCCAATCAGCGCGCCCTTGCGCAAGCCGATGTCGGGCGCATGAGCCTGAATGGCAATCAACAACAAACCGTCACCGTGCCGATCTCCCTTAGCCTTGCCGAACTCGGCAGTGCTCTGTTCCGGCTGCTTGGTAGTGGGCAATCCATCGACTTCGCACTCAATGGGCAGGCCGATGTCATACCCGACTTACCGGGTTGGCAACCTGAACGTATGAATTTCGACAGTGCCAAAAAAGTGCAATGGTGACATTTTTTTTGGCAATTTTATGAACCAGTTCTACTCTTCTTATACATTCAGTATAAGAAGAGTAGCACGAGGCACTCACCATGTTTCATTTCAGCTCATCGGAATCAGAACAAGCACTACAGCAAGCCATCATGGCCGTTGTCACCATCGACGAAAAGAATCAAATTACGTTTTTCAATAACGCCGCTGAGCGTTTGTGGGGTTATCAACGCGATGAAGTCATCGGTAAAAATGTGGCCATGCTCATCCCCTCTCAGCTACGCCCCAACCATGATGGCTACGTGAATCATCACCGACAAACGGGTAAGGATAAAATTGTCGGTAGTTCCCGCGAAGTGCAATTGCAGCATAAAGACGGCCATGCGGTATGGGTTCAACTGTCACTATCACAAGTCATGGTGCGCGGCAAAAAATACTACACTGCGTTCGTACGAGACATCACCACGGAACGCAATATCCGCGAAATGAACAACCAAACACTGGAACAAGCCTTAGATGCCATTGTGTGCATTGATGAACACAACAACATCACCTTTTTTAATGCCGCAGCAGAACGTTTATGGGGTTATACGCGCACCGAAGTCATGGGGCAAAACGTCAAACTGCTTGTGCCAAAAGCCATTCAGGCGCACCACGATGGCTATGTGAATGCCAACCGCACCACAGGCCATGACAAGATTGTTGGCACCAGCCGCGAAATCAAAATTGAACGGAAAGACGGTTCTATTTTGTGGGGACAGTTGTCGTTGTCGAAAATCCAGCTGGGCGACAAAACCGTTTACACCGCCTTTGTCAAAGACGTCACCGACGATGTACTGCGCAGAGAAGAGCGCGAGATGCTGTCATTGGTTGCCAACGAAACCGACAATGCGGTGATCATTACCAACCCCGATGGTTTAATCCACTACGTGAATCAAGGATTTGAACGTTTAACCGGATACAAGCTAGTCGACATCAAAGGCAAAAAACCGGGTAGTTTTTTACAAGGACAAGAAACCGATCCCAATACGATTCAGCGTATTCGCCAGCACATTGCCAAACGCGAACCGTTTTATGATGAGATTTTAAACTACAGCAAAAACGGCGAACCTTACTGGGTATCGCTGTCCATTAACCCCGTGTTCAACAGCGCCAATGAGCTAACGCATTTTATTTCAGTACAGGCCAACATCACCTCAGTGAAGCAAATGGCACTGAATTTTACGCGCAAATTAGATGCTATCAGTGGCTCGCTGGTGTTAATCGAAGTGGAAAAATCAGGGGCCGTGATCAACAGCAATGCACTGCTGGATGAAAAGCTACAGGGTATTTGTTCGGTACAAGCCTTTGCCGATCACGTCTTCAAAAACCTTTCTGATACCGAGAGAAACGCTCTCAATAGTGCAAATTTCACCACCGTGAAAATCGAACTCGCACAGGATGAAAAACGACTCACGCTCGATGCCCGCTTATGCGCCTTAAAAAACTTTAAAGGCGACATTACACAGTACGTCCTGTTCGGCATTGACATCACCGACCGTAAAATTGCCGTCAGTCAGACACAAGAAGCCATGAAAGGCGTACTCACGGTAAGCGAAACCATCATTGATATTATCAACACGATCAATGGCATTTCCGAGCAAACCAATCTACTGGCATTGAATGCCGCCATCGAGGCCGCACGCGCCGGTGAACTCGGACGAGGCTTTGCGGTGGTGGCAGACGAAGTACGCAATCTGGCCGCCCACTCAAGAACCGCCAGTAATGAAATTGATGCGCTGGTGAAAGAGACGGTATCAAAAATCAACGAACTGGCGGGACATTTGGAGCAAATTGATCGTTAAGATCTGTCATTGTTTCTAGAAACAAGACAACAATCAGACACTTCGATAATCGTATACTGAATGATTCTCTCTTGGCGTCTTCGAGTTACAGCAACGTTCCAGTCACGTGCTGATACCAAGGCGCTCTGCAACATCATTAACACTGTAGCCATGAACCGCGACTTGATTCACTGCTTCTTGCTTAAATTCGTCCGAATATCGGATACCTTTACCCATGATTTACCTCTTATGGTCATAGTTACATTTTTACCATAAAAGGTGTCGGGAAATCTCAGGCCTTACCAAACACCATCCCATAGTTTTTTACAATAACTCTCATTGTCATTACTCATGAGCTAATTCCACGTTATCCGTCTATCTTGGTTGCATCGATGTTTTTTTGTACACGTACTGTGCTTGCCACTCATGGTCGTATCGTTGTGCAAACCTCATCGAAGCGCGATCTCTGACTCGATCGTTGATGCTAACCACAAGAAGGATACGATTATGTTGAATACCACTAAAAAAACACTGGCAGCCGCCGTGCTGGCGGTGTCTTTTATGGCACCAAGTAGTTATGCGGCTGAGGCCAATGCCAACTACCAATGGTGGCCGGAACAACTCAACTTACAGCCACTCCGTCAACACAGCGCCGAATCCAACCCATACGGTGCCGACTTTGACTATAAAGCCGAATTTGCCACGCTGGACATGGCCGCACTGAAAGAAGACCTGCGCATCGTCTTGACTACCTCCCAACCTTGGTGGCCTGCCGACTACGGTCATTACGGCCCATTCTTCATTCGCATGGCGTGGCACAGTGCCGGTGTCTATCGTATTTTTGATGGTCGTGGTGGTGCAGCAGGCGGCCAACAGCGGTTTGAGCCGCTCAATAGCTGGCCCGATAACGTCAGCCTCGATAAAGCGCGTCGCTTACTGTGGCCGATCAAGCAAAAATACGGCAGCAGCATTTCTTGGGGCGATTTGATGGTACTGGCCGGTAATGTCGCGCTCGAAGACATGGGCTTTAAAACCTATGGTTTTGCCGGTGGCCGTGAAGACGACTGGGAAGCCGAAATGGTGAACTGGGGTGCCGAAAAACAATGGCTCGACAGCAAACGTCACAGCAAGACCGGTGAACTGGCGAAGCCGTTGGCCGCCACACAAATGGGCTTAATTTATGTAAACCCAGAAGGCCCGAATGGTAAGCCCGACCCGTTGGCATCGGCCTTAGAAATTCGTGATACCTTTGGCCGCATGGCCATGAATGACGAAGAAACCGTGGCGCTGATTGCCGGTGGTCACACCTTTGGTAAAGCGCACGGCGCTCACGATCCGGCCAAATGCGTTGGTGCGGACCCAGCAAGCGCGCCCATTGAACAACAAGGTTTAGGCTGGAAAAACAGCTGCGGCAAGGGCCATTCAGAAGACACCGTCACCAGTGGTTTAGAAGGAGCATGGTCGTCTCAACCCACGAAATGGACGATGGAGTATCTGACCTGGTTGTACGCCTTTGATTGGGTGCAAACAAAGAGTCCTGCTGGCCATATCCAGTGGATTCCTGCCAATGGTCAGGCTGCGAACCTAGTACCGGATGCGCACATTCCCGATAAGCGTCATGCGCCGATTATGTTCACCACCGACATTGCATTGAAAGAAGATCCGATTTATCGCGAGATTTCAAAACGCTTTTTAGATAACCCAGCGGAATTTGAAAAAGCGTTCGCGATGGCTTGGTTCAAGTTGACGCATCGTGATATGGGCCCGAAAGCTCGCTACCTTGGTGATGGTGTTCCCGCCGATGAGCTACTGTGGCAAGACCCGATTCCAGCAGTTAACCATGCGTTAATTGACGAGCGTGACATCAATAAACTGAAAGCGAGCATCCTAAAAGCCGGCGTCTCGAATCAGGCATTAATTCGTACCGCTTGGGCCTCGGCATCAACCTTCCGTGGTACCGACATGCGTGGCGGTGCGAACGGTGCGCGCATTCGTTTGGAGCCACAAATCAACTGGGCGGTAAACGACCCACAAGAACTGCAAACGGTGTTAACTGCACTTGAAAAAGTACAGCGAGACTTCAACAAATCATTGCGTCGTGGCAAGCAGGTATCACTGGCGGATGTGATTGTCTTAGCCGGTGGTGCGGCCATCGAACAAGCGGCCAAAGACGCTGGTCATTCGGTCAAGGTGCCTTTCGTGCCTGGACGCATGGATGCTTCAGCGGCACAGACCGATGTGGAATCGTTTGCGGTGTTAGAACCCAAAGCCGATGGCTTCCGTAACTACTTCAGTGCAGACAGTCTGTTTGCTCCGGCAGAAGCATTGGTTGAAAAAGCGCGATTGCTGAATCTGACGGTGCCAGAAATGACCGTTCTCGTCGGTGGTTTACGTGCACTGGATGCCAACAGCGGTGGCGTTAAGCACGGCGTGTTGACCAACAAACCCGGCACATTGAGCAATGACTTCTTCGTCAACTTGTTGGATATGTCGACTCAGTGGTCAAAAGCCAGTACCGACGGTTTGTACGAAGGCCATGACCGTGCCAGCGGTGAGCTAAAATGGACGGCCACGCCTGCGGATTTAATCTTCGGTGCACATTCGGAACTGCGTGCGGTGGCGGAAGCCTATGCAGCAAACAATGCGCAAGAGCGTTTCGTGAACGACTTTGTTGCCGCTTGGCACAAAGTGATGACTCTGGATCGTTTTGATCTGTAACTGACCCATCACCAGCCTCCATTGTGAGGCTGGTGATCGTATATCCAGATACCCCTTCTATAGATCCATCCTGCCTCTGGGATGTAAACTAAGCCTTTGATGACGTAACTCAACGGCCATTAGTGCTCCTCACAGATGACAATCAACATGCAAACTGAATGGCTAGATGGCCTTAACCGCACCGATCTCAATCGAGCCGTACAATTACTGCAACAAGGCGAGTGCGTGGCAGTGCCGACTGAAACCGTCTATGGCTTAGCGGCCGATGCACGCAATGCCGATGCCGTACGAGGAATTTTTACCGCCAAAGGGCGTCCTGCCAATCATCCACTCATTGTGCATTTGGCCAGCGCAGCACACTTACCCGAATGGGCCATCCATATTCCCGCAGAAGCGTGGCTACTGGCTGACGCCTTTTGGCCCGGCCCACTGACGCTGCTATTGCATAAAGCACCCAACGTACCCATCGAAGTGACCGGTGGATTACCCAGCATCGGCCTACGCGTACCGGCGCATCCGCAATTACTCGCGTTACTTCAACAGCTCGACAGCGGCGTCGCCGCCCCCTCGGCGAATCCTTATAAGGCGTTAAGTCCGACTTCGGCGGCGCAAGTGATCGCTGGTTTAGAAGGCCGAATTGCGGCCGTTTTAGACGGTGGTGCCTGTGAATTTGGCCTGGAATCGACCATCGTAGACCTCACCCAACCCGAACGCTCAATTCGCATTTTACGGGCGGGCCCGATTAGTCGAACCGCGATTGAACACGTCTTAGGCCGTCCGGTTGAAGCCCCGCAACAACACCACGAGGCCGTACCAGGTAATGTGCAGGCGCACTATCAACCCCTCACCTCCCTGCATTTATACAGCAGTGATGAACTGGTGGAATTAATCCATAACGGAATTGACGATGACATCGGTTTGCTATTGTGGTCTCCGCGCCTTATCGGTTTGCTGCAAGACCGTCATTCGGTACACACGCTGCCCGACAATGCGCTCTCCTTTGCACAGGCTCTGTACCAAACGCTGCATGCCGCCGACCAACACGGCTATCGTCAGTTATGGTTAGAGCGACCTCCGACGTCAGAAGAATGGCTTGCCATCAATGATCGCTTAATGCGCGCGTCATGCGAATAAGCAGCAGAAAAACACTATCTGGGTTTGTATTGCGTTGCACAATAAGCCCGTTGAATCGCGGGATTCCGCAACGCTTGATGTTTACTGGTTCGGCCTTGCATACGCTTACGCCACATACGGAACGACGACGCTTTCATTTCTCGACGCATTAAGGCGATGACCGCACTTTCATTTAAGCCATACAAGCGCTCAATGGCATCGAACGGGGTGCGATCCTCCCACGCCATCTCAATAATGCGCGACACGTCACTCTCAGTGAATAAGGGACGACCCATTGCCATCAGAACCCTCCAGTAGATAATCACCATTCAATAATAAACCATACCATTAAAAATGCCCGCAAAGCGCGGGCACCAGAGCACATCCAAAAATGAAATGAATGATTTAGAAACGCGCGGCTAAACGGAATCCAATCGTATTCGCACTGTCTTGTGTCGTGTACTCCAATTCCGCACTCATATTTGGCATGAAGAAATAACGGGCACCAACGCCCCAAGTGGTATCAACACCGCTCACATCACTTTCTTCAACACGCAAACCAATGCTCATCTCATGATTTACAAAATAGTCAGCCGCTAAGGCAATGGCATTATCTCCATCATTCGTTAACAACTCACCCTCAAGGTTCACAAAATTTCCGCCCAAATTGGCAACGTATTTCGCCCCCAAAATATACGTATTTTCATCGGCAAATTCTTCATCATCGATACCGACGTAGACCAATGCACCATCCTGTAGCATATAACCTAAACGCGCCGAAATATCGCTGTCGCCATCGACATCGTCATAGCCAACCGCCACATAAAAATCATCAAACCAGAATTCACCATCGAAGGAAAAGCCATTCACGTCGGCTTCATCGTAATTAGAAAAAGATAGGGATAGGTTAGAATTACGGCCTAAAAACGCCACTTCGGCTAACGGTTTTGCTGACGTACTGACTTGCTCAAGGTAGTAAGTAGCATCCAGCATCAATATCGTTTCATCGCCATCCATATCGAGATAAGAAGCACCTACTTCCACTTGGTAGTCTTGAGCTTGCGCCATCCCAGCGAAAGCAAATGAAGAAGCAACAGCAATAGCTAAAGTCGTTTTTTTCATCTCATCATCCTTTATCTGTATGTGATACGTGGTCGAAATTCAACCACATGCTTTATACCCTATACAGTGCCAGCGAAAACCTCAAGCATCAAAACAGTGCATTTATACAAGTTCGCCGACAAGATACCCTTGTCATTTAGCGCATTTGTGACTTTTTTTCACATCAACCCAAGTACCTATGCACCGTTCTTAACACGTTGCTAGCTGCATAAACATCGAATCTGTGCTCTTATAATTGACTATCGCATTCACAGAAAGGTCTAACACATGCTGACGTATTCGATTGGCTGGTCAATGTTAGGGGCCATTGCCATGGCGTGGTCCGAACAGGGTGTTGTTGCGATCACGGTTGGCAGTAGCGAGGTTGAAGCAGAACAACAATTACTGTCCAATCTCCGCTGTCAGGCACAACGTCTTGAGGCGCACGAAGACAGTGCTCACTGGCAAATCTGGTTACCCATTATCGTGCAATCACAACCTTGCCAATTAGACATTCAACATGGAACGAGCTTTCAGCAACGCGTGTGGCAAGCGCTATTGACGATTCCTTATGGTGACACTCGCAGCTATCGCGACATCGCGAACCAGATTGGCCATCCGAATGCCGTTCGTGCCGTTGCCAATGCCTGTGGGGCAAACCCCATTTCGCTATTAATCCCTTGTCATCGGGTGATTCGCCATAATGGCGACTTAGGCGGTTATCGCTGGGGCAGTGAACGCAAGCGCTGGTTATTAGCACGCGAACAACAACCGTCATTCGCCCTGACGGGCTAGGCCGTTGTTGATGTCAGACCAGTCAGTAATCGCCGTGCATATCAAGTAGGGTGAGGCGTTGCCGCCTCATCCCTCTTACAGAACCGTAC
>JACUUC010000066.1 GCA_014859445.1 Bacterioplanes sp.
GTCGAAATAGCTTGCAACACTGGGACGGGTCCATATAAGGGGGCCATGCCCCCGAAACCCTGCCGCAGGCAGGGCATTGCCGTAATAATATATACCGTTGGTCGGGGGTATGACCCCCTCCTACAGAAAAACACCGCTCCTACACAAAAAAATGCCTTACCCTCTTGCTTTTTGTTACAAAAATAAAACACTTGCAAAAGATTTGGGCTAACTGCATGATTTGGCTAGCTTTATTGCCATACGCTGGACTCAAGGAGGGAAGAGCAATGACGAAATCTGAGCTAATCGAGAAAATCATCAGTCGCCAGCCGCAGCTATCGCCAAAAGATGTTGAGCTTGCGGTAAAAACACTGCTGGATGCCATGTCACAATCGCTGTCATCGGGTGAACGTATCGAAATCCGAGGCTTTGGCAGCTTTTCACTGCATTATCGCGCGCCTCGCTTAGGTCGCAATCCAAAAACGGGTGAAGCCGTCGACCTAGACGGAAAATTCGTTCCTCATTTTAAGCCTGGTAAAGAACTGCGCGATCAAGTCAACGACAGCTTGCACGACAAGCACTGAGGTTTTTACATGCGCTCCATCAAACTCGTCATCATTGCCCTTATCAGCCTAGCCATTTTGGCCTATACCATCGCCTTTGCTCGCTTTAACAGCCTTGACGTCAGCGTTGATTTTTTATGGGGTAGTTATCTGACGTTGCCATTCTCAGCTTGGTTCGGTGTTGCCATGATTGTTGGTTTGTTGATCGGTTATGGGTTGAGTGCCGTACTGCTGATACGACAAGCCTTTCACCGTCGCCGACTAGAAAAACAACTGAGTGAGGCGCAAGAACGCCTAAGACAGCCCTTGCCATGATGGAATCTGGTCTGGTTTTTACGCTGCTGTTCGTGGGCGTGGCCAGTGGTTGGATACTGGGTTACCGCTACGCGAAACAAAAAAGACGGAAAGAAACCGTCAACTACGTGCCCAGCATGGAATTCTTGCTGGCCGAAGCCAACGACAACGCACTCGAGCAGCTGCTGAACGTGCGCAGCATCAATCAAGATGCACTGGACTTATACCTCAAACTGGGTCGTACCCTGCGTGACAAAGGCGAAGTAGAACGCGCCATTCATTTGCACCAAAGTTTATTTGCGCGTACCGACCTCGACAAAATCGCCTTACAACGCGTCGAGTTGGAACTCGCCATCGACTATGCCCGAGCGGGCTTAAACGATCGAGCTGAAAATCTACTGCAAACATTACTCGACAGCAAAGGTGCGATCTACGATCAAGCCAGCTTATATTTGATAGAGCTGTACGAAGAAGAAGGCGAGTGGCAAAACATTCTCGATCTTTACCAACAAAAACGCCTGCAAGGCACGCGCAATCAACATCGTGTGGCTCATGCCGTTTGCCAATTGGCCGAATGCGCACATCGCAACAAGGCCTATCTTGAAACACAAAAACTCTGTCGGTTAGCGCAAAAAATAGACTCTCACAATGCCCGACCTTGGGTCATTTTGGCCGACATGGCCTTTCAACAAAACGAACCACGAGAAGCCATTCGTTGCTATCTACGCGCCATCGAATTAAACGCCAACGCGACGGTGCATGTCATTGATAATATGGTCAGCGCGTTTCAACAAATACACGACATCAGTGGCCTAGATACCTATCTTGAAAAGCACTGGAAACAATCGCAGTTTGTGCCCGCGTTAGTCGCCAAAACACACGCTTTGGTGGAACAGCAGGGTGTTGAACCGGGCATTCAATACTTACTGCGTGAGCTTTACCAATACCCAACGAACGTAGGATTCTTGGCGTTGGTGGAGTTGGTTGTAAAGCATCGCTTACAGCTTGAGAAGTCGCAGTTGTTGGTGCTCTATGATATTCTGCGCCGCATCGTCGCAAGCGAACCCAAATTCGTTTGCAACCATTGTGGATTTAAAGCGCAAGAGCCTGAATGGCGTTGCCCTAGCTGCAAAAGCTGGTCAACCATGGGGCCTTTTGTGGCAACAACACCCAAGGCGACATTAGATATATGAACCCGCTGGTTAGCCCGACTCACTTATTCGAAGGCAATGGCCCTTCACCCATCGTCGTTGCACTCGATTACCCCAGTGCCGAACACGCCTTACAGATGGCGCGACAACTCGACCCGCAACAATGCCGCGTCAAAGTCGGCAAAGAACTGTTTACCCGCTCCGGCCCTGCGATTGTCGAACACTTGCAGCAATTAGGATTCGACGTATTTCTTGACCTGAAATTTCACGACATTCCGAATACCTGCGCCAAAGCCGTGGCCGCCGCTGCCGATTTAGGCGTTTGGATGGTCAATGTTCACGCCTCTGGTGGTCGTCGTATGATGGATGCCGCACGCAACGAAATTGAAAAGCGTCAACACAAGCCTCTATTGATCGGTGTGACCGTGCTTACCTCAATGGAGCGCGGTGATTTGGCTGAGCTGGGTTTGGACATCGACCCACAACAACACGTCGAACGACTGGCACGCTTAACGGCGCAATGCGGCCTCGATGGCGTTGTCTGTTCGGCCCACGAAGTCGCCATGATTCAGCGCATCGCGCAAGAGCAAGGGCGTACCGAACACACCCCGTTTTTAACAGTAACCCCCGGCATCCGTCCCGAAGGCAGCGAACAGGGTGATCAGCGCCGTATCATGACACCTCAACAAGCGCAGCAAGCCGGTGTCAGCTACATGGTGATTGGCCGCCCCATTACCCAGGCTAGCAATCCAGCCCATGCTTGCCAAGCCATTCTGGATACCCTCACGCATTAAACGAGAGTTTCATGGACGAATCGTGGTACGTCGTACTCTGCAAATCGAAACAAGAAAAACGCGCCCAAGAACACCTGATGAATCAGGGCGGGCGCGTCTTTTTACCGACCTTAATCGTTGAAAAAATCAGCAAAGGTCAACGCCAACAGAAAATAGAACCCCTGTTTCCCGGTTACTTATTCCTACAATGCGCTGACGACAGCCCATTGCTCGGCACACTGCGCTCCACCCGAGGCGTGCGTGGATTGTTACGGTTTGGTGAACAAGTGGTAAAAGTTGACCCATTATTGATTGGCGACTTGCAACAAAAGACCGACAACGCCGATAATTCAACCAGCTACGAAACCGGGCAAACGGTCGAATTCACCGAAGGCCCGTTTAAGCACTACCATGGCATATTTCACGAATACGACGGCGACAAACGCGCCATCGTACTGATCGATGTACTCAATCGACAACATGCCATCGTCGTTGCACTGCAAGACATCATGAACAAACCCTAAGGGTTGGGCATGCACAAACAGCCGAGCAGAACACCGCTCAACCGAAGCGACTACAAGGAATGCTCGCGAAAAACCTTCGGGCGGTAGCGTGCCTGGTCGCGGACATGGCCCGCTCCTACAAAAAACAACCAAACACTGTAGGAGGGGGTCATACCCCC
>JACUUC010000067.1 GCA_014859445.1 Bacterioplanes sp.
GAAATAGCTTGCAACACTGGGACGGGTCCATATAAGCGGGCCATGCCCGCGATGCTTGCCGCAAGGCAGGCCAAAGCCTTCAAACCCACACCGAGTCCCAAAATGGATAACCACCAAACCGCCGCACCAACCCCGCCCGCAACGGATTCGCCACCACATACCGAGCAGCTGCCACAATATCCTCATCACGACGAATCGCTCGATCATGAAACCCAGCCGCCCATACAGCCTGATCAACCC
This sequence comes from Bacterioplanes sp., assembly GCA_014859445.1. Taxonomy (GTDB): domain Bacteria; phylum Pseudomonadota; class Gammaproteobacteria; order Pseudomonadales; family Oceanobacteraceae; genus Kmv21. The sequence goes on from JACUUC010000067.1 coordinate 241, forward strand.
CCAAACGCCTTACCGAACGAGCGGACGATGACTTCATCGCCCCAACCAACGTCGACAAATCCGCCTCCGGCCCCAACTGCACCATCCAATGCACATGATCAGGCATCAACACCCAACACAACAATTGCGAATTTTTCAACAACGTAGCATCTGAAAACGCACGAACAGCCGCACAGCCCACCGACCAATCGGCAAACAACGGAGCACGATTAACCGTCACCGCGGTGATCAAATAAATACCATTGGGTTGAGAAAAACGACCAACACGAAGACGGCGATGACCCGCCGAATCAGACAACACAACCTCCCTGTCGGGGGCATGGCCCCCTCCTACAAAACTAACGCCCTTCAAAACCAACCTTTGTTGGAGCGGCCATGCCCGCGAAACCTGCCCCCTCCTACAAAACCACCGCCCTCTCAATCACCGTAATGTGTTTTTGCCCGGATAATCAACACCACACAGCGACCCTGCTCAATTCTATAAACAATACGATCTTGAAAACTGAGACGAACAGAATAATAACCCTTCAAATCCCCCATCAGCGGCTTACCCAGCTCAGGAGAAACAGAAATTTTATGACGAAGAATATCTTTCAGTTTTTGTTTCAATTTTGGTGTCAACTTCGACACATCTTTTTGAGCCTGCTTGGTAAACTCAATCTGATAGCGTTCGCGATTCACAAAGGCTCTCCGAACACCTCATCAAAACCAACAACCTCACCCGCATCCGCCTGTGCAACGGACTCCACAAACGCCTCTTTAAAATTCGATTGAGATAACAAATGAAGCGTTTCTTGCAAGCTTTCATAATCATCCGACGACATAATGACCGCATTGCCACTTTTATGCTGAACCTCAATCACTTCATGCTGCTGATTCGTTTGCTTAATAAGCTCAAAAAAAGTCTTTCTTGCTTCGGTAGCAGTCAATGTAATCATAGTACCCCCCCCAAAATAACGTACCAGATAATGTACCACCAAACCACCAATGATAAAACACCACGGTCGGGGGTATGACCCCCTCCTACAAAACCACCATCCATGCCCGCGAAACCTGCCGCAAGGCAGGCCAAACCCATCAACCTAAAACACCACGGTCGGGGGCATGGCCCCCTCCTACAAAACCACCCTAACCAATCACCACCTCAGTCTCTGGCAACAACTCACGATACAAACGCTGCAACTCACGCTTCGCCGCATCATCACCATGCACAATTCGAATATGCTTCGGCTTGTGCCGCATACGCTTCACAAAATTCAACAAATCCTTCTGATCGGCATGGGCGCTGTAACCCCCTAAGGTATACACGCCCGCTTTAATATCCACCCGCTCGCCGTCTAGCACCACATACCCTGGTGACCGCCCCTGACTAAAGCGCGGGCCATAGGTTTGAATATCACGCCCCGGCGTACCCCGCGCCTGATACCCGACAAACAACACATCGGTACGTTCATCGGGCAACAACGCCTTCAAATAATTCTGAATCCGCCCACCCGCACACATGCCACTGGCGGCAATAACAATCGCAGGGCGACCTGTTTTGCGTAAATACTCCACCGTTTGCAAATGCTCGGCATGGCTATTAATGGTTAACACCTGATCAAACGCCAATGGATGCCGACCCGCCTTCACCTTGCGCCGCGCCTCGGCATCCCACAAATGCTTTAACGCTCGATAGCTGGCCGTAAACTCTGCGGCCAAGGGCGAATCCACGATGATATCCAAATGCTCCCACACATTGTTCGACACACGGTCGGGGGCATGGCCCCCTCCTACAAAATCAGAACCGCCCTCTGTAAGAGCTGGCCATGCCTGCGACTGGGCCGGAAGGCCCACACCGCGACCAGCCTTGCGCGCCAAATCCCGCTCGACCCGATGAATAATCTCCTCCAACTCATACAGCAACTCCTGCGTACGCCCAATCGAAAACGCCGGAATCAACACCGAGCCACCATTCTCAAAACACGCCTCAATCACACGTTGCAACTGCGCCCGCCGCTGCCGTCGCGACTCATGCACACGATCACCATAGGTACTCTCAATCACCAAGGTATCCGCACGATACGGTGCTTTCGGCGCAGGCAACAATGGCGAATACGGCGCACCCAAATCCCCCGAAAACACCACCCGCTGCGAAGGTTTCGCCAACGCCACATCAAACTCCACATACGCCGAACCCAAAATATGCCCAGCGCACTGAAATTTACCGCGCAAACCAGCAACCCCAGCCACCGCAAACCACTGCTTGTACGGCACCGCCACCAACAACGAACGCAACTTCGCCAGCACCGACCGAATCAACCGCTCATCACGAGAAATACCCACCTTAATGGCATCCTCAATCACCAGTGGCAACAAATGCGCCGTCGCCTCTGTTGCATAAATCGGCCCATCAAACCCCGCCGCCAACAAAAACGGAATACGCCCGACATGATCAATATGACAATGCGTGACCACCAAAGCACGCACACCGTCTAACGAAAAATCAATCTGCTTACGGTTAAAATCCTCATTACCCGTTTCCCGATCGAGCGACTCCGCCCCCTGAAACAAACCACAATCCACCAACACCGAATCACCGCTTGCCAAACGCAGCTCATGACAAGACCCAGTCACCCCATCTACCGCACCGTGATGCATAATTTCAAACATAAAAATCCCTTTCTAAAATAAAAAATCCCTGTCGGGGGCATGGCCCCCTCCTACAAAAACCACCCCCTACAAAAACCAACCCCTACAAAAACCAACCCCTACAAAAACCAACCCCTACAAAAACAAACCCCTACAAAACCACCGCCCCCAACACAACCAACCCATGTACGAACGGGCCATGGCCGCAAAACCCTGCCACTTGTAGGAGCGGGCCATGCCCGCGACACCTGCCGCAAGGCAGGCCAAAACCATCACCCCCAAACATCCACAACAATTCTGCCAAACAACTCGGTCAGCTTGACTTAAAGACCTAGTTTTTTAGATTTTGTAACATCTGAACAAGCTTATGAACATGTGTGCTCGGGTTATCTGTTTGATTACGATGGCTTTCATGCAAAGCCCTTTCAGCAAAGCGCTTTGCTTGCTCCAATTGACCGATAAGACCAGAGAATATCTTTAG
>JACUUC010000037.1 GCA_014859445.1 Bacterioplanes sp.
GGCTTCTTTCAGCCTGACGGGTTTGCCAGCTTCGCTGGGCAAACAAAAAAACCCCGCCATCACTGGCGAGGTTTTTGGTAACACGATGGAGTCAGCCGATAAGCCGGGTTCTGTCGTGAACAGTCATTCGTCTAGGCCTGCAGTCACCCACAGGCTCAAGCAACCTACCCGTTCCCAGCGCGGGCCGCGCCTATAGGGAACCTATTTGGTCTTGCTTCGGGTGGAGTTTACCGTGCCACGAACTGTTACCAGTCGCGCGGTGCGCTCTTACCGCACCCTTTCACCCTTACCTGATCCTGCCTTTCCGAAGAAAAACAGGCCATCGGCGGTCTACTCTCTGCTGCACTGGTCGTAGGCTCACGCCTCCCAGGCGTTACCTGGCACCCTGCCCTATGAAGCCCGGACTTTCCTCCCCCACAACCGCAAGCGATTATGGCGACGACTGCCTAGCCAACTCCGCAGCGGATTCTACAGCAGTGCGCCAGAAAAGCCAGCGCACAAACCCAATCCCTACTTAGTTCTCTTCACACCACACACGAGCATTACGGAACATACGCAACCATGCGCCTTCTTCTTGCCAACGTTGACCATCTGCATCGGTAGGAATGCAGGAGTTCTGAATCGCCCTAAATACACGCTCAGGGTGTGGCATCATAATGGTCACACGGCCATCATTGGCGGTTAAACCGGTAATGCCTTGTGGCGATCCATTCGGGTTGAATGGATACTGCTTGGTGACATCACCGTAATGATTCACGTAACGTAGGGCAATTTGTCCTGCGCTCAACTCATCTATGTCATCGCTAGAAGCAAACTCAGCACGGCCTTCACCATGTGCTACGGCGATTGGCATACGCGAACCAGCCATACCCGCCAAGAATAAGGAGTCGGATTCTTGCACTTCCACCATGGCCACACGCGCTTCAAACTGTTCGCTCATGTTGCGAACAAAGTGCGGCCAATGCTCTGCACCCGGAATCAATTCATGCAAATTGGACAGCATTTGACAGCCATTGCATACGCCTAGGGCAAAGGTGTCGCTGCGTTCAAAGAAGGTCTTGAATTGCTCGCGCGCTTGCTCATTGAACAAAATCGACTTGGCCCAACCTTCACCCGCACCGAGTACATCCCCGTAAGAGAAACCACCACAAGCGACTAAACCACGGAAGCCGTCTAAGGTGACCGCCCCCGATAATAAATCGCTCATATGTACGTCGACGGTGGTAAAGCCAGCGCGATCGAACGCGGCGGCCATTTCAATCTGGCCATTAACCCCCTGCTCACGCACAATGGCCACTTTCGGCGTGTTGTCCAAACCGGCACACACGTCCTCAGTCAGATCAAACGTCAAATGCGCATGGATACCGGGGTCTTCCGCATCCAACAAAGCATCAAACTCTTGTTGGGCGCAATCGGCATTGTCACGCAGCGCCTGCATTTCGTAACTGGTTTGTGCCCACAAACGATGCCAAGTCACACGCGACTCGCTCAAGAACTCTTCATCTTGGTAGCTAAAGGTGATTTGATCATCGTCATTCACCGAGCCCAACACCAAGGTGCAGTCGCCTAAGCCTGCTGCATCAAATTGCGCCAACACTTCTTCCAAATCGGCGCGACGAATTTGCATTACCGCACCCAATTCTTCCGCAAACAGAGCCGCCGCCAATTCCTCTTGCGACGCGGCCAGCATGTCCATCTTGATATCCAAGCCGCAGTGGCTGGCAAACGCCATTTCGGTCAAGGTCACGAACAAACCACCATCCGAGCGATCGTGATAAGCCAACAACTTGCCATCGGCATTCAAGCCTTGTACGACGGCAAAGAAGGCTTTTAAATCTTCCGCATCATCTAGGTCAGCGGGAACCGCACCCACGTGCTGATAGACCTGAGCCAAACACGACGCACCCAAACGATTCTGGCCACGACCCAAATCCACCAAAATCAAATCCGTGGCGTCGTCACTATCACGTTCGGTTTGTAATTGCGGCGTTAACACCTGACGCGCATCCGTTACCGGTGCAAAACCGGTAATCACCAACGACATGGGCGATGTGACCGCTTTATCTTGGCCATTCTCTTGCCAACGCGTTTTCATCGACATGGAGTCTTTACCCACAGGAATCGTCACCTGCAATTCAGGGCAAAGCTCCATACCGACGGCTTTTACTGTGTCATATAAGATGGCGTCTTCACCGTCGTGTCCGGCCGCACACATCCAGTTCGCCGACAACTTGATGTCCGCCAATTGTGCAATCGGTGCCGCTGCCAAGTTGGTAATGGCTTCGGCAACGGCCAGGCGACCAGAGGCTGGACCATCCAGCAAGGCCACCGGTGTCCGCTCACCCATCGCCATGGCTTCACCGGCATAGGTATCGTACGACGCAGTCGTTACGGCCACATCGGCTACAGGCACTTGCCATGGTCCGACAAATTGATCACGTGCCACCGTGCCGGTAATGGAGCGATCACCGATGGTGATCAAGAAAGACTTACTGGCAACCGTCGGCAGCGTCAATACGCGCTGAGCGGCATCCGCCAGATCAATACCCACCCCATCAAACACAACCGTCTCGGCGCGATGAGTCTGCACATCACGGTGCATACGGGGCGGCTTACCCAACAACACCTGCAACGGCAGATCCACGGGTTTATTACCAAAATGACTATCGGTAACCGTTAAATGTGGCTCTTCGGTGGCATAACCCACCACCGCATAGGGTGCCCGCTCTCGCGCACAAATGGCATCAAATGCGGCCATGTCTTCCTGAGCGACCGCCATGACATAGCGTTCTTGCGATTCATTTGACCAGATGGCCAAGGGGCTCATACCGGGTTCATCATTCGGTACGTTACGCAGCTCGAACTCGCCACCGCGGCCACCGTCGGATACCAACTCAGGGAATGCGTTAGAAATACCACCGGCACCCACATCATGGATAAAGGCAATGGGATTTTTATCACCCATTTGCCAACAACGGTCGATCACTTCTTGGCAGCGTCGTTCCATTTCTGGGTTTTCACGCTGTACCGAGGCAAAATCCAAATCGGCATTGGACTGCCCCGATGCCATGCTGGAGGCGGCACCGCCACCCAAACCAATTTGCATGGCTGGGCCGCCCAACACAATCAGGCTCGCACCAACGGGAATATCGCCTTTCTGCACGTGCTCATCACGAATGTTGCCATAACCACCCGCAATCATGATGGGCTTATGATAACCACGAACTTCACCATCATGTTGCAACTCAAAGGTACGGAAATAACCGCATAAATTCGGACGACCAAATTCATTGTTAAAGGCCGCACCACCCAATGGGCCCTCAATCATGATATCCAGTGCTGAGACAATGCGATCGGGTTTGCCGTACTGACTTTCCCAGGGTTGCTGGAAGCCAGGAATATTCAAATCGGAAACCGTAAAGCCCGTTAAACCCGCTTTCGGTTTAGAACCACGACCCGTCGCACCCTCATCACGAATTTCGCCACCCGAACCGGTTGCTGCCCCGGAAAAAGGCGCAATGGCCGTTGGGTGGTTGTGTGTCTCAACCTTCATCAAGATGTGCATGGGTTCTTGATGATAGGTATAGGTGCGACTATCCGGATTGGGGAAAAAACGCCCAGACACATGGCCACGAATGACCGAGGCGTTGTCTTTATAGGCCGAAAGAATGTTGTCGCTGTAACACTCGTAGGTGTTTTTGATCATCTGGAACAGCGACTTGTCTTGCTCAACACCGTCAATGGCCCAGCTGGCGTTAAAAATTTTATGACGACAATGCTCCGAGTTGGCTTGTGCAAACATCATCAACTCAACGTCGGTCGGGTTACGTTCAAGCGCTTGATAGTTCTCCAACAAGTAATCGATTTCATCATCCGCTAATGCAAGGCCGAGATGTTGATCTGCCGCCACCAAAGCAGCACGCCCACCCTGAAGAATATCAATAGTGTCTAACGGCGCGGGTTCTGCGTGAGAGAACAAGCCAACCGCTTCTTGGCTATCTGCCAACACCAGCTCCACCATGCGATCATGCAACAAAGCCGCCACGTCATCACGCGCATCGGCGTCAATGCCATTGACATAATAAACGATACCGCGCTCCAAACGCTGAATGCCTTGCAAGCCACAGTTATGAGCGATGTCCGTCGCTTTCGATGACCAAGGTGAAATCGTGCCAAAGCGAGGCACCACAATGAACTTCTCACCAAAGGGTTCACGTACCTGTGCTTTTGGCCCGTAACGCAAAATACGTTCGAGGACGTGCAGCTCACGCTCCTCCAATGTGGTATTCAACTCGGCAAAGTGAATGAACTCAGCATACACCTCGGTCACGGCCGACTGGGTTTGCTGCAGTTTGTGCAACACTTTATTAAGACGAAAATCAGAAAGCGCCGGCGCGCCACGCAATTCTAGCATGGTGGGAGGACTCCAAGGTTGGGAGCAGATGTCACAAAAAATGAGGCGGAATGATACTGGATAGTCGCCATTCATACCAGCCGCAATGGCAAACACCGATGTATTTGATTGCATGACAAGAACACTCTTTTTAGCCATCCAACACCAAAGTTGTAGCGCATAAAAAAAGCATGTGAGATCAAACGGTTAGCGCAATTTGTCCAATCGTATCGAGAATACCGAACCAATAGCCTCACTTTTTTCGATTGTTTTTTGCACAGCGATCACGGTATGATGGGCACAAATCAAGATAATTTGCACCACAATAGTGCATTATTAAGAGATAATCTATGTTTCGTGGCTTTTTTCGTCTAGGACTCACACTGGTCATCGCCTTAGCAACGCTGAGTGCGACGACTCGGGGCGTGGGTATGACGGAACTGGATCGAATTCTTGAAAGCCAAGAATTGGTCATGATTACTCGTAACGCCCCCACGACCTTTTATGAAGATCGCAGTGGCTTAACGGGCTATGAGTATGAATTGGCAAAAGCCTTTGCGGATTACTTGGGTGTTGAATTACGGGTTGTGGTTGCCGATCATTTAACCGATTTATTTACCCAAGTGGACGATCAACAAGTCGCTTTCGCGGCAGCCGGTATTACCGCCAATGAAGAACGTCAGCGCTGGATGCGTTTCTCTTCGCCATATTCCTACGTCAATGAAGTCGTGGTCTACCAGCGCCAAGGAAAAGAACCGAAAGACATCAGCGATTTGATTGGAACCAGCATTGTCGTAGCGACCGATTCCAGTCATGCCATACGCTTACGCACATTACAACAAACCACGCCCACATTAAGCTGGCGCGAAACCCAGTCGCTAGAAGTGACCGATTTACTGCACATGGTCAGCAGCGGCCAACTTGACTACACCATCGTCGATTCGAATGAGTTTGACATGCTGCAAGCCTACTTTCCCAATTTAGCCACCAGTTTAGTACTCAGTGAGCGACTTCCTCTTGCATGGGCATTTCGTCATAGCCGCGATGACAGTTTGGTTCAGGCCGCCAACGCCTTTTTCGAGAGTAGTCACACACAAACTCATTTAACCAGTTTGAATGAACGCTTCTATGGACACCTGAATCAATTGGATTACGTGGGGGCACGTTATTTCCTACGCCAAACAGAGCGTAAGTTGGATCAATACAAACCGTTGTTTGTGCAAGCCGCCGAACAGTATGAATTTGATTGGCGTTTGTTAGCAGCCGTTGGCTATCAAGAAAGCCATTGGAATCCGCGCGCACGCAGCTTCACGGGGGTGCGTGGCATGATGATGCTCACACTCAACACCTCCCGTGAACTCGGTGTGACCAACCGTCTAGACCCCAAACAAAGCGTGGATGGTGGCAGTCGTTACTTGGCCCATCTACGTCAACGGTTAGCACCGACGGTACAAGAACCTGACCGAACCTGGTTGGCATTAGCCGCATACAACGTAGGCTTTGGTCATTTAACCGATGCTCGCCGCATTACCACAGAACTCGGTGGTGATCCCAACCTATGGGCCGATGTGAAAGAAGCGTTACCGCTGCTCAGTCAAAAGCGCTACTACCATCAAACTCGTCATGGCTATGCTCGTGGCCAAGAGCCGGTCGATTATGTGCAAAACATCCGTCGCTACTACGACATGCTGGTCTGGCGTGATGAGCAACCGGGTTTATTGGCCAACAGTGACGCCGAGACAATCCCCTTATCCGCGTTCAATATGACCCACGTCCCGCCCTTGTTGTAAGCGTTTTTTACCCGCACGACGCATGGCAAAGAACGACGACATTAACTCCGCACAAGAGTCGGCTAAAATACCGCCCGTGACCAACAGCTGATGATTAAAACAGGGCTGCTGTGGCAACTGCAAAGCGGAGTGCATGGCTCCCGCTTTCGGCTCGCTAGCGCCATACACCACGCGCGCGATACGACTGTGAATCAATAACCCAGTACACATAGTACAAGGCTCCACAGTCACATACAGCGTCGCCCCGGGTAAACGGTAGTTGCCGATTCGTTGTGCCGCATCACGAACAGCGACCACCTCGGCATGTGCGCTGGGATCTAACGTACTGATCGGTTGATTAAAACCCACACCGATAACAACACCCTCACTCACCACCACGGCTCCCACGGGCACCTCTCCCGCCTTATAGGCGTAACGCGCTTGCTCTAGCGCGAGCTGCATACCCTCTTCATCGTGCTCAACACACCGACCCAACACACTGTTTTGACTCATAAATCCATTCTGCTAAAGGACACATTTCACTCACGCAGGAGTGTGTTAAACTCACCATTGATAACAATTATATTACCAATAGAGGTTGCTATGTGGGTTCATTCTCTTTTTCCCCGCTTCGGCGAAACCGATGTGCTGGGGCACATCAACAATACGGTATTGCCAGTTTGGTTTGAAGAAGCTCGGACACCGATTTTTCGTTTATTCACACCCGATCTGAATCCTCAACACTGGAAGCTCATTATCGCAAAGATCGATGTGGAGTATTTGGGTGAACTCTTTTATGGTCAGGAAGTGGAAGTTCGAACGGTCATTCAAAAACTGGGCAACTCGTCCATGACCATCCTGCATGAAGCTTGGCAAAGCGGACGCTTGGCGTCCAGAGGGCATTGCGTCATGGTGCATTTTGACCATGAATTAAAACGATCGACCACGATACCGGCCGAGATTCGATCGGTACTGAATCAGCACCTCATCACAGAAGACACTGAGAATCCGGTGGTTTAACCACCGGCTTTCTTACAGGTAAAGCCTCGCTTGGTTAGCTCCAGCTGCAACACATCGCGTTGATCACCTTGAATTTCGATCACGCCCTCTTTCAGAGCACCGCCCACACCGCATTTTTGTTTTAAGGCTTTCGCCAACGCTTTCAACGCCTCTCCCTGTAACGGCACGCCATGGATAAGTGTCATCACTTTACCACCACGGCCTTTGGTTTCACGGCTTAAGCGCACGATACCATCTCCGACAGGACGTGGGTCTTGTTCACACATACACGCATTCTGAGGTTGGGAACAGTCGGGACAAGCTCTACCAAATTCGGTTGAGTAAACCAAACCACCGCGTTCTTTCTGCTTTGCCATCCACACACACCTAATCGAATTACTGAAAAACCAAGGACTCTGGCGATTGCGTAAAACGGACCGTCACCGTCGTACCTCGCCCTTCTTCACTGCTGATTTGCAGCTCTCCACCTTGATTAGTCACCACATTATACGCCACCGTCAAACCCATGCCGATGCCCTGCCCCACCTCTTTGCGCGTAAAGAATGGATTAATGGCACAACTCACATCTTCAGACGACATACCCACTCCTGTATCGCGGATAACGATATCGACATACGAAGTCTCTTGATCCACGGCAATCTCCAGTGTGCCGCCCTGAGGCATCGCTTCATAGGCATTGTCGAGAATATTACCCAAGGCAATGCGCAACTGATCCGGCGCACAATGAACTTGCGCACCATCCGCATATTGAGCAATCACACGCACATCATCTCGTTTCTTTTGGCATTGATTTAAGGCACTGCGCAGAACCTCTGCAACATCCACGATCATTTTTTCAGCATCCGCCTCGGCAAACGTGCGCAACTCACGAACGATATTCCTTACCCGCTCTAAGCTGTGCTTGGACGTCGCAATCAAACTGGGGGCATCGTCACGAACAAACGTTAAGTCCACCTCCACACGAGCACGCTCAAGGGCATGACGAATACTGTCGTCATGAATGTGTTGTTCCGCGTGCTGATATTGATCCGCCAACTCCAATAATTCGGTTAAGTACTCGCTTAACGTAGCGATATTGCTGTACACCACCGCAATCGGATTGTTGATTTCATGCGCCATACCGGCCGCAAAATGTCCCAACGACGCCATTCGCTGTGCTTGCAATAACAAATCTTGAGTACGCTGCAATTCACTGATGCTATGTCGCAATTGACTGTTGCTGTCGTTGAGCGCTTGCGTTCGCGCTTTGACCTTTTCTTCCAGCTGTTCGTTCAGTTGACGCACTCGACGCTCGGCTTGCTGACGCCGAACCATACCTTCTTCCATATTGGCCAACAGTGCATTGGTTTTTTTCACCAAATCGTCCAACTCCGTGTCTACCAACGGCGGCTCAACCCGCAACGGCTGCTGCATTGGATTCATGGGATTAATGTCCAATACCGCTTCAGCCAAACGCCGAATAGGCCCGGTTAAACGCGAACGAAACACCCACAACAGTACCAGCCCTAAAATGACATTGCGCAGCAAATCCAAGCCCAAGGCCAAGGCAGATCGTTGTTCAAAACCAGCACGCATCAAGCGTTGATCGGCCCATAACGTCAAGTATCCAATCACACGCTGACTCTGACCAAACTCTGGCGGCTCACGTAAGCTCACGACAAAGGTCTGTAAGTAGGGTTTTTGCTCAAATAACTGACCATCATCAATGCCCACACGGACATTAAAGTTGGTACTGTCTTCGACGATAGAGGCGGCCACGACGGCATCATTTAACAACAAACTTTGTAACATGGTGTTTAGCGTACGATCATCGTAATTATACAAGGCATAAGCAGCCGACCGTTGTTGATATTCCAACAATTGATCAACCTGCTGCTGAAATCGCTTGCCCTCAGCCACATAGTCATAGCTGATTTGAACCGCACTAAAAATTAAACCAAACACGACGCTGAATAATAAAACGTATAGGGTCAATCGATGTTCGATGGATCGTAACCGAAAGTTCACGGCCCCACTCCTTATTTGTAACCATTCTCATTGGCGATAGCTAAAACAGTATAGTCACTAATATTCCGCTTGCCGATGCCGATTTGTTCAAAGTGACCGCCCCATTGCGTTGAATCATGACCCAGCCTGCATTATCCATCATGACCTCATTGACGCAGCGACTGTCGCGAAGCAAACAAAAACCCATACGCTAATAGCAATTGCGCACTGAGATACACACTGACAATGATGGGGGTCGAATACGCAAATGGCAGCCAAAATCGATTAATACCTATCAACCCATCGGCCACTAAAAAGCAAATTCCCCCTACCGCTAACCAGCCATTCGCCGTCAGCAAGGCCAATACCGCCATAGCCCACAGACAGACGACATAAACCACCACTGGCCACCACATAGCGCCGGTATTTGGGTAAAATTGCCACAACAAGAACAATGCAAATAAGGCCGGTAGCAACAAGCGCCAGCCATCGTACCGACGTCGAACTTGCAATGGCCACAACAGCGCAATTAAACACAACTGTGCCACCAAAAATGACAGCAACGCTTGTTTTAAATAGGCATGTCGATCCCAATCAAGAAACACATCGCCAACGGCAGAAGCAACCATCGCTGCGCCATATAACATGGCAGCCATTGATGTTATCTGCTTGGCTCGCCACAATCGCCAAGCTATGACAACCAGAAGCAAAACTGGACTGGCTTTTAACGCGTCACTCAAAGGATATGGGTGCCAAGGCCAGAAGACGATATAGCCGATACCTAAAACGGCCGCCAATAGCCAAAGACGCTGAGATGTCATCATTTCAACGACTCCGACGTGGACGAATTCTGCGGATCACGCGCACGCCAATACAGGGTTCCCAAAAGTACGTCAAAAATGGGCAAGGTGATATTAAAATTGCACATCACCATACGCTCACGCTCATGATGCAACTGATGCAAACGCTGCAACCGCCACAGCAACGGTAAGCGCTCGATCACGCTGCCCGCAGGCAAGTGGTAACTGAAATGCATCGTTTCATAAAATAAATACCCAGTTACCGCAGCTGCAGCAAAAATCCAACCGGCATTATCCGACCAAAACGCTTGCAACAGCAGGGTTCCCGGTAGAATTAACAACAACAAAAAGACATAAATTAGCCAAGCGGGAAACAACACCACGCGCCAATCACGTACGGCTTCGAACGGCATGGCCGTATCCACGAAAAAACTGTGGTGATCACCGGTGTGGCGTGAATAAAACAGACGTCCAATACGGGTTTTTCGATGCCCAAACCAGCGATGCGTGACGTATTCTCCGAAATTCACGAACAACAGGGTGAGCGGCCACAGCAACCACTCAAGCGCCTGCACATCACGAACGTGTGCCAAGCTCACAGCAATAACCGCTAGTCCAGTAAGCAGAACCACCCATAAATGCAGCCAACCGGAGTAACGCGGAGAAATGGCTGCGCGATAACGCGCTCGAAATGCCCTGTGATCGAAGGTCATAGTCGCTTCCTATTATTGTTATTTTGTCAGCGCGAGAAGGTCTCGTGCTGATACCTTCTTTTATCATGACTGCATTGTTAACGGCAATGCCGTACGATCGACGACCTTACGCATCACGAAACTGGAATGCACACCACTCACACCATCAATGCGTGTTAACGTACCTAATAAAAATGCCTGATAAGCGGTCATGTCTTGCACCAACACTTTCACCACATAATCGGCACTTTGCCCCGTGATCAAATAGCACTCCAAGACCTCTGGACAATCACGCACGCGAGATTCAAATTCCTCAAACCGATCCGGCGTATGCCGATCCATGCTGATGTGAATCAAGGCCATCAAGTCCAACCCCAGTCGCTTCGCTTCCAAATGCGCCCGATAACCCGCAATAACTCCCTGCTCTTCCAGCGCTTTTACACGGCGTAAACAAGGCGATGCCGATAAGCCGACTTTCTCAGCCAATTCGACATTACTGATGGCACTGTTGTGCTGCAACAACTGCAAAATACGCACATCCATTCGATCCATAAATCACCCAAAGCAATAAAATATCAATAAATAGTGAAATTATAGACGATAAAATCACAATAAGGCATTTAACTTAGCTAATTTGAACACAAATAGCGATGATTGAGAAATACAATAACCTCACTGATTAGCCATAAGTACATAGGACACGACCATGACCAACGACCATCGCAAATATCGCCCCTTCCCGGCCATCAGCAAGGTGAATCGCCGCTGGCCAAATGCACACATCCAACACGCTCCCAATTGGTGTTCCGTGGATTTGCGCGATGGTAATCAAGCACTGATTGAACCGATGAGTGTCAGTCAAAAACAACGCCTATGGGCATTGTTGATTCGCATGGGTTTTAAACACATTGAGGTGGGGTTTCCGGCAGCATCGCAACCCGACTTCGATTTTGTACGTTGGTTGATTGAGCAGCATCAAATTCCTAGCGATGTGACCATTCAAGTGTTAGTACAAGCACGAGATGAGTTAATCGAACGCACCTTTGACGCATTGGCAGGAGCACCTCGCGCCATCGTTCATGTCTACAATTCAACGTCCCCCGTACAGCGCAACAAGGTATTCGGCTTGGATCGCGAAGGCATCATTGCTATCGCTCGCCAGGGCGCGCGCAAAGTACAAACCGAGGCCAAACGCTATCCTCAAACAGAGTGGACCTTTCAATATTCACCCGAAAGCTTCTCCAATACCGAGGTCGATTTTGCCATTGAGGTATGCAATGCCGTGATTGATGTGTGGCAACCAACCGCCCATAACAAGACCATCATCAATTTACCCGCGACCGTTGAAAGTGCCATGCCCAATGTGTTCGCGGATCAAGTCGAATGGTTCTGTGATCATGTCCAACAACGCGAACATCTCATTATCAGCATTCACACACACAACGATCGCGGCTGTGCCGTGGCCGCCGCTGAGTTGGCATTGTTGGCTGGTGCCGATCGCATTGAAGGCACATTATTGGGCAATGGCGAGCGGACGGGCAATATGGACATCGTCACCATGGCGATGAATTTGTACAGCCAAGGCATTGACCCCGAATTGGATATCACCTTAGCCGATGACATCATTGCCACCGTAGAAGCATGCACCAACATCAAAACACACCCTCGCCATCCTTGGTTAGGTGAACTGGTGTACACCGCATTTTCTGGCAGCCATCAAGACGCCATTCGCAAATGTCTAGCGCAACAGAGTGATGAGGAGCCTTGGGATGTGGCCTATTTGCCGATTGACCCTCGTGATATTGGTCGCAATTACCAGTCGGTCATTCGTGTCAATAGCCAATCGGGTAAAGGAGGAGCCAGTTATTTGATCGAGCAACAGCTAGGGATCCAACTGCCACGTTGGTTGCAAATTGAACTGGCGCAACCGATTCAACACATGGCCGAACGCCAACAAGGCGAAGTACAACCCGAACAAATCGTGCGCTTATTTCAACAAACATTTATGTGCAATGATGGTTTATTGCAACTCGCCAATTACCAAATAGACCGACAAGGTGAGCAGCATCACCTGCAAGCCTGCATCAATCGCGGTGATAACACCGTGTTGGTACACGGCCATGGCAATGGCGCTATCAATGCCTTTGTGGATGCATTGCATAAAACACTGGGAATTGAATTGCAGGTGCTGCAATACGACGAACATGCGTTAGGTGAGGGCAGTGACGCACAAGCGTTGGCAATGATTCAAATCAGTTTGCAGGGGCATCGTTACAGTGCTCTGAGCAAAGACCATGATATCTTGTCCGCCAGCCTGCAAGCCATTTTGAGCGCGGTAAATATGGGCGTAGCGGCGCAAGCAAGCGCCGCATAAATCAGTCAGCGAGGCACGTATTTGGCCGCAGTGACGCGTGATTACTGCGGCCAATCTCGTCATACCTCAGAACGGCACATCGTCATCGTACGATGGCATATCGTAATTGGGCATGGCTTGCGCAAATCCGGCCGATGCATCTTCTGTGGCACTGTCAATGCGCCATGCTTGCAAGCTTGTGAAACATTTCTCGGGCTTACCAGGAGCACTCCATAAGCGTCCTGCCAAATTAAACGTGACCTTCACCTCTTCGCCAACGCGGTGCATATCCATTAATGCGCATTTGTCTTTTAACAATTCCAACGCGACGTAGTTGGGGTATTCGGCTTTTTCGCCATCACCGGTTAATTTGATGACAAATTCACGCTTGGTGAATCCGTTTTGACCATAGGCGCGGGTTTCATCTATGGAATGAATAATACCCTGCACTTCGAAGCTTTTTGACATATCAATCCCTAACGGCTGAGTCGTTTTAAAAGACAGATGATAACACTCCTTCTCGACAAAACTGCGCGTATCCACAAGAAATTATCACACTAACAAAGGGGGCACCGTCATCCGCGCCCAGACTGGGCCGCGATGTAGAGCATACATATCCCGCACCCACTGCAGCGCTGGACTATCGGCCCATTGACTGGCAGCACTGGCCATTTTTGCACGAAACTCTGGGTGACCATAAATAGGATGCTCCGTTGGACACGCCAACGGAGCCAGAATCGATGCGGCAGCGATATCGGCAAAAGTAAAACGATCACCCAGCAAATATCGACGATCGACCAACTGTGCATTGAGCCATTGAATTTCGACATCAATCTGATGGCGAGCACGCGCGACGGCTCGCTCATTAATCCGTAACTTTACCTGAAACATCGGTTTCACTACTGGGTAACTGGCAGACACAAACAAACGCGCCAACGGCGATGCGAATTGCCCCCAAATGGCTCGAAGCAAAGCACCGTGAGCAAATCCTGGTAAGTATAAAAAGCGAGCAATCGGTTTACCAATGCGATCAAAACGAGCTTGTATGGCCAAGATCTGTTGCCGCTCCACACTTGGCAAACAAGACTCAAGATCATAATGTTGAGTTAACCACGCCACAATGCGTGGACTGTCTTGTATGCATTCCCCCCCCCGTTGCAATAACGGTACGGTGGTTTGCCAGCGACGTCCTTTAATCAACATCGGAATGGTATGCAGTGCCGGCGTTAATGGCTGTTCCTGGTAGGGCAAACAAGAGGCGTCTAATAACCAACGAACTTTTTCGCTGTAATGAGACATATTGATGGTGAACAAGGTTAGCGTGTCAGACATAGGGGCATCGTATACCGAAAAGGAGCGCGTACTCTAACGGCTCCAGCTCAACGACATAAGGTTCAATCAAGCACAATCCGATTCAATATGGACGAACATTTGGCACACTTATCGCTACGATCACGGCTGTTTCAATTGCAAAGCAACCTGATACAGATCTTTCTTATTTTGCCCAGTCAATTCCGCAACAATGGCAGCGGCTTTTTTCGGGGGCAACTCTGCTAACAACAAACGGAATAACTTATCACTGTCGATGTCACTGGCGGACGCTGGTTGACTGTTGCCCGTCACCATGACCACAAACTCCCCTTTCTGCTGGTCGGAGTCACTTTGCAGCTGCTGTAAAATTTGCGGCAAAGTGCCGTGATAAAACGTTTCGAATGTTTTCGTTAATTCACGAGCCACACAAGCCAAACGATCTTCACCGAACACGTCCGCCATCATCTGCAGAGTATCCAATATGCGATGCTTGGCTTCGTAATACACCAGTGTGCGGGCATCTTGCGCCTGCGCTTCCAATTTCTCACGTTTGGCACCGGATTTATGCGGCAAAAAACCCTCAAAGGTAAACCGATCGGTTGGCAAACCGGCCGCACTGAGCGCGGTAATAATGGCGCTCACACCGGGAATAGGCACCACCCGATAGTGATGTTGACGTAAGTCCTGTACCAACACGTAACCAGGATCAGAAATCAACGGGGTTCCCGCATCCGATACCAAGGCGATGCTTTGCCCTTGATCCAACAAGGTTTTAATGTGCTGCAAACGATCCCGCTCATTATGATCATGCACCGATAGCAGCGGTTTACGGACACCCAGATGCTGCAGTAATTTGCTGGTATGTCTGGTATCCTCACAGGCAACAATATCAACCGTCGCCAAAATGTGTCGGGCACGTTCGGTAAGGTCAGCCAGATGACCAATAGGCGTAGCGACAACATATAAGGTGCCAGCTTGGCTAAGTGGAACAGACGTCATGCGAGGAAACTCAGTTAAAAGCGGATTCAGCCCAATGCGCGTCATCGTGTTGATGACCCTATTGGTATTAACAGCGTGCTCTAGCAGCCCGAAAAGTAGCTC
The DNA here is from genome assembly GCA_014859445.1 of Bacterioplanes sp. Classification (GTDB taxonomy): domain Bacteria; phylum Pseudomonadota; class Gammaproteobacteria; order Pseudomonadales; family Oceanobacteraceae; genus Kmv21. Next base: position 15,426 of record JACUUC010000037.1, read on the forward strand.
ATCAACCCAATCTTTATTGGGTGCGGAGCAAACCAATAGCCAATTATTTCAGCATATTGCCATCAAACTGGATGAGGGGGAGTATCGCGATGCCGGTTTGCAATTGCAACTACTGCGAGAGCGTTCCTTGTCGGCTGATGAACAAATTCGATGGCTACTACTGATTGCCGATCAACGTCTGCGCATCGGAGAACCTGACGTGGCCAAGGTGTACTTGGATCAATTAGCCAACCCAGACATCACGCTTACCACCGAACAAGATATTCAACTCAGTTTACTCCGTGCACGCTGGTATGAAAGCAACGCACAGTTTTTAGCGGCCGCCCGTGAGCGCGACTTTCTTTCCGCGCTGTTGAGTGGACAACAACAACGGGATAATCATGAGGCGATTTGGCTAAACCTCATGCAGATTGATGACGTCGAGCTGTTACGTTGGGCCGAACAAGTACCCGATACTCAATTTGGTCGCTGGTTATTGTTAGCCGCCGTCAGTAAAAATTCTCGTTTAACATTGGATGAGCATTTAACCCACGTAGAAGCATGGCAACGGCGTTATCCTGACCATCCAGCCGCTCAGCAATTACCTGGCAGCCTTGGTACGCTGGCCGAGATTGCCGCCAATCGCCCCAACAACATTACGTTGCTTTTGCCGCTGTCTGGGCAACTGGAAAAAACCGGCCAAGCCATTCGTGATGGCTTTATGGCGGCATGGTATGAATCCGCCAACAAAGGCTTCTCCGTACCCGATGTTCATTTTATAGACAGCGAACGTATTGATGCATTGGATGATGCCTATCAACTGGCACAATTTCATGGCTCGCAATGGCTGGTCGGCCCCTTCTTACGGCCGCAGGTTCAACAACTGCAAGAACGACAGCAATCGTTACCCTTGCCAACACTGGCATTGAACTACGGCGAACGAGACACGGGGATTGAACGGCGCTCGCCTGACAACCTTTATCAGTTTGGTTTGGCCGCCGAAGATGAAGCAGCTCAGATCGCTCGCAAAGCGTGGGCAGACGGTCATCGACGCGCATTGGCGCTGGTGCCACAAGGTGCATGGGGAGAACGTATTTTTGCGGCATTTGAGCAGCATTGGTTAGCACTGGGGGGCGAAATCAGCGCCCAACGTTTTTACAGCAATCGCCGCGATTATAACCCCGATATTCGAGCCATCTTAAACATTGACGACAGCACTCGTCGTTACAACACCATTCGCCGTTTATTGGCGGAATCCACTGAATTTGAGCCTCGTCGACGTGCGGACGTGGATTGGATTTTCTTGGTCGCGCTGCCACAACAGGCCAGACAGATTAAGCCAACACTGGCGTTTAATTTTGCCAGCGACTTACCCGTTTACGCCACCTCGCATGTCTATTCGGGCATTCCCAATAGTAGCGAAGACCGTGATCTCAATGGCATCCAATTTTGTGACTTACCTTGGCTGCTGCAAGACAGCGAGTTATTTAACAACCTTCAGCAATCGATTGCCGGCGGCCAAGGTCATTATGCGCGCCTGTATGCCATGGGTGTGGATACATTCCGTTTATTACCTCGCCTACAGCAATTGCAAGCCTTCCCGAATTCACAGTTATTTGCCAGCACCGGCACACTCCGTCTTGATGATGATCGCCGTATCCATCGCGAAACATCCTGTACGGTGTTTCGCGCGGGCCGTCCCGTTCGACTGACACCATAACGACAATCAACACGCCCTTCGTCTGACAAGGAACGTCAACATGAACAACCTCCCTCACAACCCACGTGCTTATGGACAGCAGATCGAAGCGCTAGCCGAGCAATTCTTACGGTCACAGGGCTTGCGTGCCCTGGAAAGAAATTTCACCATGCGCGGTGGTGAAATCGACCTGATCATGCAGCACGAACAGGTACTGGTCTTTGTCGAAGTACGCTATCGTGCGAACCATCATCATGGCAGCGGTGCCGAAAGCATCACCCCACGCAAGCAGCAGCGTTTACGGCGTACGGCCGAGTATTACTTATTACGGCATTTTGGTAATCAGCTACCCGACTGCCGTTTTGATGTGATCTCAGCCTCTGGCAACCCCATTGACTTTGATTGGATACAAAACGCGTTCTAAAAGGAGTATCGCTTCCTACCCTGTGGCTTTTTCTTTATGATGAAGTCTGATTCATTCGGAGTTGCGCCGTGCAAGATCGTATCATCGGCCATTTTGGTGCCAGTATCGAAACCAAAACCTTATCAGCGGAAGAACTTCCTCCCTTCATTGAGCAAGGTGCTCATGTCATGGTAAACTGCTTGATCCATGGCGGCAAAATTCTGAGTTGTGGCAATGGTGGCTCCGCTGGGGATAGCCAGCATTTCTCATCAGAACTACTCAATCGCTTTGAACGTGAACGCCCTAGCCTTCCGGCCATTGCCCTCACCACCGACTCATCGACCATTACCTCGATTGCCAACGATTACAGTTACAACGAAGTATTTTCCAAACAAATTCGTGCACTGGGTAATCCTGGCGATGTACTGTTGGCCATTTCGACCAGCGGTAACTCCGCCAATGTCTTGCAAGCCATTCAGGCCGCCCATGAGCGCGATATGACCGTGGTGGCGTTAACCGGTAAAGACGGTGGCGATATGGCCTCATTATTAACGGCTGATGATGTTGAAATTCGCGTACCGGCAAATGTCACCGCTCGCATTCAAGAAGTGCACTTGCTGGTCATTCATTGTCTTTGCGATTTGATTGATTGCGCCTTATTTGGCGAAGAATAGATCAACAGGGGCGCGTGCGCCCCCTCTGCTGTCTGTATGCCTCATTCCTTCAACCGATTAATGCCCAATGCTTTCATCGTGTACTTTTCATAAATGGGTTCGCTGGAACCTGTTTTCATTTTGTGGATGAAGTACTTTTCAAACGCAATCTTGGCAACATGCACCCACTTTCCTTTTTTAAACCAAGTGACATTGCGTGGTGGTATTTGCGGAATGGCCACGAATGCCGCGCCCGTATTTCCCATATCCGCCAAACAAATGGCTGACCAAGTACCGCGATGTGTCGGCTCTCCAACACCATCCAGATCCGCCGCCAAATTGTGAGCAATGGCGGTCATCATCGATTCAATCATGTATCCCGTTTTCGGCGTTCCAGTGGGTACAGGGGTCTCTTCTACCGGCGGAATGGCGACACACACACCCGCCGAGTAAATATTTTTATAGGTAGGATTACGCTGATAATCATCAATCAACACAAATCCTTTGGGGTTGACTAGCCCCTCGACCTGAGCGACAGCATCCACACCGGCAAACGACGGCAACATCATGGAGTGCTTAAACGGTAATTCATGCTGTTTTTTTAAGATCCCCTCTTCATTCAGCTCATCCACATACATTATTCCCTCGGCAATCTTCGTCACCTTAGCATTGGTGATCCACTGAATGTGTCGATTACGTAACTCACTTTCCATCATGGATTTTGAATCACCGACCCCAGCTAAGCCAAGATGCCCAATATACGGTTCACTGGTGACATAGGTCATTGGCACTCGATCCCGCACTTTTTGATTACACAGCTCACGATCAAGAATAAAAGCGTATTCATACGCGGGACCAAAACAGGATGCACCTGGCAATGCGCCAACAATGACGGGACCTGGATCGGCAATTAATTTTTTGACATCTTGGTAACAATGCTCGGCGTGATCCAATGCGCATATGGATTGGCTATGATGCTCAGGCCCTGCACCCTCAATGGCAGCAAAATTGAGCTTAGGGCCAGTTGCGATCACTAAATAATCGTATGCCTCAACCTGACCATTGGCGAGCACCAGCTGATTGTTTGCCGCATCCAGCGTGACCACCGCAGAGGCAATGAACTCAATGTTTTTCTTTTCTAAATAAGGTCGAATTGCAAAGCTTGTTTGCGGCCGCTGACGCCAACCGACCGCGATCCAAGGATTGGATGGCACAAATTGAAAATCTTCACGCTCATTAATAACCGTGACTTGATGATGACGACCGAGTAATTCGCGAATTTCATACGCACCCGCCATTCCCCCAGTACCGGCACCCAATACAATGACTCTGGCCATGATTGTACTCTCTCTTATTAGTGATCCCCTAAAGAGGCTAGTACAAAGCCAACAATATAACCAGAAAAGAATACTGAAATTTGACCTAAGGAAGGTCTGAATAACTGCCAGTTTTCACCAGCATCGGCATAAGCCCGCA
>JACUUC010000068.1 GCA_014859445.1 Bacterioplanes sp.
CGACAACGGGGTACTTCTTGCCAAACTCAACTGCGAGTGGCAGGCCAACGTAGCCAAGGCCGATAATGGCGATGTGTGTGTTTTGCATAACATTTAAATCCAAGCGTTGAAATAAATTTGGGTTGAAGAGTTATTAGGCGTCAATCAGCGAAGTATACAAATCGAAATAGCGACGACTGATTACATCCATGGTGAAATGTTCACGAATACGGTTAGCTGCCGTCTGCCCTAGCAACTCTCTGTCTTTAGCAGAAAGAGATAACATGGCAGCAAGCTTATCAGCGAGTTTGCCCGGAGAGGCAGCAGGCACTACCCATTCGGGATTATCTAACAGATAGGCAGCATCACCCACGTCCGTGGTGATACAAGGCAGCCCCACAGCCATGGCTTCGCCCAGCACATTGGGGAAGCCTTCGGTAACGGAGTGCAGGCAAAAAATATCACTTGCTTGCAAACAAGCAGGGACGTCGTTGCGCTCGCCCAAAAGACAAAAAGCATCTGCTTGCCCGGTTGCATTGATCAAGGCCATCAATTGAGAATTGGAGTGCTCAAGGTCGCGCCCCACCAACATAAACCTAACATCATTGCGCTCGGCCGTAACCTTGCCGGCCGCCTCAATAAACGTTTTATGATCTTTGACAGGATTATAGCGCCCAACGGATACCACGAGCGTGCACGCTTTGCTTATACCCAGCTCATCCCGAATGCATGTGTCATTACTGCTTGTGATCAACAACTTATCAAGCTCAAATCCGTTGGGTATTACCTGCATTTTATTCGATGCATAACCAACAGCTTCATGCACTTTCCGGGATGCATCTGCCGCACACACGATTACTCGAGGCAACCAACCTGATAATAAAGCACACAACTTACGAATTATCAGGGTAACTTTGCTTCCCCCTTTACTGATATCCGTACTACGAATACACCAAACGATTTGTCGCAATCCGATGCTACGAGCAGCAAGACCGCCCAGTAAGTCTGCATGGTACATCCAGGTGTGCACAACGTCAGGCCGCAATGTTCTGAGTAATTTGCGTAATTTAAAAAACGTTACTGGGCCTTTCATGATTGAGGACATGCCCAAGCAATAAACAGCAACACCTTGCTTAGTAAGCTGCTCACCCAGTACGCCCATGTCGGTTAGCGAAATGATGCTATGTTTAATGTCTGGTCGGTCAAGATGCGACTCAATCAAGCGCTTAAGCATTAGCTCGGCACCACCGACATTCAGACCGATAATTACATGTGTAACTTTCACTGCTTTTCTAACCATGCCTGAAACATCAAGATACTCCATAACTTGCGTGCATGATCACGCTTGCCTTGCAAATGATCAATCCAGACGCGGCGCACAACACCAGAATTGAAGTAACCCTCTTGTTCCAAACGTTGTTTATTCAGCAACGCCTCTGCCCAATCTCTTAAAGGCCCACGCAGCCATTGACCCAACGGCACAGAAAAGCCCTTCTTGGGTCGTTCAATCATTTCACGCGGTACATGACGGTACAGTACCTCACGCAACACCCACTTACCGACACCACCACGTATTTTCATGTGTAAGGGTAATTGCCAGGCTAACTCCACAACCCGGTGATCCAGCAAAGGAACCCTGGTTTCCAGACTATTCGCCATGGCAGCACGGTCTACTTTTACCAGAATGTCATCAGTCATGTACTGACCAGCATCCATCGCCATCATCCAATGCTCAAAGCTGTCAGTTTTCGGCCACTGCGCAGTGCTATTAATCAATGTCGGATATTCACTTCCACCGACCACCAATTGCCCGGGGTTATCCCAGTGGCTCATCAGTATCTGATAAAACTGTTCTTTATCTTTGACCGGCAATACGCGCAACAGCTTTTCAAGCTTATCAGGAAGTGGCAGGCCAGATAATAAGCGGCAAGCAATCTGGCGAAGTGGCAAAGGCAGCAGTTGTAATTTATTCCACAACCGGGGTGCAAACTGATACGGGTTATAACCACCGAATAGCTCATCACCACCATCACCACTGAGTGCAACCGTAACATGCTGCTTTGCCATACGGCTAACCAGAAAAGTAGGTAACTGAGAACTATCGGCAAAGGGCTCGCAATAGATATCCGGTAAACGCGGCACTAAATCCAGGGCATCCTGAGCACTCACGTACAGTTCTGTGTGATCTGTACCTAAATGCTGTGCAACTTCCTTCGCATATTCGGCTTCGTTGTATCCAGGCTCATCAAAACCAATAGCAAAGGTACGCACAGGTTGTTTAGATTGCTGCTGCATCAAAGCGACAACGGTACTGCTATCTACCCCACCACTGAGGAATGCCCCCAAAGGTACATCAGATAACATCTGCCCACTTACGGCCTTGCGAATTGCTTGCTCCAATGTATCAGTTGCCTGTGCATCTGTACCTGTGAAGGGGTTAGCCAGCCCATTCTCAATAACTTGGTTTAACTGCCAATACGTCTTTGTTTGCACATCAGACCGCCGTTGGCCATTTTGGATTTGTACAAACTGCCCAGCAGGTAATTTTTCAATACCTTGGTAAATCGTATAAGGTGCAGGAATATAGTTGTAGCGCAGCAACAACGATAAAGAACCACGATCAACTTGTGCATTGAATGCAGAATGAGCGTTGAGAGCTTTAAGCTCTGACCCGAATAACAATGTATCACCACACCAACCCCAATAAAGGGGTTTTTCACCTAAACGATCACGGGCTAAAGTTAATTGCTGCTCTTGCTTATCCCATAGCGCCAGCGCAAACATACCAACCGTTGCTTTTAACGTACCTTCGATACCCCAGGCACTGAAACAAGCCAACAAGGTTTCTGTATCAGAATGACCACGCCAAGAAGGTGCAGAACCTTGAGATTCAAGTTGATTTCGCAGATCAAGGTGATTGTAGATTTCACCGTTGAAGGCAATAACGAACCGATCACCAGCCGAAGTCATTGGCTGGTGCCCTGCGGGTGATAAATCTACTACTGCCAAGCGGGTATGCATTAGGTATAAATGACAAATAGAGTCAGACCAAACACCAGAATCGTTCGGCCCTCGATGAGATATACAACCAAGACTGACCTCTAAAATGTCATTTGGAGTCGCATTAAGCCCCCAAACCCCATTAAAACCGCACATTAAACTCTCCGCAATGTCTCTAAGGAGACTCTGAATAATTCCCGAAATCAGCGATAATACGGCCATCGTCAACC
>JACUUC010000001.1 GCA_014859445.1 Bacterioplanes sp.
CCACCGTAGAACCACCCGCACTGTCGAAGCTCATGGTGTACGCGTTGACCGTCCATTGCGCGGTATGCGCGGAGCCATTCAGCGGCATGGTGGCAGGCACCGGTGGATTCCAACCTTCAAAGGTATAACCTATACGAGTTGGCGCGGTCGGCTCGGTGATATTCGTGCCGAAATCTTGTGTGATATCAGCCACCGTAGAACCACCCGCACTGTCGAAGCTCATGGTGTACGCGTTGACCGTCCATTGCGCGGTATGCGCGGAGCCATTCAGCGGCATGGTGGCAGGCACCGGTGGATTCCAACCTTCAAAGGTATAACCTATACGAGTTGGCGCGGTCGGCTCGGTGATATTCGTGCCGAAATCTTGTGTGATATCAGCCACCGCAGAACCACCCGCACTGTCAAAACTCAGAGTGTATGCATTCACCATCCACTGAGCAGTATGTGTTTGATTGTTTGCAGGCATAATCGCTGGAATGACAGGACTCCAACCAACAAAACTGTAGCCAGTTTTAGATGGATTAGCAGGCGCTGTAATTTCAGATCCAAGACCTTGTGTAATAGAACTTACCGAACTACCTCCATCACTATCAAATGTTAATGTATATTGAGGGACCGTTGAAAACCCTCTAAAGAAGAAGGTTGTTAAGTTCCCACTCGTAATTTGTATAGTCAATGTCTTAAAGCCTGTGTAGACATTTGAGAGTTCAATGCTTTGTACACCGAGGCCGACCGAAAAAGATTCATTTTGAGGTAAAGGGCTGTTTTGGCTATCCACAGCACTTACAGATATGTTTTGTGCCACTCCGCTTTGGTTATTGAAAATTAACTTGTCAATTGAAAGGCTCGTACTTGTTGAGTTAGCACGTATTTCAAATCTGTTTTGGCCTGGAAATGTCGTGTCAGCACTCAAATCACCGTTGGCATTGGTCACACATGATCTCCAATTACCCGTATGTACGGCGTTAACTCTGACATCAGAGTCGGGCGTTGTACTGCATGGATTGCTAGCTAAGTTAGGTGCAAAAAAGTAATCTTGAGCATGAATAGACTCAATAGTTAACAAAGCGAACAGAACAACAAGTAAAACCCGCTTCGTTTCTTTTTTGAAACTTTCATATGGCATTGTAAAACACCTCTTCTTCAGATTTTTTAATCAGGTACAACCAAAGAGTAGGCTAACAATTTATTTGGGCCACATACTGAATGTTGCATTTTCTTGCAGTCGCCGAATACCTCGACTAATTTTTGGCGGAATTACACAGAGTTAGCGTTGTTTTGGAATCGTTAATAAAAACTCACTGCCGTTAGGCAAAGCTTTATAACGAAGCGTGCCGTGATGCAGTTCTGCAACCTGCTGCACCAAATACAACCCCATACCTAATCCGTGAATATCCGTTCGGCTTGCGTTGGATGCACGGAAAAACTTGTTGAATAGGTTCGCTTGTTCAGAGGCTGGTATGCCGATGCCGTTGTCTCGGACGGTAAAGCATACCGAGTCGGTTGTGGTGTTCACCGCTAGCAATACTGGGCCACCGTCAGGTGAGTATTTGATGGCGTTGTCGATCAGGTTTAGCAGCGCTAACGACAGCATTTGTCGGTGAGCGGTCAACGTCACTTCGTCGCCAGTGAGACGATAACTTAGCGAATGTTTGCTGCTGGGCGTTACCAGCTCCATAAGGTCATTGATGAAAACGTCTAAGTCGATAATTTCTCGATTCTGTTCACTGGCTTGGCTACTGAGCCGGCTTTCTGCTAAGGCGTTGTCGACCAAGTTGTTCAGTCGCGCTAACGCGTTGTGCGCGCGTGCGAATCTAGGCTGCAAGTCCTTGTTAAGGTCGCTACGAATCTCGATGTTCGTTAAGGCCGAGCTGAGCACGGCAAGTGGTGTTCTGAGTTCGTGCGCCATCAGGTCTAAAAAGTGCCTGAGCGCTTGAGTGTGTTTGCGCTCTATAAAGGCTTTTTCTTGCAGCTGTTTAAGCTGAATCAGAATCACCAAAACAACAAAAGCCACTTGTAAAAAGGAAGAAATGGACCACAAATTGCTGGTCCAAAAATTGGTTGGTAGCGCACCGACGTTGCGCAACACTTGGAAGAATATGGCTAAAATACTTGGCAAAAAGGTAATAATCATCAGTGTTGCTGCTTGAGGCTTTACTCGCAACATACTGATAGCACCGAAAAACAATAAGATGAGTACAGAAAGGCTGAGCCACATAAAATAAGGCGCAACGAGAGGATATTGACCAGTAAGGCTGGCCGCAATCACAATGCTAGCCAATACCATGTGCAGCACAAGCCATTTATATAACGTAGGTTTATGGATGTGCAGCTGCAAATACTGATTCATGAACAACGTCAACGCAATCACGACGGAACCACTCGCCAAGCCAATGACATCACCAGAAATCTGCGGAAACTCAGGGTAGAAATACAATTGATCAAAGCCGTTAAGCGTTGCATTGAGAATCGCATACACCAACAGATAGACGCTGCTATAAACAAAAAGGACATCTCGCGTCCAGAAGGCACTCATTAAACTGATCATTAATGCCATGCTCAGCAAACCAAACAAAACACCAAAGAACAACAATTCATTAGATTCATCAGCCATGTGCTGCTCGATGGTTTTTAACGCTAAATTCGCCGTCAATGCACTGGTGGATTGAATACGAACCAAAAGAAGGTGATCGCCCTGACTGAGAGACAATGGGAATACGCTGTACCTGCTCGGTAAAGGGCGCTGCGAAACGGGTACGTGATCTCCCGCTTGCAGCATGTGCACATCGCCAACTGGATTTTGATGATACACCTCGACCCGATCGAGAAAGCTTGGCTTGATAATCAATCTACGCTGTTGATCTTGCTGCACAACAAGCTTTATCCAAAGCCAAACATCGTGGTTGCCGTATCCGAAACTGAGCTTGCCTTGGGCTGGGGTCAGTTTGTCTCGCGTTGTCTGTGTAATCAGTTGCTCTGCTTCGATCGTATTGGCTGGGCTAACCAGATATAACGCATTATTGAGTAGGCCTATGTTAGCGTCCGTTTTCTCAACGACCGTCTGTGCGTGTAATGAGCTAGCGATGCTCAGCATCGTGGCTATAATGAAAACGGTTTTAACATAAAGCGAAAAATTGATCATGGGCATCGCTAACGTATTGATTACTGAAGATAATGTAGATCTGCAAATCGAATTGACCGATTTCCTTGAATTCAATGGCTATCCCACACAAGCGGTTGATACCTTGGCAAGCATGAACGAAAAGCTCAGTACTGACCAGTTCGATTTTTTGGTCTTGGACTTCGGTCTACCTGACGGCGATGGGCTAGCAGCAATACCGTCTATACGTAAACGCTTTGGCCGTTCATTAGGCATTATCGCTCTGACGGCGAGAGGCCAACCCAAAGAACGTGTCGCCGGTTTAGAGGCGGGTGCGGACTACTATTTAGTCAAGCCGACGTATTTACCCGAATTAAAAGCAGTGTTAGAACACCTACAATCTTATATTGAAAAACCAACCATTGACTGGGTACTCAATCTTTCTCAGCAACAGTTGATGTCACCCAATGGCCAGCTCACAACTCTGACTGGAACCGAAGTACTGCTACTGCAAATGCTCTCAAAAAGTGATTCTATGGTGGATCGTGAGCAACTGAGTTCAAGTATTTTCCACGTATCCGTTGGTGATACTCGACGATTAGACACGTTGGTTTGCCGTCTACGCAATAAGGTAGTTAAGAAAACAGGTTTATCGTTACCATTAACAACTTATCGCAATAAAGGCTACCAGCTAGGCGCCATGATGATACAAGAATAAGCGAATAGATGGCCCGATCGCGTAGCCAACACACTGTTTAAAAAAGGAGGCCGAAGCCTCCTTTTCTTCATTCTGCCATTGTTAATTCACCATGAATCACGATTTCACTTTCGGTAAACGCGCCAGTGCGGCATCAATTTCCGATTGCGGGTATTCGTAATCTTCCAACTGATGATTCAAATACTTGTCGTACGACACCATATCAAAATGGCCATGCCCTGACAGATTGAAGAATAACGTTTTCGCTTCACCCGACGCTTTGCAGCGCAGCGCTTCATCAATACAAGCACGAATGGCATGATTTGATTCGGGGGCAGGAATGATGCCTTCGCTACGCGCAAACTGCACCCCCGCCTCAAACGTCGCCACCTGCGGCACAGCCACCGCTTCAATCAACTTTTCATGGTACATTTGCGATACCAATTGTGAGGCACCATGGTAGCGCAAACCACCGGCATGGATGCCCGGCGGCATGAAATCGTGCCCCAAGGTGTATTGCAAGGTCATTGGGGTGTGTCCGGCGGTATCGCCGAAATCGTAGGCATAGTGACCTTTGGTTAACGTGGGGCACGAAGTCGGTTCAACCGCCACCAAACGCACGGCTTTACCACCTGCGGCGGCATCGGCATAAAACGGGAACGCCACACCGCCAAAGTTAGAGCCACCGCCACAAGGGGCAAAGATCATATCGGGATAATCACCGACTAACTCAAACTGTTTTTTTGCTTCCAAACCAATGATGGTTTGATGCAGTAGTACGTGGTTCAACACCGAGCCAAGCGAGTATTTGGTGTCTTCGCGGCTTGCCGCTTCCTCCACCGCTTCGGAAATCGCGATACCCAACGAACCTTGATTGTTCGGATCTTTCGCCAGAATGGCGCGACCGGTTTCGGTCAAGTTCGTCGGGCTGGCCAACACTTCACCACCCCACGTTTGCATCATGGAACGACGGAATGGTTTTTGTTCGTAGCTGACTTTCACCATATACACGCGTACGTCAATACCAAACATCTGACCCGCCAACGACAAGGAAGAACCCCACTGACCGGCGCCAGTTTCGGTGGTCAGTCGTTTAATACCGGCCACCTTGTTGTAATACGCCTGCGCAATGGCAGAATTGAGTTTGTGCGAACCCGCGGCACTGATGCCTTCGTATTTGTAATAAATCTTACACGGCGTACCCAGCGCCGCTTCTAATCGATGCGCACGAAACATGGGCGCCGGACGCCATTGTTGATAAATTTCTCGTACCGGTTCAGGAATATCAATCCAACGCTGCATCGACATTTCTTGTTCGATGATGTTGTCCGCAAAAATGGCCTGCATGGCCGAGCCATCAATGGGTAAACCGTCGGGTCCACACGGTGGGGCTGGCGGATTTTTGAGGTCAGCTGCCACGTTGTACCATTGTTTTGGAATCTCAGATTCGGGCAGCAATATTTTTGTTTGTTTCATGCGCAGGTCCAAAAAGTATTTACTCAATAAACGCGCAAAAATAAACGAAAGGTCAACGAATTGCCATGATTTAACACAACAATCATCGACCTTTTTGGGTAAATTAGGCTATTTGATCAGTCGAATCATCTGCCGAAACACATCCCCTTCGGCCTTTTGTTGCAGTTCGAATACCGCCATTTCTAACGAGGTCAATTGAGCACCAAGACGATCCATCTTCGCTACGGCCAGTGCTTTGTTATCCGCCACACGCGAACCGACACAATCGGTCACCAAGTGTACTTCGTACTTTTGCTTCAACAAATCGCACACCGTTTGGTACACGCAGACGTGGGTTTCTAGTCCGGCCACCAGCCATTGCGTCATTTTTAGCGATTTCACCGCTTGCGCAATGGCTGGCTCTTTCATGCCACTGAAGGTCGTTTTCACAAACGCGTCACCCGGGAGCAATTCAGCAATTTCTGGGCGAGTATGACCCAACTTATCGGGAACTTGCTCCATCCAGATAATCGGTAATTCCATCAAGCTGGCTACTTGAATCAGTACTTTCAAGCGCTCAAATAACGCCGACGCACCATCGATTTGGTCTGATAACGTGCCCTGCACATCCACGATCATTAAACCGGTTGTTTGTTGACTTAACATAACCACTCCACGCCTCAATAAGAACCAACACCATAGCCTACCTGTTTGCACAAACCAATACGCTACGACGTTGGCCGAATAGCCGGAGACTCAGTGATCACTCGATGTCAGTAAGCTTAATAACTGTTCTATCGCATCACCCGATAAGCGATTCAATAACAAACTCTCGGTACTGGCCGATAATGACCACTGCTGGTTCCAGCCGCCATGGCAACCGTACATAATCAAGGTGCTGTTATGATGAGCAAAATCCAAACACTGGTTGGTTTGCTCATTCTGTAGGGTGCCATTGTCATTCCAGCGCCAATATTGCCGGGTTTTCTGACGATCACACGCAACCGCAGCAATTAGACCAAATACGCCTAGCGACCAATCAAAGCGCATAACCGTATAAGACAACGAATAATGGCGGTTATCTGCAACATATCCATGTAGAATACGCGCATTATTTAGCGCACTCATGTTCACTCTGCGTGCTGACCCGTAGGAATTGTATGAAAAAGACATTTACACTGACACACCCTAAGCTTAATACGGCCCGCTTGGTCGATGCCATGAAACATGAAATTAAGAAATACTTTGCCAGAGAACGCCGGAAGGCGTTACCAGCGGGTATGGATTACTGGACATTCGACTGCCGTTTTGGTGCATCGGAAGAAGTAGCCGAACATATTTTCCCGTCCGAATTTAATCAACATATAGATGCTGCGGTAGCGCAAGAACTGCCGAGTTTCTATGTCGAAATCCTCGCCCGAGCGTGCAAGCATAAGCCACGTAACCACGATGCCACTGCAGACTGACTTTCGTCTGACTGATAACTGTCGCTGGGCGACAGAGGAACTCTGATGCACTTTTCATCGTTAGATTTAGCGCCCGATTTATATCGTGCGCTTGTCGATTATGGCTATCGTGACATGACGCCGGTGCAAATGCAGGCCATTGTGCCTGCTCGCCGAGGTAAAGACATACAGGTCACGGCACAAACCGGTACGGGTAAAACCGCTGCCTTCGCGATTCCTATCTTACAGCGCATGCTGGATAACCCAAAAAGCACCATTGAGCGCCGACCACGCGCCTTGATTCTTACACCGACCCGAGAATTAGCCGAACAGCTGGCCGATGCCATTAGCGCGTATGCGCGGTATTTACCTCTGCGGGTCACCGCATTATACGGCGGCGCCAAACTCAGCGGTCAGGCGAATAAGCTAAACGCTGGTGTTGATATCGTCATCAGCACACCAGGCCGTTTACTCGAACACATGGCACTTGGCAATGTCACCTTGCGTGACGTGGAATTTGTTGTGTTGGATGAAGCCGACCGTATGCTGGATATGGGCTTTAGCGCCGATGTATTAAAGTTATTGAACATGACAGCCGCCAAACGCCAAACCATGTTGTTTTCTGCCACCACCTCTCCGGCGGTCAATGAGCTGTCTCATAAGATTTTGCACAATCATGAACAAATCCGAGTGGCAAGAGCAAACAGTACGGCAGACACGATTAGCCACGTTGTCTACCCAGTGGAGGAAGGTCGAAAAGTTGAGTTGTTTACACAACTGTTAGCCGAACAAAACTGGTTTCAGGTGTTGGTATTTACCAGCACGAAAGAACAAGCTGAACGCTTACTGGCTGAATTACAAAAAACGAAAGTGAACGCAGCCGTGTGCCATGGTGATAAAAATCAAGGCGCTCGCCGCCGCGCGATTGCTGATTTTAAATCCGCCAAGTTGCAAGTGCTGATCGCCACCGAAGTGGCTGCCCGTGGTTTGGATATGCGCGGCTTAAATCTGGTGGTTAATTTTAACCTACCCTACTTACCTGAAGATTATGTGCATCGTATTGGCCGCACTGGTCGAGCCGGGGCAAAAGGTCATGCGATTTCGTTTGTCAGTCGAGAAGAAGAGCAATCGTTGGAACGCATTCAAAAGCTGATCGGGACGAATATAAAGCGAATCAATAAACGCGGCTTTGAAGTCAGCAATCGCGATATTCTGGTTAAGCGTATCTCTCGCAAAGTGTTATCGAACCGCGCCAATAAAGCCACTGAAACCTCGATTGACCTGAGACGTTCGGGTAGCTCCAAACCGAAACGATCGACCAAAACGAACAGCATAGCTCAGTCTACGGGCAAGGGCCGTGCACAGGGACGCACTGGCGTGAAAAGCAAATCCAATCGCAGCAAATAGCCTTTTCTCCATCACTCGATTGCAGCCACCCACTCGCACGGTTTACGAATAAAGCAACCGTGCTGAGTGTGCTGCGCAAACCCGCACACCGCACGAGCAATGGCATCACCGGTCATCGGTCGCAATGTCGGCAACCAAGTTGCTGGTAAACGCAACAGAATACGGGCGGATACCGTTTCGGCCAATCGTTTATCCGCTCGCTGCCCCATGATAATGGGCGGATGAATAATCAGCACGCGTTCAAATGCCAATGCGCGAACGCCACGTTCGGCTTCGCCTTTCGCACGAAGATACAACAATGGTGATGTTGCATTGGCACCAGGCGAAGAAATCAAAATGCACTGCGAGGCTCCGGCTTGTTTTGCCCAGCGTGCCACGGCAAGCGGGTAATCAACATCCACTCGCCAAAACTGCTCACGCGAACCGGCTTGTTTTTTCGTGGTACCAAGCGCACAAAACACGTCATCAATGGGCTCAATTGGTATGGCATCGATACCTTCAAAATCCACGATACGAACCGTCAATTTGGGGTGCGAAAAAGCGAGCGGTCGACGCACCCACACAATCACTCGTTGATAAGCGTCGTGCTCACAAAGCTGTGTCACCAAAGCACGCCCCACGACACCTGTCGCACCCACAATCAAGGCTGTTTTTGTCATTTTACGTCCTAAATTAACGCGCTATCGTGCTGAGCACTCAACGGGGTTAGCGCAACAGCGCAATACTTTTTACCAACGCCACCACGCTCATTCCCACGGTTAATTCGAGCGTTTGGTGTGCATAGTGACTGATTTCGGCGAGCAACGTTTGGCCATCATGCAATTGTAAGGTCAATAATACATGATCCTCGTAGGAATGAATGGCAGCAATCGACGCCGGTAATTGATTTTGCACACTCACCTGCTCTAACCGTACCAAGGCAATACTGACATCGCGTGCGGCTATGCGTAAACGCTGTGTTTCGGTGGTGCGCGAAGCATGGCTGGGTAACCACAATGTCACTGGTCCAGAGACAAATTGACGGCGCTGATGTTGATCCACATCGCCCATACTCCCCAGCAAAATACTCGCTGGGCCACGATCAAGAAATAACGGTGAATCAGGACGCGACAGTGCCGCTTGCAAGGGCTCTACGGAGCGAACACGGCCATTTTCCATAAAGAGTACGTGATCGGCCAGTTGCTCGACTTCCAATGCGGAATGAGTGACCAATAACATAGGCACCCCAGATTCATTCGCCAAACGCGACAAGAAAGGCATGATTTCGGCTTTCGTTTGACTGTCCAGCGCGGCCAACGGCTCATCCAATAGCATCAGCTGTGGGTGACTGAGCAACGCTCGTCCTAGCGCCACGCGTTGTTGTTGACCACCGGATAATTGATCAACAGAGCGATGCAGCAAGGATGATAAACCCAGCATGTCACTGACTTGCTCTAGCCTCAAACGACGCCGCGATGGCGGGGTTCGATGATAGCCATAAAGTAAATTATCACGCACCGACAGGTGAGCCAACAAACTGGCTTCTTGAAACACCAAACCAATGCGGCGACGGTGCAACGGCACAAAATCGCGCCCCTGCCAACACTCGCCATTCAACGCGACATGAGCATTAGGTATACGATCAAGCCCCGCGATCACACGCAACAAACTGGTTTTACCGCAACCAGAACGACCAAATATCGCGGTAACGCCTTCGCTGGGTAGCGTCAAATCCACCGCCAAGGAAAACGCCTGGCGCGACCACGTGACTTGAACTTGCAAACTCATGGACAAGGCCACTCCAAACACATCATATCTTGGCCACATCAAATCGTCGGTTCACGCCATACACCACCAGCAACACGGTGAAGGAGAATAACAACAACAGCAATGACAGCTGATGAGCTGCGCCATAATTCATGGCTTCGGTGTGATCGTAAATCAGCACCGACAACACTTTGGTTTCGCCCGGAATACTGCCGCCTAGCATTAAAATCACACCAAATTCACCAATCGTGTGTGCAAAGGTCAGAGTCGCCGCCACCAAAAAACCACCGCGAGTCAACGGTAAAATCACACTGAAAAAACGATCCATAGGCCCGGCCCCTAAACTGGCCGCAACGTCGATGGGACGGCGCCCAAGCTGCATAAAAGCTTGGTGCAAAGGCTGCACGGCAAACGGCATGGAATAGATGACCGACGCCAACAAAATACCTTCAAACGAAAACGCCAAATGACGCAGCCCCAAACTTTCTAGAGGCTGACCAATCACACCATACGGACCAAACGCCAACAACAAATAAAACCCCAACACCGTGGGCGGTAACACCAAAGGCAGAGCCACCACCGCTTGCACCATATTGCGCATGAACGAACGGCCATTGGCCAACCACCACGCTAACGGCGTGGCCAACAACAATAAAATGATGGTCGTGTAACTACACAGCTTGAGCGTTAATACGATCGCCTGCCAATCGGCTGGGCTAAGTGAATTCATGTGCAGGATCTCAATCCGAATGAGTGTCGCTACTGGGCATGATAAACCCGTAGTGCTGCATGATACGATGGGCCGTGTCTGTTTTCATAAATTGGGCAAATTGCTCAGCCAGTGGGTTATCCGCACCATGACGGGTGATTACATATCCCTGTGTTAAAGGCTGATGCAGCGACTCATCAATCAACACATAACCACGCTCCGCCAAACGCGGAAACAACGCCAACGACAAGGCAATGATGGCCACATCGGCGGCGCCACTTTCCGCCATTTGTGCGGTTTGCGCGATGTTTTCACCGTACACCAATTTGTGTTCTATCTTAGGCCACACTCCGCTCGCCAACAGCGCCTCCTTGGCGCGCATGCCATAAGGAGCATGCTCTGGCTGAGCAATGGCGATGCGTCGAAACATGGGTGATGTGAGATCCTCTAGGCTCAAATCCGTCACATCGTGACGCGCACTCCACAAGACAATTCGCCCCAGTGCATACACCGATGGCGTCGTCACCGCAAATCCATCATGATACAGGGTTTCGGGAAAGCGAATATCGGCGGAAAAAAACAGGTCATAGGGTGCGCCATGACGAATTTGCGTCGTCATTTTACCCGATGAGCCATAAATCACTCGAATGGACGCATTGCCATGATGAGTTTGGTATTGAGCGACGATGTCATCCAGAGCAAAACGCAAATCCGATGCGGCGGCCATGGTGATGGTT
The DNA here is from genome assembly GCA_014859445.1 of Bacterioplanes sp. Lineage (GTDB taxonomy): Bacteria > Pseudomonadota > Gammaproteobacteria > Pseudomonadales > Oceanobacteraceae > Kmv21. The sequence goes on from JACUUC010000001.1 coordinate 11,297, forward strand.
TCTGAAACCGCCGATAGCGACCATACCGACATACAACACAACAACAAACAACGACGCCAATAGCTCACGCAGATATCCTCACTCAACACGGATTGTTAACCAAGGACACAGCTTACGAGATCGCAAACAAAAATCCATACCAAGAAGGACATAGCCCTCCCCACTTTGGGGTAGCTGCCGTGTTCATCACGGCATGAGGATCAGTCGAGTGCCGAGTCTGCGATGACAATTTGATTACGTCCCTTCGTCTTTGCCAGATACATGGCTTCATCGGCCTGCTTCAGTAATAACTCGGCATCACCCTGAGTATGAGGACCATACATAGCAATGCCAGCAGAGAAGGTGCAATGAAAATCGGTGCCTTCTGCATGAAACGCAATGTCACGAAAACCCATCAAAATAGCGACCATCATCTGACGGGCATTGTCCAGTGTGCAGTCTGGCAGTATGACCACAAACTCTTCGCCGCCGTAACGTCCAGCTAAGTCGGTGCGGCGTATGCGCTGCTTTAATAACGTGGCGAGTGTCGTAATCACCAAATCACCAATCGCATGGCCATAACGGTCGTTCACCTGTTTAAAGTGGTCGATGTCCAACATCACCACACTCACAATTTGACGATTACGACGAGCACGTTCCAATTCAACATGAGCGGCTTCTTTAATGGCACTGTGCTTCATCAAGCCGGTTAAGCTGTCTTTTTCAATGAGGTTGCGCAACTCACGGCTGCGCGCCAACCGCACCTGTACCGCCTTGACCAATTGCGCATCGGAAATCGGTTTCGTAATAAAGTCGTCGGCACCAAACGACATGGCTTGCAGTTGTTGAATGTGATTCCGCTCCGAGGAAAGGTACACAATCGGTAAACTTTGCAGCGCATCGTACTGGCGAATGACACCAGCCAATTCCGGCCCCGTGTAACGTGGCATGTACAAGTCCATCAAAATCAAATCGGGCTGATACTGCACAATGTCTTGAATGATGTCTTCTGGCTCGGTCAACACACAGGCGTCAATACCTGCCGTTTGTAGTACCAAGGCATACCGTTCCGCCAATAACGCATCGTCGTCGATAATACAGACACGCCCTTGACGTTGGCTGTATTCACTCATCAAATGCGTAATTCGCCCCAGCATTAAAGGAATATCCAAGGGTGACACATAAAACGCTTTGACGTCATGACGCACCGCTTGCACACGTAACTCAAACGAATCAACCGCCGAGAATAGCAACAATGGAATGTGTTTCTCACGACGTAAATGCAAAAACTCGGCTTGCTCGAAAATGGATTCATCGTCATTACCACAACGCACCGAGGCAAAAATCAAAGCGGGTTGATGCGTTTCAAGTGCTCGCTGGCAGGCATTAAAGTCGGAAAAAGTCGTCACCTGATAGCCAAACGCACTGAGCTGATGACTCAGTTCTAAGCTGAGTGCCTGTTTTTGAATCACCAACCAAACCTGAGCATTATCGACATCAGTCTCTTGCGCTGGCGTATTGGCAGCCACCATCGCAGTATCCAAACCGTTAATGGACTCGCAAAAAGTACGAATCAACGACTGCAAGTGCGACACATCCTGTTGATGTTCTTGCGCTTGTATGCGCACCGCCATCAGTTCAACCGCGCGTGCTTGCTCACCCAGCACGGTCAGACCAAAGGTGCCACATGAACCGGCCAATTGGTGGGTGACGGCAATCAGCTCTTTTAACGCGCTGCGCTGCCCAGCAGCAATGGCCTGCCAACACACAGAAATCTGCTTTGCTTTGGGCGGTAGCGTTGTCAAAAAGCGCTGTTGCAGCGCAGCCATGCGTTCGCTGACTTGCGTTGATCGTTTAGACTGACTCACTCATATCCTCGTTAAAAATTCTCAATGGGCTGGTGCAAAAAACGCACATAAAAACGACTGCCAATCCCGTGCGTTGAGGTGAAACCGATTTCACCGTTCATGCCCTCCACCAATTCCTTACACAAGGCCAAACCTAAACCGGTCCCTCCTTTTTCGCGGGCACTGCTGGCATCGGCTTGGGCAAAACGTTGAAAAATGCGATCTCTAAAGGCATCCGGTATGCCCTCGCCATGATCGCAGATCGCCACTTCTAACCACTGTCCATTCATGCCAACTTCAATCGTCACCGCACTCTCCGGTGCCGAATATTTCATCGCATTGGATAACAAATTCGCCAAAATCTGCTGCAAGCGGTGCTCATCCACTCGGATACTGACGTTGGAGGCGAAGTCATCCATTCGTAATTCCAACGAAATGGCCAGCTTATCCGCATAGGCGGCATGATCGGCTAGCGCTTTCTCTATTATCGGCAAAATGGGTTGTTGCTTGATATCAAAGCTCATTTTGCCAGCCGCCAATTTCTCCACATCCAACAAGTCATTGATCAAATGATGCAGCCGCGTGCCATTGCTAAAAGCAATGTTCACTAACTTTTGCGTGGTGACATTCAGACTGTCAGCTTGGGTACTCAAAATGAGCTTTAATGCCGCGGTTATGGAGGTGAGCGGCGTGCGTAATTCGTGACTGACGGTCGAGATAAAATCGTCTTTCACTTGTTGTAAGCGCATACGCTCGGTCACGTCTTGCACCGAGCCAATCATGATCAGCTCTGGATTGTTGTCCGCCGTCACCATTTGCGCTAACTCATGCACCCAACGTATTTGGCCATCGGTTCGGATAATACGATGCACCACATCGTGCAATCCGGTTGTTTTGGCTTTTTCTTCGCTGGCTTCCAGTAATGCCAAGTCATCGGGGTGAACGGTACTTTTAAACAACGCCACACTCGGCTGAGTGATGGCCGAATCAAAACCAAACACCTCATAAATCATGGGTGACCACCACAGTTCACCCGTTTTCAGCGACGCTTGCCAATAACCAATTTGCGCTTGCCGACTGGACAACTCCAATCGTTGCTGAGCCAGATGGAGCTGCTCATTGGCGGCTTCCAGCGCCAAGTAAAATTGTTTGGTATGGGTAATATCGTCAATGTATCCGTGCCACAAAACACTGCCATCCGGTAGGCTTTCTGGCATGGCATGACCCGACAACCAAACAACCTCACCATTGGCATTCTGTATCCGATACTCATGATTCCAGAGCGTTAAATCGCGACGCGATGTCTCAATGCTCTCAATCAAACCAGACAAGTCGTCCTGCACGATGTGCTCAAACACCGGAGTGGCGTCTTGCTTAGCCTGTTCAACAGTAACGCCATAAATGGTTTCAATATTGGCACTGGCATAGGGAAACGTCATACGCCCATCGGGCCATTGTTGAAACTGATACACCATACCTGGCAGTTGTTCTGTCAGTTTTAATAATTGCCGTTTGAGCAGTTTTTCATTGCTGACATCCAAGATGAACCCATCCAAGAAACGGACAGTTCCATCGACGTCATATTCTGCCTGTCCACGCTCCTCCACATAACGCACACGGCCGTCTTTGTGCACCACGCGATATTGCAAACGCCATCCTTTCTTGGCATTTAATGCTTTAGCAACAGCACGCTCTAACATTTTTTGATCATCAGGGTGAATGACACTGGCGTAACTGCGCTCCGCATTATTGATAAAATCGCTGGCCGGATAACCCGATAACGGATCAATACTGCCGCTCATAAACAACATGGTCCATTGCTCATCGGGCAAACAGCGATAGGTTATACCAGGAATGTTATTCACTAAGGTGGCGAATTGATCGCGACTGTCTTGTAAGGCGTGTTCCGCCAGTTTTGCAGCCGTAATATCGGCATGCGTGCCATACATCATCAGTGGCTGGCCGTCTTCGGTTCGAGAAATCACACGCCCCCGATCATGCACCCAAATCCAATGTCCGGCTTTATGGCGCATGCGGCACTGATAGTCATAAAAATCCAGCTCACCAGCAAAGTGACTCTGTAATAAACGCCCTGACTCGGACAAATCTTCGGGATGCGCCAACGTCAACCAGGTATCAATAGAAATCGGCGCTAACTCGGCCAAGGTGTAGCCGATCATTTCTGCCCAGCGCTCATTAAACACCGTCTCACCGGTTTGCACATTCCACTCCCATGTACCAATGCGCGTCCCTTCGAGCACAGAGCGATAACGCTGCTCACGTTGTTGTAACTGGCGATGAGCGTGCTCTTGTAAGCGGTCAACGATCTCTTGCTCAATGGCATCGGCAAATTCCCGCAAAATACTGCGCTCAGAGTTTGTCATCTGCCTAGGTTGACGATCGATCAAACACAAGGTACCGATTTTATAGCCGTCAATGGACAGTGGCGCACCGGCATAAAAGCGAATATAAGGTTCACCGGTCACTAAGGGGTTATCGGCAAAACGCTCATCTTGCCGTGCATCGGGAATCTCTAGAATGTTGTCGGCCAGAATCGCATGACCACAAAATGAAATATCACGCCCTGTTTCACACGCCTCCAATCCTTGTTTCGACTTAAACCATTGGCGATCTTGATCAACCAACGAAATCAGTACAATGTCACTGCCTAAGCACTGCTGAACCAAATGCGTTAGGCGATCAAAACGTGTTTCTTCGGGCGTATCTAAAATCAATAATGAACGCAACAACGCAAGGCGCTGCGACTCATTCGAAGGGGTATCCGGTATTTTCATTACATCATTACCGAGAGGTGTGTTGCTGATAAATGGCCAATAATTGCTTGCCCAATGTCATCGGGTCGAAAGGTTTATTCAGTACCGCCACTGCGCCACACTGTAGGTAATGTTGCTTTTCAGCGTCTTGAATTTTGGCGGTCATCATCACGACCGGTATGTCAGCCACATGAGGAATCTCGCGTAACGCCGCCAGTGTTTGCAAACCATCCATTTTCGGCATCATCACATCCAGTAAAATCAACTGGGGAGCAAAGGACACCACTTGTTGCAACGCCGATTCACCACCGTCACAACTCAATAGCTCAAATCCAGCCACATCCACTAACGACATTTCAACAACCAGTCGAATCGACTCGTCATCCTCGACATGCATAATTCGGTTCAGAGTCATAGCGTGATAACGCTCCTGAATGCGTTCATCGGAAACGATGGGTTATAGCCCTTGAAACTGGAACGGCTTAGCCGGCTGAAAGAACGCATTGGCCTCACCCGCGTACACCTGCCCTTGATCCAAACTGAGCTTCTTAACGACGCCACTGGCCGAAAAATCCAGCTTGTTCAAATCAACCCAGACCACATTAGGAGTGAGTACATTCTCGAAGTAATAGACACGATTGGTTTGATCCGCCACCGCGCGCCAGCGTGTATTCGATATGTGCGGTTGATCGGGTGTTGAGATGCCATACGGAACAGAGACATTACGAATCACACTGAATACGCTGGCAACGGCCAACTGAGGATTGTTGGTTTGCGGAATGGCTTGAATGTAATACGACGCTCGCACAAATCGGTCGGCAGCACGATTCGTACCCGGCAAAAAAGTCGTACCCGGAATGTCACGCCAATAGTTATTAATCGCTAGTTGTTCTTCAAAAACCGGATCATTAGTCATCACTTGATAGGCACGATCATGATGAATCACCAAGCGACCGTCGATGTATTCCAAAATGGCGCTGTCACCCGTTGCATCCGATAATGACAAATGCACCGTGGTAAATTTATCCGTACCGGGGATGAAGTCTGTCACCACCACAAATTCTTCTTTTGCAAAGGCGTCAACCGCTTCCTTAACCGTTGCAAAATTATCCAAAGCATATTGCGCCCAAGCAGCAATGGTTAAACCTGGCTGATCACCATTTTTTTCAAACTCGGGGTATTGCGAGGTCACTAACCACAGCATATTCGCAACAAGCCCTTGTTCATTCATACCATCAGGGGATGCGATATCCCACGAACTAGCGACCACACTGCCATAGCGTGATGTCCAGCTGATGGAGTTCTCACCCACCTCGCCATGACGCTGCATACCCCGAGGGAACACCCATAAATTAGCGGGTATATCAATCGAGAAATCCATGGTGCGCCCCGTGACAACCATCTGCTCAGAGCCTTGATACACAACGCGGGTACAGGCATCGGCATAAAATGCTGACGCCAACAACGCAATAAACCCGCTATGCAGAGTGATTTTTTTTAGCCAAGTCATGCCCATGTCCTTGTTACCGTACGAATAATGCATATTGTTCACTAACAGTAGCAAAGCTTCTGCCCTTCGGCCAACGAATCATACCGCGCAGCCGTAAGCCGATCAGGCGACTATGGCATCTCAGAGGTCACATCCTGCTGACTCATCCACACCATTTGATAGGGCTGCAACAGCCACTCACAAGTCACATTCTCGATAGCCGTCGCCGTCATGAGATCTTGTAATGGCAAATCATCGCGTAAATTCAATTCCGATAACGACAAGATTTGCGGCTGATCACTGATGTTATAGACGCAAAAAATACTCTGATGTCGATCTAAGCTTTGCCGCCAAAGTCCAAATACAGTATCACCCAATTGCAAAACAAATTGCGCGGCATTGGGATGAAATGCTGGCTGTGCGCTGCGAATGGCTAATAACGATTTCATCCGCGTAAAAACCTGCGCATGATGGTGTTGCGAGTCACCGAGCGCGCTCATGAGCATGTCGTAATCCCACCGATGGCGATTGATAGAACGGTTGTGTTGCGTGTGCTCAAAACGCTCGTAATCATTACCCGTAGCAAAAAAACTATGTAGGTAAATACCGGGAATACCCTCCATCGACAGCATGATGGCATGAGCACACAAAAAGCGTTCAACTTGCCATTGATCTGGGCCTAAATGCGTGCCTTGTAACGCATCAAATAAGGCAATATTGACTTCGTAAGGACGCGTGCTGCCATCGCTGTTCATACGCAGTGACACTTTGCCGCCAAAACGCATCATGGTTTGTATTAAATCACTCAGTTCTCCTTCGGTTAACAAACCTTCAGCGGGGCGTAAGCCAATGCCATCGTGCGAGGCGATAAAATTAAAATACGCCGTACCTGCTTGGCTCGGCGGCATACTCATTAACCATTGTTTCAGATACTGGCAGTTACCCGTCAGCAATGTATTCAACAACAAAGGCGGTAACGAAAAGTTGTAAATGCAATGGGCTTCGTTGGCGTTGCCAAAGTAGGTCAAATTTTCTTGGTTAGGAATATTGGTTTCGGTAATGATGACGGCATCGGGACACGCGTGCTCAATTAATGTACGCAATAATCGAATGATTTCGTGTGTTTGCGGCAAATTAATACAAGGGGTCGCTACTTCTTTCCACAAAAATGCCACGGCATCCAATCGAAATAGCGTCACTCCGTGATCCAAATACAGGCGAATGATGCGCGCAAATTCAAGCAACACATCGGGATTGCCAAAATCAAAATCCACCTGATCATGACTGAAGGTGCACCAGACAAATCGCTCCCCCGCCGCGGTTTGCGTCGCCCGCAACAATGGGCTAGTGCGCGGACGCACAACCTGTGTCAAGTCGTCACTGGGCAACGCCGTTTTAAACAAGGCATTGCCGGGTGCCTGATCTTGGATAAATTGATCAAACCACAGGCTGCGACTTGAACAATGGTTAATGACTAAGTCGGCCATTAAGCGATATTCACTGGCAATGGCTTGAATATCGGCCCAATCGCCCAGCGCCTCATTCACTTCGGCGTAATTCATCACGGCAAAACCATCATCGGAACTGTAGGGATAAAACGGCAAAATATGCACCGAATTAATGGCACCGGCAAAATCGCGATCCAACACCCGTTTCAGTGTGTGCAGTGGTGCTTCACACACCACACCGTCCTGCTTACGCTCGATGGAATCCCCATAGGTAATCAATACCGCATCACGTTCGGACCAATGGTTGGTAAACGGTTGGGGCGTCGTCATCACCTCCGTCAAACGCATCACACGGAGCAATTCGTCAACCAATTGAGGAAGCGTAACCGCTAACGTCATGCCGTCATAAATAACGGACAACTGATGTTGCAATTTTTGTTCAAGTGCCTGTAATGATTCATTCATCGTGTTGCCCTAACCTGTTGTATTTAGCCAATCTTGATGATCGCCATCGACCGCTTCTATTAAACGGTCATAAACATCGGGCATGGCACTGACCACTCGGTTCCAGCTGGGAATAAACGGACGCTCCATCGGCACATCCATAAAGGCCTGCCCTGCTGTCAGTATGTTCTCGGCGAACATTTCTACCGCTTTTTCTTCTTGGTGAATATCCAGCGTCAGGCCATTCATAATGGCATCGTTGTGATAGGTTTCGACAAAATCTAACGCAATGCGAAAGTAGGTGGCTTTTAGGGTGCGGAAGGTTTCCGCATTGAAGGTCACACCTTGCGTTGCCAGTTTACGAATGAGTGCTTTGGTGATGTCGATGGACATCTTGGACAAACCCGCACGGGTATCATCCAACGACAAATCCTGATGTTTGTGATCATAGACATCGGCAATGTCGACCTGACACAAACGATTGGTGGAGTAATTTCGATACATTTCGGACAACACGCCAATTTCTAAGCCCCAATCACTGGGAATACGAATGTCGGTTAACACGTCTTTGCGAAACGAGAACTCGCCGGCCAATGGATAGCGAAAGCTGTCCATAAAATCCAAATACTGGTTCTCACCAATCACTTTTTTCAATGCCCGGATCAGCGGGGTCACCAACAACCGAGACACACGGCCATTGATTTTTCCTTCCGCCACGCGGGCGTAATAGCCTTTGCAGAACTCATAGTTAAATTGTGGATGTGCCACTGGGTACATTAACCGCGCCAACAAACTGCGGTCGTAGGTGACGATATCGCAATCGTGTAAGCCGATGGATTCGGCCTTACCGGTCGCGAGCATATAGCCCATGCAGTACCACACATTGCGCCCCTTACCCAATTCTTTCGGCGCCACTTCTAACGCTTGCAACTCGGCATCCAGTGCCTTCAAGCGCGGACCATCATTCCAAAGTACTTGGTGATCTTGTGGTAACTCTGCAAAAAAAGCTTTGGCATGATGAAATTCGGCCATATCGGCCCGATCAAGACCGATCACGATGTGCGCCAAGTACGGGACTTTTTTCAACTCCTGCACGATATTGGCCAGCGCGGGCCCCTGCAACTCGGAATACAAGGACGGCAAAATAAGCCCCATCGGCCGAAAACGCGAAAAATGCAATAAATCGTATTCCAGCTCTTCAACAGGACGTTTCGATAAATTGTGCAATGTCGTCACAATGCCATTTTGATGAAAATCCGCCATGGTGGATTACCTCTTGTTATCGGATGATTCCGGCAAAATGAAATGCCGAATGGCTTCTGCCCAACCGACGGGGCCGACCCCGTCAGTGGAATACAGATGCGTATGAGAAATGTCAGGAAAATCGTGGTGTAACGAGCGCACCCGTACCGCCATATCAGCCGCCTCGAGCATGGAGACATCATTACCACCATCACCCAGCGCGATGGTGGTCAGTTGCGATGAAGATAGCCGATGCATCAACTCGGTGACGTAACGCACGGCTTTACCTTTGTTGATGCCCTGTAAAACATGCACAAAGCGACCACCACAAACGCACTCACAACCCTGTTTGGATAGCCTTTCTATGAAACACGATAAGGTTTCGTCATCACCCAGCCAGTACAATGGATCAGAAAATTCACGCTGCAACGAGAGGCTCGCCGCGTCTGTCGACAACCCAGTAAGGTGCGCCACGTGCGATGACGACAGTTGCGAAAATCGCTGAAACTGTCCAGCACAATCAATCTCTAGTTGATCAATGAATTGCATCACTGAATCAAACGGCTCCGCCAGTACGTGACACGCTAATCCGGAGCGTTCACCCCAGTCGTTTTGCACCCAAACACTATTCAATGGCGCGTAAATGGCCGCGCCATTTTCCACCACAAAAGGACAGTTCAGTTGCAATGTACGCCACAATGGCTCCACTTCGGCTCGGGTTTTACTGGTGACAATAACGACCGGAATAGCGGTATGTCGTAGCTCTGCCAATACGGATTCGGCCGCATGGTAGGAATAATCATCATGATTGAGTAATGTGCCATCCAAATCGGTAAAGACCATCCACGTCATGAGTCACCTCGCGTTCGCCACGCACGGATAGCGCGTTCACTCGACAACGTAAAACAGTCATCAACTCGATCCGGCATCGTTGCCAGAGCATGTTCGGTTAAACGTTGATAATGAGCGATGAAATAGGCCAGCTCATCATCCGACATGAGCTGATTGGGTTGTCGTTTTGCATCGATACAGGCCATAGACGCACGCAGCGCATGCTCTTGCTCCGTTCGCCATTGCAGCACCGAGTCAAAACTGGGCGCACGCAACATCAACAAACGATCAATTTGCTGAAAAATAGGCCAATATCGCTGTGCCAATTGTTGATTCACGTAATGCCGCCACTGCCCATCTCGATCGTGCTTGGCCTCAAGATGATTAACGGGGGCTTGTAACGCACTAATGGCTTGAGCTTCCACCCCTACACACCAACCCTCGAGGATAATTATTCGCTGCGGCTGCTCGACTACAGTCCATTCCGAAGGCGAGAAACGATCGTCCATCGCTTTGTTAAAACGGGGAATCATCATCGGCACTTGTTGCTGCAACAAACCAGATAACACCTCATTTAAAAAGTCCGTATCGTGAGTACCTGGTACACCACGCGTGATCAGTAATGGGTGAACCTGACGAGCCAACTGCTGACGCTCGGTGCGCGTGCGATAAAAATCATCAATCGACATACCAACTGCAGGCACATCGAGCAACTCTGTCAGCACAGCACATAAAAACGTGGTCAAGGTGGATTTACCTGACCCTTGGCAGCCATGAATGCCGAGCAACAGCGGTTGATCTAACGCCTGTGCCTGCTGGGCAAGGCGCTGCGCTAAGGGCCAATAATAGTGCTCAACCGTCGTTTGAAAACGCTGAGGGAGTCGATGCTGCTGCATGAACTGCGCTAACCAAGTTAATTCCACACACAATCCTCTTCGTCGGAATCCCTTTGTATTTGCACAATGCATACCAACTCAAATCACCGTTTTAGGGCAAACCTTGCCGCAAAGGGTGGCAGTCGGTGCAGAAAATACGTCCAGCAGCCCCAAAACAGTGCAACCGTGGCTAAGCTACCCGTGCGTTATTATGTTTTTTGTTTGTATGGTAAAATGCCAATCCAACACTCGCTATGAATAGGATCACCATGATCACTCGGCCGTTCTTGTTGCTTATCCTCTGCGTTACTAGCATAGTCTTTGCGCCATTCAGCTACAGTCACAACCAACAGACAAAAACGGCACTGGATGTCATGTCACTGTTTGTGCAAGGTGCGTCATCGGACGAAGTATTCAATGCCGCCGTCAGCGCGCAAATGCGTGTCGAGCCAAAGTATTTAGCTATTGCGTATTACAATGCGAGAACGGGCGAAGTCATCGAGCAGGATGCTATTCGAGACATGCTAGGTGCCTTTGCGTACGATGGAGCACGTCAATTACTGCAAATCGCATTCTCACTCAACCCAAACTTCAGCGACCTTTCGCAACAGCAAGTCGAGCAAATTCTGGATGCAGCGGCACTGGCCAGTATGCACCAATTACCCGTAGACATTGATATCGAATTTTACGATATCCGAACAGGCCCAACAGGTCGTGGTGGCGGCGGAATCTCTGGCCAAGTTCCGACCCAAGCCGCAACATCGACCAATCAAGCAGCTACTCAGCGATCTAATCAAGCGGATGAGAATGCATTTGATCCTCAAGATCCCCATCAACGAGAGGCGTTAATCAGTCAGGTTCTGCCAGACAGCGAAGAAGCCATGCTGGATTTGATGCGTAACTTAGGTGTCCGAGCGACACCCAAAGAGGGATTGGTTGCATTTTTTATCATTGTGGCTGCGCCCAGCCTCAGCCAACTGGAAGCGGCCTATGAGGCAGAGAAAATGACTCATAAACAGGCATTTTCGCTGCAACACACGGAAACCATAGATCGCTTTATTGAGCGACATGACAGTGGTTTGTACCGTTTAATCGAAGTGGCTTTCTTTGCGGGCAGTGATAACGACATATTGGAAGCCGTGAGAACCGCGGTGGATGGTGCTTTTTATGCAGATGGATCGTATTAACATCATCAGCACCAAAAATCGCTAACGGGTGCCTGCGGGTGATAACGATGAGCTATTTGTGCCTGCAGCAGCTCCGCACTGGCTATGGCATCGGTCACCGCATGATGTGGTCGATACGGAGGTAAGTGGTAACGTTGGCGACTGTCATGCAAACGTATCGACAGAGGTGTTTTTCCGCGCCAACGATCCCACAAACTGAGTGGCTTTTGTCGGTGCAGTTTGGCCTCTAACATCAGCGTATCGATTACCGGAAATTGAATCCCCTCCCCCAGTCGTGTCTTGACTCCTAAATCCAAAAACGATCGCTCAATGTGCTTGTAATGCACCACAACCACATGACCGGCAAGTAACGACAGCAGTTCAGGCAGTATATCGGCAAGATCGGGGGCATTCTCAACCGCCGAATGGGTAATACGATGAACGGTAATGGAATCATCCGTTAACTGGTAACGAGGCTTTAACAACCATTGCCGTGCACGTGAGCAAAAAATACGTTGCAGCGTAAAAGGCACCAAGCCAATACTGACGATGCCGTGCGTCTGTGGATTAAGCCCTGTGGTCTCAAAATCCATGGCCATTAACGGTACATCACTGATAGGCGTGTCGCCAGCCACCATGCCTTGCGCATAAAACTGCTGCAACAGCGAATGAGACACCCGTTGAGCTTGCTGAGCGTAATACGCTGACCAATCCTTGATCACGACTGGCTTCTGCTCGTTGTTGGATCGATCAGGCCCCAAATACAACATACGAAACCTCAGGCCTTGAAGTGAAATTTCAAAAACTTCTGCGCATTGCTCAACACCTGAAAAGCTTCTTTTAAGTGCTTACGCTCAAAGTCGGACAGCTGTTCCGGTAGCACATTATTATCGGGCGCTTCACCCTGCCGTAACGCATTGGCCTGATGGCGAATACGTGTCATGACAATGACTTCAAAGGCATCTCGTAAATCTTCGGCGCGACCTTTAGGTAAGGTACCGGCGGCGATCAAATCCTGAATCCGCCCAAACGTGCTGTTTTCGGTTGAGCCAATGGATAATGCATGTATACGAATCAAATCCACAAAGGGAGCGGTACCGCGACGCTTAATACCAAGACGATTATTCTGCTTACCATCTTGCTCCATCACAAAATCTTTAAAAAAACCCAACGGCGGAGTTCGAGTTAAGGCATTACGGGTCATACTGGCTAAAAACAATGGTCGCTGGCGTGCCAGCTGACTCACGAGCTGACGCAATTGCTTGGCCCAATGGGTTTCACCCCACACACCATCGATGTCAAAGAAAATGGAACTTTGCAGCAACCGCTCGGGAGAGGGCTGTTCAATCCAGCTGCGAAAATAGTGCTGCCAAACGCTCAAGGGCTGACGCCACTGTGCATTGGTCGCCATGATATTCCCAGTACAATAGGTATAACCACAAGCGGCCAATCCATCAGATACAAATTGGGCCAACTGCCTAAAATATTCGTCGTGTAGCGCTGGGTCGAAACGATTGTCCAATACCAACGCATTATCTTGGTCGGTGAAAACCAGCTGCTCATCGCGCGCCATAGAGCCTAAGGCTAAAAAACAATATGGCACCGGTGGTGGACCGAGTTGTTCTTCTGCCAATTCCAATAATCGCTGCTTAAAGCTGCGGCCAATAGCCGCCATGGCGCTACCGATCATTTGCGAATTGGCATCTTCGTTCACCATACGCACAAAACAAGCGTGTACATCGGGGACTAATGATTGCAACTCGGCAATGGTATGTTGGCGAAAAATCTGACTGACGATAAATAAGCTATTTTGTGATTCAAATCGAATAATGTCTGATATCGCGATCACGCCGATTGGACGCTGCTTTTTCACCACGGGTAGATGGTGAAGATTATGCCGGAGCATCAACATCATGGCTTCAAAAATATACTGTTTATGCTCAATCGTGGCGGGTACCGTTGACATAATGTCAGATACCGGTGTTTCTAATGATCCATTTTCAGCAACCAGACGCATCCGAATGTCTTTATCCGTTACGATACCCGCCAATGTCCCAACCAACACCTCATCACGAGGACTTTCAGCGTGTTCCGAATTGTGCAAAATCAATAAGGAAGACACGTTTTGTTCTGTCATTAACTGCGCCGCTTGCCAAGAAGAGGCTTCGCTTCCTATACAAACCGGCTCTCGCTGAATCAAGGTTTCCACCGTCGCACCGAGTAAATCAACTTGAGACGTTTGTGTGGCTTTATTCGATTTACGTCGCTCGCTATCGCCTACTTCGACGTAATCTGCAAACTCATCGTTGTCGTCAAATAGCTGTTGGAAAATCGTTTGGGGAATAAAGTAAATTAGGGTGTCTTCCAGTGCCGTCGCCGGAAAGCGAACTTTGCCACCACGCAACAGGCCTTGTTCACCAAAAATCCCCCCTTCACTTAGGCGGTTATACAATTCGCCATTGCGCCGAAACGTTTCAACAGCGCCACTGCGAATCAAATGCAACGAGTCCAACGGCTCGTTGAATGACAAAATATGCGTGCCCGCTTTAAAATAACCGACATCAATACTGATCGCGACCTGCTCTATTTGCTCAGCGGGCAATTCTTGAAACGGTGAATGCCGCTTCAAGAAATCCAGTATTTCGATTTGCTCAATTTCCATTCCTTGACTCAACTCGTTATCGTCGCGGCTCAGTCATTAGCCCTTTCACAACGGCAACACAAGCAACCAGCAACACAATCGTAAATGGAAATCCAGTAGACACCGCCATGGCCTGCAAAGCCACCAATCCGCCACCCAAAATCAACGCAATTGCAACAATGCCTTCAAAAGTACACCAAAATACACGCTGCGGTGTTGGTGCATCCACCTTGCCACCTGCGGCAATGGTATCAATCACCAAAGACCCCGAGTCCGATGAGGTAATAAAGAAGACCACAACCAGAATAATCGCAATAAACGACGTTATACTCGCGAGTGGCAATGCCTCCAGCATGACAAACAACTGCAACGGTAACGCGGCTTCAGCCGCCGCCATGTAACCATCTTGAATGACTTGGCTGATGGCCGTCCCCCCAAACACCGTCATCCACAGTACGCATGCCAAAGAAGGAATCACCATCACCGAGACCAAAAACTCGCGAACGGTTCGCCCACGAGAAACGCGAGCAATGAACATACCAACGAATGGCGACCAACTGATCCACCATGCCCAATAAAAGGCCGTCCAACCTTGAGAAAAGTTGGCATCCTCTCGGCCTACTGGGTTTGCTAATGCAGGTAGATACTGCAAATAAGCGCCTAAATTACTGAAAAAACCCGTTACGATAGCAACCGTTGGTCCGACAATAATAAGAAACAACAACAGCAAGGTCGCCAGCGTCATATTGATTTCAGACAAGCGTTTCACACCGGCATCCAAACCGGCCACGACGGATACCAAGGCAATCAGGGTAATACCGATCACCAACAACACCTGTGTGGTTATGCCTTCTGGTAAGCCGAATAACGCATGAAGACCCGCACTGGCTTGGGATGCGCCTAGCCCCAATGACGTAGCAAGACCAAAGAGCGTTGCCAACACAGCCACAATATCGATGATGTGTCCCGGCCAGCCCCACACGCGCTCACCCAGTAACGGATAAAAAATGGAGCGAATGGTCAACGGTAAGCCTTTGTTGAACGAAAACAAGGCTAAGCCCAGCGCCAAAATGGCATAAATAGCCCAAGGGTGAAGCGCCCAATGATAAATAGTCGCCGCCATACCTAACCGCTCAGCGGCGGCTGTATCGCCCATGGCACCGGCCAACGGTGCCCAGTCCGTACGTACGCCATCTTCAATAACGGTTCCCGCATACGCTGACGAGTAATGTGACAAAGGTTCAGACACGCCATAAAACATCAAACCGATCCCCATGCCTGCCGCAAAGAGCATGGAGAACCAACCTAAATAGCCATAATCCGGTGTTGCTTCCGTACCGCCCAAGCGAACACGCCCTAATGGAGATACAATCAAAATGAAACAAAGAATGACAAAAATATTGGCCGCACTGATAAAGAACCAATCTAAATTACTGGTTAACCAACCTCGTAAATTGCCAAAGAAAGGAGCCGCCTGTGCTTGAAACAGCAAGGTAAAAACCACGAACGCGATGACGGTTAAACCAGAGATTAAAAATACGCGATTATGAATATCGAGCCCAAAAGGCCCGACGTTAACAACGATATTGTCTTGCCCGATTTGATAATCAGTATCAATAGGATTGACATCCCCATCAGGGATCATAGGGTCTTTGTGAATTGCCATGCAAAAGCCTTGTTCTAAAACATTCGCTTTCATACTGGCACAATTACCTCAGAATACAAATCACAGCCATGGCATCGGTCTGCTGCAACACATATCGCTTAAACAAACAACCGATGCACATCAAGATTGATAAAAAGCTTCGACTTCTCCTTTTAATTTGATTAACAACGGTCGACCAAAGCGATCTTTTGCTTTCGGTGATGGAATTTTCACCCAGCCTTCACTGATGCAATATTCTTCAACATCATTGCGTTCCTTACCATTTAGGCGAATACCAATGTCAAATTCAAAGCACGCTTCAACGTGGTGTGGGCTACGTGGGTTAGCAGCTAAATGGTCGGGTAAGGCAGGTTTTGCGTTGGTGTCACTCATCAGGATTACTCAAGCAGTGTAAGAAGAGCGGCATTGTAGACAAAGCCACCCATTCTCTCAACAAAGTACTCAGTTCGTGATCGCAAATGGAAATATACAGTGGATTAGGGGTTGAGCTGATATTGCTCCACACGATTACGACCATTGTGCTTAGCGCAATACAAGGCCGTGTCGACTTTTTGAATCAGCACGTCCGCAGTGTCACCAATCTCATGCGAGGCCACGCCAAAACTGGCGGTTTTCTGTTTGACGACCGGAAAATCATGACATTCAATGGCTTTTCTCAGTTTTTCAGCGAGTTCTAACAACCCATTCATGTCGGTTTCCACACACAAAATGAGGAATTCTTCGCCGCCCCAGCGACCGACGACATCGGTCACCCGAGTATGGTCTTGCAGTATGTTGGCAATGGTGACTAACGCCGCATCCCCCACCTGATGGCCATGCTGGTCATTGACCTGTTTGAAATCATCAATGTCTAACATGATCACGCCAAAAGGATGGGCATAACGCGCTGTGCGCTGTACTTCTTCAGCCAATAGACCATCCAATTTGTATCGATTGCATAAGCCCGTCAGTCGATCGGTAATGTACAAGCGCTCCAACTCTGCATTTTTCAATGCCAATTCCTGAGTACGCTCACTCACTTTACGCTCCAGCTCGGCATTGAGTGCTTCGTACTGGGCATTGATGCGCTCTGCACGGGCGATCTCTTCCCGCATTCGACGTTCCGCATGTTTCAAATCTTTAATGCTGCGCGACACACCCGCAATATACTGAGCTCGACCGCCTTGTTCGACCAAGGGCACCAGCAGGGTTAACCAGTAGTCATCACCAATGCCAGGTTCTTCGTAACTCATGGGTTGGCCAGATTCGATACACGCTTGATAACGCCTCTGTATGTCATCATACAGCTCAGGAGGAAGCAGCTCATCCAGTGCCAGCGATAAATCCAACCCCGCTGGCAGTGCCTGTTCTTGCGCCGGATTGTGATTCACTAGGTAATAGCGACCAGCACGTGCTTCAATAACAAACATGGTATCGGATGAGTGCTGCCAAAGCAGACGTAAACTCTCAAGAGAGACCTTCGACAAATAAGGACTCATACGCTGATCACACGTACAAATACGTCATAGTGGCTCATACAGTCCCCATTGAACAAAATCCATTACTGTTCAATTTAGTCGATATTTCTCCCACCGCCAGTATGCGAATTAAGAACCGACAGCAACGATAAGCGGCTCACGATTCGTTAGATGGTGTCTCGCCTCTTACGACCAAAGTACGTTCTATTCGCTTTTTTCAACAGCAACAGTGCCACCCCAAGTGCCATCAATTCAGCCAACGGGATAGCGGCCCAGACACCTTGAATGCCCATCCACATGGGCAATACGGTAACGCCCACTAACACAAAGACCAATCCGCGCAATACCGAGATCACCAAGGAATGTTTCGCAGCACCCAGCGCGGTAAAATAAGAAATAATCAACACATTCAAGCCATTGATCAAAAATACGAACGCAAACAGATGCAACCCTTGGGCAGCAATTTGAAACGCACTGCTCTCTGGCGTATCGAAAAAAAGTAAAATAGCCCGATCGCCATACCACTGCAGCAACACAAAGATGATCACACCAATGGTTGTGTTAACGACCGCCGCAAAGCGAAACATTTGCTTAACACGGTCATACTGTTTTGCACCATAGTGGTAACTCAGCACCGGTATCAAGCCGTCAGAAATGCCTAAAAACAACAACACACCGATAAAATTGATGTAATTGATGGCCGTAAACGCAGCAACCCCATCGGCACCCAACAAACGCACAACGGTCAGATTAATGATCAGAATACTCACCGCCGCCGCCATTTCGGATACCCCTTCAGACGAGCCGTTGAAGGCTGCTCGTTTCAATAAGTCGAATTGGAAACGGCCTTTTAACATCGAAATCGGTTGTTTGGGATGAAAGGTGATACAGGCAGAAACACATAAGCCAATGGTAAAGGCAATGCCCGTTGCCACACTGGCACCGGTGGTGCCCCATTCCAACACGATGACAAAGAACATGGATAAGGCAATATTAAGCAACACCGCCAGCGACATAATGATCATCGAAAAGGTCGGGTGCCCTAATGACTTCAGCATGGCATCGGAATAAAAGCACAACACCAGAGGCACAATAAAAGGCAACAAACCCGATAAATACGCCAAGGAATACGGCTGCAGCCGTTCATCAGCACCCATCCATCGAGTCATCGGCTCGGCTAACCACAACGATAAAGCGGTCATAACACAGCCGATCACCAACAATGACCAAAAACCCGTCGACATGGCTTGTTGAGCCGCATCGAGATGGTTACGGCCCAACTCCATACTGACCAAGGTTTGACTTCCAATTCCGACGATCAATGCCAATACAATGATGAAGCTGTAAAGTGGCATGATGATATTGATACCACCCAAGGCATCCGATCCGAGGTAATTACCCACCACGATACCGTCGACCAAACTTTGTAAACCAAAGAACACCATGGTCACAACACTGGGTAAGGCGTACTTGATAAACACGCGGTAAATGGGCGCATCGATTAGCGCAGCATGGTTATTCGAAGACTGATGCATAAACCATTAACACCGTTAAAATGAATGCTATTAGTATCGCACAAAAGACCAATCTCACATCAGCCATTGATCCCACACCGTACCGTTGCAATAACACAAGCAATCAACAAACTCGGCAAAAAAGAACAAAACCAACCGAGTTCGTTTTTGTTTGAACTACACTGAACAGACATTGAGTAACGACAATGACGTACTCGCCTGCTTCAGGAGTCAACATGATTCAATCTCATCTACGTTACGGAATAGTCGCCCTCATCATTCTGTTGTCACCCGTTATTCACGCCAACACCGTCCATCTCACCTCTCTCGAATGGCCGCCTTACGCCAGTCAAGCGTTACCCGCTAAGGGGGCTTCCACCGCCGTTGCCAAGGCAGCGTTTGCGGCAATGGGCTATGAACTTAAGGTGACTTTTTTACCCTGGTCGCGCGCCGTCGCGCTGGCGCAAAACAGCGATCAGTACGTTGGTTATTTTCCCGAGTATTTTTTTGAGACCAGCGATTTTGTGTTTTCCGATGCCATCGGCCAAGGCCCTTTAGGTTTTGTTGAACACAAAGAGGCAC
The DNA here is from genome assembly GCA_014859445.1 of Bacterioplanes sp. GTDB lineage: Bacteria > Pseudomonadota > Gammaproteobacteria > Pseudomonadales > Oceanobacteraceae > Kmv21. The sequence goes on from JACUUC010000001.1 coordinate 31,252, forward strand.
CCATTCACTGGCAAACCCTTGATGATTTGCGCGGCAAAACCATCGGTGTGGTGCAAGATTACGTCAACACAGAAGCATTCGATGACAAGGTCGCTAACAACGAAATCGATGCAGAGCCCGTATTAACGGATGTGCAAAACATCATGAAAGTGGCGCACAAGCGCATCGAATTGGCCGTGATTGATCCGTATGTGTTAGCGCATTCATTGAATCACGACCCTCGTCTGCATTTTGCCCAAGAACAGGTTCAAATGAATGCGACGCTGTTGGTTATCAAAGAACTGCATGTTGCCTTTAACAACACAGAACAAGGTCGGCACTATCAGGCATTATTTAACAAAGGACTGGAGAAAATTGATGTCGATGCCATCATGGCTGAGCACATGCCGTCCCTATCAGATCATGACTCGCCATAACGGTCGAGCTGACTGTGGTTGGGTATGCCGCTCATTCGTACCGTTTTTTCTTGGCCCGCTTCTTTTTTAAGTAATCCTTGACCGGTGTGGCTTTGCTCGGCAAAGCGTGAGCAAAGCGCTGCCGAATCGCCTCGACATTGGCTTCTTTCTGCTCGTGCTCTCGTCGATGCCGATGTTTTTCGGCCGCTTGTTGAAAGTCCACAAGATTGTCGTTCTTGGCCATGGTGTGCTCGTCGTTGTTCTCGATATCCCCATGGTATCATGTCATTTCTGTTTTGTGAGTTAGGTGTCTGTTGTGTCTGCTGAATTACCGATCGACGAGATGATTGCTGACTTGCGCACGGCATTGCGCGAGCAGCCGACGGTATTGTTAAGTGCAGCACCCGGTGCCGGTAAAACAACACGTGTGCCACTCGCGCTACTCGAAGAACCATGGCTGGACGGGCAACGCATTATCCTACTAGAGCCTCGTCGTTTGGCCGCTCAAAATGCCGCACGATTTATGGCTCAGCAACGCAATGAGCCTGTCGGTCAAACCGTGGGGTACCGCATTCGCCTCGATCATAAAATCAGCCACACAACGCGCATTGAAGTGGTGACCGAAGGCATTCTGACTCGCATGCTGCTCGACGATCCCGAATTGAGCGGCATTGGCTTGGTCATTTTCGATGAATTTCATGAACGTAATCTTCATTCTGATTTGGCACTTGCACTGACGCTGCAGTGCCAGCAGTTGTTGCGCGATGACTTACGCCTGCTGGTGATGTCCGCCACATTGGATGAAGCGCGCTTAGCGCCCGCCCTCAACGCACCATTACTCGTGAGTGCAGGCAGAAGCTTTGCCGTGGACGTGGCTTACCGACCACTCCCCAATGGCAATGCATCACTGATTGAGCATTGCGCACGGATTGTTCGTGAAGCGTTAACGCACGAGGGCGACGTCTTGGTATTTTTACCCGGTGTGCGCGAAATTCACCAACTGCAAGATCGGTTAGCACAGCTAACACCGTCAATGTCCATTCGCGTGTGCCCTTTGCATGGACAACTCAACGAACAAGACCAAGCATTGGCACTACAGCCAGCTCCGGCCGGAATGCGTAAAATTCTATTGGCCACCAACATTGCCGAAAGCTCTCTCACGATTGATGGCGTTCGTATTGTGGTGGATTCCGGTTTAGAGCGACGGATGTCGTTTCAAGCCAACAGCGGTTTGAGTGTACTCACGACACGTTCTATCTCGCAAGCCTCGGCCGCACAACGAACGGGACGAGCCGGTCGTCAAGCACCCGGACATTGCTTTCGCTTATGGCCAGAAAGCACGCATTCGCGCTTAGAAGCCCACATTCGACCGGAAATACTAGATACCGACCTCGCGGCATTGGCGCTGACCATTCGGCAATGGGGCGCGCATCAGAGTGATCTTTTTTGGTTAACCGAGCCACCGGCCAATGCGTTGACACAAGCTGAGCAATTGTTACGGCAACTGGGCTGTTTGGAGCAAGATAACAACGCATTGTCTGCTCATGGTCGTGCTTGCGCCTCATTACCGATTGAGCCACGCTGGGCGCATGCCTTGTTACGTCTGCACGCGGCGGGTGTCGGTCAAGAAGCCTGCGTCTGGGTGGCGCTGTGGCAAGAATGGCCGCACGCACTGCGGTACACCGATGATGGTGTTCGCTTACGAGCCCAAGCTGAACAACACCGACAACGCTGGCAACATCGTGTTGTGCCATTATCACAACGCTTATGGCAGGCCTTACGCTCATCAGCCTCACACCTCGATAAGGCCAACAATGACGGTATCCAGCCACCAGCAACCGATGACATTCCTGCGCTGTTAATTGCTCTTGCGTTTCCCGATCGTATCGCGCAACGTCGTGCCAATAGCCAACGTTTCTTGCTGAGTCATGGACAGGGTGCCGAGTTATTACCCAACTCCGACTTACAAACAACGTCATGGCTGGCGTGTGCTGATGTCACATTGGGTCAACCATCACGTATTCGTCTTGCGGTGCCCCTGTCAGACGCATTGCTCAATCAACTGGCGCTATGGCTACCCGAGTCGTTCAAACAGCAAACAGAAGTGGGTTTTTTGGACAACGGGCAGTTCGTTGCGCGACGCCATGAATTACTTGGTGCCATTCGACTTCGCTCTACGCCACTACCGCGCCTAACCGAATCCGAATGGCAAGACGCTTGGCAGCACTATGTGCAGCAACAGGGACTGGCTTGCTTTACCTGGTCAGCCGAGGCACGACAGTGGCGAGCACGAATGGCCATCATGCACCAACACGATCCGCAATCTTGGCCTGCGGTCGATGATGCACATTTACTTGCGACGCTTGAACACTGGTTATTACCCCTGCTGAACTCCGCTCGCCATGTGCGCGATTTAGCCAAGGTAGACATGCAAATGGCGCTGACAAACACGCTGGACTGGTCACAACAACAGGCCATTGGCCAAGCTCTGCCGACCCATTTCACGGTGCCCAGTGGCTCTCAAATTGCCATTGACTATGTGTCATCACCGCCCATCTTGGCGGTGAAATTACAAGAGATGTTTGGTTGCCACAGCCAACCGACGGTCTTACAAGGGCGACTACCGATACAAGTTCACTTATTGTCTCCGGCACGACGTCCCTTGCAAATCACCGCCGATTTAGCCCATTTTTGGCGGCACACCTACGCAGATGTGCGCAAAGACATGCGTGGGCGTTACCCCAAACACCCGTGGCCTGAAGATCCGCTCACAGCACAAGCCACCCGACTCACCAAAGCCGCGCAGGCTAGACAAACGACTGACTGAGTATCGCGTTCAAATCCACTTGGGCTGGCATAAACCAATAGGCGCCACTGACCGCTTGTGAATACCGCATCAAATGATCACTGTAACCATCGCCAGTATTACCCAGCATACGCTGCAATTGAATGTCTAGGCGATTCAGTTCACAAGCAAAACCAATGAAATACAGACCATGATCTTCTGCGCCACCATACGGTGTGCTACGTCGCCAGATTTTTTGTGCCACGCCATCCAGTTTCACATCCGTTCGGCTCACGTGCGAGGTGGGTGGCATGGCATCCCCCGTTAATTCAATATTATCCTGCTTGGTACGACCAATGACCTGCGCTTGTTCGTCCTCGGTTAATTGTTGAAAAGCCGACAATCGATGTCGCCACTGCTGAGTCAAGACATACGACCCACCCGCACCCTCTTGCCCAATTGGAATTTGCGCAGCATCACCCCGCTTATCCAATTTGGGGTTGGCTGTACCGTCAACAAAGCCCGTTAAGTCCCGTGCTTCACGATTTTTAAATCCACTGACCTCTCGCTGAGTGAGCAATACATCGCGAATCGCATGATGCACCTGCAAAACACCGGCCATCACATCACCCCGATCATCGCCATGCAGCCAAAACCACACATCGGCTTGAGTGCTCGGCATGGTTTCACCATTCACGCCTTGCAAGGTCACAAACTCACGTAACGACGCGGGTTGCCAATTGGGATTTAATCGTTGCCAAGTCGTCAGCGAAAACGCCACCGCAATGTGCACACCGGCACAGGGTTGCAGCGCGTGTTGCAATGCCTCTTGCAACGCGCTAACGGGTTGATCGACAGGCCAAGTGCACTCCAAATAATGCGCATGACGATTCGGTTCGGCATACAAGGCTGACTGAGCCATCGCCATCAGTGGAGTCAAATCAGATACGGTCATTGTGTGTTCTCTGTACTTGGAAAACTCTGCATAGAACAGGCATGCTAGCCAGTTTCAAGGGTGCATGCAACGCGCACTCATGACGGATGGTACTCACTGGAAAACAGTTTAGCGCGCACTTTTTGACGAAATTCACCGGGGGTTTGTCCCGCCCAACGTTTAAACACACGAATGAAATAGCCCACATCGCTGTAGCCCACCGCTTCGCCGACATCCGCCACCGTAATATTCGAGTGCTGCAATAACTCGCGTGCATTGGCGCAGCGTATTTGCTGTACATACTGCCCCAGCGTCTGTCCGGTTACTCGCTTAAAACGACGATTCAGCTGACGTTCACTCAAGTCAACCCAGCGCGCCATGTCGCTTAAGCACATAGACTTAGCACTGTGTTGCTGTATCCAAGTTTGTATCATCGCAACGCGTTCATCGGGGTGCTGTTGACTCTGCTCGTCATAAAAAACACGTTTTTCAAAAGGATGGCGCACCTCCGGTGAGAACTGCTGCTCCACCGCCAAGGCGATCGCACGACCAAAGTGCAAACCAATGACATGCACCATCAAATCGGCTCCCGAGTTAATACTGGCCGCACACGACAGTCGTCCCGCTTGCGTTAACAGGTGCTGTCGTTGCAACTGCACCTTCGGATAGTCTTGCGCAAATTGATCCAAATAATGCCAATGCGTCGTTGCCGGTTTGCCGTTCAGTAATCCCGCTTCTGCGAGTAAACACACACCGGTACCGATAGCAACCATGCTGGCACCACGCTGATAACACGACTGCAACCAGCGGATCGCATGACTCGCTTGCGCTATTTGTCGCTTGGGGTTACGCCACAGCGCAGGAATAATAATCAAATCCGTCTGCTCGATGTCCGCCAAGGTACAGCTGGGTCGAATTTGAAATCCACCGAGCATGGTTAATGGCGCGATACATTCCGCCGCCACATCCACGCGAAAATGACTGCGAGAATCATGGGCAACCTGCAAGCGAGCGCGACTGGCTTCCAACATCTCTAGGGGCATGGCAACACTGGAGCTCAGCATGTGATTCAGTGCTAACAGGGTGACGTGTTGCATATTGCCTCCTTAACGCTATTCACAATAAACGGCACAAGCACTGTGCGATTCATTCATCGAATCTGTCTTTATTGTTATACCTTATGTCTTTTTCATCCTAAATCCGACCTTGGTATCGCCTCTACAATAGTCACTTTACGATATTCGTTATCGAGGTATGTGGTGAGAAAATTAGCAGTCATATGTGGATTTGGTGGCATCAATGCCGCAGGACGCAGTTCCGGTTGGCACGCGTTTAATCGCGTCGTGTTTGATCAACTATCCTCCGCGGAGCAACAGCAAACCGTGCGTGCGTTAACACAGCTGGCACAGCCGCAAACCGATTTGCGCCACACCATCATGGCGGCGGATGAACAGCAAACACGACTCAATGGCAGTTTGATTCGCCAATGGGATAACCAACTCTGGGATGCCAACGCCGTCCCCGTACACGAACCTTTTACCGATGAACAGGGGCAAGCGTGCTGGCGCTTACGCCACCAGCGCCTGCCTGTACAAAGTGCAGGACAAGCACCCATAGGGTTCACGCCCGAACAACATTACCCACAGCCCACTCAGGCACGCCACCATCCTCGCGGCTTACAAATGGCGCTGTATGCGGCCAGTGATGCCTTAGGTCAATTGGGTTATAACTGGGAACATCTGCGTCAACACCTTCGCCCCGATCAAATCGCGGTGTATGCCGGCTCGGCCATGGGGCAACTGGATGCCCAAAGTCATGGCGGTATGTTGCAAGCGGCATTGCAAGGCAAGCGTACCAGCGCCAAGCAATGTGCATTAGGTTTGGCCGAAATGACCGCGGACTTCATCAATGCCTATGTATTAGGCAATGTCGGCGCAACCGGCACCATGATGGGGGCCTGTGCGAGCTTTTTGTACAATTTAAAAATCGGTTTGGATGACATTCAATCAGGACGTCGGCGTTTGGTCTTAGTGGGCAATAGCGAGTCACCGCTGACACCCGAAATTGTGCAAGGCTATCACGCCATGACGGCACTGGCATCGGAAGCGAAATTGCGAGAGCTGGATCAACTCAACCCCGATGAGTTACCCAATTGGCGACGCGCCAGCCGCCCTTTTGGTCAAAACTGCGGTTTTACCTTGGGCGAATCGGCGCAGTGTTTCATTCTTTGCGACGACGAATTGGCCATCGAGCTGGGCTTAACCATTTACGCCGCCGTTGGCGACGTATTCACTCATGCCGATGGGTTTAAATCGTCCATTGCCAGCCCGGGTATTGGTAATTACCTAACGCTGGGTAAGGCCATGGGGGAAGCGCGTCGCTGGCTCGGCGATGATCTGCTTCGTAGCGGCAGTTTTGTCCAAGCCCATGGTAGCAGTACGCCTCAAAACCGCACCACCGAATCCGAAATTTTAAGCCGCTTAGCGACCACCTTCGGTATTCGTCACTGGCCAATCACCGCCATGAAAGCACACTTGGGCCATTCCATCAGTGCGGCTTCGGCCGACCAGTTGTTAATGACCTTAGGCAGTTGGCAACAAGGGTGGTTACCGGGCATTACCACCACGGAGGCGTTAGCCGATGACGTTCATCAACAAAGTCTGCATTTTGCCTTGCAACATCAGCCACTCGACAGTACGACCACCCCTCTTGCGTTCATTAACGCCAAAGGTTTTGGGGGTAATAATGCATCGGGGTTTGTGATTTCGCCGCAACAAACGGCATTGTGGTTACAGCGCAAATACGGCCGTCAAGGTTGGAGCGAATACCAGCGTAAACAATCACTCACGTTAGCACAAAGCCAAGCATACGATGAAGCCACCCTCGCAGGACAAACGCAACTGCGTTACCATTTCGCCCACAACGAGCTGCAACCCGATGATGTCACCCTCTGGGATCACAGCATTGCAATCCGGGGTTGGCAGCAACGGGTATTATTGTGACGTTGCACGATTAAAGAAGACACGAGCCGATGCCGTCAATCGGCTCGATGTTCACGAGCTAAGTAATCGTGCGATTGCATTTCCAGCATACGCGATGTGGTGCGCTGAAATTCAAACTCCAACTTACCCTGGCCATAAATTTCATGAATCGGCGCATCCGCTGACATAATCACTTTCACGCCACGATCATAGAACTCATCGATTAAATTGATAAACCGGCGGGCTAAATCGTCGTTTTTCTGGCCCATCACCGGCACGTTCGAAATCAGAATCGCGTGATACAGTTTACCCAATTCAATGTAATCGTTTTGCGAACGCGGACCATCACACAAGGCTTTAAAATCGAACCACGCAATGTCATCACAGACTGCTTTGGCGGGAATATTACGACCTAAAATGGCGACATCCACGTGCGTTGCTACGTGACGTGGATCGGCAATAAGACGATCAAAACTGGTTTGCAAACTGCTTTCCGCGGTGCCATCTAACGGATAGTGATACAGCTCTGCTTGCTCCAGCGTACGCAGTCGATAATCCACACCGCTATCAACATTCACCACATCGGTAAATTCATTCAATAGTTTGATGGCGGGCATAAAACGTGCGCGTTGCAAACCGTCTTTATACAAACCGTCAGGCACAATGTTCGAGGTCGAAACCAAGGTCACGCCACGATCAAACAATTCTTGCATCAAGCCGCCAAGAATCATGGCGTCACCAATATCGGAAACAAAAAACTCGTCAAAACAAATCACACGCGCTTCGCTGGCGATCCGATCCGCGACAATGGTTAATGGATTTTTCTCACCACTGAGTTCTGTTAAATCTTTGTGGACACGCTGCATAAAGCGGTGAAAATGCGTGCGCATTTTGCGCTTAAAGGGCAAGGCATCATAAAAGGTGTCGACCAAGTAGGTTTTGCCACGCCCGACGCCACCCCAAAAATAGATACCCTGCACAGGCCGCTTTTTCTTTTTGCTAAAGCGCTGAGAAAATTTAGCGAGTGGGTTTTGGTTTGCTTCGCGCTGGTCGAGGGCAACTAAATCATCATACAAGCGTTGCAAATGCTTCACGGCCATTTCTTGCGCCGCATCGTATGAAAAATCATCTCGTTGCAAATCGGCTTGATACAGTTCCCAAGGGGTCGACATCGCTGGCTCCGCAAAGATTAAGAAAAACAAGGGGGCGCAATTTAGCTAACCGCGTCGAAAAGTGCAAACTTTGTCCACGCTGACAGGGCCATACCAAGGTCGCAGCCAGAGACCACTGGCCATGACACCTAGGGCTGACGCTTAGGCAAACCCATTTTTTGCAACAATCGGTTGCGAGTAGCATACCAATGATTGCTTGGCTGCTCTGGGGCATCGGCCAGCATGTCCGCAAAGGGAATGGCATCACTCGGACGAGGTGCCAAATGCGCAAAAAACACCAATGCAGCCTGCAAATCCGCCACTCGTTGCAATGACTGACGATACTGATTGGGATGACACAGAGGGTATGGCGGTACGATACGCCCACGCACCTGCACCATTAAATCGGCGACGTACAAGCGACGGCTCGGGGTGTGCAACAACGAAATATCATGATCCGTATGGCCGGGCGTATAAATCACCTGCCAATCCGGAAAATTCGGTAACGTTTGCTCATCGTCGAGCAGTATGTCGGGTTTTAAGATGGGGTTATACCAAATATGGCGCTTTGGATTGCCTAAGCGTCCTGCCACGTAATAAGTTAATCCCAAATCAATCAGATGCGCCGTGCGACCCGCCAAACCGCTGTACCATTTGGCCGCTTTTGGGTGAGCCGCGATAGGGGCACCCGTACGCTGACGCAGTTCATGAGCACCACCGCCATGATCAGGATGCATGTGTGTGACCACAATCAAACGCAAATCCGTCAGCGGCCGCTGTAAGGTGTCGGTGATAAACTCACAAACTTGATCCACATCCGCACGGCAACACCCATCCAGCAACAGCAGTTGATGGTCGTCTTCAACAAGAAAGATATTTTGGATGTAGCCTTTCAGGGTATGTATGTGCATGAGTCCGTTACCGTTATCTCGCTAAGTCAATGACATTGAGTGCGGCGCAATGTAACCAACTACGCCAACCGATACAATGTGCAAACGCGCCTAAGAAGCCAACACGTGTTGAAAATCGGCTTGCAAACTGCTGCCTAATTCAGCCAATCGACCATGAAAAAAATGCCCGCCTTCGCTATAGATCGTGAATTCTGGCATCGGCACAACCCGCTCTACCCACTGCACTACGTCGTCAAACGGCACCACTTCATCGGCATCGCCCATATAAACGAAGGTTTCAAATTCGTACGGCAAGGATGACGGTGCAGCAAAATGATGTACCGCGGGTGCGATCATGAATAAACCGCTCAGCCGCTCGGCCACCTTCGGAGCCACTAAGCAGGCCATGCCGGCACCAAATGAAAAGCCAACCAACAGGACTCTCTGCCAGCCTAACGTCTGCTGCGCATAATCCAACACGGCCAACACATCATCTTGCTCACCACGACCGTGGTCATGAATGCCCTCACTGCGGCCAACACCGCGAAAATTAAAGCGCAGCGTGGGTAAGTCGAGCTTTGCCGCACTGCGTACCACCGTCGACACCACTTTATTGGTCATGGTGCCATCGAACAACGGGTGCGGATGACACACCAACACTCCGACCTGACCTTGCTTGGCATCACCGAACAAAGCCTGTAAACGTCCCTCAGGGCCTGGTATATCCATGGATTGCTCAATACTCATGTCAGTTACTCCTTATTATTTCGGGGTAGAAAGGGCCGCACGCTTCGTGCAAGTCGTGTGCGGTTCGTAGCACCGCCGGTAAACCTTAAAAGCATCGTCCTCTCACAGCATTGAGCAGAACGATACACGGATAGAAATTGAAGCACCGGACTGTCTATATTGTTATAGCCAAATGTTATAGATAACACCTTTTTATATGCCATCCGTCTTGCTATATTGCGCTTCAATTCAAACTCGCTGGTTTTATACCTTTTCCGGGAGCAATCCGAACGATTATGACCGATTACAACCTCACTCATTTAAAGCAGCTCGAAGCGGAGAGTATTCATATCATCCGCGAAGTGGCCGCGGAATTCGACAATCCGGTAATGCTGTATTCTATCGGTAAAGACTCTTCTGTGATGCTGCATTTGGCACGCAAAGCATTTTATCCCGGCAAACCACCGTTTCCGCTCATGCACGTGGATACCACGTGGAAATTCAAAGAAATGATTGAATTTCGTGACAACATGGCGAAAGACGTTGGCATGGAGTTGATTGTCCACATCAACGAAGACGGTGTACGTCAGGGAGTTGGCCCGTTCACCCACGGCTCGTCAAAGCACACCGACGTCATGAAAACCGAATCGCTAAAACAAGCGCTCGATAAATACGGTTTTGATGCCGCGTTTGGTGGTGCACGTCGAGATGAAGAAAAATCGCGCGCCAAAGAACGAGTGTATTCGTTCCGTGACAGCAAGCATCGCTGGGATCCAAAAAATCAGCGTCCTGAACTGTGGAATATTTACAACAGCAAGGTCAACAAAGGCGAAAGCATTCGTGTATTCCCCTTGTCGAATTGGACCGAACTGGATATCTGGCAATACATTTATCTTGAGCAAATCCCATTGGTGCCATTGTACTACTCGGCACCACGCCCTGTGGTTGACCGCGACGGCATGTTGATCATGGTCGATGATGAACGTATGCCATTAAAAGACGGCGAAGTGCCAGAAATGAAATCGGTACGCTTCCGTACGTTAGGTTGTTATCCGCTGACGGGAGCGGTTGAATCCGAAGCAGCGACACTGCCCGAAATTATCCAAGAAATGTTACTGACGACGACATCCGAGCGTCAGGGCCGCGCTATTGACCACGATTCTTCCGGTTCCATGGAGAAGAAAAAGCAAGAGGGTTACTTCTAACATGTCACATCAATCCGAATTAATTGCTGCCGATATTCTGGAATACCTCCAGCAGCACGAAAACAAGCAAATGCTGCGTTTTTTAACGTGCGGTAACGTCGATGATGGCAAATCCACCCTGATTGGGCGCTTGCTCCATGATTCGAAAATGATCTATGAAGATCAATTGGCCGCCATCGAAAAAGACAGTGCCAAAGTGGGTACGACGGGCGAAAAAATCGACTTGGCTTTGTTGGTCGATGGTTTGCAAGCCGAACGCGAGCAAGGCATTACCATTGATGTGGCCTACCGTTATTTCAGTACGGCCAAACGTAAGTTCATCATTGCGGATACCCCAGGGCACGAGCAGTACACGCGCAACATGGCGACCGGCGCGTCGACGTGCGATCTGGCTATCATATTGATTGATGCGCGTTATGGAGTGCAAACGCAAACACGTCGTCACAGTTTTATTGCCTCGTTGTTAGGTATTAAACACGTCGTTGTCGCCATCAACAAAATGGATCTACTGGATTTCAGTGAAGAGCGTTTCAATGAAATCCGTGAGGACTACTTGCAGTTTGCTACCAAGCTGCATCTGAATAACATTCATTTTGTACCGATGTCGGCTTTGGATGGCGATAACGTGGTTGATCGCTCGCCTCGCTCGCCTTGGTACAGCGGTCAGACCTTGATGGAAATCTTGGAGACCGTGGAGATTGCTGCCGACAAGAACATCGACAATTTCCGTTTACCGGTACAATACGTGAATCGTCCCAACCTCGATTTCCGTGGTTTTTGTGGCACCATTGCTTCCGGCACCATCCAGCCTGGCGAAACCATCATGGCACTGCCATCGATGAAAACCAGTAAGGTTGAGCGCATTGTGACCTTTGACGGTGACTTAGACCTCGCCTTTACCGATCAGGCCGTCACTTTGACGTTAGAAGACGAGATCGACATCAGCCGTGGCGACGTGCTGGTCAAAGTCGACGACTTACCCATTGTCAGCAACAAACTCAATGCCGACGTGGTGTGGATGACCGAGCAACCGCTGGTTCCGGGCAAGCCCTACAGCATCAAGTTCTCTGCCAGTTCGACCAGCGGCACCATCAGTCGTATTCATCACTTAGTGGATGTGAATACGCTGGAGCAAAGCCAAGCCGAACAAGTGAATATGAACGAGATCGCCTTGGTCGAAGTCTCACTGGACAAAGCCGTGCCATTTGACAGTTACCATAAGCTGCCAGGTACAGGCGCGTTCATCATTATCGACCGCATGACCAACGTGACGGTGGGTGCGGGCATGATCGTGGGCGATGCCAAAGGGGCTGGCAGCCTAGACACACCGGTGAGTGCGGCCGAAAAAGCGCATCGCTTTAACCAAAAACCGGCCATTGTTGCGGTGAACGCCGCCAACGCTGAACAGGTTGTCCAACAACTGGATCGACGGTTATTTGAACTCGGCCGTGTTGCCGCTGTGGTTAGTGCAGAACATGCACCGATTCTGAAAGCCGTGGGTTTGATTGCGCTGGTTGCCGGCGGTTGTGATCATGCCGACTTGAGCTTAGCAGCCGACAACGAGAGCATTGATAGCTTGGTTGCCGACTTGCAAGAACAAGGTATTTTGTAACGCGCCAGTTTGGTGCCGAAACCCCGCATACGGCAACGTATGTGGGGTTTTTTGTGCCTAGCCCAATAAGCCTGACACAATTCACTAACGAAAAAGTCACCTATTGTTACTTGATGGCATTGTCAGTTTGGTCATTTTGTGACCATACTGTAGCCAGATAACGCAATATGGATGATTGCTGTATGAGCTACTTTCGCTTTCTTCGCACGGCAAAACAGCGCCGCTCTGGCTCAATGCGCTGGGCCATCAGAATGACGCTCATTGTACTTTTTGCCAACCACGCCTACTCCGAAGCGACACCCATTGTTCTGTACGCATCAGAATACCCCCCGTTTTACGCCAGTCATTTAGCTCAACAAGGTGTCATTAGCGACATTGTCGTAACCGCATTTGCACGCACCAACCTGTCTGTGCATGTTGAGTTTTTGCCCTTTCGTCGTGGTCTGACTCAAATTCAAGAAGGACGTGCCGATGGCATGTTTGCGCTATGGTATAGCAACGAACGCGCGCAACAACTGTGGTTTTCGGATGCCATTGAAAGCAATGAAATTGTCTTACTACGACGAATTGACGATGTGCGCACCATGGATCCACACAACCTACATGGATTGCGCATTGGTAATGTGCGTGGCTATTTGCCACCGGATGTGATTTTGCAGCAGAACATTCGCTTGAACGAGGTCTCACTCGACAGTCAATTGCTAATGATGTTGGCGCACAATCGCCTAGATGCCATCATTATCGATCGCTGGGTTGCCAATCATTTAATTACCACACAAATGCCCGAACTGCTTGGCCAGGTGGTTGCGATCGAACCACCGCTTGAGCGGAAAGCCATGCATGTGGTGTTCAGTAAAACGCGCAGTCATTCACTCGCATTGCGAGATCAATTCAATGACGCCTTACAACAGCTGCGCGATGAAGGCATCATCGCTGACATTTTGCGGCGTCATGGATTTGAGCATGACCTAGTGACGATGGCCGCTGAAAAACGGCAGAATGTGCACCCGCATCAGGTCAACGCTCTCCCCTAACTTTCTTGCGGGGTTGCCAATGGCACAATTCTAAAATGGGTTGCCACAAACGCAATGCACATCACCGGCCCCAACAAATTAAAGAACGCGTATGGCGCATAAGCCCATGTACTCACTCCCAATGTGACGGCCATGTAAGCACCGCAGGAATTCCAAGGAATTAAGGGCGAAGTCACAATGGCCGAATCACCCAAAGCGCGGGATAAGTTACTGCTGTCGAGCCCCTTTTCAGCGTATTCTAAGCGGAACATACGCCCCGGCAACACAATAGAAATGTACTGATCGGCGGTGACAAAATTCGATCCGATCGCGGTAAAGACTGTTGTCATGACCAAGCCGACGGTGGTTTCAACGGAGCGCAACAAGGCTCGCATGATGCGCTGCAGCAAACCGGTTTGCTCCATCACCGCACCAAAGGTCATGGCGCAAATAATCAACCAAATGGTAATGAGCATGCTGATCATGCCGCCACGAGTCAGTAACGAATCCAGCGCGTCATTGCCGGTGCTGGCGGTATAACCATCGTAAAGCACAATCCAAACCGCCAATACGCTGGTTTGCACCATGTCCAGACCATCACGCGCCACAAACCGAACCAAGCCATCTTGTTGAAACAACACGGCAAGCAATGCCGCAGAAGCCGTCCCCGCAACCAAGGTAATCAACGCAGGAACCCGTCGCCATGCCAGTATGCCAACCACGAGAACCGGCAACAATAAATGCAAACCGATGTGATAATGTTCGCGTAAGCCCGCGCGCGTTTCTTGCATACTTTGCAAAGCATCAAACTCACTCTGCCCGCCCAACATCAAATAAATGATCAAAGCAATCAAAAAGGCAGGGATACTGGTCCACAACGACTGACGAATATGCTCAAACAGCGGTGTTTGCGTGACGGCCGCGGCTAAGTTCGCGGTATCCGATAACGGCGATAATTTATCACCAAAATACGCACCTGAAATCACGGCACCCGCCGTGAGTGCCGGATTCAATTGCATGGCAGCCGCCATACCCATAAACGCAATACCCAATGTACCGGCCACAGTCCATGAACTGCCAATACTCAGCGCCGCCACCGCTGAAATAAAACACGCAGCCGCATAAAACCAATCGGCGGAGATCAACCACAAGCCATAATAAATCAGACTTTGTACGGTGCCGGATAACATCCAACTGCCAATCAACGCGCCAACCACAAACAAAATCAGTACCGCAATCATGGCATTAGCAATGCCATTGATGATTCCCTGCTCAATGTCCGCCCATTGCTGGCCATGACGAAGACCGATCCAGGCGGCCAAACCAGCGGCGATTAATAAGGCAATCTGATTGGCACCCTGCGACGCATCATCGCCAAACCAGATAACGGACAACACCAGCATACCGACTAACACCAATACGGGAAAAACGGCCGACCACAACCCAATAGGACGCGATGTCTCTTGCTTCACTGACACAGTTATCAACCTCAATGAAAAAAGGGGCGTATTCTACACAGATTCCCCATAAACCACAGCGCCGCTGTCGCGTAAGTCAACTACCACCTGGATTTGTAGCGAATCCATACTTTTCATTCAACGCTCAGCCGCCTTGGTGAAAACTGTTGTACAATGATTCAAAAATAACATGAGCAGCAGACTCATGAGCACCACTCACCACTGTCCTAGTTCCGCACACAATGCGTTCTATTTTTAGCGTAGATAGAACGGCTCGTTTTACGCACAATGCGTACTAATATTTATAATAAGAGTGTTTTTCATGCGTACTCCAATGTTGGCGGTGGTGTTTGCCGCACTGTGGCTCAGTGCCTGCTCTTCATCTCAAGATACAGAACAATCTAAACTACCCCCCTTTGTGAAAACCGTTACCGTGCAAAGTGACAGCGGCGCGATGCTCGGTTTATCCGGAACCGTTCGTGCGCGGGTTGAATCACCCTTGTCGTTTCAAGTAGCCGGACGTATTGCCCAACGGTTTGTGGATTCTGGTCAGCAGGTCAAAGCTGGACAGGTGTTATTTGCGTTGGACACACGTGATTTACAGCAACAGGTGAATGCCAGCGAAGCCGATGTGGCCGCCGCCGAAGCGAGTTTAGCCACGGCGAGTGCCGATCTGGTGCGCAGCCAGCAGTTGTTTGATCGTGGCCTGGCCAGCGAACAAGCCCTCGAACGTGCGCAGCTCGTGTTACAAGAAGCTCAGGCCCGTCGCAATGCCAGCAAAGCACGGTTGGCACAAGCCCGCAATGCCTTCGAATACGGCAAACTGGCCTCTCCCAGCGATGGCATATTGATTGACGTTCGTGGTGAAAATGGTCAGGTGGTTGCTCCCGGACAAGCCGTCGCGATACTGGCTCAGTCTGGACAGCGTGAAGTCGAATTGAATTTTCCGGAACATGAAGTCCCACCTCAGACAGGCGTCGTATTACTGAATGACGGCAGTACCATCACCTTAACCTTACGCGAAGTTGCTGGGTCGGCTGACGCCCAGACTCGAACCGTCCGTGCCCGTTATCGCATTACCGAAAACGCTGAACGTTTGGTACTGGGCTCCGTGGTACGTACTCGATTTCATGCCACAGACAACACCGATATCGAATTTTCCGTTCCTATTGCCGCTTTAGATGATCGCGGTCATGGCCCCCGTGTTTGGCGCTATGACGATGGACAGGTAAACCCCATCACCATTGACGTGATTGCCATTAGCAATGACAGTGCACGTATTCGTGGCCCACTGACCACCAATGACCGTATTGTGTCACTCGGTACACATCTTCTGTTGGATGGCATGGCGGTGCGGGAGCTGGCACGATGAGCTTTCCCAACCTCTCCATGCTGGCCGTCCAACAACGTGCGGTCACCTTGTTCTTTTTAATACTCTCGGTGATCGCTGGCATCTACGCATTCAATGCGCTCGGCCGAGCAGAAGACCCTTCCTTTACCGTAAAAGCCACCGTTGTGAATGTGTTTTGGCCAGGAGCAACACCGGAAGAACTGCAAACACAAGTGGTAGACCATCTCGAAAAACGCATTCAAGAAGTGGAAGCCATCTACAAAATTGATTCAACCATTCGACCGGGTCAAGCCGCCTTGCAAATTGAATTTCAGGATTTCACGCCATCGACCGAAATTCCGAACTTGCTTTATCAAGTTCGCAAACGCATGCAAGAAGAGCAAGGCCGTTTACCTGCAGGCGTCATAGGCCCAGTGGTCAATGACGATTTTTCCGATGTGTTTTTTAGTTTGATTGCCCTAAGTGCACCGGGTATGCCGATGCGTGAATTGAGTCGTGACGCCGAACGCATTCGAGATCGCTTGCAGCAAATCCAAGGGGTACATAAGGCCATCTTAATTGGTGAGCGCCCCGAACGAGTGTACGTCGAATTTGATGCGGCGCGTCTACTCAGCCTTGGCACCACACCACAGCATATTTTTGAAGCCATCGCCCAAAGCAATCAGCTGATGCCAGCCGGACGGATGGAAACCGCTGGTGCGCGTGTGTACATGCGCATTGATGCCGACTTGGCCGATATGCAGCAGCTGTCCGCACTACCCGTTCGCATTGGCGATCAACTGCTAAAATTATCCGACCTAGCCACCATTCGTCGTGGTTATGAAGAACCGGCCACGTTTTTGGTACGCGCAGCCGGTGAAGACGCCATTCTCTTGGGGGTCGTGATGAATCGTGGTGCCAATGGTTTGGCACTGGGTGAACGCTTGTATCATTTTCTCGATGAAGAACGAGCACGCTTGCCATTAGGTATGTCACTGTCGGTACTCACCAAACAATCGGATGCCATTGTTGCCGCCGTGGACTTGTTTCAAGTGAAGTTCCTAGTGGCCGTGATTGTGGTGGTCGCGGTGAGTATTCTGGCCATTGGGTTGCGCGCGGGCATTGTGATTGGCATTGCCGTGCCTCTCACTCTTGGCATCACGTTTTTGATCATGATGTTGATGGGTATTAATTTTGATCGTATCACTCTCGGTGCACTCATTATCGCTCTCGGCTTGTTGGTGGACGACGCCATCATTGCGGTCGAAATGATGCTGGTCAAAATGGAGGAAGGCTGGAGCAAAGTACGTTCAGCAGGCCATGCCTGGACGGTCACCGCAGCCCCCATGTTATTCGGTACGTTAGTCACCGTGGCCGGCTTTTTCCCCATTGGTTTTGCTCGTTCCGGGGTGGGCGAATACGCGGGTAATATCTTTTGGGTTCTGGCAATATCGCTACTGGTATCCTGGTTTGTGGCGGTGTATTTCGTGCCCTACTTAGGGGTAAAGCTATTGCCCAAAATGAAAGCCAACCAAGAGCATCATGACCCCTACAATACACCGCGCTACCAACAATTACGCCGCCTCATTCAGGCCTGTGTCCATCATCGTAAACTGGTGGTGTCTGGCACATTAGGTTTGCTGGTATTGTCGATTATTGGTATGGCAACCGTTGTGGAAAAGCAGTTTTTTCCCAGCTCCGATCGTCCAGAAGTGGTGATTAGCGTGTTTTTACCGCAAGGTAGCAGCATTCAAGCAACCGACCAAACCGTGCGTAACATTGAGCAACTCTTAATTGGCCATGAAGATGTCATAAGCCTAGCCAGTTATATCGGTGCCGGTGCGCCTCGATTCTTTATTTCGGCCAACCCTGAACCGCCCAGCTCAGCCTTTGCCAAAATTGTGGCGGTTTCTCACGATGTGGCCGCTCGCGAGCGTTTAGCCAGCCTTATTAATAAGCACATTGAAGCCGGTGACTTCCCTGAAGCACGCGTTCGTGTTTCGCGCTTATTGTACGGCCCTCCGGTCATTTGGCCGGTGGCGTTTCGTGTCATGGGGCCGGATGGGTTGGTGGTGCGTGATATCGCCAATCAGGTACGCGAGGTCATGGCACAACACCCGCATATGGTCGACCCGCATTTAGAATGGCAAGAGCGCACCGCCAGCTTGCGGCTTGCGATGGACGAGGAGCGCTTACGTTTGCTCGGGCTCACGGCACAAGATGTCGCGCGCCAATTGCAATTCCAACTGGATGGCATCACCATTACCCAAGTTCGACAAGACATTCGCACCGTGGATGTGGTGGCTCGTGCCGCCAACGCGGGGCAACGACTGGACGCGTCCAGTTTGGATTCGATCGAAATCCAAACCCGCCAAGGACGCACCATTGCCTTAGCCCAAATCGGTGAGTTGGAAGTGGTCTTTGAAGATCCCGTGATCAAACGCTATAACCGCCAACTGTACATTGCCGTACAAGGCGATATTCAAAATGCGCAAGCAAACGACGTGAGTGCGCAAGTTTGGCAACAAATTGCCGATATTCGCGCTCAGTTGCCCCAAGATTATCGCATCATGCAGGCGGGTTCCGTTGAACAATCGGGCAAGGCCAATGCCTCACTGCAAAAACTGCAACCCGCTATGATCGCTTTTATGCTGATTTTTATTATGCTGCAAATGCGTTCGTTCACCGGCACGTTTATCGTGGTCGCTACCGCGCCATTAGGCATCATTGGTGCCGTGATGGCGTTGTTGCTCTTCAGTCAACCGTTTGGTTTCGTCGCGCTATTGGGGCTGACGGGGCTAGCGGGTATTCTGATGCGTAATACGCTGATTTTGACGCAGCAAGTAAGTGATAACTTTGACGCTGGCATGTCGGCCTTTGATGGCGTTGTCGAAGCCGCCGTTCAACGTGCCCGCCCCGTTATCTTAACCGCGCTCGCCGCCATGCTGGCGTTTGTGCCACTCACATTAGACAGTTTTTGGGGGCCGCTAGCCTATGTGTTAATCGGTGGGGTGGCCATCGGTACCGCCATTACACTGTTATTTGTGCCGGCCCTGTATGCACTTTGGTTTAAAATAGAGGCCCATGGCGCATAGCGCCAAGGGATTATTAGTAAACATCGCGGCAGTAACGACCTGCCGCCAACAATTGCTCGACCTCTTCGGCGCCTAATTGCTCAAGCAGGACGTCGTCTACTCCGGCGGCCATGCCATCACGACTGCCGCAGACAAAAATAACGGCCCCCTTGGCCAACCATTCGTGTAACGTATCCGCCTGTTGTAACAACATTTGTTGCACATACCCATGGTGGTAATACTGCCGCGAATCACCTGCGGGCAGCGTCTCACTGCGTGAAAATACCCAATCCAACCGTGTGATATGACCAGAGTCACACCAATGCGCCAATTCCTCCTGATAGGGGCGATCAAAGCGCACATCGCGCTCTCCATAGATTAACCAATTGGCATTGGCACCGCGTAACCAACGATGCATTAAGTGCGCTCGCAAACCAGCTAATCCCGTGCCATTGCCGATCAATATCAATGGAGAATCATCATTCACTGGATGAAAACTGGGGTTACGCCGAATCGCAATGGCAACCGAATCCCACATCCCTGCGTGTTGGCATAAATAACCCGACGCCAAGCCAAGCGTGCCGTGCTCATTTCTGCGTTCACGCACAAACAATTGCAGATGTCCTTCTTCGGGCACACTGGCAATGGTGTAATCTCGACTCGGTTGATGATCCGATACTTTTACCTGCGCAATGTCTCCCGCTTGCCAAGTCAACGCCTGCTGCTCCGGTATCGATGAGCGCAGAGTCAGCAAATAGCTGAAGTTCTCACCCGCCTTTTCATTCACACACTGACGTTCTGTTAAACGCCACGGATGGTAAGTGGGATTCGACAAGGCACGATTCGACGTTGGGCGCTCAATATTGTCTCCATGAGCCTGACCTTCCGCCACTAACCAATCGTGCCAAGATGCATACCAGTGGTTGAGTTGTTCGGTATGTAACTGATCAATGGTGTGCAACGGTCGATAGGCCTTCGCCCCCAATGACACGAATGTCTGAAATACCTGCTCCGCATAGGCACAGAAATGCGCATAATGACGATCCCCCAAACCCAGTACCGCAAACTGTAAAGACGGCAGAGCATTCAGTTGCCGCGCATGGCGTAAAAAGAAACGTCCATTATCTGGCGGGTCGCCTTCACCGTAGGTGCTGACGATCAGTAATAAGCGAGTACTTCGTTGCAACCACTCACCGTCCAACTGATTAAGCGTTAACAATTGGCTACGCAATCCCGCTTCGCGTAGCTGCTGAGTGTGCTGTTCGGCCAACGCATGCGCTTGACCACTTTGGCTGGCATAGGCCACCAGCCAGTCAAGTTCAGACACCGACGATAATGCCGGTTGGCGTCGCTGATAGCGTCGATAACAACCTACGCAAAAAAGAAGATAAGCCAGCACGAACGCACTGGCTTGTAACCAAGGGTAGTACGTCAACATGATCAGTCCGGTAACACTTCGAATACCGCCACATAACCCCCCGTACGCACCGTTGCGGGTTTTTTGGCCTTGTGGTCTTTGTACTCGGCTTCTAAAAAGTACCGTCCAGCGCCATTCCAAGTAATGCTTACTAGGCCTTTTTTATCCGACGCCAAAGTAATTTCTTCTTGGCTATTGCGGTAACGCGTACCTTCTCGAATAATCGATACCTCAACGCCGACGGCTGGCTTGCCGTCCATCAAAAATTGAAACTGTGCTTCTTCACCGGCAAACAAATCGTTCGGATGCGTGATCGGATTCAACTCCAATCCTTGCCCTGTTGGTTTAAGCACAGCGGTGGTAGGGGCACCTAAGGTGACAAAGGTTTCCATTCGCCGCAACGCATGAGTGACTTGACGATTTTTTGCTTTTTCCGGTACATGCTCAGCAAATCCTTCTGGTGTGTATTGCTGACCTCGGCCTGGCCACATACGGCGCTCACCTTCTTCGGTTTCCCAAGTAGCACGCAAACCGCTACTGGCGGTGAAAATACGGTAAGTTCCTTCTTGTTCCAAGGCGACATCAAACACGGTGCGGTATTTACCGACATGCATATTTTGCACATCAAGCACAGTGCCATCCGGTGCGTGAACCGCTAATGCCGAAAAACGTCCTGGATTGTAATTGGCCAAAAAAATGTCGTTCGACACGGCAGCATCAAAACTCACCCAGCGATTTTGACCTGACAATACCGTTTCTTGTGGTACGACCCAAGCGCGGTGCGCATCCACCACCGAGGTTGCTATTAACATCGTGCCTAATAGTAGAGGCTTCATCATTTTTTTAGATAGCATGTCTTTTTCCTATTCGGGTTTAAGGGTTAGCGCAATACGCCCGAGCTCGTGCTCGCCGTTCACCGTTAAGGTGGTTGGACGGCTGGCTGGCCAGGTGAACGGAATGCTTAATAGTTCTCGACCACCCACTTCTCGTGCCGCTTCGATTTGTAAGCGATAGTTGCCTGCGGCTAAGTTGGTTAAAGGGTGCTGCCCTGCAACAAATTGCAGCTCATATTGACCGGGGGCTTTCGTCGCGCCACTGACCCCATCGACGGGCATGGTCAAGGTACGACCACTGCGTCGCCACCACTGACGCATGTCTTTTAACCACTTTTCGCCTTCGTTATTGCGCATTTTGCCGTCATACCAAACGGCCAAATTGCTCACGACTTGATGACGTTCATCTTCAATCCAAAGTGCCACGTACGGTCTGTGATACTCAGCAACGTTCAGAGCAGGAATTTCTATCGCCACATCAAACGCATTCGCGTAGGCCGTAACACTGCTGGCGAAGAGGATTGGCGCACAGGCCAAATACATCGTTGTTCGCATCGTTCACTCCTAATGATGAACTGTTAAAATAATGATCAGTAACGGTAATAACGCACCGAAAGCCACCAGCGGCCATGTACTTGGACGCTGCTGCGCGTAACGAACCAACAACCACAAACCACTGATGGAAAAGATCAAACATAAAATCGAAAACACATCGAGAAACACCGACCAAGCGAAACCGGTGTGACGACCTTTGTGCAAATCATTGAAAAAAGAAATCCAACCACGATCGGTATCCTCATAAAGCAGCACACCGCTCTCGAGATCGACACTCAACCAAGCATCCCCCCCGGGTTTTGGCATACCGAGATACACTTCATGATCATCCCAGTCGGCCCGATTCGCTGTGGTGCGAATACCATGCTCACGCCACAACCAATCCCGAAGCGACATAGGCAGCGGCCCATTTGTGCGCTGCTGTACGTTACTCAACATCGCCTCTGACAATTGCAGCTCGCGACTGTCGACCTGAGGTGTCACACGAATATCAGCCGCATGATTCAATGTGATGCCCGTAATGGCAAACAGCATCATACCCACCAAGCACACGGCCGAACTGATCCAATGCCATTGTCGTAATGTTCCCAATGAGCAAGACAACATGGTTTTTTTTAACGCACTCAATCTGTACCTCGATGACCTGTTCTCAATTTGGCACGCATACTAACAAAGAAGAAAAGACGAATGTAAATAATTTGCATTTCATTACATACAGCCATTCGCCCCTTCTTCCTAGAACTGATTAGAAGTTCACATTCAAACTCAACCAGAGATTACGGCGCTTATCCTTGTTGTTGTAATCGTCACGGAACGTGGCTTGATAACCATCCGCCTCACCGTCGGCTATCACACAAGCCGCCGCCGTACTGCTGCATTCCTCAAACGTACTTTGATAGGTCGTAAAGTCGCGATCCAATACGTTATTGATGCGTCCATTCAAGGTCACGTTCTGACTGATTTGATAACTCGCTCCCAAATGCAACACCTCGTAATCTTTAAAGTGCAATGCCTTATCCGCCTCTGTATCCCAACTGCGGTAACGCTTAGAGCGTGCTTCCATGGTTAAAAATACGTTCAAGTTTGCTAACACACGCCAATCTAAGGTGGCATTGGCCATGTGCTTGGCGGCACTGCCATACGGGCGTCCTTTATTCACTCCGCTACGTTGCTCGCCATCGGTGTAGGTGTAATTGGCTCGTAAACCCAGTTGTTCGACAAGCTGTAAGCGACCAGCAACTTCCACGCCTTCAATAACAACCTCATCAATGTTCACCGAACGACTACTGCTTGCATAACCCAGATCGGCGTATTCTCCCGTGCTAGCGCAGGTGTATGGCGTCGTTGGGCCACACGGTTGTGATGAGATTTTGTCTTTAAACGCATTCTTGAAGACGGTGATATTGGCATGGTGATTGGCCGTAGGATGTTGCCAGTACACAGCCAGCTCGCTGCTGGTGGTGGTTTCCGGTTTTAAATCTGGATTGCCGAATGTCGGGCTTGTACCTTGAGCCACAAAACCTGTGACACCATCATACAATGCGGTGGTCTTAGGTGTTTTAAAACCCGTACTGATCCCACCTTTGACGGTAAGACTGCTACTGGCGTTATAAATGGCATACAAACGGGGACTGACGTTGTCACCAAACACGTCATGATTGTCGTAACGTAAACCGGCGGTGACCGCAAGCGGTGCTGTCACATACCAAGTATCTTCGGCAAAAACCGACCACATATTGTGCTTTTGCACACGATTTGGACGACCACTTTCCATGCCAAACACACCATCTTCCAATTCGCCTTGAGTGATTTGCGCTCCGACCACTGCCGTATGCTGACCCAACCACTGAAATGGCATGTCCAATTTTGCGTCCAGCACGTACTGACGGCTTTCCAAAGTACGCTTTTGACGTGGCAAGAAAGTATTTTCTGCAATCGCTTTACGCTCTTCTTCCGTTAGACCGACATACGCCCCAGTGCCCTCGATCATTGCTAACAAGTGCTGACGCTCGGATACCGTGAAGGGCAAAGTACGACCGTCATTGTTAGTGGCAACGTGCGACAACGATATGAGACTATTGCCAAATCCCCATTGACCGTCATGACTGAGCGCCCAGTAATCTCGAGTAAACTCTTGATCTTTGTCGTAACCGACGCGTGGATCGGCACGCTTACTCCAAGTACCACCATCACCTTCGCATGCCGTTTGATTGCGCCCAACACCACCCAGACAAACATTACTTGTGCGCCAAATACTGGCGAAACCATCTACCGTACCAACGGGATAAATCTCATTACCGGAGTCGTCTTTGCGCGTCTTATTGTCATACACTTGCTTCGAAACGTCGTAGTCAAAGGTGATGGTTTGCCGCTCTGACGGCGTCCACGATACAGTAAAGCCCGCTGCACTATTGGTGTTATCGACGGTTTTACCACCACTGCCAAAGCCTAGACTGCGATCGCGTACCTCGCCGTTCGGATAGCGAATCGGATCATACACAGGAGACGACTCCAAACGCTGATAGCGGCTACCGCGAATACTCATGTCCAACGTGCCAGGAAGAATCGGACCAGCCAAATACACATCAACGGTGCGATCATCGCCATACGCACTGTCGGTTTGATGAGTACCACTGGCGGTTACCGAGCCAGACCAGGTTTCCATATCACGCCGCGTGATGATATTGATGACCCCGCCCATGGCATCAGCACCGTATAAGGTCGATGCCGGCCCACGAATGACTTCAATTCGCTCAATGGCATCCAGCGGTGGAATGTGATTAAACTGATTCCCACCAAAATTGTTGGGATAAATATCACCGTGATTATTCTGACGACGGCCGTTGATCAAAATCAGCGTGTAATCTGACCCCATACCACGAATACTGATGCTACCCTGCCCTGTTTTATCGCGGGTTTCACCCACATCCACCCCTTCTAACTCACGCACTGCATCGAGCAATGTCATGAATGGGCGCGAGCGAAGCTCTTCTTGCGTGATCACAGAAATACTGGCCGGCGCTTCAACCAATTTTTGTTCGAAACCCGCTGCCGATACAACAACCTTTGACAAATCAACCTGTGACTCGTTGGCAATGACTGGCGCAGTCAAAGACAAACCGCTCGCACCGATGGCAAGCGATAGTAGTGATCGTGACAATGATATTTTCAAGACTGATGCTTTCAAGACAATTCCCTCGTTGAATGAAACGACGCGCATGCTCAGTGAAACCCTGCATACGAATAAACGAGGAGCATCCTACCTTAAATATAAACTTAATGAGAAGTATTATTATTAAGATTAACTAAAAAAGTTCCCTCTATCACGATTTTTTCTTTAAAAATCAGGTCTATTTTCTTGTCGCATTTACTCTTATACTTTTTGCTTAAAGACATCAGCCCACATCAGCCAACCTTCAAAACAGGAACACACGGTATGATCAAGGTGATTATCGAACGCTTCATCGCTGACGATATGGCGGCACTCTACGACGCCACCATCAAAGAATCATTGAAAGATATTTTGGAAACACCAGGATATATCAAAGGGGCATCGTATCGAGATGCCAAAAACCCCAATCATCGCTTTATCATTACCGACTGGCTAAGTGAAGCCGCTTGGCAAAAATGGGCAACCTCGGCAGAACGACGTAACTCCATGTCAGCCATTAAAGCCATTCTTGAAAGCGAAGAGAAAATCACCATCCTGCGCCACTGATGTTCTGTCGTACAGTAATGCCAATCATCAAGGCACGGATACCGCTACGTGCCTTGATGACACCTCGGTATTTCTCACTCGACGGTCGATTCGCCATATTGCTTGACGAATGCCGCAACCGTAACAGCAGCCTGCTCCATGTGTTGTTCAAACGTAAAACCTGAACGCTTACGCGGTTTCAAATCATGATCGCCATCTGGCAACCAACACCATTCAGCCTTGCCTTCCAGCCCGTAAGTTGCAACCTCCTGTCGATTTCCCATTGCGTCTCGTTCGCCTTGAACGATCAACAGCGGCATTGACATCGACGACCAATGGGCAATACGCAACGCATCTGGCTTTTTATTCGGATGGAATGGATACCCCAAACACACACAACCGCGGACATATTCTTTGGTATCCTCTGCCGCCAACAGAGAAGCAACGCGCCCTCCCATGGATTTCCCCCCAATGATCACTGGGCGATCAAGTTCCACGAGCAATTGGTGATAATGTGCCTGCAAGACAGGCATACGATCAGGAGGTCGTTTAACGCCAGTTTGTTCTCGAATGGACATGTACGGAAAATCAAATCGAACCACACAAATCCCCTGCGCAACCAACAAGGACGTCATTACATTCATCCATTCACTGCGAGATGAAGCCCCTGCTCCATGCGCCAATACCAAACAAGGGGTATGTTCATTGCCATCCATTGTGTATTTAATCGCCATTTTTGCGTTATTCGTCCTTTGATCTTACGGTTTTATGAAATAGTTCATTCGCGCCAACGTAACTCTTGCGCTGCATCAATATTTTCGCACATGGGGCAATTATGATGCACTTATCCGTTATGGTTTAGCGAGGTCATATACCTAATTAGGCTATGCTATACGGCAGGATTGCTGGCAACTTGGTCAGAATCTAACCAACTTAGTAGGATAGATTCTCAAAAGGACGGCGGCGATCAATAAAACAGGGCATAAGCCCATGTAAAATCAGGTGATTTTGGCGATGTCGTTGCAAAAGAAGCGTGCAAGCCAGATAATACTCACCCGATTTTTTAACCCTCAATCCTCGCTGTTAAATGGAATCCAATCATGAGCACAGCATTTGACCATCCAGAGTACAACTACAAGGTGGTAAGACAGTTTGCCATCATGACCGTAGTTTGGGGCATTGTTGGTATGGCCGTCGGTGTTCTCATCGCCGCCCAACTAGCATGGCCTGCTTTAAACTTTGATACGCCTTGGCTGTCATTCGGACGTTTGCGTCCGTTACACACCAATGCGGTGATTTTTGCGTTCGGTGGTTCAGCCCTGTTTGCAACCTCGTATTACATTGTGCAACGCACGTGTCGTACACGCTTATTCTCTGACACGTTAGCGAGCTTCACCTTTTGGGGTTGGCAGCTGGTTATTGTGTTGGCGGCCATCACTCTGCCTCTCGGCATGACATCCGCCAAAGAGTACGCTGAATTAGAGTGGCCCATCGATATTTTGGTTGCCGTGGTTTGGGTTGCTTACCTCGTCAATTTCTTAGGCACGATTGCGATTCGCAAAGAAAGCCACATTTACGTGGCAAACTGGTTCTTTGCGGCCATGATCATCATGATTGCCATTCTTTATGTGGTTAATAATGCAGCCATGCCAGTCACTTTCACCAAGTCGTACTCGGCCTACGCAGGTACAGTCGATGCCATGATTCAATGGTGGTGGGGACACAACGCGGTTGGTTTCTTCTTAACAGCGGGCTTCTTGGGCATTATGTACTACTTCGTACCGAAGCAGGCAGGTCGCCCGGTGTATTCTTACCGTTTGTCCATCGTTCACTTCTGGGCACTGATTTCCATCTACGTTTGGGCCGGTGGTCACCACTTGCACTACTCTGCACTGCCAGATTGGGCACAAACAGCGGGTATGGTCATGTCTTTGATTCTATTAGCTCCTAGCTGGGGCGGTATGATCAACGGCATGATGACGCTGTCTGGTGCATGGCACAAACTGCGTAACGATCCTATTTTGCGCTTTTTAGTGGTGTCATTGTCATTCTACGGCATGTCGACTTTCGAAGGCCCGATGATGTCAATCAAGACGGTAAACGCACTGTCGCACAACACCGACTGGACCATTGGTCACGTTCACTCAGGTGCTCTTGGCTGGGTTGCCATGGTATCGATTGGTGCATTGTATCATTTGATTCCAATCATGTTCGGTCGCAAAGCAGGCGATATGTATTCGATCAGTTTGATTAACGTTCACTTCTGGTTGTCGACCATTGGCACTGTGTTGTACATCGCCGCTCTGTGGGTTAACGGTATCATGCAAGGCTTGATGTGGCGTGCAGTGAATGACGACGGCACATTAACATACAGCTTCGTGGAGTCGGTTGAAGCCTCTCACGGTGGTTATGTCGTGCGTACTATTGGCGGCCTATTGTTCTTAATTGGTATGTTCATCATGGCTTATAACGTCTATATGACCGTTAAAGCAGCCAATAAAGAAGCGGGTGCGGCTGCACCAGCTCAGGCTTAAGGAGTTTTGAATCATGATTAAACACGATTCTATCGAGAAAAGTTTGCCGCTGATGGTGATCATGATCGTCATCGCCCTTAGCTGGGGTGGCTTGGTTGAGATCGTACCACTTGCTTTTGACAAAAATACGACGGAACCCGTCGATGGCTTAAAGCCACTTTCAGCGCTGGAGTTAGAAGGCCGTGATGTCTACATCCGCGAGGGTTGCCACGTATGTCACACACAAATGGTTCGTCCCTTCCGTGCTGAGACTGAACGCTATGGCCCTTACTCGCAATCAGGTGAGCACGTGTATGAGCATCCATTCTTGTGGGGTTCAAAACGCACTGGGCCAGATTTGGCTCGCGTAGGTGGCCGCTACTCGGACGACTGGCATCGCGCCCACATGTATAACCCTCGTGACGTCGTACCCGAGTCGATCATGCCATCCTACCCATGGTTGTTTACCAATACCGTCGATGGTCGTTTAACGCCTCGTAAGATGCGCGCGCTGCGTACCCTAGGCGTACCTTACACAGATGACGACATCGAAGGTGCAAAAGCAGCGGTCGATGGCCGGACTGAAATCGATGCCCTAATTGCCTATATGCAGCAATTGGGTACAGCAATCACCAAACGGTAATCCTATGGACATTAACGACGTGCGCGGCATTGGTAGTATTTTCGCCCTCATCGCTTTCAGCGGAATTATATGGTGGGCTTATGGCACCAGCCGCAAAAAACGCTTTGAAGACGATGCTCACATACCGTTTCAAGAAAATGATGATGGTATGCCGCTTCACGACGCTAACGATCGGAGTAAATAGATATGTTAAGCACTTTCTGGCAAGTGTGGATTACGGTAATTACACTGGGGTCCATTATTGGCTGCGGTATACTGATTATGTATACCAGTCGCGGCCAACGTAAAGAAGAGACCGACCAAACAACAGGCCATGATTACGACGGCATTCAAGAACTGGACAACCCGCTACCACGCTGGTGGGTATTCATGTTCTGGGGAACCATCGTTTTCGGTTTTGGTTATTTGGGCGCATACGGCTATGGTAACTTCAAAGGTTTTTTAACCGTTGAAGTCGATGGCGAACAAGTCACTTGGACTTCTCACAACCAGTGGAAAGCCGAAGTACAAGCCTTTGAACGTGAAATTGAGCCTTTATTCAATGAGTGGGCAGCAACGCCAATTCCTGAATTGATTGGCAATGATGCGGCCATGCAAACAGGACACCGCTTGTTTAAAAGCAACTGTTCCGTTTGTCACGGCACGGCGGCTCAAGGTGCGAAAGGCTTCCCTAACCTAGCAGATAACGATTGGCTATGGGGTGGCTCACCAGAGCGCATCGTTGAAACCATCGCCAAGGGACGTCAAGGCATCATGCCTTCACAGCTACCCATGCTGGGGGAAGAAGGCATTGCCGATATGACCAACTACGTTCGTAGCTTATCTGGCTTACCTCACGAAGCCGATGCCGCTGAACGTGCCGCACCGAAATTCCAGCAATTCTGCATGGCTTGTCATGGTGCAGACGGTAAAGGTAATCAATGGTTGGGGGCACCTAATCTGACCGACGAAACGTGGTTGTATGGTGGCTCTTCTCGTGAGATTGCCTTCACCTTACGTCATGGCCGTCATGGTGTGATGCCAAACTTCAGCGAAATTTGGGATACATTGACTGAGCAAAAAATCCATGTGGTTTCTGCGTATGTCTATTCACTGTCCAATGAACCTGAAGTGACTAGTGCACAATAAATACCTCTCTTGAGATAACTCAAGAAACGGCGAGAAAAGCGGCTTAGGCCGCTTTTTTCATTATCAATAGCTAGCCAACATTATATAATCCAACCGTTATATAGCATTGAATACATTCGCTCTGTCCCTGTTATTCAATACGCACCAAACAGCCTACCTAAAGAGTGGTCGTTATGAGCAAAATACCCGTCAAAAATGTCACACCTGAAACCGTGAGCATGTATCAGAAGCGCGAAAAATTGTATGTGCGTGAAATTGAAGGTTTTTTCCAAAAACTGCGTACCTATTCACTATGGGCATTAATGCTCGGCTATTTTGGTACCGCTTGGATCAATTGGGGAGATCGCCAAGCGGTATTATTCGATTTACCCGCACGTCAGTTTCATATTTTCGGCATCACCTTTTGGCCTCAAGATTTTATCTTATTGTCTGCCCTTCTCATTATTTGTGCATTCGGACTGTTCACTATCACCAATTTAGCAGGACGTATTTGGTGTGGTTACACCTGCCCGCAATCGGCTTGGTCGTTTATTTTCATGTGGCTGGAAGAACGCACGGAAGGCACACGTAATGCGCGCATAAAGCTCGACAAAGAGCCCATGTCCCTCACCAAGCTGCGTAAAAAAGCACTGAAACACACGTCCTGGTTTATTGTGGCGTTTTGGACAGGGGTCACCTTCGTTGGTTATTTCACGCCGATTCGTGAACTGGTTGTCGATTTAGTGGTATTCGACATCAGTGGCTGGGCCTTGTTTTGGATAGCCTTCTTTACTGTCATTACCTATCTGAATGCGGGCTGGATGCGCGAACAAGTCTGTATTTATATGTGCCCCTATGCCCGCTTCCAGTCGGTCATGTACGACCGCGATACCTTGGCGGTGTCCTACGATGTGAAGCGCGGCGAACCACGCGGCAAGCGTAGCAAAAAAGAAGAGCAAACCGGTGAGCAAACTCAGCTTGGTGACTGTGTCGATTGTTCGCTGTGCGTTCAAGTGTGTCCAACCGGTATCGATATTCGTGACGGGTTGCAATACCAGTGCATTGGCTGTGCCCTGTGTATTGATGCGTGCGATTCCATCATGGAAAAGCTGAACAAACCGAAAGGATTGATTCGCTACACCACTGAAAACGAATTAGAAGGTCAAAAAACTCACTTTTTACGTCCACGTCTCATTGGTTACGCCTCGGTATTACTCATTATGATGGTGGCTTTGGCCTACAACATCGGAACGCGCACACCCTTTAAGCTTGAAATTGAACGAGATCGCATGAATGTGTACGTTGAAACCGTGAATGACACCATTGAGAACAGTTACTCCGTTAAATTGATTAACATGTCGCAATCCACTGGTATTTACGACATTCGTCTCGAAGGCGCTGACTTTCTCACGCTACACGGGGAGACACGCCATCAATTAGGCGTCAATGAACTCAAAGAAATTACCTTCCGTTTGGAACTAGACCCACAAACACACCGCCTAAGCCAGAACAAAACAGCGGTTACCTTTGTGATCACCGATGCAGAAACAGGTACCGACATCACGCAAAAAGTAACCAGCTTTATCGCTCCAATACGTTAACTCGCTGGAACAAGGTCATGCGTCAATGACCTTTATCTAGAGCCATTCCGCCTAAGCAGGTACACTTAGGCGGATTTTATATTTTGAGGTCAATATGCAAAACCAAGACGCCACGACATCTCACTGGTTTAAAGAACCGATGTTTTATTTGGTTGCCGGTATTCCATTTGTTGCTGTTATTTGGGGCTTCATCATGCTCAGTATGGCCATGAATACTCGTGATTCATTAGTCAGCGACAGCTATTACAAAGACGGTCGCAGTTATACCGAAAATATGGACATGGACAACACGGCAAAACGATTAGCCATTCAAGCCAATATCCGCTTCACGACCGATGACATTTACGTTGATGTCGTATCGCAACTCGATAACTTGCCAGCCACGTTACAACTGGAAAAAATTCATCCAACGCTGCAAGAATACGACGCACACACTTTATTGCAGCGCTTACCTTCTGGAAAATATGTCGGCCTGAACGACATCGAGCTTCCTCAACGACGTCATTTATGGCTCAGCAGTCCAGAACAAGGATGGCGCGTACGTCTAACACAATTTATTGAAGCTAACGAGACTTATACTTTTAGTGCCTTATGACCAATAGTTGCGCCATCACAGCTTGCTTCCATTGCGGTGAGCCCGTTATGGATCATGGACGTTGGTCCGTCATGATTGATGGTGAATCACGCCCAATGTGTTGTCCTGGCTGTCACGCCATTGCCGAAACCATCGTAGCCAGTGGTTTACACGATTATTATCGTCATCGCACCGAATTACCCGACGTCACACCCATTGACGTCAACGATCAGGACATCAGTGCTCGCGACACGCTGCTTTTTTATGACAGCGACGCCTTACAAAAGCAATTTGTCTCACGTGATGGTGAGAACGCCGAAGCAACCTTCATCATTGAAGGCATCAGTTGTGCCGCGTGTGCATGGTTAATTGAACACCGCATTTCCCAATTGCTGGGAGTAGAAAATGCATCAATGAACCTATCCAGCCATCGATTGGTCATCCGGTGGCATTACGAAACCATTTCGGTATCGACCATCATTGAAGCCTTATTACGCTTAGGCTACAAAGCCACTCCGTTTTCTGCTACGGAACAAGAAACCATCCGTCAACGCGAAAACAAACTGGCGATCCGGCGCATTGCGATTTCCGGTTTCGGTATGATGCAAATCATGATGATGTCGTTGCCAACCTACGCCAACATGGAAGTATTTGACGAGTTCTTTCTCCGCATGGCGCAGTTGCTATTAGCGGTTCCAATCATTCTCTACAGCGGACGACCTTTCTTTAGCGCAGCGCTACGTGACCTGAAAACACGTCATTTGACCATGGACGTTCCAGTCTCGCTGGCCATTATGCTGGCGTTTACGGCCAGTATCTGGAGTACCTTCAATCAAGGCATTGATGTGTATTTCAGTGAAATATGCATGTTCATTTTCTTCTTGCTGGTTGGTCGCTATTTTGAGATGAGAGCCCGCCATCGCATGAGTCGAGCAGGCAATAATTTATTAACGTTACTGCCCAACCTTGCTCTGAAAGTGACCGACGTCGGTACGGACAATGAAACCGAAACGCTCATTGCATCGACCGACATTCAACTCGGTGATGTTTTACGTGTGAAACCTGGTCACACCATTGCCGCAGATGGGGTGATCATTGAAGGCGTCAGCTCTGTTGATGAAGCCGCTCTCACGGGTGAGTATTTGCCCGTTTCGAAAAAAGTTGGCGATCACGTCATTGGCGGTACCCATAACGTCGAGAGTCCGCTCCTCATGCGCGTGACAGCAACCGGGGCAGAAGCCCAGCTCTCCACCATCATGCGCTTACTGGATCGAGCACAGCAAAGCAAACCTCGAGCAGCTCTGATTGCGGACCAAGTAGCCAGTTATTTTGTGGTTGCCGTGTTATTGGTGTCTGTCGCGGTATTGAGCTATTGGTGGTACCAAGAAAACTTTGAACATGCCTTTTTCATTGTTTTATCCGTGTTGGTTGTTACTTGCCCTTGCGCACTGGCCTTGGCGACGCCAACGGCGCTCACAGCGGCCACAGCGGCTTTGCGCGAACACGGTTTATTGATCAGCAAAAGTCATGTTCTGGAAGTGTTACCCAAAGTGGATCGTGTTGTCTTCGATAAAACAGGTACGCTCACGGAAGGTCGCTTAAATATCGAACGAGTAGTGCCATTAGCGGAGGTGAGCGAGACACAACTGCTGGCCATTGCTGCAGGAATAGAGCAGCACTCCACCCACCCCATTGCCCGTGCTTTCCGAGGCATTACGCCAGAATCCGTTCAACAACCGGAGCAAGTGTCTGGGCAAGGGATTAGCGCGTTGTGGCAAGGACAGCGTGTGTTTCTTGGTCGTGCCGACTATGCCTGGCAACAGCCGATTGAACCACCCGCTCGTTCTGGACAGTGGCTCTTGATGGCCAGCGAAAGTACCCCACTGGCTTGGATTTTACTGAATGACAAATTACGTAGTAATGCCGCAAATGTGGTGAAACATCTGCAACAACGTGGTATTCGAGTCTCTTTGCTGACCGGCGACCCAAGCGATGCAGGTCCCGTATTGGCAGAGCAATTGCAGATTGACGATGTTCAGTTTGGCATGACGCCCGAGCAAAAATTACACACCGTCGCACACTGGCAAGCACGTGGTGAAACCGTCATGATGGTCGGTGATGGCATCAATGACGTCCCGGTTTTGGCGGCGGCGAATCTGTCTTTAGCGGTGAATGAAGCCAGTGATTTAGCAAAAACCAATGCCGACACACTACTCACTTCTGGTAACTTAAGCACCTTGATCAGTGCACTGGATGTCGGTAAAAAAACTCGCCGCATTATTAAGCAAAACCATGCTTGGGCAATTGGTTATAATCTGCTCGCCCTACCAGCGGCAGCCGCTGGTTTAATTGTCCCCTGGCAGGCCGCTATTGGCATGTCACTGAGTTCGATGCTTGTGGTCGCTAATGCCATGCGTTTATTGCGCATTCGAACTCTTAAACAGCTGGAGCGCTAGTATGGATCTTCTTATTGCAATGGTGCCGTTATCGTTATTACTGCTGGGCCTAGCCATTCTTATCTTTTTTTGGGCGGTGAAAAGTGGTCAATTTGATGACATGGATTCGCCTGCTCATCGTATTTTATTTGACGATGACGATACCCCATTGTCGAAAAAACCCGAACCGCCAACACCATCAAATCAAGAGCATACCGACGCCAACAAGCGTCAATCAAAGGAGTCTGAATGACCGAACCACTATCACTGTTTACCGCCTTGTTATTGGGGCTATTTGGCGCCAGTCATTGCTTGGTGATGTGTGGTGGCATTGCCGCAACGGTGGGGGCTCAAGTGAAAGAGCAACGGGTCGTCAGTGCGTTTGCCTTTAATGGTGGACGCGTGCTCAGTTACACCCTGGCTGGATTGCTGGTTGGCGGATTGGGTTTATGGTTACAAAGCCAGCACCATGGGCTCATGCTAGGGCTCAGAGCCATAGCGGGTGTGCTCTTATTGTTAATGGGGTTGTATATTGCTCGCTGGGCCATGTGGTTAACCCATATCGAAAAACTTGGTCAAGGTCTTTGGCGTCTTATCCAACCAACCGCCAGTCGTTTTATGGGTAGTCACCGTATACGAGATCGCTTTTGGTTGGGTATGTTGTGGGGATGGCTTCCTTGTGGGTTAATTTACAGCACGCTAAGCTGGGTAGCCGCCAACGGTGATCCGATCAATGGCGCACTAGCCATGCTGTTTTTTGGGCTAGGAACACTTCCCGCGATGCTGTCCAGTAGCTTAGCTTCGGTGATGCTCATGCGCTGGATTGGACATCGATATGTTCGCCAAGTCGCAGGACTATTGTTAATCGTGTATGGCCTTTGGACACTGGCAGCCATTGCGCTGCCTGATCTTGCCCACTGACGTCTCAACTGCGGGTTTTATCAAGCCAAGACAACGGTGTATTGCGTCGCCCTTGGCTTGACAGAACCGCTATCAAGCACCAATATGAGGCAACGTTAGATTTAGCTCTCTATTGGGAGTCTTGAGGAATTGTCCATGAAGCCGAACCAAGCCGTTCCTATGCGTGGTACTCAACCACACTGTCAAAACTGCTCGTTAAATTCCCTCTGCCTACCATTGTCACTGACAGAACACGATATGGAACGCTTGGACGACATCATCCGTCGTGGCCGTCCTATTCAAAAAGGGCAGTTGCTTTTCCAGCAAGGTGAGCAGTTTCAATCGGTATTTGCGGTTCGAACAGGAGCATTGAAAACCTATACCCTAGCCAGCAATGGCGAAGAACAAATCACCGGCTTCCATTTGGCGAGCGAGTTAGTCGGCTTGTCAGGCTACGATAATGGTAACTACCCACTCACGGCCAAAGCACTTGAAACAACGACTGTCTGCGAAATTCCACTGCAACAGTTAGACACACTGGCCGATGAGCTGCCCGATTTGCGTAAGCAGTTAATGCGCACAATGGGTACTGAGATTCGTCACGATCAAAACATGATGTTACTGCTCAGCAAAAAAAATGCCGAAGAGCGCGTGGCGTCTTTTTTACTCGATATTTCTCAACGTTATGCCCGTCGTGGTTTTTCATCAAGCCACTTCCGTTTACCCATGTCACGTGTGGATATCAGTAATTATTTAGGTCTTGCCGTTGAAACCATCAGCCGAGTGTTTACTCGTTTTCAAAAAAACGGCCTCATCGACACTCAAGGTAAAGAAATCATGCTGCAAGACTTGGCCGCATTACAAGAGCTTGCCGGTCTCAGCCCAAACGATGCATGCGACGATTAATCCAGCATACTCTGACCACAGGCCGAGCATGGCATTGCTCGGCACTTTCTTAACCTCTCCCATTCTGCTATAAAGCCTCGCTAAACTAGGGGGGATGTCCATGCAAGCGAGCGCCACTGATCGCAAACACACACTCGAATTCAATAAACTGCACAAACGCTTACGGCGCAATGTAGGAAAAGCCATTGACGATTACCGCATGATCGAAGACGGTGATAAAGTCATGGTCTGCCTATCGGGTGGCAAAGACTCCTACACCATGCTGGACATCTTACTGAGCCTGCAAAAAAGTGCGCCAATCTCCTTTGATATCGTTGCCGTCAATATGGATCAAAAGCAACCTGGCTTCCCAGAACACATATTGCCTGCGTATTTAGAACAACTCGGTGTTGCGTTTCATATTATCGAAAAAGACACCTACAGCATCGTTAAAGACATCATCCCAGAAGGTAAAACCACCTGTGGGTTGTGTTCACGCTTACGCAGAGGCACGCTGTACGGCTTTGCCGAGCACATCGGTGCGACCAAAATTGCACTGGGACATCATCGAGATGACATCATAGAAACCTTATTCTTGAATATGTTTCATGGTGGCAAATTGAAAGCCATGCCGCCCAAATTACTCAGTGATGACAAACGCAACGTCTTGATTAGACCGCTGGCCTATTGTAAAGAGAAAGACATCGAAGCGTATGCCACGGCCAAGGAATTCCCAATCATTCCCTGCAACCTGTGCGGTTCACAAGAAAACTTACAACGCCAAAATGTGAAGCACATGCTGCAAGAATGGGAACGTATTCAGCCAGGCCGCAGCGAGAATATTTTTGCAGCGCTGTGCAATGTTGCCCCCTCACAACTGGCTGACACGGAGCTGTTCGATTTCGCACAGTTAGCCATCGAGCGCTCTGAACCGAACCCAAAGCAATACACGCGTTTAGATGTAAAACAACTCGATTAACGCTTCCGTCAGATACAGCGTCAGAGATTACCCATGAACAAATGGGTAATCGCTAATGTGTATTGACCCGGAGTCGTTAATTCAAAGATCAATCGATAACGACGTTCATTGTGAATGTCTTCTGCCATGGTTTCTAGGGTGCAATGATGGGTATTTAACTGTGCCTTGGGCATCTGCACGCGTACTTGATACTGTTCTCGTAGTTCTTCAACGGCGATGGTTGAAATCGCTTCAGTGGGACCAGAAGCGATGCCTTTACGAATCCACTGCAAATACAATCCATGAATACCGTGCTGCTCAGTTCGAATAACGCGAACATACCCCTCAGCCCCATCAATCCGCCAAGGACAAACACGTTCCACTTCAGCAACCCACGCTGGCAGCGCATACAAGGTGGTTAACAATGGATCATCTGTCGTCACCCGCACGACGTTAGGTGCGCTCGGCACATAATTCATATCCTCCAATGGCGCAGCATAGCCATCATGCAAGGCACTTATCGCCAATACTGCCACGATGAGCCGACGCACCTGCCACAGTGTATTTCGCATTAACTGCATGAATATGCTTCCTCCGTTTAAATGCATTACCATGCCGATCAGTTTAGTCCATAACCCAACGACTGCCGGATTTTGATGGTGCCTGATCCCAACTCGGCGGCTGGTAAGACACCGAGATAATTGCATACTCAATCATCCCTTTCGGTAACATGATCGACACGTCTTCATCCACGCGTTTACCCAGCAAGCCACGAGCCAATGGTGCATCAACACTGATGTAGCCTCGCTCAAGATCAATTTCATCTTCGCCAACAATGCGGTAACGATAACGTTGCTCATCGTCATCTTCCAGTTCAACCCACGCACCGAAGTACACTTTTTGTAGGTCATTGGGAATACGATCCACAATCGTCAGTTGTTCTAAGCGTTTCCGTAAAAAACGCAACCGACTGTCTATTTGACGCAAGCGTTTCTTACCATAAATGTATTCCGCATTTTCAGAACGATCACCTAACTTTGCGGCGTCGGAAACTTCTTGCGTGACTTTTGGGCGTTCTTTACGCCATAAAAAATCACACTCTGCTTGCAGTGCCGCCGCCCCTTGCGGCGTAATCACATGACTGCGGCTGGGTAGCGGTTTTTTCTCTTCGTCACTCATACAACTCGACTCAAAAACTCATGATGATGAAAAACGCGATATCGATTTTGCTTCATTCTTCACTCGCGTGTTATGTTCATTCAATGGATCCATTTTACGTAGACAACCAGCACGACTCATCAATTGCGTTTGAACCCTTGCAAGCCATGCTCGCGCAGTTATTGCAAGATGGTCTAGCGCGTCGTGAACACGACATCATTACGTGGCTGCAACAACACGATGTACTGCGTAGCGACGTCCTGCAAGATGCGTTAACCTTATTTCGTTGTCACTTTATCATCATGCATTGCTTGTATCGACTGCAGGCACAATGGCTCAGCGAAGGCAGCGCGTGGCTAGAAATTAGTGCGCTGCACATCCAGCGACAACCACTCGACAGCAAGCACCAAACACATCGACGTCAGGTTGTTCACAGCGATGTTAATCCACTGGCACAGTATTACCTTGATCTCACGCAGCTGGCTACGACGAAAGAAGACGTCGAGGAACTTATCTTCTCGTTTTGGCGACAAATGGCCAACAAAGACTATCGACAAGCCGACCTTGACCTGTTGCAATTACCCGCAAACGCCAATAAAAATGAAATACGCCAACGCTATCGTCTGCTAGCCATGCAATGCCACCCAGATCGGGGTGGAGACACTGAATACTTTCAGCAACTTACGTCTGCTTATCAACGACTCAGGAACCGCACATGAAAGCAATAATACACCGACTAACCCTACTGATAACGAGCGTATTGCTCAGTTTTCCCAGCATGGCTGAATTGGTCATCTTGCAATACCATCACGTTGCAACCAACACGCCGGCTGTGTCCAGTATCAGCCCTCAAGGGTTTGCAGAGCACATGGATCTTCTTGAAAAAGAGAACATGGTGGTGGTTGACTTGTACGAAGCGATGCAAGCACTTGATCGAGGTGAAACACTACCCGATCGAGCCGTTGCCATCACCTTTGATGATGCCTACCTGTCCGTTTATGAAAACGCCTTGCCCATCTTGGCCAAACGGAAATGGCCATTTACCATGTTCGTGAACACCGCTGCAGTGGATGGCAATCACAACGTTGCCATGAGCTGGGATCAATTGCGCGACATGCAACGCCAAGGTGGCGTATTGGCCAATCACAGTGTCAACCATCCCTATCTGATCGAACGCCCGGAGACGCTATCAATAGAGCAATGGCTTGATCAAGAAATTGGGCATGCCCAACGACGATTAGAAAAAGAGCTTGGCATCAGTATACGTATGCATGCTTACCCATACGGTGAGTTTAATCAGGACATCATCGACTGGATGGCCAGCAATGGTTACTTGGCATTTGGCCAACAATCCGGTGCCGTCAGTCGCCATTCTCATCGTCAAGCACTGCCACGCTACCCAGCGTCAGGAATTTACGCCAATCCAAAAACATTGGTTACGAAATTGCATTCGCTGGCATTCCCGATCAAAGCCGATCAGCTGATTGAACCCATTTTGCACGACAACCCGCCCACGCTGTCGTTTGCATTCAGCAGCGATGACATTCGCCCTCATCAAATCCAGTGTTTTGCCGGTGGCCAAGGGGCCATTTCCACCAAGGCCACCCGTCAAGACGGCGTTATTA
Source organism: Bacterioplanes sp. (assembly GCA_014859445.1). Classification (GTDB taxonomy): domain Bacteria; phylum Pseudomonadota; class Gammaproteobacteria; order Pseudomonadales; family Oceanobacteraceae; genus Kmv21. Next base: position 71,706 of record JACUUC010000001.1, read on the forward strand.
CCGTTGAAGCAAAAGCAGATAATCCCATTACGGCGGGTCGTCCACGTTATAACTGCACCGCGCCAAGCATCCAACAGCCAAGCCGCTACTACTGGTATTCGCAATTTTGGACGAATACCGACATTCCAAATCGATAGTCGGTTCAGGAAGACAGTAATAAGCGGCCTTGCTCATGCAAGCGCCGCTCTCGATCGCGCCAATCCGGTAACAGTTCACTCATCAAACTCTGAAATTGGCGACCGTGATCAAAATAACGCGTGTGACACAATTCATGCACAACCACCAGCTCAATCAAGTCCGGTGCCATGGCCATTAATAAGCAATTCATATTGATGTAGCCACGTTGCGATAAACTCCCCCATCGAGTTCGCATTTTTTTGACCCGTAATTGCGGTTTTTGTGCATGCGCGGCAAAGTGAGGCCACCAAAGATCAATCACTACCGGAAAATACTCCCGAGCCTGTTGACGATACCACCCATCCATTGCCTGCTGAACATCCGCAGCCTGCCATATAGAGGGAACCAAAACGCGTTCCTGCAGCACCGTAAGTCGGGTGATGTTGGTGCGCTCAATGTTTGTCTGTCGGCCGAGCAGGGGCACGGACACCAGCCAGCGTTGCTGTTGCTGCAAAGACGCATGACGACGCTGCAGTAGCCAATGCTGATGTTGCTGCACAAACGCCAACCCTTCCGCCATCGACACCGATAACGGCATACGCAAGTCGATGCAGCCATCGTGTGTCATTTGCAAACGCATGCTTTTACGCACACTAGAGGACACGCGACAAGCAACCTCTTCACCGGCCAACATGACCGTACACTGATGATGAACGATCTGTGCTGATTTTTTCACTGTACGGCGCTGACTCATATCGTCTCCACTCTGCTCCATCGCTATTGTATAACGAAATAGCAACGCTGGTTGGTAAAAGCGCTAGGCGCATGAGCACCGTCCTGCTAGCATTGATGCCGAATTTTAGGAGTGAGTTATGACCGATTTAAACGATATTCCGGCGTTATCTGAAGAAGAGCTCGAGCAACTGGGTTTATTGCTCGAGCGCGAAGCTGAGCAACAAGATAGCTTCGATTTTTTTGCCATGCATGGTCTCATTACCGGCTTGCTCACCGGCCCAGAACCATTTCAACCATCGCTTCTGTGGGAAATAGCGTTTGAAGAGCAAACCAGTTTCAACGCCACAGAAAAACAACAACTGGAACAACTACTGATTAAGCTCAGTAAAGAAATTCAAGCTTGGCTGGATTCTGGCCATGACTTCCCCGTACCCGCTGAGCTAACGTTGATCGATGAGGATGACGAGCCACCACTCGAAAGTTGGGCAATGGGCTTCATGACCGCGGTATTACTGCAAGAAGAACAGTGGTATGCCCGCGATGAAGAAAAAATGGCGCAATGCCTTTTTCCAATGATGTATGCATCAGGGTTGTTTATGGATGAACCTGAAATGGCGGACATTGATGAAGATGCGGAATTGTCCGATCAAATGTGCGGCAATATCCCCGCCTCCGTCATTGAAACCTACTTGTTCTTACACAGTCAGTAAACGAAAAAGGTCAATTGAGACCCCTTAACAACGAGCCTCAATTGAGGCTCGACAATGCCTGCTCATGCCAGCGGGTATTCGGCGTTAACCAAACCTCAACGCGTCTATTTTTTTGTCGCCCGGCAAAATGACTTTCTGACGCGATAGGTAAGTATTCACCAAAACCCAATGACTGCCGTGGATACACGCCCAGCCGTACTAACTCACGCCTCACCGTCATCGCCCGTAAACGTGACAACAGCTGAGACCACTCAGGATCACGTCCCTGATCACCAAAACCCACCAACAACAACCGATACTGGGGGTTGTTCTGCATGAATTCCGCCAAACGCTCAATATCCTGCATTGCTTTGTTATCTAATTGGCTACTGCCCTCCCGAAACCGAAAATTAAGGCTCAGACGTTGGGCATGCTCGGCCACTTGCTGAAACCGCTCAGGCCGCTGAGCATAATATTCTGGCGATGAGGTTTGTAACTGCTGTGACACAAATCCCGACTGCGCGACGACGGCTTGTCCTTTATCATGCAGAACAAAGGCAAGAAACTCCGCGAGCAACGAATCGCGAGGCACCACCTTTGTGTACAAATACAATCGACGTGATAATGCATAGTCTTCAGTCGCTACCGTAAAATCATTCGCACGTAACGGGGTTACATCCCCATCGGCGATGGCAATCGCTTTTGCCGAACGCACAGATGACAATCCCACAAAGCCAATGCCATTTCGATCACGAGAAACCTGATCGGACAATTGTGCCGTTGACTCAAAACGTAATGCGTCATTGGCCAACCGATAGCGATTACTTAATACCATACTTTTAAAACTGTCCCAGGTTCCGGATTTATCATCACGCGCGTAACGCGTGATTCGTCCTTGAGGCAATCCGAGCTGAGACCAATCTTGAATATCACCTGAAAAAATCTGGGCAACCTGTTCAACCGTCAACGATTGCAATGGATTGGAGGGATGCACAATGATGGACAAACCGTCAATCGCAACCACATGCTCATGCCCAGAGCTACGCATATCACCGAAAGGCGACAACAATGCGTGTTCAGCAGAGGTAATTGGACGCGAAGACGCGGCAATATCACCCGCGCCGCTGGCCAGATGGCGATAGCCAGTACCCGATCCATGCGCAGCAACCAATACCTCGATGGCTTGCCCTGAGTTGGACCAATAACCTCGGACAAAGCGTTGATTCTCGATCGCACCCGACTCGATACGGACCCCACGCGCACCACGGTCATTTAAGAACGCCGAAACCAAGTTCGGCATGAGTTCTTCACCTAACGTATTCGACCCATGAATTGTGAATAAACGCTGATAACCCAGCTCAGCCGTCTGAGCAGGAAGAGAAAAAGACAGTAACACCAAACTCAAAAAAAACATTGCCAGACGCATTTGAGCGTCTTGATTTAACATCAATGACATCGTAATCCCATGAAAGTATGAAAACGCGCACAATAAGGGAAAAAGATGACAAAGAAATGACACCAGAGAGCGTCAATATTGCAAAATACTTTAAGGTCGACGTAAGAACGGAACATCCTGCTGCTGATAGCTGTCTTGTTGTAACATACGGTGCATACCTCGCAACGTATAGTACGGCACATCGACCACCACGCTGTTGGCTATCCAAGCAGGGATAGATCCTGCTGGGTCGGCATGCGCTTCATAAACAATGTCAATCTGGCCATCAGCGAGGGGAGTGAATAACCAAAATCCCTGCATCTGATTAACCCGTACGAAGTCATCGTTAGCAGGGAAAACATCGTCTCTCGCGACCACATCCACTCGTACCGCGTAGGTGACCGCATCTTGAGTGACGCGCGTATGAACGATGGAATCTCGATCCTTCACTGGCCAAGGTGCTTTACTGATCATGTACATCAGCCGCTCACTGTCACTGATCTCTTCAATCAGCTCCAAAATAGCGCAATTATGCATCCACTGATCGGCAACGGCATTGTCTTGCAGCAATGCGATGGGCGCAGAAAGGCTTGAACGCATTCGCATTTCACCCCGATACGCTTTCATCGACGACTGCTCAACCGCTTGCGTGTAAATACGAATCTGATGGCGTGGATCTTCCTTCACCAAAGACCACGCCCATATCGATGGGCTGCTACACAGCATCAACATACTGATCATCATCCGTTGCAAATACACACAAATCATCCTACACCATGGAAAAAATGATCATGCCTTGTGCCCTCTCTGGGCATTGGGTCAATTAATGCCGAAATCCGTGTTATTTACTGCCACCTAAGCAATTGGGTGACAAGGGGACCTGAACCGACTGAAATTCCTCCGGAGTATACAAATGAAGCGCCAACGCATGAATCGGCCCAGCCAATTCGTCGGCCAGCAATGCGTAAACTTGCTGATGTCGAGCCACGGGGCGCACTCCGGCAAAGGCATCACTCACCACCACCAATTTAAAATGCGAATCCGTTGCTGGCCCCGCGTGCATATGACTTTCATTCACAACATCCACGACTTGGGGTTGTAGTACTTGCAGTTTGTTCTGAATTGTCTCAATCATGGTTACTTATCTCGCCATCACCGTAAGTTCCATACTATAAAGGATTCAGCGGTTGCACAGAACCGATCCTCACCTTACAGTACCGCTTTTGCCAATGACATGGAGCTTACGATGCAGGACATTGATACCACCAGCACACAATCATTAATCGATCGTTACTATCAAGAAGAACAAGCGCAACGTGAGAAGGAACAATCATTGGCATCATTGACCGTGCGTTTAGATGCAGCAGATTTATCCATGTTGAACATCGTCGCCAAACGTTTTCGCAAAACGCGCGATGATATTGTGCAAGATTTACTGTCCAATGCACTGGTCGATCTGTTTGCCAGAATCGATGTCTCTGAACGTAAACTGATGGCACGAGATGCCGACGAAGCGGCAAAATCCATTGCCGATGAAATTGCTGAAGAAAACGGCGTACACAGCATCGAGTTTAAAACGGGCGTCTGGGCAACTCACGATCGCAACATCACAAAAATCGAGCGCAAAAAAGCCAAACTCGTGACCCATGAATCAGCGGCTGACAACCATAGCAGCCAAGCACTCAGCACAAACGCGTCGGATGACCCGTCAGAACGTCATGACAACAGCGAAGAGACTGAACAGGCCAGCAATGACGCACGAATCAGTGAGCAGCCAACATCGGCTGGCGTCGCGACCAGCGCCTCCGTGTTTGCTTAAGGATTACCCAATCGCAAAACGCCTAAGCCAGCCGGGTATGACTGCCCACTGGCTTACTTTCGCCAAATCTTTAATTCGCGAAACTCACCAGGCCCAGCTGCCATCCAAAGTATTTCAGATTGGTCACTGTAAACAAACTGATTTCCCACTAAAAAACCGGAACAACGTCGACCAGATCGAGCCAATGTCGCAGACGCTTGTCGACCTTGCTGCTTAATACGATGAACAAAGTGATTCGATAAGACATTCATTGCAGAATCCTCCCACTCCATTTCAATACGCACTCAGGATACGTACCGACCAGAATATGAGTCGAATATGACACTCGTATGTCGTCCTTCATAAAGCCAGAACGTACTCTGCACACGAAAAGCTTGTTCCAGCGCTCCTGTGCTTTACAATGTGCCGCCAAACACGCTAATCGTCAATCAAAAAGGTCCGCTATGGCAATTCAATGGTTTCCTGGTCACATGAACAAAGCACGGCGGAAAATTGCCGAAGCGATGCCAGACATTGACGTCATCATCGAAGTGCTGGATGCACGCCTGCCCTTTTCAAGCACCAACCCCATGGTCGACGAACTGCGTGGTTCAAAACCCTGCATTAAAGTACTGAACAAAGCCGATTTGGCAGATCCCAAAGTCACCGAATCTTGGGTTCACTATTTTGGTCAACAGCAAAACACGCAAGCGTTACCATTAGTCGCTGAAGACCGCTCGCAAACCCAAAAATTGATTCAATTGTGTAAAAAAATTGGTCGTCATCGCAGCGACAAAAAACTGGCCATACGCGTCATGATCATGGGCATTCCCAATGTTGGGAAATCCACATTGATTAATGCGTTAGCGGGACGATACATTGCCAAGACAGGCAATGAACCGGCGGTAACCAAAGCCAATCAAATGATTGATTTAAAAAATGGCATTGTCTTATCGGATACACCCGGCATCCTTTGGCCTAAATTTGATATTGAAGAAAGCGGTTATCGCCTGGCATCGAGTGGTGCCGTTAAAGATACGGCGATTGAATACACCGAGGTCGCTCATCATGCCTTAGCGCATTTATTACAAGCCTACCCTAATGAACTGTGCGCACGTTATAAATTAAAAGAAGTGCCCAACACCCCTGAAAACGCACTGTTCGCCATTGCCAGTAAGCGCGGTTGCTTGCGACCGGGTGGTGTGGCCGACCTGCACAAAGCAGCCGAACTGTGTTTGCATGAAATGCGTGCTGGAAAAATCGGGCGAATCTCGTTAGAAACCCCCGACATCATTGAGGAAGAATTGGCCATCCTTGCCGCGTTACGGCAAGCGGAATTAGACGCTATTGCTGAATCGCCTGAAAAACCTGAGTAAAGGTTTTCCAATCGTGGTCGGTATCGGCCACCACTTCGATGGGATACAAACCCTGCTCGGTCGGAATGCGATTTAAACCGGCTTCAACTTGGCTCACATCCGACGCATAAATGATCCACTGATTGACACCGGAATGCGCAATCACCATGGCAACCAGCGCCGTTTCGTCATGCTCTAACTCTGCCTGCAAGCGCTCATGAAAAACCAAAATTTGCGCTTGCTCATCGGCACTTGGAAAGCCACTGCTATCATCAATACCATGAGCATACCAAGCAATCTGGACACAAATCGGGTATTGATCCGTCTCTTTCGCCATTGACCAGTCTTCACGATATTGAATACTGATGGGCTTTTGTTGCAAATCACCCGTTGCTCTTACCCAGCGGTTATTCACCAACATAATTGGGCTTTCCTTTAGTAAATTCTGAAAATCACGGCATACGTTGCCACTTTTTCATAATATCGGCAACGACTTACAGCAAGTTTAGCGGTATTTTCAAATACGATGTGCCATTGCTCTCTGGTTTTGGCACATCCCCTGCTCGAATGTTAATCTGCAGAGAAGGTAAAATCAGTCTTGGCATATCCAGTCCTTGATCGCGCTGTGACCGCATCGCAACAAACTCATCACAGGTCACCCCATCGAGAACATGAATATTACGCGCGCGCTGATCACCGACCGTCGTCACACTAACGACCGCCCGATCATTCGGCGGATAATCATGACATAAGTGCAATCGTGTGTGTTTGTCATAAGAGAGCAACCGTTGTATGGAATAATACAAGGTCACGGCGTCTCCCCCAGGAAAGTCACAACGCGCCGTACCCACATCCGGCATAAACAAGGTATCTCCCACAAAAATATCATCCTGCACCCGATAACTAACGCAAGCGGGTGTGTGCCCTGGCGTGGCAATCACCTCAATCTTAGTATCACCTAGGGCGAGTTGCTCGCCATCGTGGACCAGATGATCGAACTGCGAACCATCCGTCGGAAAATCCGTGTCTTCATTAAAAATCGATTTAAATACACGCTGAACGCCTTGTATCGCGGCACCGATGGCGATCTTAGCGCCGGTGCGCTGACGAATAATCGTTGCGGCACTCAAGTGATCGGCATGAGCGTGGGTCTCCAACACCCAACGAAGCTGTAAGGATTGTTGTTCGGCAAAAGCAAGCACGGCATCAATCGAAACCGTTGAGGTACGCCCCGACTTTTGATCAAAATCCAACACCGGATCAATAATGGCCGCATCGCGACTGGCGCTGTCGACCAATACGTGTGTGAAAGTAAACGTGTCATCGTGGAAAAATGTGTGAATCGTGTGCGCCATATCACCCTCGCTCAAATTTGATCTATTAACAACAGTCATAGAATAATAATATTAGAATATTCTTATATAGCAATACATAATGACTTGTGACCCACTTATTCTTAATGACCGAGGAACCACATGCAAGAAAACCCATCATTGACGACATCTATGATGCTCGACCAACATCGACAAGAAGCGGTCAGGTTATTGAAAGCACTGGCCAACGAACACCGCCTAGCGATTTTATGTTGCTTACGCGAAGGCGAACAATCGGTCACCGTACTGGGGCATCACTTGCCACTCAGTCAATCGGCCTTATCCCAACACCTTGCTTGGCTGCGTAAAGAACATCTGGTGATGGCCAGACGACACGCACAAACGGTATTTTATCGACTGGCGAATGATCAAGCAGAACGAGTTATCCATGTATTAAATCGGTTGTATTCGCCCATTCGTGATAGCGAATTCTCTGAGCAAGACTAGCCCTAACGATCGCAGCTCAGTATGATAAAATGCCTTTTTATGGAGTTGCGTACAATGTCATGGTTACTATTCATTGTTGGTATTGCAATCATTTTTGGCTTGGCCTTCTATGCTTGGCGCCTGTCACAGCAGGTAAAACAACAAGAGCAACGTCAACAACAAGAACTGGCAGAAGCCGATAACCACTTGCGGCAAAAACAACGTGAACTACAGCAGGATATTTCTTTTGTCGCACGCGCCGTTTTAGCAGAACAATGTGAGATCACAGAAGGCGTCATGCGCATCCAGTATTTACTATCTGGCCTAGATCCCGATGTTTGGAAAAGTGACGATTTAACCACGCTACGTCGCCACTACGACGAAACGAAACACATGCCGATTTTGGATGACTACAAAAGACTCGACAAAAAACAGCAATTCCAAATCGATCGTCAGCGCTGGACATTGGAAAGCGAGCACAAAAATGCCATTGAACAAGAACTGCATTGGCTGGTCGAATACCATTACCCGAATGTGACCCTGCTTCACACACCACACCCATCGTCCTCGCACTAACAACCATTCAATAAGGGGTTGGCTATGCCACGTTTCATTCTGAGTTTGTTTTTACTGACCATGTATTCGGCCCACGCGGATTGGCAACTGTCCACTCCCTCTTCACTCACATTCACCAGCACGAAAAACACGCATCTGGTTGAAGTACACCGTTTCACTCGTTTAGAAGGTTATGTCAAACACAACGGTGAAGCCAAATTACAAATTGATTTGGCGAGCATCGACTCCAACATTGCTATCCGTGATGAGCGTATGCGCGACCTGCTGTTTAAGACAACCCAATTCGCCCGTGCCGAATTGACCGCACGCATTCCTGAAGCCATCGTGCAACAAGCCCAAAACGGCCAAACTGTCTCCTATGATTTAGACGGAGATTTATGGCTTCATGGTTCACGACAGCCCGTATCCGTGCCCGTTACCGTTGTGCCAACGGCGGATGGGAAGGTCGTCATCAGTAACTCACAACCGGTGTTACTTCATGCGGACGCATTTGGTTTGACGAAAGGCATTCAGGCACTTCGCGATATTGCCGGATTAGAAACCATTGGCGAAGTAGTGCCTGTCCATTTTACGCTAACGTTCGCCCCGAGCACGCAATGATCTGACATCCTGTACAATCAATGCATCTGGATGTAAATCGTGAGTCAGCGTTTTATGACTGTATTCTAGGGCATCCAAGACAACGCGCATGGCATTCAACCTAGCGCGTTTCTTATCATCCGAACGAATCACCCACCAAGGGCCATCAACGTGATCCGTGCGTGCAAACATGGCTTCTTTCGCGGTGCGATAATCATCCCACTTTTCCACGGAGGCAAGATCCATTGGGCTCAGTTTCCAGTGTTTTAACGGATCCTTCTGTCGTTTTTGAAAACGATTCAGTTGCTCTTCGCGACTGACGGAAAACCAGAATTTGAACAGGTATATACCCGACCGAGTGAGCATACGCTCAAATTCAGGAACAGAACGCATAAAGTCATCGTACTCTTCGTCTGAACAAAACCCCATCACACGCTCAACGCCAGCACGGTTATACCAAGAGCGATCGAATAGCACGATTTCACCAGCACTGGGCAAATGTTGCACATAACGCTGAAAATACCACTGACTACGCTCATTCTCATTGGGTTTTTCCAAGGCGACGACACGTGCACCTCGAGGATTGAGGTGTTCCATAAAACGCTTAATCGCCCCTCCTTTTCCAGCGGCATCCCGCCCCTCAAAAACAATGACGACTTTTTTACCTTCCGCCTTAACCCAGTTTTGCAGTTTTAACAGTTCGATTTGAAGAATACGCTTTTGCTGCTCATATTCACGCCGAGTTAAACGATCAGGATACGGCGCATACTGTGTGACATTGGGGCCGATTTGCGGCACCAGTAAAGGGTATGATCGAGGATTCAAACTCATAACAACATCCTATCCTGTTCATGCGGTTTCACTTTCAACACCGAGGAAACGATTACGTCCAGCGTGTTTCGCACGATACAAATACACATCTAAAAATTCTAACACCTGACTTAACGGCAAATATTGATTTGGGCGTGGCGTGATGGACAAAAAACTCCCCGATGCTGTCATGGCCAATGCTTGCTCTTGATCGTTGACGATCGGACATTCAGCAATGGCCGTACGAACTCGCTCGGCCACTTGCATAAGCTGCTCCGGTTGGCAACCTGGCAGCAACAACACAAACTCTTCGCCGCCCAAGCGACCGACCTGATCGGTGGGACGCATCACCTGTTTCAAGGTACGACACAACGCTTGTAACGCACGATCACCGGTGGCGTGACCATGCACATCATTAATCTGTTTAAAGTGATCGATGTCGATCAAAATGATGGAGAAAACATGATATTGACGCTGGCCCCTAGCCCATTCACGTTCGTAAGCTCGCTCAAAGCCTCGGCGGTTATCGACGCCGGTCAAGGGGTCCGTCAATGCAAGACGCGCCTGCTCTTCGGTTTGCTTGACCATCACAAAGCATGCGGCAATCACGGCTGCCAAATGCTGCATAAAATCCGTCGCCATCCCAGTAAGAAAACGCCCCGAATGCGAAGAATACAAGCGCAACTGCCCCAAATACACATCATTACGCAATAAGGGTAAGGCGAGCCCAGATTGCCAAGGAGGTGGTGGCGATATTGTCGTCACTGGAACCATAGGGACGCGAGAATGAAATTCAATTTGATTGACCAAAACCGCTTGATCTAAATCGAGCGACTGCAAAATCGCTTGCTTTAGTGACCCATCAGGATCACAGATCTTTAGCCCAATGGCCTCCAAATCAAATTGCTCTGGCAGTCCTTCTAACAACAACGTCAACAAATCAAACCAACGCTGGCACGACAGTAATTGCAATTCAAAGGTTTGTAAGCGTCGTAACAACGCTTCGTTACGCCGAGCATTGTCCAGTAATTCGGCTACATCCACTCGCCTAAACTCCATGGATTATGGTAGTTGGTCGTTATCGCTCATCACTTGACGCCACATCGCAGAGGCCATTGCCAAGTCATTATCTCAATCATAAAGAAACAGTATAGTTAAGAGAGGAAAATGTGCTCAAGCAGATGCCTTTTTTTTTTGTTAGAATGCGTTTTTCAACGATTGCAATGTGCGTATTATGGCGTCTTCTGTGTTGGTGTTTGATTCGGGGGTGGGTGGCCTTAGCGTGTTGCAAGAGATCCATCAATACTGTCCGCCCATGCCCATCTATTACCTAATGGATCGCGAAGGTTTTCCATACGGCATCAAAGAAGATGAACCACTCGCGCAACGCATACTGACGCTGTGTCAGGAGGCCGTGGCCGTCCTCAAGCCCAGCTTATTGGTGATCGCCTGCAACACCGCCAGCACACTTGCGTTACCCTTGTTGCGGCAGCATCTGACCATACCGATTGTGGGCGTTGTTCCTGCCATTAAAGTTGCCGCTGAGCTCAGCCCGAATCGTTGCATTGGACTATTGGCCACGCCCGCCACGGTGAATCGTCCTTACATCAATGATCTGATTAATGAGTTTGCCAACGACTGTACCGTGACTCGTTTTGGCAGTAGCGCCTTGGTGCATTACGCCGAACATTGGTTAGCGCAACAGCAGCCTCCCGATGCCTTATTCGAACATTTGAATGGCTGGCTCAGCGATACACCGCAACCTAGCCATGTTGTGCTAGGATGCACGCACTTTCCACTACTAAGAGATTTCTTAGAACGGTTATGGCCTCACGTTACGTGGATTGATTCGGGTGCAGCCATCGCTCGGCGAGTGGCCAGTTTGTTAGCACCCGATGCACATCAAAACGGTCATTTCGAGTTGTACTGGACAGGTACCAGCGAGATTGAATCGGGCGTACTTATGTTCTTACAAGGCATAGGCAACGTCACGCGCGCACAACCACTAACGACACAAATTTCTTATACAAAATAAAACTTTGTATAAGTTTTTAATTTTTGAGTAAAATACTCAGGTATTCATTGATAAACGGTTTAACTCATGTCGCAATTAGAACAGCTTTACCAACAAGTCCTATCTGAATTAGGTGAAGACATTCATCGAGAAGGCTTGCTCGACACACCGAAACGAGCTGCTAAAGCCATGCAGTTTCTAACCAGCGGCTACACCACCGATTTAAATGAGGTGGTCAATAACGCGGTTTTTTCCAGTGATAACGATGAAATGGTGGTTGTACAAGGCATTGAATTTTACTCCTTGTGTGAACACCACGTACTTCCTTTTCTAGGCCGTTGTCATATTGGCTACTTGCCCAATGGTAAAGTGCTCGGTTTGTCAAAATTTGCACGTATTGTCGATGTGTTTGCGCGTCGCTTGCAAATCCAAGAAAACATGACGAAACAAATCGCCGATGCCGTTTTAGAAGTGACCGGCTGTCGCGGGGTTGGTGTGATTATCGAAGCTCAACACATGTGCATGATGATGCGGGGCGTGCAGAAACAAAATTCGATGATGCGCACTTCGGTTATGAAAGGTGCTTTCCGAGAAAATGCCGCTACCCGCGATGAATTCATGCGACTCATCGGATTATAGTCTCAGAGCGATTTGCAGTATCATCATTCGATTATTTGTCTTAGTGTGATCGCGAAAACAACGGATAACGAATATGGCAATGATCGAATGGTGGTTTTGGCCAATTGTCATTTATGGTCTTGGCATCATTGCGGCTTTGGATGTGATTTGGCGAGGACGCAGCAGCCAAAGCATGGCCGCGTGGGTGTTAGCACTGATATTGATGCCCGTCTTAACCCTACCCATCTACCTTCTTTTTGGTGCTCGACGATTTCGCGGTTATCGTCGAGCTCGCCGTCAGGGCGATACCGTTCTCGGCCCCATCGGCATCACAGCAGGAAACCGTTTAAGCCCATTCATTGCCACGCCAACGGCACTGACCAAACCATTCACTCGATTGTTTCGCATGCCCGAAATTCATCACAACGAATGCACATTACTGATTAATGGTGAAGCCACGTTCAATCGGCTGTTTCAACGGATTCGCGAAGCCAAACACGTCATTTGTATCCAATTCTACATTCTTCGAGACGATGCCCTAGGACAAGAGCTGCTGCACCTTTTACGTCAAAAAGTGCAGCAGGGCGTCGCCGTCTATTTGCTGTATGACGAAATTGGCAGTCACAAACTCTCACGGCGCTACATCAATGCACTGAGACAGTCAGGCATCGACGTATCCCGATTTAATCCGATTCGATTTCGGTATCGCTGGCAATTAAATTTTCGCAATCACCGTAAAGTCACCATCATTGACGAACAATATGCTTTTGTCGGAGGTCATAATCTCGGCATGGAGTATTTGCATCAACAAGGATACTGGCGTGATACGCATGTTGAAATTCATGGCCCTGCGGCGCTGTCATTTCAACTGAGTTTTGTCGAAGACTGGCACTGGGCAACCAGTACCGTTCTTCCATTACCATGGGCGGTCACTTGTGGCCGTGGACCCACATCGGTTATGTGCTTAAATCCTGGGCCATCCGATTATCAGGATAGTGGCGCAACCGTGGTCACGCATTTGATCAACCAAGCGCAGCATCGCTGCTGGTTGTCAGCCCCCTATTTCATTCCAGACGCCACCCTGATCAACGCCTTGCAACTGGCTGTATTGCGTGGCATCGATGTCCGCGTGTTGCTGCCCGAGAAAGCCGATAACTGGTTGGTACAACAAGCCATGCGTAGCTACGTACAAGAGCTGACACATTACGGCATTCATTTTCACACGTATCAGAAAGGATTTATGCATCAAAAAGTCATCTTAGTGGATGACGATACCGCCTGCATTGGCAGTATGAATTTGGACAATCGCTCGCTGCACATTAATTTTGAAAGTGCGGCACTGATTCACGATGCCAGTTTTGCTCAACAGGTCAAAACCATGCTAGAAATTGACTTTACTCATGCTCGCCCTAGCCAATTACGATACAACATTGGGCAACGCCTCTTGGCTCGCAGCACACGCTTACTGGCACCCATTTTATGACTGAAACAGCAGAGGCAAGCATAAAAAAACCGCCCTCTGCGAACAGGTGGCGGTTTTCTTTAAGCGACAATCTCAATCAGAACTTATAGCCTGCACCGACCATAATGACTAATGGGTCGATCTCAACATCTTTGCCTACCGCGCGCAATTCAGCATCAATATCCACCTTCCATACGGCGACATTCGCCATCCAATTATCATCAATGTGATAATTCAAACCAGCGGAATAAGCAAGACCCCAACTGCGATCCAAACCTTTCAACGTGTCCAGAGCACCTTTTTCATCATAGAAGAAAGTATGGTTAACACCTAAGCCTACATACGGTTGCCACTCAGATCCTGACGCTGATAATGGGTAGTATTGAACTGAAACCGTGGGAGGTAGATGCTGAGTCGTACCAATGCGATCACCATCAATAGTCGCGGAGTGTTTGAACGGTGTTGCAGCCAACACTTCGACACCAATGTGTGGAGTGACCATATAGGTCAAAGTTAACCCCAACTGGGTATCATCTTCGACTTGAACTTTAGTACCACCACCAAGGTTTAAGTTATCGTCTTTCGGATTAACATTGATCACACCCGCTTTTACCATAATGTCGCCCGCTTCATACGCCATCGTAGGAACGGCAATCATGGCAACACTGGCGGCTAACAAAGTTTTTACTAATTTCATAAGTCTTCCTCAATGGTTACTTCGATATCCAACAATCAATACGCACAGACTACCTGCAACGGATAAAGAAAATTTGATCCAAATCAAGTACAAAAAGTATGGTTATCTTTCACCAACAAAGGCTTGCGCCATATCAAGATTGGTATCCCTTTTGGAATAAAAGGAAGAAAGTTGGCACAGATGTTTCTCATCGAGAAAAACGCACATCATTGCCGAGACGGACATGCTATTTTGGCCTATAGTGATTAAAAAGGACGACAGAGATTGCTATTTTGAATACCCCCCGTCGAGAATATTTCAATCCCCTACGCAGCCCGATTGGCCGAAGGCTGCTATTCCAGACGTTGGGTTTGAGTTTTGTGCTCACGCTGTTTATTACGGCGTATTTACTGCACAGCGATTATCAACGAGGCTTAAAGCAATTCGAGTCACAACTCGACCAAATCAAGCACAGTTATTTGCCCAGCTTAAGTTACAGCCTATGGAATTTCGATCGACTTCAGATTGAAAGCCAACTCGCGGGCATCATGAATTTTCCTGGAATTCAACACGTTGCCATCATCACTCTGGATCAACACACCTACCAAGCGGGCAATCAACCGAGAGCCCATGATGAACGCGTACTGTACAACTTGACGTTTGAACTAGACGAGCAAAACTACCCCATAGGGCAACTCATTATTCATCGCAGTTATGACCAATTGCACCAAGATATCCAACGCCGTGGCGTTGATATTCTGATCACGCAACTCATTAAAATGCTCTCTATTTCCATTCTCATCCTGTATCTCGTCAATCGAGTCGTTTCACGTCGACTCTGGAAATTATCGCACTGGGCAAACAGCATTGAGTTATTGCCCAACCATGATATTGAAGCACCTAGGTTCAATGATTCGGTTAAGGACGAACTGACGCAGCTGGTCAATGCCATTCGCAATATGCAAGAACGCTTACAACAAGAAGCGGCAACGCAATTAGAAAGCCGTCGCCAGCTAGAAAATACCAAAGAAAAATTGGCGATCGCGATCGACAATGCCAGCATCGGCTTTTGCGAATATGATGTCTTCAACAATCAATTCCAGGCCAACCACCACTTCATGCGACACATTGGACTGCACAATCACAATGCCAGTTTGCATCCAAATTTACTGAAGGTACTCCTCAATGCACTCCAAGGAGAAAAAGCCGACGAACAACGCGAGTACATCGATCAGCTACTCAATGGCATGGTGCATCGCATTGCCGACCACTACACACTCGCCACACTCTACGGCGAACAACGCTTTTTAGACATCACTTTACAAGCGACCCACTATGCGAACAACAAACCTACATTAGTTTTGATCTGTTCTACCGACAAAACCGACGAGCACAGCGCCAGCCAACAAGCCAAAGAGTTAACCATTGATTTAGAAAATAAAATCACACAACGTACCGAAGCGCTTTACCATGAGCAACATCAAGCAAAAAATACCATTCATCGCTTGAATACCCAAGTTCATGCCCTGAGCAAACGCCTAGAACAACAACAGGAACAACGTTTCCACCAACTTCTCACGCGAGAACTGTCCCGTTGTAAGGATCACATGCCAGACGGATTATTACCCATCATTTATCATTATCTGGTCTTGGTAACACCGCTGAACACAGCCACGATCAATGTCAGCCGCTGCATCGAAGAATGGTTGCAACAACAACCAATGACACAACAGCAGCAGATCCAACTGGCATTGCCATTGTCCTTAATGTTGGATGAGAGCCCTCAATTACTGCAGTTTTTACTGACCCACTTAGTCACTCAGCATCCACTATTGACTGTGAAAAATACGATACACCTAAAAGTCGCTATTCAAGGCAATCAAGGGGTTGTTCATATTCGCTTTGCGGACACCGCCGAGCAAGATGAGCAGTCTGTTCCCATTGCATTTGAATTGTGCCAGTACATTATTAGCACCCATTTACAAGGACAGCTCACGCAAGAGAAGCACGATGACGGAGTGTGTGTTCGATTCGACTTTGCCCTACACAAGACCTAGCCACTGGTGCACCAATATAAAAAACGCCGAATGCTAAGAAACGGCGTTTTATTCGAGTCCATGTCACTCGCGCTGGCGCAAGACTTTGGGCGATCTATGACAACATAAAATGTGCATCTTCCATTTGCATCAGCGACTTAGGATCTTTGAGCATCATTTTTCCGTGACTTTTTGCGCGCGGCAACATGCGATCAAAATAAAACTCTGCCGTTTGAATTTTGGCTTGGTAGAAATCCTTGTCCACGGCATTCACTTTTAAGCCCGTGTATGCGGCATCCGCCATTTGTGCCCAAAAAAACGCCATCGCGATGTAACCGGAGTACATCAAATAGTCCACCGAGGCAGAGCCCACCATATCGCGATTTCTAGCCGCCTTGAAGGCAATACGGAATGTGTTAATACGCCACTGCAGCATATAACGTTTTAATTGCCGAATCAGGGGCTTCATTTCCTTTCGATTCTGGTGCGTCGCAATAAATTGTGACACTTCGGCTCGGAATTCATTAAACGATTTCATCTTACCCAAGAGTATTTTGCGACCAAGAAGATCCAACGCTTGAACGCCCGTTGTGCCCTCATACAGCTTAGAAATCTGGGCGTCACGTACAATTTGCTCCATACCCCATTCTTTGATGAAACCATGACCACCATAGACCTGCACGCCATGATTGGCCGCTTCGTATCCCAACTCCGTTAGGAATGCTTTCAAAATAGGCGTCAAGAAACCCAGCTTGTCATCATAAGCCTCGTAGCCTGCCGTGTCGCCTCGACGGTGAGCGGCCATCATAAAATCCGCCAAACGAGCAGCGTGATACAACATCGCCCGACCACCTTCGGCAATGGCTTTTTGCGTCAATAACATACGACGCACATCCGGATGAACAATCAACGCGTCAGCAACCTGATCTGGGCTTTTTGTGCCACTCAATGAACGCATAGAACGGCGATCGCGTGCATAAGGCAAGGCATTTTGAAACGATAATTCAGCGGCACCCACCCCCTGAATCGACGTACCAATCCGAGCTGTGTTCATAAAGGTGAACATGCACATCAAACCTTTATTCTCAGGGCCGATCAAAAACCCTTTTGCCCCATCAAAATTCATCACGCACGTCGACGAACCATGGATACCCATTTTCTCTTCGATAGAACCGCAACTTACGGCATTGCGATCGGCTAAAGAACCATCCTCATTGACGTTGTACTTCGGAACGATAAATAACGAGATCCCCTTAGTCCCTTTGGGGGCATTCGGTAAGCGTGCTAAGACAATGTGAATAATTTGATCGGTTAAATCGTGTTCGCCTGACGAGATGAAAATCTTCGTACCCGTAATACGATAGCTACCATCGTCATTTGGTTCTGCTTTGGTTTTAACTTGTCCGAGATCGGTACCACATTGAGGCTCTGTTAAACACATAGTGCCCATCCAGTGCCCTTCCGTTAGTGGCAATAAAAACGTTTGTTTTTGTTGTTCGCTACCATGCATATAGATCGTATTCATAGCACCCATAGACAAACCTGGATACATACCCCACACCCAGTTTGCAGTACCAATCATTTCGGATTTGATCACCCCTAATGACAGAGGTAAGCCTTGACCACCATATTCCACCGGAGCCGACATACCCTGCCAGCCGCCTTCACGGTACTGCTCATAGGCTTCTTTAAAACCTTTTGGCGTGGTCACCTGACCATCTTGCCAGACACACCCTTCATCACCCGATTGATATAAAGGTGCTAATACCTCTTCGCTGAAACGTGCCGCTTCCGCCAAAATGGCTTCGACCATATCTGGACTGGCTTCACTTCCACCGGGTAATGATGGGTAGTGATGTTGAAAATGAAACACCTCGTTCACTAAAAAATGAATGTCTTTTAATGGCGCTTTGTACTGAATCATGGATAAACCTCAATTGACACACAGAATAAGAAATCACAATGTGGAGAGGATTGTGGCCATGACATGGCATAGAGGCATTGGCTGATTCGCAAGATTCATTCGTCAGATTGGTAAACGCACGGCAACTCACAAGATAGTTGATTCAGGCAT
This sequence comes from Bacterioplanes sp., assembly GCA_014859445.1. Taxonomy (GTDB): domain Bacteria; phylum Pseudomonadota; class Gammaproteobacteria; order Pseudomonadales; family Oceanobacteraceae; genus Kmv21. The sequence continues at coordinate 90,479 of JACUUC010000001.1, forward strand.
AAAAAAGGCAAGTGACTGAATTCAATCACTTGCCCATACGAACAGACGATGACTACAAACTCAGCTTAACTGCTGGCTTGCTTCTTCGCTTCCTCATCTTTCAATTCACGACGCAAAATCTTACCGACAGGCGTCATCGGTAACTCACTGCGGAATTCCACATGACGTGGGATTTTGTAGCCCGTCATTTTATCGCGACAGTAAGCACGGATATCATCTTTGGACAAATTCGGATCGGTGGATACCACAAACAGCTTAACGGCTTCGCCTGTTTTTTCGTCAGGTACACCAATGGCCGCACAATTCTCCACAGCCGGATGACCAGCCACCACATCTTCAATCTCGTTCGGATACACGTTGAAACCCGATACCAGAATCATGTCCTTGATACGATCAACAATCTTAACGAAACCGTCTTCGTCAATCACAGCGACGTCACCAGTACGTAACCACTCACCATCCGCGGTGAAACTGTCAGTCGTGGCTTCAGGACGGTTCCAATAGCCTTTCATGACTTGAGGACCTTTGACGCATAACTCACCGCGTTCACCCACAGCCACTTCGTTACCTTGATCATCGATGCATTTTAGCGCCGTACCAGGAACCGCTTGACCGACGGTGCCCATACGTTCTAAACCACCGGTAGGATTCATACACACCGCGGGTGAGCACTCCGTCAAGCCATAGGCTTCAGACACACCACAGCCCGTTAACGCTTCCCAGCGCTTGGCCGTATTCTCGACCAACGCGGTACCACCGGATAAGGTCAGTTTTAGCTGGCTAAAATCACACTTGGCAAATTCAGGATCATTGAGCAACGAAACAAACAAGGTGTTCAAACCAATGAAACCCGTCAATTGATGCGGTTTGATCATGCGAATGAACATCGAGGTATCACGTGGATTGGCGATCAAAATACTGTGATCACCCAATTCGAACAGTGCCATTAAATGCACCGTAAATGAGTAGATGTGATACAAGGGTAAAGGCGCAACGACTTTCACGCCCGTATCTGGCTTAATGCGTTGGCCATTGCTATCGACTTGGCTCAACATCGCACGAGCCTGCATCATGTTTGCAACCAAGTTACGATTGGTCAACTCAGCGCCTTTCGCAACGCCAGTCGTACCACCCGTGTATTGCAAAATAATCGTGTCGTTCGGATCGCGGGCATAATTCGGGGTAAACGGTTTGGCTTTACTACCCTGTGCCAAAGCCTGACGAAAAGGAATCGCCTCTGGTAGATGATACGCTGGCACCATCTTCTTCACATGCTTCGCAACCGCGTTAATGATGTTGCGTTTAGGGAATGGCAACATATCCGCCAAACTGGTCACAATGATGTGTTTTAAGCCTGTTTGATCTTTGATGTTTTGCACAGAACGCGCAAAGACATCCATGCACACCAGAGCTTTCGCACCTGAGTCATTGAATTGATGCAACATTTCACGCTCGGTATACAGCGGGTTGGTATTAACCACCACGAAACCGGCACGTAATGCACCGTACATAGCAATTGGAAATTGCAAAATGTTGGGCATTTGAATGGCGATGCGATCACCCGGTTGTAAACTCGTGTGATTTTGCAAGTAAGCGGCAAAGGCAGCGCTGTACTCATCAATTTGACGATAGGTTAATGTGAAGTTGATACTGGTAAATGCAGCACGATCCGCATAACGCTGAAAAGCGCTTTCAATCACTTCGACAACCGCGTTGTATTGTGACAAGTCGATCGTATCGCTCACGCCTGGGGCGCGTTTGCCATCCCAAAAAGATGCTTCCACGTTCAATCCTCTTATTACTTAATGTTATTTTTATGCTAAAAAGCTGGCCAATACTATGCAGTAAAGTAAAGATAAGTTAAAGAAAAATTCACCATAAGATAACCATAAACACGCATCCAATAGACGGCCCATAGATGCCCATAGATGCCCATAGATGCCCATAGATGCCCATTATCTAATAAAAGGCGAAAGCCGCGGCATGACTTAGGAAGACGATTTTTTCTGCTTAGCCGTGAGTGTTGTCAATTCTTCATGATCAAGAGAATGTGATATGGGGTCATAGTGATCACGCAGCTCATCTTTGACGGTACCCCGCCACAACGGCACACCAACAAAATAGCCCGCTCGTGCAATGACGTGAGCGGCAATCGGTGCCGTCATAATAATAAACAACACAATGGCCAAGGCACGCGCAAGGACGATGCCGGTCGAAAAGTGCAATACCACCGCAGTCATAATAAAAATTGCACCCATAGCACCCGCTTTTGTTGACGCGTGCATGCGGGTTGGTAAATCCGGTAACCGCAAAATACCAACGGCTGCAAGCAACATAAACAAGCTGCCTAGTACCATTAAAATACCAATTATCCACTCAATCATTTGCGGTACCTCGTCGTTCAATAAATCGCGCAAAACCAATGGCGGCTAAAAAAGCCATTAAGGCGATCACAATGGCCACATCCAACAAACTGGCCACTCCCGTATCAATCGCATGCACACCAACAAAACCCACCACTATCGAGGCAATTAACTCCAAAGCAACCACCCGGTCAGGTAAAGACGGGCCTTTCATCAAGCGCAGAAAGGCAACCAACAAAGCCAGCGACATCAGGATATACACGCTGTTCAACAAAAGACTGTCCATACGACTCCTTACCGCATAATCATCAAAATTCGACGTTCAAGTTCTTTCAAATCCTGGCGCAATTGCGCTTCATCTTGCAAAAACATGGCGTGGATATACAACACTTGACGATCATTCGACACATCCAGGCTCAACGTCCCAGGCGTTAACGAAATCATACTCGATACCATGGTGATTTCAGCGTTAGTGGTTGCACTCAACGGTATGCCAATCACACCCGGTTGCATATACGTTTTTGGCGTCACTACGTCAAAAGCCACACGTAAGTTGGCTTTAAAGAGTTCTTTTAAAAAATAGCCCACAAACAGGATAACACGGGGTAAACGACGACTATAAGCCGACAGTTCAGGTACACGATGCTGCATTAACAGCAGCACAGCGTAACCCAACATAAAGCCCATGAATAAATTCCACGGCGAGAAGGATCCGGACAAAATCACCCAAATCAACGCCAAAATCACATTCCAAAAAAAACCACTCATGGTTGCACCCCCAGTACGGCGTCAATATATCCTTGTGGATTCAACAACTGCGCAGCCGCTTGCTCGGCCAAGACAAAAATGGGCTGACCATAGAAACCGATTAATAACGTGCCACAGCCAAGAATCATGATGGGTACATACAAAGGCCAATGACCGCGATCAACCACCGCATCCGTTAATGGCTTTTGCTCATGCGTGTGCTCAGGGGTTGCCTTCCAAAACACTTCGGCCCAGATTTTGATCATGGAATACATGGTCAGCAAACCCACCAACAATGCAATTCCTGTGACGACGTACGCTTCGGCTTCGATACCGGCTCTTAACACAATGAACTTGGCAAAAAAACCGGACAAAGGCGGGATGCCAGCCAGCGATAAAGCCGGAATCAAAAACAAAATGGCGAGCAAGGGTTTCTTACGATACAGCCCGCCTAAATCACGAAGCTCATAGCTTCCCAGCAAGCGGTAACTGATGCCACTCACCAAGAACAGCGCCGTTTTTACCAAAATATGGTGCATGATATAAAACACACCACCAATGATGGCTAAGGGCGTAAACAACGCTAAACCCAGTAACATATAGCCAATTTGACTGACGATATGGAAGGATAAAATCCGACGGAATTCAAATTGCGCCGCAGCACCCAACACCCCTGTTAACATCGTCAGCGCCGCAATCCACAATAAAATGGTATGCGTATAAGCCACATCATGCACAAAAATCAGCGTAAATACGCGGAACAGCGCATACACGCCGACTTTCGTTAATAAACCCGCAAACAGTGCCGAGACCGCCACTTGTGGCGTATGGTAAGAAGCCGGTAGCCAAAAGAACAGCGGAAACGCCGCTGCTTTAATACCAAAAGAAATCAAAAACAACATGGCCACAACGGTAATCATGCCTTGGTCTTCAACTTGGGCAATCTTCTGAGCCAAATCAGCCATGTTTAATGTACCGACCATGCCATAAAGTAAGCCAACCGCCATCAAAAATATGGCCGAGGAAAACAAGTTCAGTGTGACGTACTTAATTGCCCCTTCCATTTGTGCTCGCTCGCCACCCAATGTCAGTAAGGCGAACGACGCCAGCAACATCACTTCAAACCACACAAACAAATTAAAGAGGTCACCTGTAATAAATGAACCGACGACACCCGCTAACAACAAATGCAGCAAGGGGTAATAGCCAAATTTCTCATGACCAGCAGGGGTGGCCGCTAAAGAGTAGATGGCAATGACAAACGCAATAATACCGGTCAGCACCACCATGATAGCCGCCAACAAATCAGCCACTAAGGTAATACCGAAAGGCGCAGCCCATTGAGCCGTATGCAATACCACATAACCGTCTTGCAAGACGGCTTGCAACAACACAATCGAGCTAACCAACAAAGATGCCGTCGCCAACACGGCAATCACACGCTGCCAACGGGTCGAACGCCATAATGCCAGAGACAACGCACCAGCAAACAGTGGAATTAATAATGGAATGGCTAAAACATTCATCAGGTATCGGTATCCTTCATTTGATCTAAGTCATCCGTCTTAACCACTTCATAAGCGCGACGAATCAATACAACAGCAAACGCTAACACACCGAAAGAAATCACAATGGCGGTCAAAATCAGTGCCTGTGGTAGCGGATCCGCAACAAAAGGTGATGGATCAACGCCTTCAATAATCAACGGAGGGGCACCTCGCGTTAATCCGGACACCACAAAAATCAACAAATTCGCCGCATTACTTAATAAAATCAGACCAATCACCAATTTAACAATCGAGCGCCGCATCATCATATACAGGGCACAACTGAATAAAGTGGCAACCACAAACGCCATTACCACTTCCATGACAACACCCTCTCGACGGGATAAGAAAGCTCATTCATGTTCCGCCTCCATCAATTGAATAACAAACGTCAAAATCGTCCCAACCACGGCCAAATAGACACCAATATCAAAAATGAGCGGTGATGACAGCTTTAACTCGGCGTCACCGGGCAAAGCAATCGTCCACCACTGTGCCGTCAATAACGGCTCGCCTCTCAACAGCGATGGAATGGCCGAAGCAAGACCAAACAACAAACCCGCGCCGAGCAAGTCTCTGGGGTCCAAACGAATCAGGCTACGCAAGGCATCGGAGCCATAAGAAAAGGCAAACAACACGAACGCCCCTGCCGCGACCAAACCACCAATAAAACCACCGCCAGGTTCATCATGTCCACGCAACAGCAAAAAAATGGAAAACAACAATTGCAACGGCATCAAATACATTGCAGCCGTACGTAAAATGACCGTATTCGAATTCATCATTTCACTCGATCCTCTGCCCGTAATTTAATCATCGATAACACACCCAGTGCCGCCAGAGCTAAAACGAAAATCTCCCCTAACGTATCAAGCACACGGAAATCCACCAGAATCACATTCACAATATTACGGCCATATCCCAATAGCTCACTGTTATCAATGTAATAACTCGAAATGCTGTCAAAGTACTGAATATCGATGGCCGCCACCAAAATAAACAACATGACCACGCCGCCAAAGAGTGCCACCACAATGTCTCTGGCCCTCTCCCACGGAGATGATAGCTGCACAAACTCAGGCAATTTAAACAGAACCAACACCAACAGAATGACCGTCAGTGTTTCAACCAATAACTGAGTAATGCCCAAATCGGGCGCACTGAAGTGGATAAATGTTAGCGCCACGGCAAAACCCAGTACGCCCATTGCCGCCACCGCAGCCAAACGATAACGGGTTGTACTGGCAAAGAGTGCCGACACAATCAATAAAAAAGCCACCACCCACTCGTATACGTAACTGTCTTGCACATCGAGTGGAAAATGCAGTCCATACGATCGAACAAAGGTATAACCGGCGAGTAAAAACGTCGACAAGATCAACACAACCATATACAAACCCAACACCCCGTTTTGCAAAAATCGGGTTTGCCAAGAGGCGCTCCAGGTAATGCCATCCATCATTTTAAAGTAACCGCGCTCTGGTCCAAATCGGCTAAGCTGCGCAATGACACGACTCAACCAAGGTTGCACACGGTGCCATTGCGTCCACAACATGATACCCAGAACCAAACTCACAGCAGACAGCATTAACGGCATATTCACACCATGCCACAATGCCAACTTAACCTCTGGCACATACCCCGCGACAGCCAACATCGACGATGACAACAACCATTGTTGCGCTGGTAAAGCAAATAAGGAAAGCAGCAGCGCCATCACAATCAACACCACAGGTCCTAATAGTTCAGCGACTGGTGGCTCATGCGGTGTTTTAGGTGTCGCCAGATACTGACCATAGAAAGGCTTCAATGCCAACGCGGCGGCGACCGCCACCAGCAAAATCGCGGAAAACACAAACAACAACAGTAAGCCATAGCCCCACACGCTAGCCTGCAGCAGTGACTCAAATAACAGCTCCTTGGCAATAAAACCAAACAAAGGAGGAATACCCGCCAACGACATGGCGGCAAGCAACATCAATAACGCGGTCACTGGCATGGCTTTACGTAACCCAGAAAGTTCCGATAGATCTTTCGTGCCGACGGCATGATCCACGGCACCCGCCAACATAAACAGCGCACCTTTATACAAGGAATGCGCCAATAAAAAGACCACAAACGCGGTTAACGCCAACTCGGTGCCAATCCCGAGTAACATGACCAATGTACCCAATGCCATCACGGTGGAATAGGCGAGTATTTTCTTCATGTCGCGATGGCTCAGCGCCATCACAACGGCCGTAATGACCGTCAGCGCACCAACGCTGGTTAAAATCGTCGACCACAAATCGCTCGCCATTCCCGGATTCAATCGCGCCAACAAGTACACCCCCGCTTTGACCATGGTGGCCGAATGCAAGAAAGCGGAAACGGGGGTTGGTGCTGCCATGGCATTTGGCAACCAAAAGTGAAATGGAAATTGCGCCGATTTTGTAAAGGCACCAAGCAATACCAGCACCAAAGCCGCACCGTATAATCCATGCTCAGGTAAGCTCACCCCACTGGATAAAATGCCTTGTATGGAATACGACCCACCCATAATGGCAAGCAAGACAAACCCAGCTAATAAACACAAACCACCACCAACGGTGACAAACAATCCTTGCAGTGCCGCTTTACGCGCACTGGCCTGCTCGTGCTGAAAACCAATCAAAAAATACGACGTGATACTGGTCAATTCCCAGAAAACAAACAGCGTGATGACGTTATCCGCCAGCACCAGACCCAACATAGATGCCATAAAGGCAATAATGATTAAATAAAAACGCCCTAAATCCTTATGACCTTTCAGATAGGAACCCGCATAGATCAGTACAAAGGTGCCAATGATGCTAATCAGTAACGCAAAAAGCAGCGACAATCCGTCTAAATACAAAGACAGAGAAATATCCAGTCCAGGAAACCATTGGTACGTTGTTAATTGTGAATGCCCCTGACCAATAACCGGAATCCACTGAGCAAAATAAACCACTAACGAAAATGGATAGAGCGCCAACAGCCAACCACTGTATCGGCCGCTCAGCTTAACGAGCCATGGCGCAGCCATCGCAACAACAAAACCTAGCATGACGGTTAATAGCATGAAAAAAGACACCTCAATATTGGCTCACAATAAGCATAAAGCATACACGCTACGCTGCCTATAACCCACGACACCGCCATCGAATAACAAGTTCTTCGCTTTCCTTTCACGCGATATCACAGCTCAAGAGGACACGGATTCTAGCGGATAGTTCACTCGGGACAATCCGGCCATTCAGCCGGTATATTGGGCGAATTCATCCATTTACATTGGTCTTGCTTACGGTATGATCAAATACAAACAACAACTATAACGAACTATGTCAACAATTCGATACCCGCATCATGGTCGCCATTTTTACCAAGCATTGAGTCGTCAAGTGCATGACGCGATCGCAACACAGCCTCATGCCTCTCAAAGTCTGTTGCTTGCGAAAATCGCCCTCATTCTGCTGGTTTACATCGCTAGCTATGCGGCCATGCTGTCTGTCGATGGTGCAGGTAACGCTTTATCATGGGTCATTCATGGCGTTGCCACAGCACTGGTGGGATTTAATATCATGCACGATGGCGCTCATGAATCACTCAGTCGTTCGCGGCGCCTGAACCGACTGGCTGCCCTGACATTCAACCTCATTGGTAGCCATCGTCGCTACTGGGCGGAAAAACACAATCGCAATCATCACGGCTTTACCAATGTCGATGGTTTGGATGAAGACATTGATGCATTGGGTCTGCTGCGTATGAGCCCAACTCAACCACACCGAGCATGGCATCGCTACCAACATTGGTATGCCTGGTGCCTATACCCACTCACCAGTCTATTTTGGTTTTTTGTATTGGATTACAAAGCCTACTTTCGCCAAGCCATTGGCGATCGTGCCTACAGCAAGCCCATGGGGCGTGCGGAACACATTGAATTTTGGCTCAGCAAAGCGCTCTATTTAGTGCTGTATCTACTGCTCCCATCCTTCGTTCTTGGTCTTAGCCAAACTCTCGTCGGATTTCTATTGATGCATGCGGTATTGGGTTTTTTGTTTGCGGTGGTATTTCAACTCGCTCATGTGGTTTCTCTCGCGGAATTCTCGCAGCCAAATAATACGGGAGAATTACCCGATACCTGGGCCATACATCAATTGCGAACCACCGTCGATTTTGCACCCCAGAGTCGCGTATTGAATGCCTTACTTGGAGGCCTAAACATGCAAGTTGAACATCACTTATTTCCGCGTATCAGCCATATTCACTATCCACAAATACACCATCTGATTCGTCGTGAATGCGAGCTGCAAGGTCACCCTATCCGTACCTACCAAACGCTCTGGCAAGCCCTAACAGGCCACAGTGCGCATTTAAAAGCCCTGGGTCATCCTCTTGCCAAGCCCATCCAAGCCAAGTAGATTGCATCCTCCTGATGTTAGCTTGAGAGATTCCCGTGTCCTACCCGCATTTTATTGCAATCGATGCCAGCTCTTACGAAGATACGGCGTACCCCATCGCCATTGCTTGGTCACTGAGTGATGGCACCATCAAAACCACGCTTATTCAACCAGATGACGACTGGGAAGAATGGGATTCTGCCCTAGAAGAACTGCATGGCATCAACCAAGAAACGTTATACCAACGTGGCGAAACGCCGTGGTCGGTCATTCGTGAACTCGAAAATGATTTGGAACAAAGTTATTTGGCCACCGATGACGTTGACCGCTGCGAGCAATTACTAGAAACCTTGTATGAGACCTGCCAGCGTGAATTAAATGTGGAGCTAGGCAGTTACACGGCGGATTTATTTCAAATGGAAAACAAACAAGAATGCCGCGACCAATTAAGCGACATTCGTATGTCCTGCGATGATCGCGTGACGTTAATGCTGCATGCATGGGCAAGAGAAAATAACGTCAATTCACCATCGGACAGCAATACCGATTCAGACATCGATGACCCAGCAGAAAGAGACGACACCGACCCGTCTCCCTACTGATGACGCACGATCACCAATGGCGCAAGGTTGCGGCAAGCAAGTCGCGCACCTGCCCCATTCCATCGTTCAATACCGCGGTGATTTCTTCCATGGTAATCAGTCCATCGCTTTTCCCGGCCGCCGGATTGACCACCAAGCACAGTGAGGCATAAGGAATCCCGAGCTCACGAGCCAATGCGGCCTCAGGCATGCCCGTCATTCCCACAAGGTCGCAACCATCACGCTCCAAGCGCACGATTTCTGCGATGGTTTCTAATCGTGGCCCCTGAGTGGCGGCATACACACCAAAATCACACACGGGGATATCACAATCCTGAGCCGCATGCACAAGCCGTTGCCGTACACCCTCATCGTATGGATGAGTCAGATCGATGTGCTCTAACGGCTGATACTCGCCATCAAAAAACGTGGCTTCGCGACCAGAGGTGTAATCGATAATCTGCTTGGGAACCACCAACACACCCGACCCCATGTCATCATGAATACCACCCACGGCATTAACAGCAATGATCGCATCCACATCCATCTGCTGCAGCGCTAACAGATTGGCCCGATAGTTAATTTTATGTGGAGGAATGGCGTGAGGATGTCCGTGGCGGGCCAAAAAGTAAACGGTCTGGCCTTCCCATTCACCGACAACAATGGGGGCCGACGGCCTCCCTAAAGGCGTATCCAACCACACCTGATCCTGAATCGTAGGGCCAGACAATTGTGTCAACCCTGTCCCACCAATAATCGCAATACGCTGCGTCATACCATACCTTTGAATCAATTCGTTAATTGTACTGCCAGTGCAAAGCCATACTGGCTTGAATGTGCCTGACTCTTTCGGATTGCAGCGCAGAAAACGCCTGTTGCTGTAATGCGGGACTTAATTGCCAGTCAGACAAATCCAAATGGGGACGGCTCATCGTCTTCACCGCCGCCACAACCTCGGTTGCCGCAGCACGATCGTTGCACACCAACAAAGCATTCGCTCCCGCCGCTACGGCCTGCTGGCTGCGTTGATGGTAATCACCACCACTGGCTGCGCCCACCATGGACAAATCGTCACTAAAAATCACACCAGAAAACGACAATTGCTGACGCAATACCGACTGCAACCAATGGGTTGAAAAGCCGGCCGTATGATTCGGATCGACTGCGCGATAGACCACATGAGCAGGCATCACACCCTGCACTTGTTTTTGCGCAATTAAATGGGCAAAAGGCATCATGTCGGTCACTAACTCAGACCAGGAACGATCATCGTATGGCAGCGACACATGTGAATCGGCGGCCACCGCACCATGACCAGGAAAATGCTTAACGACCGCTTTCATACCAACACTTGCTACACCGCGCAGCCACGCCTCTGACAACGCGATCACCCCCTCAACAGAGGACGAAAAAGCACGATCGCCAATCACATCCGAACAACCACGATCCAAATCCAAAACGGGGGCATAACTCAAATCCACACCATGAGCCGCTAACTCGGTGGCCATCAACCAACCCCAATCGACAGCACATCGCAAAGCACGCTCAGGCTCAGATTGCCAAAGCTCGCCCAAACGCAACATAGGTGGAAGACGAGTAAAGCCTGAGCGAAAACGCTGTACCCGACCACCTTCTTGATCAACCGAAATCAGCAAATCTGGACGCAAAGCACGAAGCGATGCCGTTAACGAACGGAGTTGCTCGTTATCTTGATAGTTACGAGAAAATAAAATAACACCACTGATTTCGGATGCCTGCAAAAAATCGCAGTCGTCATCCGTTAATTCAAGGCCTGCAATATCGGCAATGACACCAACGGCATTTAGAGGAGTCGACATGGGATACTCTGAAAAGAATGAGGTTGAATCCAAACTAACGTGCCAGCGGATACGCGCGCAAATAAATCCAACACATCGTCATTGCGCATACGAATACAACCGTGCGAGTGTGGCACACCCATGGGCTCAGAATCCGGACAGCCATGAATGTAAATGAAGCGGCGCATGGTATCCACCTGACCACCTCGATTAAAGCCGACCTCAAGCCCCTGTAACCACAAAATACGCGTTAAAATCCAATCCCGCTCAGGATGTTGTTGTGCTAAGGCCGACGAATACACTTCAGGGGTTGGGCGACGTCCCACAAAAACACGATTGCTCGGCTGACCATGACCAATACAAGCACGAACACGATGCCAACCCACAGGCGTTTGCCAAGACCCTGCTTGTTGACCCGCTCCTAGCGTTGCCGTCGATACAGGATAAGACACACAGTGCTGTTCATCCGTATAACGCAATTGCTGATCGGCAATGGAAACTTCAATCAACGCCGTATCCACCATGAAGAATTCTCTGACAATCAAGGAGGGGCGTTCAACCCCGCCGCTAAGAATGGCGTCAATTGCGAAACCACACTCGTGATATCCGCCGACTTACCAAGGTCATGTTCGGCCATCGCCGTCAAAGAATCAACGCCGGACAGCGTAAACACCGTTGCACCCAGCATAAAGTGAATACGCCAAAAACGATCCTCATTCGACAAATTTGGCGTTGCCGCACTGACCAATTGCATAAAATCACGAAACACAGCGCTGTATTCCGTTTGTAAATACTTGCGTAAATGGCCTTGCCCTTGAGTGTAAGCCAATCCCAGCAATCGCATAAAAATGCCCAATCGACGCGGATTGCCTTTATCGGTGCGCAAAGCCGTCGCTGGTAGTAACATCAAAAGCGAATTTAATTCGGGCACTTCATCTTGAAGTTGAGCCCGATAGCCACGCAATTCACTGGCCAACTGCTCAGAAAACGGCGTGAGAAAACGTGCAAACACCGCCTGAATAAGAGCCTTTTTAGAACCGAAATGATAATTCACCGCTGCCAAATTGACACCAGCACGGGTGGTAATATTGCGTAATGATGTTTCCGCAAACCCACGTTCCGAGAATAATTCTTCAGCCGCGTTCAAAATGGCTGTCACGGTATCTTTTTGTGCCATGCCCACACTCACTTATAAACAGATGTTTCAAACATACGTTTAAAACACAATAAGAGCAAGTGGCAGTCAAGCATACCGTGTATGCAAGCAACCGCAAAAAACATACTGACGATCATCGACTGACTTTACATCAGCACAAACACTGTATATATTACCAGTCACTGTATATAACAACAGCTGGATAAGTAGACATGATCAAACTCACTGCGCGACAACAACAAGTACTCGACTTTATTAAGTCGTCGCTTGAAGCCACAGGATTTCCACCAACCCGTGCCGAGATCGCCAGCGAGCTGGGATTTCGCTCCCCCAATGCGGCCGAAGAACATCTCAAAGCCTTGGCCCGCAAAGGGGCCATTGAAATGATGGCTGGCGCGTCGCGTGGCATACGTATCGTTAATAATGAAGAGCCTGGTTTACCCATTATCGGCCGTGTTGCGGCTGGTGAGCCTATTTTGGCACAAGAACACATTGAAGATTATTGCCAAATTCCTGCGAGCTTCTTCAAACCTGAAGCCAGCTTTTTACTGGAAGTTCATGGCGATAGCATGAAAGACATTGGCATTTTAGACGGTGACTACATCGCCGTAGCCAAAACCAATCACGCACGAAACGGCGATATCATTGTGGCGCGCGTTAACGACGAAGTCACCGTGAAGCGTTATCAAAAAAATCGCAACAAAGTGTTACTTCTACCTGAAAATGCCGACTATCAACCGATTGAAGTCGATTTACGCGACACCGAATTTGCGATCGAAGGTCAGTATGTTGGTGTTGTTCGTCGCCACTAATGATTAATCCAGAAATAGCAATGTGATGTATTTCAGTGAGGTCTCTATGCAGCAGTTAGCATTGACAATGGAACAACCACGCTTATCCGTGGCTCAGCCCATATCGACCAACCACGGTCGCCGAGGCAGCTTGACGGAAATGATCGTCAATGACGACAGCGCCATTCAACCACAACAATTATTGCCCTTATTGGCTCGCTGCAATGCCGAACCTCGATGGTTGATGTGGTTAAGTGCAAACCAGCGCATGAACAAACAATGGTTAGCCAGCTTGGGGCTTGAGCAATCCCCTGTGATTCATATAGACCTTTGTCAAGACACACAGCTCCACTTAACCAGCCGTATCCTTAAGGCAGGCAATAGCCACCTAATTGTCGAGTGGCAAGGTGAGTTCTCAAGCGAAGAACGCCAACATATCCAATCTTTGGCGGTAGAATCAGGCAGTCATGTCATCCTAATCCAACGCCGTTAATCCCTAGCTGTGCTTAACAGACACGCAAAAGAAAACCCGCTAGCCATGCACTAACGGGTTTAAAAATGCGTCTGCTTAAGACTCAATGCAGATGATGACGATACTCAGGTGCATCGAAGTCCTCTCGCTCGACTTCCATTCCCGACAGCTCTCCGACCTTGCGAACACCCGCCTCAATCATAATACGAGCAATGTCCATATGGTGTGTCTGCAAACTGGCTTTAGCGTCGTCTGAAAAATGGATCGACACAAGCGCATCGCCCTCCTGTTCATCCGCGCGACGCAGTGCGATATCACCATTCGATAATTCTACAATCTCAAAAAAGCGTGCCATAACCGCCTCTCAAATTTGGGCGCGGGAGTGTATCACAACCACAAGGGACTTGGGCAACGACCGGTAAAATAGTCAGTTACCCATATAGCCAATACACTTAACTTTCGTGACGATTCGCACGTTGCTGATCAATCAAATCCGACAGGCGCTGGTGCCATTGTGTCACAGCGGCCGTTGGATCATGAATGACCGCAATGCGCGAGGGTTCATGATGCTGCACCACCACATTCTGCTCTGGACGCTGAGCGTCATGAATGGCTTGCAAGCATTGCGCAAGCCATGAATAACCGTCTTGCTCCAGAGTCTGTAGTTCTTTCATTTCACCTGTGACTAAGCTCACCTGCTGAATCAACTCAGACAATGTAGACACCGGTAGACGGTACGAGACGGACTCCGCCAATTCATGCAAGTACGCCAGATACGCATCGTGTAAATGATACAACGCCGCATTCAACAGTGCCTGCTGTAACGTCGGCAACTGATCACTCTGCCATTGCTGCAACAACAGCTGAGTTTGATACAATTTTAGATTGGTAATGCTTAACCAGCTCATAACCGACTCACTGTTGATGATTAAAAATCGATCTTGATACCAAAGTGTAAGCCATCACCTAACTTGACGCGTTTCTTCACGTCTTCCACTTTCACCGCGCTGTAGCGATAACCCGTATAAATTCTGGCCGTAGGAATAACGGCAAATTGCAAGCGCAAGTCGGTATCCCATAAATGCTCGCCATCACCGAACGTTGTCACGGGAGGGGCATAATAACCATAGCCAGCAATACTCACATCTTGCACACCGGGAATGTTATAGCGGAAAAAACCACCCACACCGACGGCTGCGCCATCATAATCGTCAGTAAAGTAACCATACAGCTTACCGCCAACGCCAATGTACAAACTGCGCTTTGATTCACGAACATCCACCACATGCAAGCCCGCTGAGACTAAATTGCCATCATCACGGTCGTGCTGCAGTGCGGCTCCCACATGCAAACCACTTCCTACCTGAGTGGCATCGTAAGCAATGCGAGCGGTTTCATTGGCCAAGCTCATATCCACAGATCCGCCTGCTTGCGTCGTAGCAACCAAGGCACCAGATAAAAACGTCGCTGCTAACAAACGTGTAGCTAATTGATTCATGTGACTCCCCAAAGATCATCAAAAAACGTCGGCTATCATAACAGCGACGGGGAAATGGCACACCACTTCCCCGTCACCAAAACACCTTATACCTCGTATTTATTGCATCAAGGCCAACAACAAGGTGTTCAGCTTAGCCACATACTCCGCCGGATTTTTCAGCTGACTGCCTTCCGCTAACTGCGCCTGAGCATGAACGATCTTCGCCAAATCACTAAAGCGCTGCTCATCTTGCTCTTGATCCAAACGCACAATCAAAGGATGGCTTGGGTTAATTTCTAAGGCGATATCAGGCTCTGGCATTTTTTGCCCAGCCGCTTCCATCATACGACGTAAGTGACCACCCATATCGTATTGGCCAACAATCAAACACGCTGGCGAATCCGTTAAACGACTACTGACTCGCAC
The DNA here is from genome assembly GCA_014859445.1 of Bacterioplanes sp. Lineage (GTDB taxonomy): Bacteria > Pseudomonadota > Gammaproteobacteria > Pseudomonadales > Oceanobacteraceae > Kmv21. The sequence goes on from JACUUC010000001.1 coordinate 106,259, forward strand.
CGTTTTCACGTCCTCGGCCAGAACCGTTTGCAAGCGCTCAATCAAACCTTGATGGGCCTCTTCCAGTGCTTTAAGTTGTTCTTTTTCATCCGCGTCTGCTAACTCATCCAGATCCAACTCACCCTTAGTCACATCTTGGAACACGTGACCATCAAACGCATTCAAATGACTGATCATCCATTCATCAACACGATCGGTCAGCAGTAGCACTTCCACACCTTTGCGACGGAAGTATTCCAAATGAGGACTTGAGCTAACCGCGGCGTGGTTATCACCCGTGATGAAGTAAATCTTCTTCTGGCCTTCACGCATGCGTGCAATGTAATCCGCCAGACTGACGTTCTCGGTATCACCTTCACTGTGAGTGGTTGCAAACCGGAACAGGTCAGCAATTTTTTCTTTGTTGGTAAAATCTTCAGCAGGCCCTTCTTTCAGCACCTCACCGAACGCATCCCAAAATTTCTGATATTTTTCGGGCTCGTTGCTGGCCATTTTGCTGAGGGTATCCAGCACCCGCTTAACCAAGGCTGAACGCAGGCTATCGACTTGCTTGTCTTGTTGTAAAATTTCGCGTGATACGTTCAAAGACAAATCGTTGGAGTCCAACACACCCTTCACAAAACGCAAATACAAGGGTAAAAACTGCTCGGCATCGTCCATAATGAAAACACGCTGCACATACAGTTTCAGTCCACGCGCCGCTTCACGATTCCACAAATCAAAGGGAGGATTAGACGGTATATAAAGTAGACTGGTGTAATCCAACTTACCCTCAACGCGATTGTGCATCCACGTCAGCGGTTCGTTCCAGTCATGCGATACGTGCTTATAAAACTCGGTGTAATCGGCATCTGTCAGGTCTGACTTGGCTCGCGTCCACATGGCTTTTGCTTGATTCACGGCTTCTGGCGCACTGGGTTCTTCACCCTCTTCCGGTGCTTCAGCCGGTAAATACACAGGCACAGCAATGTGGTCTGAGTATTTTTTAATTAAGCTGCGTAAACGAAAGGCATCGGCAAATTCCGCTTCAGAATCCTTTAAGTGCAACGTAATACGAGTACCACGGGTGGTTTTTTCGATGGTTTCTAAACTGAACTCACCTTCACCGGCAGACTGCCACAACACCCCTTCACTGGCCGCCAAGCCCGCACGACGGGTTTCAACCGTCACTTGATCGGCGACGATAAAAGCCGAGTAAAAACCCACACCAAATTGACCAATCAATTGCGAATCTTTCTGCTGATCGCCACTGAGCTGTCCCAAAAACTCCGCGGTACCTGACTTGGCAATGGTACCCAAATGATTGATTACGTCATCACGGCTCATACCAATGCCATTATCTTCGATGGTCAGCGTCTTGGCATCGGCGTCAAAATCAATACGCACGGCCAAATCGCTTTCACCTTCGTACAAAGCACCATCCTGCAATGCGGCAAAACGCAACTTATCGCAGGCGTCAGAGGCATTTGAAATAAGCTCACGCAAAAAAATCTCTTTGTTGGAATACAAAGAGTGGATCATCAAATGAAGCAGTTGTTTAACCTCGGTTTTAAAACCTAGGGTTTCTTTACTGGCAGCCGTCATGTTGTTCTCCTTTAGCAATTAACTAACAGGCTTGTACTGATGTTTGGGATGTGGGGACAAGCGGCTGTTTTTTCAAGGGCTTAGGAAGAGAATGACGCAATTGAGCATGCCGCGTTGGCAGTTCTTCATCAACACGCAATGCCGTCACGATGGCACAAGAATCGACTCCCGTAGCGACAAGCTGAGCGATATTAGCCGGTACAATACCACCAATGCAGGTCAGCGGACGTTCATGCTGATAGCGTTGCCACCATTGCTGCAATTGCGCATACCCCAAGGGTGGGTATTGAATCGACTTAGATAACGGCGCATGTACTGGCCCTATCGCAATGTACGAAGGATGCACGCTTCGCGCCCGCGCAATTTCCCATTCCGTATGGGTACTGATCCCTAGGCGTAAGCCCGCTTGGGCAATGGCGCACAAATCGGCCTCCGCAAGATCTTCTTGCCCCAAGTGCACACCATAAGCTTGGTGTTTGATTGCCAAGCGCCAATGATCATTGATGTACAATGGCACACTGGCATGGCGACATAAACGGATTGCCTCCAGTAACTGCGCCTCATCCAATACCGGCGTTTTAACACGCCACTGAAGGGTATCAACGCCCAACACCAATAGCGCTTGCAGTTGGACCAACGAATCGACAATGGCATACAAGCCCAACGGCGTTGCCTCTGCAAACACCAATGAATCGGGCGATTGAGCCGTATCCCAAGGTATGACCCTTGGCATCTCATCTGCCGTTGGCGCTTGCACCCGAGTTAAAAACGCATTGTCATAACCACTGGCTTGTGGCCAACGGGCACGCAATACCTGTTTCATCAACGTATTGGCTAATACAATCGCGTCGTACACACGCTGGCCTTGAGCCCAATAGGCCGCAATGGCCGTGCTAAAATGACAACCACTGCCATGACAACCCGCCGGCAATCGCGGTTGTCGCATACGAAATCGTCTCAGCGCTTGAGTTTCGGGTTGCAACGGGTAGCGATCAACGGCCATCGCGACGCAGTCATCAACCCATTCGTTCTCTGTCTGTACATCCCCACCCGTCACCACCACACAACCGACACCGGTACTTAACAACGCGTTCACTTGCGACAACAAGGTGTTCGCCAGCGGATACTGCAACAACCCAAGTAATTGCTGAACTTCATTGTGATTGGGCGTGATCACATCACACAGGGCTAACAGTTGCAGCAGGGTTCGAGGGTGCCATCTCGGTTGTGGTAATCCGCCCTGCGTGGCAAGCAACACAGGGTCCCAAATAATACCCAGTGCAGGCTGCGCTGCGCGCGCCTGCTGCAGCTTACCGACCAACCAAGACAACACCGACTCTTGCTCAGGCAACCACCCGATTTTGATGGCCTTTGGCCAGCCTTCTGCTTCTAGGGTCTGCCATTGCTGTTCTAAAAACCGCACATCAACAGACAACACGGCCTGGACACCGAAACTGTTTTGCGCCGTTAAGCTGGTCACAATGTTGGCACTGGCGACCGACAACGCGGCGGCCATACGATTGTCGGCCTGCAACCCCGCACCACCGCCGTTGTCACTGGCTGACAGCGTCCAGATCGTTGCCATCTTGTCGACCTCCATCATGACACGCGGCCCTCATCGTGACGCCAAAATGGCAAGTCAATCGGGCTGGTCGACGGTTCTGCTGAGGTGCGCTCAGCCATGCAACCGGCGTGATAAGCCAAACGCCCTGCCTGCACGGCGTGCGCAAAGGCACTCGCCATCGTGATAGGATCCAATGCGTGAGCGACGGCGGTATTCAATAACACCGCATCAAACCCCATTTCCATGGCCGCGGCGGCATGAGAGGGTTTGCCCAAACCGGCATCAATGATTAACACCGTTTTATCCAAGCGCTCGCGTAATTGACTCAGTAAATAAGGATTCATGATGCCCTTGCCCGTGCCAATCGGTGCCGCCCAAGGCATGACCGCGACACAACCAACGGCCACCAATTCCTGTGCGACGGCCAAGTCATCCGTGCAATAGGGCAATACTTGAAAGCCTTCTTCTACCAGCTGCGTGGCAGCACGCACCAATTCAAAGGGATTTGGCTGCAACGAATAATCATCGCCAATGACTTCCAGTTTAATCCATGATGTGCCGAATAATTGCCGCGCCATGCGCGCCAAGGTGATGGCCTCTTGCGCGCTATGGCAACCCGCCGTGTTTGGCAATATTCGAGCCGATGAGTATGCCAACCACTGCTGAACGCAATGCCAATGGCCATTATCATTGAGCTGTTGCGCCGTTTGCCGCCGCAATGACATGGTGACAAACCCTGGGCTTGCCTGAGTCAGCGCCTGCACCAACTGTTGCGGTGACGCGTAGTGCGAGGTCCCTAACCATAGGCGACTGCTGATGGCTTCTCCAGCAATGTAAAGCGTATCGTGATTATCCACCGGTAATAGCTCCCAAAACATCCACCGCGTCACCACTGGCAAGTCGGATCGAAGACCAATCTTGCCAGCGCACCACATGCTGATTCACCGCCACCACAAACGACAGCTCGATATGAGCCGTCGCCTGTGACCAGTTATCCGGTAAAAACGCTTGCTGCATCAAACACTCAGCCAAGGTACTGTTGGCTGGTAGGGTTAACGATTCACCATTCAATACAATGTCGACACTCATGCTGCGTGCTCCATCGATAATGTCGGCATAGCCAACGCCAAACCAAATTGCTGTTGCAATTCATACAACAACGCCGGAGCTTGCAAGTAACCATGACGAAATAAACCATTAATACGCAACAAGTCCGGACGCGGTTGATCAATATGAGCACAATGATCGAGATAAGCAGGCCGAAGGTTTTGTTCAAAGTGATCAATACGCGCTTCCGCCAAGGCCGGACAAACGCTGTATAACGCACTGAGCAACTCTAAGGCAGAACGGACGCTGACAGAGCTGCGATCTTCACTTTCAATTTCGGTTGCACCCAATACGAAATGTTGCTCATCGCCAACGATCTGCTTAGGCACAAGGTATAAATGATAGCGTGGATGCAACAACCGCACCGGACGCTGCAGACGCACATCGCGGCTACGTAATCGGCACACTTCGCCGCGTACGCCGCGTAAAGTGCGCGGTAATGATGCCGCACTCTGTTTTAGCCCCACACCACGACAATCCAAATAGCGATCCTCTGCAATACGCTGATCATGACACCACCAGCCCTGCGTTTGATCCTCTTCGATGGTCTGTTCGAAATGAAACACCGCACCGGCCTGTTCGGCGGCTTGCTGCAACGCTGTCAGCAACGCATGATTATCAATATGCCGCTCTTGTGGCCACCACAAACCTTGTTTAAATGACGGTGCCAAATCGGGCTCAAGCGCATGGACCTCTGCGTCATTTAACCAGTTAAAATCGCTGTTTTCTTGCCAACCGTACAAGTCCACCTGCTGGCGCAAACGTTGCCATTGCTGTTGATCCTGTGGATGGGCCAGCAGCAGACTACCGCCCACCCCATACGCCACCTCAATGCCGCTGTCGGTATGCAGCTCTTGCAACAAGGCAGGCCACAAACACAGTGATTGCAAACCTCGCTTGAACACCCCTTCGTCAGACACACTGCGCTCACTGTAGGGCGCAATCATGCCAGCCGCGGTATAAGCCGCAGACGCGGGTTGATCTGCTGAGGAGGATTCATAAACGTGCACGGCATGTCCCTGACGAGACAATCGCCATGCCAGCAGTCGTCCCATTAATCCGGCGCCCGCAATCGCGATGCTAGTCATTGGCCACCTCGTGATAGAGTTCAGATCCTTGAGCACGAAACTCTTCGGCTTTCTGTGCCATCGCCTCGGCCACATCACGTACTTCTTGCGATATTTTCATCGAACAGAATTTGGGCCCGCACATGGAGCAAAAATGCGCCAATTTATGACCTTCTTTCGGCATGGTTTCATCGTGATAGGCACGAGCCGTGTCGGGATCGAGCGCCAAATTGAACTGATCCTGCCAGCGGAATTCAAAACGCGCTTTCGACATGGCGTTGTCATGCAGTTGCGCGGCGGGGTGACCTTTCGCTAAATCCGCGGCATGGGCGGCAATTTTGTAGGCCATCATGCCTTGCTTCACATCGTCTTTGTTGGGTAAGCCTAAATGCTCTTTCGGAGTGACGTAACACAACATGGCACAGCCATACCAACCGATTAAGGCAGCACCAATACCGGAGGTAATGTGATCGTAGCCCGGCGCGATGTCGGTGGTTAACGGCCCAAGGGTGTAAAACGGCGCTTCTTGGCAGTGCTCCAGTTGCAGGTCCATGTTTTCTTTGATCATGTGCATGGGCACATGACCTGGGCCTTCAATGAAGGTTTGTACATCATGCGCCCAGGCAATTTTGGTTAACTCACCCAAGGTTTTTAGTTCGGCAAATTGCGCTTCGTCATTCGCATCGGCAATGGAACCCGGGCGCAAACCATCCCCTAACGAAAAACACACATCATAAGCTTTCATGATGGCGCAAATTTCCTCAAAATGGGTATACAGAAAATTTTCTTGATGGTGCGCCAAACACCATTTCGCCATGATCGAGCCACCCCGGCTGACAATACCAGTAAGGCGTTTTGCAGTGAGAGGAATGTGCGCTAAACGAACACCTGCATGAATAGTGAAATAATCGACCCCTTGCTCTGCCTGCTCAATCAAGGTATCGCGATACAACTCCCAAGTCAGGTCTTCCGCCACACCGTTGCACTTTTCCAACGCCTGATACAACGGCACCGTACCAATCGGCACCGGAGAATTACGAATAATCCATTCACGTGTCTCATGAATGTTATCGCCGGTTGATAAGTCCATCACCGTGTCAGCTCCCCAGCGCGTCGCCCACACCATTTTTTCCACTTCGTCTTCAATAGACGACGTGACCGCCGAGTTACCAATATTGGCATTGACCTTGGTACGAAAATTACGACCAATGATCATCGGTTCCGTTTCTGGGTGATTGATATTACAAGGGATCACCGCTCGTCCGCGGGCAATTTCACTGCGCACAAACTCAGGCGTAATCTGCGCTGGAATACTGGCACCAAAACTCATACCGTGGTGTTGCTGCTGTTCGGCTTCGGCCAGCTGCGCCTCAGACAGCGCCAAATTTTCACGAATGGCCACGTATTCCATTTCAGGCGTGATGATACCTTGGCGTGCGTACCACAATTGCGTCACATTGCGCTCGCCTAGCGCTCTGCGCGGCTGACGTTGCAGTTCAAAACGCAGCGCTTGCAAGGCAATATTGTGTTCTCGCATTTGTGCATACTGAGAGCTGAAACCGACTAAACACTCCGTATCGCCACGTTCTTCAATCCACGCTTGGCGTAATGGCGGCAGCCCTTTGCGAACATCCACGACGTAATCCGGGTCGGTATAAGGCCCTGATGTGTCATACACACGCACAGGCTCGTTGATTTCCTGCTGACCATTGGCAAGCGACGTCGGTGTTAAATCGATTTCTCGCAATGCGACTTTGACATCGCGACGCTGCCCAGCCACATAGATTTTACGCGATGCAGGAAAGGGTTGTGTGGATAAGGCATCAACGCGGATGTGATGACGTAATTCAGATTCAATAATAGCCATGCTCGGTTCCTGTCATATAACAAAGAAAGAGGCAGGCAGCGAACAAGGAAAGATGGATGACAAGCACCGTACAAACACCCTCAGTGATGTCGAAGGTGTCTGTTCTGTTCCCTACGCTGGCACTAACCAGATCAGGTTCAACGGGACCCGCAATTGCGATCTCAGCCTCTGTGAACCGTTTGGTTCGTGAGGCACCCCGACAGAATGTCAAAACAGTGTACGAAGAACGGCGGACGCTTTCAAGCGATGAATCGTAGAAGCATAAGACAAGATTACGTCAGTAAAAAATGCGCTCGTGCCGTGGCAATTGGGCTGGTTCGTTCCGTTTGCCATGCGGTAATCGCCACATTGGCCACCCGACTGCCTTGACGCCAAACCTGACACTCAGCAAAGGTGTCCTGATGACGACCTGCACGCAAGTAATCCAACGAGAAATCAATAATTTTCGGTAATGCGGTACTTTCCGATGTCATCATCAGATGCAACGATGCCGACAACTCCATAAAACCGCCAATCACACCACCATGAATGGCCGGTAAAATGGGATTGCCGATGTTGTTGTCATTCTTAGGCAAGCGAAATAACACATCTTTACCAAAGCGCTCAAATTGAATACCAATCAATTGCGCATAAGGTATTTGTGCCAACAATGGACGAAAATCATCCTGCGCACGAGCCTGCTCTAATGTGTCTAAAAAGCTCATGAGGAAGCTCCTTGTTCAATCATGGCGCGAAATTCCGGCGGTGTCATTTGTTCACCGATACGCATAAACGTGGCCGCGCAGCGAGCAACCACATCCCCTTGCTCACCTTGCACCACATCACACTGAGTAAACACCACACTGTCGGCAATGCGGGTAATACGAGCGATGGCCAATAAGTCCTGCTCAGCCGAGGCTGCTTTCATATAATCCATGCGCAAATCCAACGTTGGGCACAATTCAAAGCCTGGCAGCACCGAGAAAACCGCTGTACCACAAGCGGTATCCATCAGCGTCGTTAAGCTGCCGCCATGAACAGTCCCAGTCATGGGATTGCCGACAATCTGAGCATGGTATGGCAGTCGCATGACCAAGCGGTCGTTATTCGCCTCTTCCACCGTCAAACCCAGTATTTGACCGTGTCGCAAGGTCGCCAAAAATCGTTCAGCGCGTGTTTTAATTGAAATCGTCATCGTGTTTCACCTCACAGAGGGAGCTCGTTATACGGCATTTCAGCCAATTGGCAATGGCCTAATTGTGCATGATGACTGATGAAAATGCTCGCTGAGTGTTTGCTCGATTAGCATTTAACGACTACAACTAGGATATCTAAAGCCAATCTAATGTATCCGCCATGACCACACGCGTACTGATTTGTGATGACTCGAGTTTTGCTAGGAAGCAGATGGCACGAGCATTACCCCCCGAATGGGAGGTCGAAGTATTTTTTGCCAATGATGGCTTGGAAGGGTTAGAAGTCATTCGCCAAGGCAACGGTGAAGTGGTGTTTTTAGACCTAACCATGCCCAATTTGGATGGCTATGGTGTACTCGAAACCATTCGCAAAGAAGATTTACCGGCCATGGTTATCGTGGTCTCCGGTGACATTCAACCCGATGCACAAACGCGCGTTAAAAATATGGGGGCCATGGCGTTTATTAAAAAACCCATCGATGCGGAAAAAGCACGAGCCATTTTGACCGAATACGGCATCATGGCGGGAGGAGCGGATGATCACTGAGCGCGTTTCACTCACCGAAGATCAGCGCGACTGTTATCAGGAGATTGTCAACGTCGCGATGGGACAAGCTGCCGATCGTCTCGCACGATTGCTGGACGCCTATGTGGTGTTACCCATTCCGCAGGTAAATCTGATCGAAGCGAACGATTTGCACATGGCCATTCAAGGTGCCGAAGACAATCATGCCATTTCGTCGGTATGCCAAGGCTTCATTGGTTCAGGCATTGCGGGTGAAGCCTTATTGCTGTTCAACGACACCAGCTTTGAAGACTTAGCCACCCTAATGAACTATTCGGGTCCGCTGAATCGTTACGGTGAATTAGAACTGCTGATGGACGTCAGTTCCGTATTGATTGGCGCCTGTATTCAAGGCATTGGCGATCAATTGGGTATCCATTTTAATCAAGGGCATCCGGTGGTCTTGGGACAACATTGCCAGGTGGCTGACATTGTCAAAAGTGGCAACCATCAATGGAATAAAACCCTAGCCATCGAGATCCATTACACCCTAGAGCATGTCAATATCGACTGCAATTTGCTATTGCTCTTCACCGAAGACTCCGTAGCCAAACTGAATAACAAAATCGACTACTTGCTGGATTAATTATGACTGACACAGCGAAGGAATTGGGTGATTTACATTGGTTAATGGCCATCCTGCAAAATATTGATGTTGGCTTAGTCGTACTGGATCGCCAATACAAAATACAGCTGTGGAATGGTTTTATGGAAAACCACAGCGGCATCAGCCCTCAAAACGCGAAAGATCAATGCATTTTCGAATTGTTCGACGAGGTGCCACGAGAGTGGCTCATGCAAAAAATCGAACCTGTTTTTGAATTAAAGACGCGGGCATTTACCATTTGGGAACAACGTCCGTATATCTTTCGCTTCAAGAATTCACGTCCCATTACTGGCCGTGCCGCCATCATGTACCAAAATTGCAGCATCATTCCTTTGGAATCCGTTGACCGTGTTGCCAATCATATTTGTATGATCATTTATGACGTCACCGATATCGCCATCCATCAAGAGGACGCTCGCTTAGCACAGCAAGTGGTCGCCGAACTGAGTGAATTCGATCATCTCACGGATTTGCACAGCCGCAGTCATTGGCAGCCCTTATTTGAGCGCGAATTTCAACGCTGCACACGCACACAGCGCCCCAGCTCGCTGGTGATTTTCAACATCGATCAATTTAACGATATTAACGAACGTTATGGCCACCATGCTGGCGATCAAGTGCTCAAAGTGGTGGCAGATTGCCTGCGCCAAACCATGCGCCAAACCGACAGTGCCTGTCGCTACAGCAGTGAGTATTTCGCTGTCTTGCTGGTTGAAAGTGATCAAGATACCGCCTTATTTTTTGCCGAGCGAGTGCGCAAACGCTTATCAAGCCTCACTATTCCAGTTACCGAAGCCGATTTAAAAATCACCCTCAGCTGCGGCATTGCAACGATCAATGAACGTTTACAACACCCCTACGAGTGGGAGGCAGAAGCTGAGCAAGCGGTTAAACTAGCGCATGATCAAGGCGGTAACCGTTGTATGATCCGTCCGCCCAATGAACGCTGATCGCTTGCAATAATGGCCTGATGTGGGCAGACTTTACCACTCATTCATGAACTGATTTGGCCATGATCCCTCGCCCCTTTATCGATGCGCCACTGCGCGGTGTAACCGCTTTGGGAGTCGCTCTTGACGACATCAGTAGCGCATCCAATATTCCACGCAGCCTTCTGCAAGACCCCAGCGCCGAACTCAATAATCGTCAATACACTCAGTTAATGTCCAGTTTGTGGCGACTCAGTAACGATGAATTAATGGGACTGGCTCCACAGCGTAGTCGTTTTGGCACCTTCAGCATGATGTGTAAAACCATCATCCATTGCGCCACATTGGAACACGCTCTGCATCGTGCTCGTCACTTTTATCAGCTTTTTCCGGGGATGCCGCGATTACACATTGATAAACAAAAGCATTTAACGCGTTTGGTGCTGACACACGACCTTCGTTATGACCCTGATCATTTTCTCAGCGAATCGCTGTTGGTTATTTGGCATCGACTTCCCAGCTGGCTGGTTGGCCAAGGAATCCCACTGATAGCCGTCGGTTGTTGTTATGAAGCACCAGAGCATGCCTCACTGTATCAACAGCTATTTGCGACACCCGTGAAGTTCAATGCCGATGCCACTTATTTGACGATACCCAGTAAAGTGCTACGGTTACCCATTGCGCAAAACGAAGCCAGTTTGGCGCGATTTCTACAACAATCGCCCGCAGATTTATTAGGTCGCCCCAATCCACATCAAAGTGTGACGGGACGTCTACGTAAACTGTTACGCCAGTATGAATTTAACCGATTACCATCACTGACTCAGGTGGCGCAACAGTTGCAACTGTCCAGCGCGACCCTACGTCGTCGTTTGCAAGATGAGCAAACGTCGTTTCAACGACTCAAAGACGAATGCCGCATGGAAGAAGCCTGCCGCTTGTTATCACGCCCAGACCACAGCATTCGCGATATTGCCGAGTATTTAGGCTATACCGAAGCCAGTACCTTTCATCGTGCCTTCAAAAAATGGGGCGACATCACGCCCAGCGTCTATCGCCAACAGCTTTTGCAAGAGACTCCTTAGCAACTTATGGCCATCGCCTGAATCGTCGACCACTGATGACGCTGAAGTTGCTCAGCCGGTGTCAACCAACTCCCACCGACGGCAAAGACATTGCGATGCGTCAGCCATTGTCGATAGTTATGCGCATCAATTCCCCCCGTGGGGCAAAAATGCACATCGGCAAAGGGACCAGAAAACGCAGAGAGCACTGATTCCCCCCCTATGGCCATGGCAGGAAACAGCTTTTGGTAACGGAAACCCCGTTCTCGCGCTTGCATTACCTCACTGGCGGTTGCTACACCAGGTAAATACGCACCGCCCCAAGCACCAGCCGCCTCAAACAACTCCGTCGAGGAGCCCGGGCTGACAACAAACTGAGCACCTTTTGCCAGTGCCTGTTCAAACTGCATCGCATTCGTCACGGTTCCCGCCCCGACAATGGCCTCCGGTACCGCATGACGTATCAATTTAATGGCATCCAGCCCTGCCTGAGTCCGCAGTGTGACTTCCAATAAGCGCACACCTCCGGCGACCAATGCTTGCGCCAAAGGAATGGCGTGCGCCACATCCTCAATCACCATGACCGGCATAATGGGTTTGGCCCGCTCTAACCACAAATCCCACATGATTTACTCCTCGTCGATCCAACCAATGCTTACGGCACCCATATCAGCACCATCAACCTGCTGTCGAAATACATGAAATAACTCTCTACCGCATCCCTGCACAGACTTCCTAGAATGCGGCACGTCAGCAGGCCTGTCACTAAAGTCATCCATCAACACTTGCAACTCACCCGAATGCGCATTTAATCGCACGAGATCGCCATCACGAACACGAGCGATCGCCCCGCCAATCATTGCTTCAGGAGATACATGAATCGCTGCCAATACTTTACCGGATGCACCAGACAAACGGCCGTCCGTCACCAGCGCAACTCGATAACCGGCTTGCTGAAGATTCATAAGCGCCGGCATTAACTGATGAAGCTCCGGCATGCCATTGGCTCGCGGCCCCTGTTGATGCAGAACAATCACCACATCTTGATTCAATTCACCTTGCTGATACGCATGCAACACCTGCTCTTGCTGGGTAAATACGCGAGCGGGGGCCTCGATAGACCAATGCGATTCGTCGATAGCAGATACTTTGACGATCGCCTGCCCCAAATTCCCCTCAACTCGACGTAACCCACCTTCGGCCTTGAACGGTGAGACAGACGATGCCAACACGGCGAGATTGGTGCTTGTGCATGGCTCATCCTGCCAAACCAAGGCTGTCTCACCCTGATCATTCAGCACACACCTCGGTGCCTGAGTGTAAGACGATAACTGCCGACCAAACAGCGTACGGGCATCGCTATGCACTAAACCAAGAGACATTAATTCACGCAATAACTGTGGCATACCACCACAGGCCTGAAAGGCATTGATGTCAGCCTCACCATTCGGATACACCCGCAACAACAAGGGCACAAAAGCAGACAAGTCGGTCATGTCCTGCCACGTTACTTGAATACCAGCCATGCGAGCAATGGCCACGAGATGAATGGTATGGTTGGTCGAACCTCCCGTTGCCAATAAACCCACTATGGCATTGACGATGGTGCGTTCATCCACCATCTGCCCAATGGGCATATAATCGGCCTCCAGTGCGGTATGTTGCACCAGTACGCGCGCCGCCTCGGCGGTTAATAACGGCCGCAGAGGATCATTGGGTGCCACAAATGAGGAACCTGGCAACTGCAAGCCCATGATTTCGAGCAGCATTTGGTTGGAGTTCGCCGTACCATAAAACGTACAAGTTCCAGCTGAATGATACGATGCCATTTCACTGGCCAACAGTGCATCGCGTTGTACGTTTCCCGCCGCAAACGCTTGGCGAACATCGGCTTTTTGTTGATTACTGATGCCCGATGGCATAGGCCCAGAGGGAACAAATAACGCCGGCAAATGGCCAAAACGCAACGCAGCCATCAACAAACCGGGCACAATTTTATCGCAAATACCCAGTAACAACATGCCATCAAACACCTGATGCGACAAACCGATAGCGCTACTCAACGCAATCACATCTCGGCTAAACAGCGACAGTTCCATACCCGTTTGTCCCTGGGTGATACCATCGCACATAGCGGGAACACCCGCTGCCATCTGACCGACATGACCGTTCTGAGCCAAGTGATGTTTCAATTGTTGCGGATAATCTTGATAAGGTGCATGAGCCGACAGCAAATCATTATAGGCCGACACGATCGCAATGTTAGCCACCCCGCCAGTTTGCAACAATCGCTGTTTATCCTGCGCGGGAGCCGCCGCATAATCGTGCGCTAAATTGGTACAGCCCAGCCGTTGGCGCTGAGTACCCGTGGCAATTTGCTCCGTTAATTGCGCTAAATAGCGTGCCCGACTCTGCGCGCTACGCTGTCGAATTCGCTCCGTAATGGCGATCAAACGAGGATCCATCAGGCGCTCCGATATAGACTCAAAGGGACTGGCGATTGAAATAACAACGTACGGACTGGCATCTCTGCAATATCTTGACGTTCATTGACTGCACACGCTCGATCATAAACCGCATTTTTATCATCACCTTCAAAATGCAAATACAAATGCTGGCAACGTGATAGCAACGCCCAAGTCAAGGTCATACGCGGCATACTTTCCGGCTCATCCAGCACAGGACAACACCACGCGCCAGCATTTTCATCCAGCGCAGCAGTCAACGCCGAAGAATGAGGAAACCAAGATGCCGTATGGCCATCATGCCCCAGCCCCAAGACAGCAATATCCAATTGATCAATTAACTCATGCAACCGATTTTCACATTCCATAAAGCCAGACTTTGGCGTTTGTGCCGCATTCTTTAACGGTAAAAAATACGCCGCCTGCGCCGCCCCCTGCAACAAATGCTCACGCACCAATGCCGCATTACTTGCCGCATGGTTTTCATCCACCCAGCGCTCATCCACCAAGGTAATAATGACTTTAGACCACGGTAATGGCTGTTTCGCAAGTGCCTGAAAAAACAACACCGGCGTACGGCCACCACTGACCGCAAGACAAGCACGTCCGCGTTTCTCAATGGTTGCTTGCAATCGCTTTGCAATCGCCTCAGCTAATTGCTGAGCCAAGCTCTGACTATCGGTAAAGCGATGATCATGTAACATCCTGTGTATCCTCAGCTATTTTCATCCCACAAACGGCCATCTTTCGCCAACAGCAAGGTTGCTGCAGACGGCCCCCAACTGCCTGACGTATAAGGCTCCGGTCGCTGTTCCTGCTGCTGCCATTGAGTCAAAATAGGATCCACCCAACGCCACGCTTCTAACAGTTCATCATGTCGCAGAAAGAGCGTTGGATTGGCACTCAACACATCGTACAACAAACGCTCATACGCTTCAGGAACACGAACAGGCTTCACCGTTGTCGGATTCAAACTCAACGACATGGGCCGCACATTCATTCCTGGCCCCACCCGCTTTTCGCACAACATTAAGTGCACCCCATCGTCTGGCTGTAAGCGAAAAATCAATTTATTCGCCATGGTACTTTTGTGTTGCAACGGAAAAATGGAGTGAGGTACTTGTTTAAAATGAACCACAATTTCGCAAGTACGACGAGCCAAGCGCTTACCGGTTCGTAAATAAAACGGAACGCCAGCCCAGCGCCAGTTCTCAATCTCCAATTTCAGTGCAACAAAGGTTTCTGTCAGACTTTGTTCGTCGACGCCCGGTTCATCCCGATAACGCACCACTGGCTCACCATTGGACACACCAGCATCGTATTGCCCCTGAACCACATTGGCTCCAATCGCATCTCCGACGATCGGTTTCAATGCTCGCAACACCTTTACTTTTTCATCGCGTACGGCATCCGGATCGAGACTGGCCGGTGGTTCCATGGCCGTGATACACAACAATTGCAGCAAATGGTTTTGCAGCATATCTCTTAATGCACCAACCGATTCATAAAATCCAGCTCGCTGTTCAACGCCAAGTGACTCTGCAATGGTAATTTGAATATGGTCGATGTATTTGTGATTCCACTGATGTTCAAATAGCGAATTGGCGAAGCGTAATACCAATAAATTCTGCACCGTCTCCTTGCCTAAATAATGATCTATGCGATAAATCTGACGCTCATTAAAAAACTCGGCAACACCTTTATTAATGGCCGTTGCACTCAACAAATCGTGACCAATCGGTTTTTCTAACACCACAAAACACTGCGCACTGATCAAATTTGCTTGCTGCAATCCCTGGCATATTGGCAAGTACAACGACGAACCGGTGGCAAAATAATAAACTCGATTCTGACAGGCCGCATTCAATTGCTTGGCCAAATCATGGTAGCTCTCTGGCTGTGTCACATCGACAACACAGCAGCACAACCGTGAAAGAAATGTACGATCGTGATCGGAAAAGTCGCTGACATGCGCCGACAATGCCTGGCTAATGCGATCCAAAAATTCCTCGCGCGATAAGGCTTGCCGCGTTAACACATAAATCGTTCCCTCAGGTAAGCGTTGATCCCGATGCAAACACAATAACGCCGGTATTAGCTTACGCAACGCCAGATCGCCTAAGCCACCGAATAAAATGAGTTCAAACGGGCCTTGTATGTGCATAGAACCTCTTAGCCATCATGATGCCATTCCATTTAATGATCATAGTGCATTCGCAAAGCGCTTGTTTTTAATAAATTTTTTTAAAAGAGTATTGACGACCCGCCACCCGATCAGTAATATGCGCTCCGTTGTTAAGACATTCCCCGATAGCTCAGTCGGTAGAGCAGTAGACTGTTAATCTATTGGTCGTTGGTTCAAGTCCAACTCGGGGAGCCATCTTACACAACAACGGGGTATAGCGCAGTCTGGTAGCGCGCCTGCTTTGGGAGCAGGATGTCGGGAGTTCGAATCTCTCTACCCCGACCACAAAAATCACACCGCACTTCTTATCCAATTACACCATTATTAACGATTCTCTTGTCAGATTCTTGCCAGAATCGATTATCTTGTCTTCTTTGTCACTCATATTAAAGTCCGATTGCTAACCGCATTGTTATTCACGCTTTTGCTGATCAGAATGAACCGACCACACTAACGCGTGGCCGATTACGGTTCGAACTTTTCGTCACTTAGTTAACGATATCGAGTAACTCGACTTCAAACACCAATGCTGAATTGGCCGGAATACGAGGGCTTGGGCTACGCGCGCCATAGGCCAACTCCGATGGAATGGTCAGCTTCCATTTATCACCCACACGCATCAACTGCAGCGCTTCAATCCAACCAGGAATGACACCGTTGACAGGAAACTGCGCCGGATCATCACGCTGAACAGAGCTATCGAACACACTGCCATCAATTAATGTGCCGTGATAATGAACACGTACCGTATCTGTTGCTTTTGGCTGAGGCTGATCCGCATCAGCGGCTACCAACACTTCATACTGCAGACCGGACTCAGTCACCATAACACCGTCACGCTGAGCATTATCCGCTAAAAATTCAGCACTCTTCGCTGCCATTTCATCGTTCAATGCACGTGCTTTGCGTTCTTGATCGGCACGCACTTTGGCAAATGCTTGCTCTAAGACGTCATCATCAACACGCTGTTGAGCATTATTCATAATGTCTTCGATACCGGCGGCCAATGCCGCGACATTCAGATCAATAGGATCTTGCGCCAACTGACGACCAATATTCAAACCGATACCATAACTCACTTGATCGACATGAGAGTCTAACTTCACAGGGGCCTCCTGACCGCAACCGGCCAATAAAAATGAACCCAGCACAACAGCTGAGAGAGTTGAAAAATACGTCATTTATTTATCCTTAAGAAGAAATTAACTTCGTTACGAGCACGACCCAAAGCAAATGGCTTAGCAGGCAAAGTGCCCTTTCCGAGCACGCCGATCGCACTCGCGACTGACATTTTGACATACCTGTATTTCCGCCGCAGACAGATTGACGGCCATCCGACACTGATAATGACGCTGACGCAATTCGCGATCCGGCGTATCTTTTAAGGTATTATTCAAACAGCCCGACATGAAAAGCACCATCAACCAAACCAAATACTTCACGAGCAAGCATCCTAATCGACAACTCAACAAAGATTGTCATAAGCAGACTACCGTGTCCATAAAAAAGGAATAAGAGCGTGCTCTACTGCAGTATTGAGCGTCAAGATTCCGTATAATTCCTGAAAAAAGGAAATCTTATGAAAACAATCACCCTGCTTATTTGGATATTGTCCGTTACGCTATTGAACACGGCTTGCAGCCAACACGCCAATGAAGAAGCCATACGTTTGCAACTGATTGAGCAACAACGCCAAGCGCAATTGGCATTACTGGCGGAACAAGAGCGTACCGCACAGCAACAACGCATCGAACAACGCCAACAGCAAGCAACCGCACACGCGCAATGGCACATACTCAATCGGGACAACCCGGCCATGCACATCCCTTTTGAGCAACAAATCCCAAACCTAACCGCCAGTAAAACGTATTTTTTTACTTTCGATCTGTTTGCCGAACGCTATCAATACGCAGAACAACAACAGCCATTTACCTTAGTTGGCTTGCGCACCATATCCAACAACCCGCATTACCGCCAATTAATCCCGGATGAATCCGCTCGTTTTCAAACCACAGGACGGATTCCATCGGTGCTCGAATTTGTTCTGCAACAAGAAACAATACGCAACCGCTTACAACAAACCATTCCAAAACCAGAAGGGAAACGCTGGGTAGCCGTAACCGACAACATCAAACAGCAATCATCACTACAAACCAGCCACCAAGACTGGCATTGGGATCAAGGGCCTTTTGTTGATCTCATTTGGCACACCAGCCCTGAAAATGCGCACCAGCGCATCAGTGACCGCCAACTTCAAGCACACATTGGCTTTCGCTTCTGCTCACTGAGCAGTTGTCGCATCGACACACAATATCAGGATCACCCGACCCTGGCCGTTCGTGCAGATGTCATCAGCGTATTGATTGTTCATCCACCTACTGGCGACATTCTCGCCGAGTTCATTCGCGCCGACCTGTAAACCAACCGATCCTCTGCACGATCGACAAACACGTGACAAAAAAAAGAGACACGATGGCGTGTCTCTTTTTTGGCACAGTTAACAATCAATCGTATTAAAAACCAACCGACAACGAAGCACCGAAGAAAACGCCTTTGGTATCAAAGTCCGCATCAATATCAACGTCTTTCTTATCGGTTTGCAGGGACATTGAGCGATAACCTGCTTCTAGCGCCACGTCAACAATGGGTATCGGCAAATCGTAACCGATGGTCGCACTCATGTCCGTGAGGGTGTTTTTACCAAAACCGATGTAATTCACATCCGCTGCAGCATAAATGCCAAAAGGTGAACCTATTTTAATCGCACCATAGGCCAATGGTAACACCATATCAAGATCGACAGCTTTACGACCGGCATTATCGCCCGTCCCCGTCACACTCGCCTCGCCATCGAACTGACGCACAGACAAACCAAAATCAGCACTGATGTAGGGCAAAGGAATCGGCAAACCCCAATATAAGGTCAAATCGGTATGGCTTAAATCGGCAACCGTACGCACGTCTTCATCAAAAGTTTGTCCGGCAAAGCTCGCATTGATTGTGCCCTTACCATCCAGCTCTAAGCGTGTTTGCTTAATTTTCGCATTGGGAATCAATGGCAATGGGTGCTCAAAAAACACCGTCAACTGACTGCCGTTATCTGAATCCAGATTCAAACCGTCTTTTTCAACAGAAAGATTTTTATCCAACTGACCGGTAGGTTCAGCATTCCATACACTGGCTTTTGCACCAACGGTAAAAAACAAATCCGCCTGAGCGACGGGTACGGCTGCCATGAACACAGCGGCCAATGCCATTTTTTTCATTATTCGAATTCCTATAGTGTCGTGTTTCCTATGCGCAACGCGCAACCTTTGCGTCTCACCCAAGCCATTGACGACTTACGTTAGCAATAGGAATAGCATGCCCAATGATAAAAAGACTGTAAAGCGCTTTGTCGTCAACGGAGCATGCCTTAAAGAATGATTAGAAAGTCACACCAATGCGACGCCCTACTTCTTCGTAAGATTCAATGACATTGCCCAAACCTTGACGGAAACGGTCTTTGTCCAATTTTTCTCGTGTTTGCGCATCCCACAGACGACAGCCATCCGGTGAGAATTCATCGCCCAGCACCACCTCACCCTGGAACAAACCAAATTCGAGTTTGTAATCAACCAACAGCATACCGCCATCCGCGAACAACTGCTTCAATACGGTATTGACCTGAAAGGTCAACGCCTTCATTTGATCGAGGTGTGCTTCTTCAGCCCAACCAAAAGAGCGTGCATGGTATTCGTTCACCATGGGGTCACCCAATGCATCGTTCTTCAAGAATAACTCAAACGTCGGTGGATTCAGGTCAATGCCCTCTTCAACACCAAGACGACGTACTAAGCTACCAGCCGCCACATTACGTACAACACATTCGAGAGGGATCATATCCAGACGTTTCACTAACGATTCCGTATCGGACAGCAGTGCCTGAAAATGCGTAGGAATACCTGCTTCAGCCAACTTCGTCATCACGAATGCGTTGAATTTATTGTTGACCATACCTTTACGAGCCAGTTGCTCGATTTTTTTACCATCGAAAGCAGAGGTATCATCGCGAAATTCAAGAATCATCAAATCCGCATCATCGGTGGTATACACTGATTTTGCCTTGCCGGAATAAAGCAAATCACGCTTTTCCATGGGTATCTCCAGAAATAAACATCAAAGTAATTCGTTACGGCGAACGTGTCAGGCCAAACAATACCAATCCGATACAGTGTCCTGTTCAAGCAAATTTACGTCATCTGGTCGGCAATCCAATACCGGAGCCAGACACGATCGAACCAGATGTCGATCGTTATTTTTTTCACTAATATGACCCGCACTGACGTGCTGCAGTCCGGACCAACGAACGCGCAGTAAAAAATCCGCGCATTGCTCATTGCTCAAGTGACCAAACTGACCCGCGACACGCGCCTGCAAAGACGGCGGATAGGGGCCAGCGCGCAACAAGGGAACATCGTGATTGGCTTCAACCTGCAACCCGTGACACGCACGATAATGATGAAGTAAGTGTGCGGTAAGAGAGCCCAAATCCGACAACAATCCCAACACCAAACCACGCTCATTACGAATAACAAATTGCAATGGCTCTTGCGCATCATGCGGAACAACCACAGGCATCACATCCCAGCCAGCTATCCGCAACGGCTCATCACCACGAATACAATGCCATAAAGGGTGAGATAACCAGCCCATTTTCCGCGCCGTACCAAACGAGGTGTAAAATGGTACATCAAAGGATTCGCATACGGTTAACACACCCTTAGCATGATCGCCATGCTCGTGGGTCACTAACACACCTTGCAGACCCTGAATATCCACCTGGGCTTGCTCGAGACGCGCGACTAAGTTTTTACGACTAAAACCGCAATCAACCAGCAAACTCATGCGTCCTTGCTGCACGACGGTGGCATTACCTCGGCTACCACTGCCTAGCGAACAATATCTCACAAATCGAGTTGACGCTTGACGCTTTGCAGTACCGACTGAGTGATGGCTTCGTCGGCTAAGTTATCCGCATCGGTCAACAGAGACAGATACACACCGGATCGAACCGTATGCATTTTAAGCTGCATTATTTGAATGCTGGGCTCTGGTGCTTTTCGCCACAAACGTCCCCACCAACTGCGATCGTCGTCTACATCCTCGCCCATCATGGCCAAATAGTAGGTGCCGATACTGCGATTCAAATCGGACAACTCAAGATCTGACGCAACAATGGCATCGGTCACTTGCGCCCACGCATAGGCAAAAGGTACATCCAAATACAACACCTGAGTACCCGCACCATCAACACCAATTCGGGCATTGAGTGTCTGACTGCGGAATTGACTTAAGCTGGCAACAGTATCCGTATCAGGCTGACCAGTAAAAGGAGAGGGTCTTGCCACCGTTTGCTGAGTGATCACCGCGTCTTCGGACACGGCTGACGGAATAGGATACGCATCACGTTCCAGCAGAGCCAGCTGACCCGCTTGGTTGAGTAATGGGCGTCCTTCCGTCGCTTGTGGATAGTGATTTGCACGGTTACTGAATCGATCACCGAACACACTGCAACCGGTCAACGAAACAAGCATCAATCCAACACATAGCCAACGCATCATGCCATTGCTCACAGTAAATCCAATGACGCTAACGCCAATTCCACTTTCGGTGCGTAACGCTCATCCATCGTGACCAATGGCAAGCGAATACCCGATCCCATTTTACCCATACGCTGCAACGCCCATTTAACCGGTATCGGATTGGCTTCACAAAACATGGCATTATGCAGCAACATCAGACGCTCATTTAATGCTCGGGCCTCATCGGCTCGACCATCCAATGCTAGCATACACAATTCGTGCATCAGCCTTGGGGCAACGTTGGCAGTCACCGAAATATTGCCATGTCCCCCCATCAATATCAGTTCAAATGCCGTTGCATCATCGCCCGAATACACGGCCATCCGGTCGCCGACCAAGTCCAACACTTGGCGAGCTCGCTGCAAATCGCCGGTCGCTTCTTTCACGCCAACAATTTGTTCCACATCGGCTAACGCCGCGATGGTTTCGGGGAGCATGTCACACGCTGTGCGCCCTGGCACATTGTACAAAATTTGAGGAATATCAACGGCGGCCGCGATGGCCTCATGGTGTTTGATGATGCCACGCTGAGGCGGTTTATTGTAGTAAGGGGCAACCAACAAACACGCATCAGCACCCACGCGTTTGGCTTCTTGCGTGAGTTCAATGGCCTCACTGGTGGAGTTGGCACCGGTACCAGCAATGATCGGTTTGCGTCCCGCACACACCTTCACGACGCGCTCAATCACATCGCAATGTTCTTGAGTGTCCAGTGTCGCCGACTCCCCAGTAGTACCAACTGCAACGATGGCATCGGTGCCTTCTTTGATGTGAAATTCCACCAAACGATCCAAGGCATCCCAATCGACGCGGCCATCCGTATGCATAGGAGTCACTAACGCGACAATACTACCGGTAATCATGAACACAACACTCCCAAAATATGAGTTGCCAGCTTGCTAACTGACCAAAGGCGCAAGTCTACTGATCGACAACGACGGTGACAAGTAGCGCGCAGCGGATTACATCATTAGTCCTCGACCAACGGCGCTTCTTCCTGCACAACGATCGGCCAAGCCTGGACCACGGCCTTGAACAACGTCGCGAGAGGGATGGCAAAAAACACACCCCAGAACCCCCACAACCCACCAAAAATCAATACCGCAAAAATGATAGCAACGGGGTGTAGATTAACGACTTCAGAAAACAACAAAGGCACTAGCACATTACCGTCAAGTGCTTGAATAATAAAATACACAATCATCAACGAAACAAAATGGTTGCCCCACCCCCACTGCACATAGGCGACTAACGCAATCGGGATCGTCACAACGGCCGCACCAATGTAAGGAATCAACACCGAAAAACCCACGGCCAGAGCCAACAGCGCCGAATACTTCAGCCCAAACAGGCTAAATACAATGAAGCTGACGCCACCAACGATCAAAATTTCAACCACTTTGCCACGAATGTAGTTAGCAATCTGCTGATCCATTTCATGCCAAACGCGATTCAATAAATTCCGCCGCACCGGAAGAAAAGACGTACTCCAATGGATGATTTGTTGTGAATCCTTCAGCATGAAAAACACCAAAATCGGCACCAATACACAATACACCAGCATCGTCATCAAGCCGGTCAAGCCTGATAAAGAAAAGCCCAACACCCACTGACCGCGGCGCGTCAATTCATCGCCAATTTGTTTTGTCCATTGCTGCGCCTGTTCAACCGAAATTAACTCCGGATATTTTTCAGGCAACAACATCATAAGCTCTTGGCCTTTCAGAGCCATCCGAGGAAGTTCGGCAAAAAACTGAGTCAACTGCTGCCAAATTGACGGCAAGATGATAAATAACGAAGCCAGCAATCCGCCCATAAAAAGGAGAAAGACCACGACCGTGGCCAACAAATGCGACAGACCTCGACGCTTGAGATACACCACACTGCCTTGCAGTAAATACGCCAACACCACTGAAATCAGAAAGGGCATTAACACAGAACCTAGGCTCATTAACACAAGGAGAAATAAGCCGATTAACAACAACAACAACAGCGCTTCTTCGTCTGACAAATACCGATCAATCCAACGGCGCACCACATTCAGCATGCTAAGCTCCTTTCTTTAACCAAAAATGATAATCGCCATCCACCACATCGCTGGCCACTAATTGATGGACGCTCAATTCAACGTAACGCGGAATATCGCGCCAAGAGCCTTGATCGCTGGCAATAACCCACAAAACATCACCAACAGCCAGTTGCTGTAGCGCTAACTTGGTTTTCAATAACGGCATTGGACACGCCAACCCCCTCGCATCCAGTTGTTGTTGATAATTCATTGTATTCGACACAAAAGAAACCATTTGCCACACTAAGGTATCCATTATACGTTGGCAGCCGCGATACGCTAGGAACTTGCGCACTCAAAAACCTCTAAATAAGCCTACCGATCAGGATAACTGTTGTGACACCTGTTGCTCGTACGTTACTGAGTCTAAGCATCGGCTTCGGACTCAGCTTTCAAAGTTCACTGCTTGCCAGCCCTGAGCTGCCTAGCCTAGGTGATCGTGCGTCGTCGATTGTTTCTTTGCAACAAGAACATGAGCTCGGACGCCTGTGGCTGCGTCAACTTCGCTCGCAAGTCGACACCATCGACCACCCTCTCGCCACCACATTTTTACACGATGTTATCTTTCGGCTTGTTCCGCACAGCGAAGTGTCCCTCACTGATTTTGAATTTGTGATTATTGACAGTCGTGAACTCAATGCCTTTGCCGTACCCGGCGGCATTATTGGCATTAACTATGGACTGCTGCTGCATGCTCGGGATGAAGATGAGTTATCCGCCGTACTCGCCCACGAATTAGCACACATCAGCCAACGCCACTTTGCACGTCGCTTAGAACAAGCCGAACGCCAACAACCGATTGCCATCGCGACCCTGCTGGCCAGTATTTTGTTGATCGCAAGCAACAATCCCGATGCGGGTTTTGCCGGATTGGTTGGCAGCCAAGCCGCCAGCATTCAGAATCAATTGGCTTACAGCCGTGATTGGGAGCGTGAAGCCGATCGAATTGGTATGCGCACTCTGATCAATGCCGGCTTGGACCCCAACGCCATGTCCAGCATGTTTCAACAAATGCTGCTGGCCAGTCGCTACAGCCAGCGCCCACCCGAATTTTTGCTCACACACCCCATGACAGAGGGCCGAATTGCCGATGCAGCCGATCGTGCGGAAACACGTTCGCGTATCAACAGAACTCGGAGTTTTGAATTTGCATTGCTGCAGAATGATGCCCGATTGCGCTATCAAGTGACTACCGACAAACAGCATCAGTACGTCATCGAACAATTGACAAATGCCCCTGAAACGTCGCTGGACCTTGCGGCCTGGCGATACAGTTTGGCCAACTACTTACGGCAACAAGGCAATCCTCAGGACGCCATGAAAGAACTGAACAGCATACCCGCGCCTTGGCAGCACCATCCCGTCGTGATCGACTTGCACGTGCAACTACTGGATCAACTCGGCCAACAAGGCGAAGCAGATACACAATTGCAGCAAGGAATAACGCTGCATCCCGAGAATTTGGTATTGCAATTACGCCATGCACAGCGACTGAAACACACCGATACTCAACAAGCCGTTCATGTTTTACGCCACCTGTGTCACCAACACCCGACCAATCCCATGCTCTGGCATGAATTAGCCGACGTTGCACACCGCGCACACCAAACCGCTCTGAGTCATCGTGCGCAAGCAGAGCAGCTCTTTCTAAATGGTCGTCATGCACAGGCATTACGCCAAATGGAAGTGGCACTGGCAGAGGCGCAGAAAAACGGGGATTTCCAACAAATGGCCGTGATTCGTACCCGCTTACACGCCATATCCATCAGTCCGACCCAACTGCGTTAACACCCTGCGAACTCCATCGAGAAAATCGCAAGCACAAAAAAGGCGACCCGAAGGTCGCCTTTTTCATACTCAATGAACCGTCACAACTTAGATGTTGTTGAACTGGTTAGAGGTATTCTTCGCACCACCGGCTTTCAGGGCACGATCACCAGCGTAGTATTCTTTGTGATCATCACCAATGTCTGAACCAGACATGTTTTGGTGTTTCACACACGCGATACCTTGACGGATTTCTTTACGCTGAACGCCAGCAACGTAACCCAACATGCCAGCTTCACCAAAGTATTCTTTGGCCAAGTTGTCTACTGACAACGCAGTCGTGTGGTACGTTGGCAACGTGATCAAGTGGTGGAATACGTTCGCTTCGCGTGAACAATCCGCTTGGAAAGTACGTACACGTGCGTCTGCATCAGCCGCCAATTGAGAATCGTCGTATTCAGCAGACATCAACTTGCTGCGATCGTAAGCAGAAACGTCTTTACCTTCAGCAACCCACGCATCGTAAGTTTGCTCACGGAAGCTCAACGTCCAGTTGAACGACGGAGAGTTGTTGTACACCAGCTTCGCATCTGGGTGTACTTTACGTACGTCGTTCATCATGTCACGGATTTCGTGAACGGTTGGAACGGCTGTTTCGATCCACAACAGGTCAGCACCGGCATTGATGGCTTCGATACAATCGAATACGCAACGCTCATGACCAGTACCTTTACGGAACTCGTACAAGCCAGATGCCAAACGCTTAGGACGAACCAACTTGCCATTACGGTTCAACAACACGTCACCGTGCTTCACGTCTTTTACGTCAACTTCTTCAACGTCTAAGTAAGAGTTGTAGATGTCGCCTTGATCGCCTGGCTCGTTAACCACAGCGATTTCTTTGGTCAAGCCAGCACCTTCAGAGTCAGTACGGGCAACGATCACACCTTCGTCAACGCCCAGTTCCAAGAAAGCGTAACGCAGAGCGCGCAACTTAGCGTGGAAATCAGCGTGTGGTACGGTTACTTTACCGTCTTGGTGACCACATTGCTTTTCATCAGCAACTTGGTTTTCAATTTGCAAGCAGCAAGCGCCTGCTTCAATCATTTGCTTAGCCATCAAGTAAGTGGCTTCTGCGTTACCGAAACCGGCATCGATGTCAGCAATGATCGGCACAATGTGCGTTTCATAGTTGTCGATTTGGTTTTGGATTTCAGCTGCTTTTGCGTTATCGCCTGCTTGACGAGCCGCGTCCAGCTGACGGAACAAACCACCCAATTCACGAGCGTCAGCTTGACGCAAGAAGGTGTACAATTCGCGAACTAAGTCAGCAACCACAGTTTTTTCATGCATTGATTGGTCAGGCAGAGGACCAAATGCAGAACGCAGTGCAGCAACCATCCAGCCAGACAAGTACAAGTACTTACGCTCGGTTGAACCGAAGTGTTTTTTGATTGAGATCAGTTTTTGCTGACCCACAAAACCATGCCAGCAACCCAATGATTGAGTGTACTTAGTTTTGTCTTTGTCAAACTCAGCCATGTCACGACGCATGATAGACGCGGTGTACTTAGCAATGTCCAAACCCGTTTTGAATTTGTTTTGCAAGCGCATGCGAGCAACGTTTTCTGCTTTGATTTCCGCCCAAGGAGCGCCATTTTTTTCAATGACGGCTTGTGCCGTAGTAGTTTCGTTTTGGTATGACATGAGTCAATCCTTCCAAGTTGAGTGGTTGGTAGTAAAGCCGAACACAGAATCGAATTCGAGCCACACTAGCTGCAAGAGAATAGTAGTGAGTTCAACCCCATAAATAAAATCAATAGAATCTATACCTACTATTTTCACCATGAATGTATAAGCGGAACGCATTGTGCCGTGTCACACACGCATTGTCACGCCACAAAACCCGTTCCTAAACATATTGAGCACTGGCATAAGCACTCGACCACGCCCACTGAAAATTGAAACCGCCTAAGTGACCCGTCACATCGACCACCTCACCAATAAAAAACAATCCAGGTTGACGCACACTCTCCATCGTTTTTGACGATAACTCATCCGTATCAACGCCGCCCAAAGCCACTTCAGCGGTACGATACCCCTCGGTACCAGCCGGTTTAATGGTCCAATGGTGCAACCGCTCTGACAACGAGGTAACCTCCTCTAACGATAGGCTAGACAAGGGTCTTGTGGCCAAGTCCCCCGCCCATTCGTCCGCCAGTTTTTGTGTCAACCATTCGGCCAGCCACGTTTTGACCTGTACTTTCGGTCGAGCATGCTGCTGCTCTCGCCATAACGTCAGTACCTCTTGATTGGGTAGCAAATTGATACTCAGCACGTCGCCCATTTGCCAGTAAGAGGAAATTTGTAAAATAGCAGGACCACTCAGACCACGATGGGTAAACAACAAATCATCCCGAAAAATGCGATCGCCACAGGCAACATCAACCGTCAGTGAGGTACCGGATAAACGCTGACAGACCTCACGAAAATGATCGGTCACCGTCAAAGGCACCAATCCCGGTCGATGTGGATAGACGTTTAGACCAAATTGGCGAGCAATATCATACCCAAAACCGCTCGCACCCAGCGTAGGAATGGAAGGGCCACCGGTAGCAATGACCACACTGTGAGCGGTGTAAACACCCTGTGACGTCGTCAAACGATATCGAGCATCATCGGAATCCAGCGCCTCGAGAGCCTGAATCGAGGTACTGAGCTGCACCTGAACCCCAGCATGCGTACACTCATCCAGCAGCATCGCTAAAATTGCCGACGCTTTGTCATCGCAAAACAATTGTCCAGCCGTTTTTTCATGGTAACCAATGCCATACTGCTCAACCAAGGCGATGAAATCCCATTGTGTGTATCGGCTTAAGGCCGATTTGCAAAAGTGGGGGTTGTGACTCAGATAACGATCCGGCTCAACGTAGTAATTGGTGAAATTACAGCGCCCCCCACCCGACATAAGGATTTTTTTACCGGGTTTATTGGCGTGATCCAACACCAACACACGAGGCCCTCGCAGTCCGGCTTGAGCGGCACAAAACAAGCCAGCGGCACCAGCACCTAAAACGACCACATCATAATCAACTTGTTTCAACAGCGACTCTTCTATTTCAGGGAATAAACGACACTGTTATTATGCCAGCCTGCGATAATGTGCGATAGCAAAGAGGTAGTAAGTACATGGAACTGTTTGATCGTTCGGGGTTAATGCAAGCGACTGGCCTGTCGGAGGCCAAGATCAACTGGGCTTTGCGCCTCATCAAAGGGCCGAAAATGGAGCGTATTTATGCCGAACTCGAATACAAAGAAGGGATCTTGCTGATTGAAAGCTTGCTACAACACCTGCAGATTACTCTCGATTACGACGTTGATGCGTTATACCGAGCCATTCCCAAAGAAGGCCCGTTCATCACCGTATCAAATCACCCATTTGGCTTTCTCGATGGCGTTATTGTGCTGATGATGGTGGGGAAAATTCGACCTAATTTTCGCGCCATCGCCAATTTTTTGCTCAGTTACTTCGCCCCCATTTCCGATCTGTTTTTAACGGTCAATCCCTTCGAGACCTCTGGCCCGAAGGGCATGGGAGGCACCGAAAAATCGTTACACCAATTACGCCAAGGACTCGGGCTCGCGTTATTTCCAGCGGGTGAAGTATCCACTTGGTATCAGGGTCAACGTGGAATCAGTGACCGTCCTTGGTCATTACGCAGCATGCAATTGATACAACAAGCACAAGTACCGGTCATTCCCATCTACTTTGCTGGAGAAAACAGTCTCAGTTTCCATCTACTCGGAAAACTACACCCGGCTCTACGCACGGTTCGCATACCGGCCGAAATGTTCAAGAAACAAGGAAGGACGTTACAAATCGCGATTGGTGAACGAATAGAGTGGCATCAGCTCGCGCAGTACGACCGTGCGGAAAGTTTGCGCGACACCTTGTATGACACGACGTATGCCTTGCAAGAGACATTAAAATCACAGTAGCGCTTTCACGGGTGCATAACTGCGGCGATGAATTGGGCACGGGCCAAGTCGCCGTAATGCTTCCAAATGCACCGCCGTACCATACCCTTTATGTTGAGCAAAACCATAACCTGGGTACTGCTCGTCCATGACCAGCATTTCACGATCGCGTTGAACCTTCGCCAAAATAGAGGCCGCCGCAATACTGGCCACCAACGCATCGCCTTTGACGATGGCGGTAGCCGCTATGGCCAAGTCGGGAACACGATTACCATCAATTAAGGCGTAACGACAAGACAACTGTAAACCCGCAACGGCACGACTCATCGCCAGCATACGTGCTTGTAAAATATTGATGCGATCAATCTCTTCGACCGTCGCCCGAGCAATGCAAAAATCCAATGCACTGTCACAAATCAACTCAAATAACGCTTCGCGTTTTTTTTCGGACAATTTTTTCGAATCATTCAACGCATCAATGGGTTTCTCAGGATCTAAGATGACGGCAGCCGCCATGACATCACCGCATAACGGGCCAGCCCCCGCTTCATCGACACCACAATACAACAGGCGCTGATCCAGTAACTGTTGCTCAATCGCCGTACTCACCTTCATGACAACAGCTCTGCCACCGCCTGAGCAGCTTGCTCATCAGCGTGACAACGCAACGTATGATGAATCTGGAGAAAATCCGCCTGTAGCTGTTGCGTATTGGCGTTGTCTTGCAAGAGTTCAAACACGGTTTGTGCCAGACGTTCCGGTGTCGCATCATCCTGCAAGATTTCTGGAACCAACTCACGCCCAGCCAGTAAATTCGGCAACGAAATGTAGGGCTGAGTGACCATACGCTTTAATAACCAAAACGTGAGTGGTGCCATGACATAGCTGACCACCATCGGCTTCTTCAGCAACAAGGCTTCTAAGGTAGCAGTACCGGAAGCCAATAACACCACATTGGACGCCGCCATACAGGTATGAGACTGACCCAGAAAGACATGAATCGGCAAAGCAACCGACAAGGCATGTATTTGCTCTAATATTTGCTCGCGCCGTTCTTCATTAGCCGCCGGAATCAAAAACTGAATATCCGGCTGATGCGTCATAAGATTCTGCGCGGTCTGCAAAAACACATCACCCAATTTTGCCACTTCACCACGACGGCTGCCAGGCATCAGACACACCAATGGGGCGGACTCATCCACCGCCAATACGCGACGAGCGGCGATACTATCGGTTTGCAAAGGGATCTTATCCGCCAGATGATGGCCAACAAAACGCACAGGCACCTGTTGCTGCTGATAAAATTGCGCTTCAAATGGGAATAAGGTCAGCATCAAGTCGACGGCTTTGGCGATTTTGATAACGCGCTTTTTACGCCAGGCCCACACTGACGGACTGACATAATGTACGGTTTTAATACCCTGCTCACGCAGCCGTTGCGCCAGTGTCAAATTAAAGTCAGGGGCATCAATACCAATGAAGACATCGGGTGGATTGGCGCGCCAACGCTGTACTAACGAACGTCGAATGCCAAGTAATTCCCATAAACGCCCCAGCACCTCAACCAATCCCATCACCGATAACCGTTCCATCGGGTGAAAAGAATCCATTCCTTCAGCGATCATGAGTGGCCCACCAATGCCTTCAAAGGTCGCATCAGGGTAACGCTGCTTCAGGTGTTTGATTAAACCAGCACCGAGCATATCACCCGATGTTTCTCCGGCGACCAGTGCAATACGCATTAACGAATAATACCGCGTTGCGACGTTTCAACACTGCGAACAAACAGCGCAATAGACTCATCATGAGTCGCATCGGCTAATGCAAGCAAGGCTTCTTCACGAGTCAACCCCTGACGATAAACGGTTTTATAAGCCCGCTTAATGGCCATAATGTCATCGCTAGAAAATCCCCGGCGACGCAGACCTTCACTGTTGATACCATGCGGCTGAGCCGGGTGTCCACTGGCCATGACATAGGCTGGAATGTCCTTAAACAGCACGGTTCCAGCGCCAGTCATCGCATGTGCACCGATATGGCAAAACTGATGGACTTGCGTACTGCCACCTAAGATAGCCCAATTACCCACGTGCACATGCCCAGCTAAATTGCTGTCATTGGCAACGATAACATGGTCGCCCACGACGCAGTCATGAGCCACATGCACATTCACCATGAATAAATTATGACTGCCTATCTGAGTATGTCCTTGATCTTGAATGGTGCCTCGATGAATCGTGCAGGCCTCACGAAAGACATTGTGATCACCAATACTCAAGGTAGTCGGTTCACCCGCGTACTTTTTATCTTGGCACTCTTCACCAATGCTCGAAAATTGGAAAAAACGATTGTGCTTACCAATTTTGGTGGGACCACGAATGATCACATGAGGACCAATCACTGTACCTTCCGCAATCTCGACATTGGCACCAATAATACTAAACGGACCCACGACGACATCGGCTGCTAGCTTGGCAGAAGGGTCTACAATCGCTCTTGAATCAATCATGCTGTCTCCGCATCGCGTTGCGCACACAAAATTTCCGCACTACAAACCACGGCACCATCCACCAGTGCACGACAGTCAAACTTCCAAATACCGCGACGACCGTTCAAGAAACGCGCCTCTAAGCGCACTTGATCACCAGGCACAATGGGGCGCTTAAAACGCACACGATCGGAACCGGCAAAATAATACATCGACAACGGCTGACCTTGAGCGGCCAAAATAGACATACCCAGCAAACCAGCGGCTTGCGCCATGGCTTCCAAGGTCAGTACGCCCGGCATGATCGGATGCCCAGGAAAGTGACCGTTAAAAAACTCTTCATTAATGGTTACATTCTTTATCGCACTGATGTGAGCACCATCAGCAGCATCAAGCTGCACATCCAATACCCGATCCACCAATAAAAAGGGGTAACGATGTGGTATCAGCTTCTTAATGTCTTCAATAGTAAGTGTATTATTCACGCGTGTTATCCAGCTGCTTCTCAATGTGTTGCAAACGTTTTGCCATGGCATCCAATTGACGAAAACGCGTTGCACTGCGTCGCCATTCATTCATGGGCATTTGAGCCGTGCCAGAGGCATAAGCGCCAGCCTCGGTAATGGATTTAGTGATCGCCGCTTTCGGTCCAACATGAACACCATCGGTTAATGTGAGATGCCCAGCCACGCCACCATTACCCGCAATGGTGCACCCCTTACCAAGAGTCGTACTACCGGCCACGCCGGCAAAGGCCGCCATCGCACAAGACTCTCCGACATGCACGTTATGGGCAATTTGAATCAAATTATCCAAAATCACATGATCATCAATGATCGTGTCTTCAAGTGCGCCACGATCGATACAGGTATTGGCACCAATTTCAACGTGGTTTCCAATGCGCACTCGACCAAGTTGGGCAATCTTTTCCCAGCGCCCCTGATAAGGTGCAAAACCAAAGCCATCCGCGCCAATGACCGCTCCCGAATGAATGATCACCGCATCACCAATCATGACATCGTGGTACACCGTCACATTGGCATGCAAGCAACAATCTTGCCCCAATTGCGTTCCGGCACCGATAACACAACCTGCACCAATTTCCGTATTCGCACCGACAACCACATGCTCACCAATAACCGCATTTGCAGCAATACGCACCCCCTCAGCCAACTGCGCCGAAGCGGCGACAACCGCACTGGCATGAACACCACAAACCACCTTGGGCCGGTTATCAAACAGTTGCGTGGCTAATGCAAAACTCCGATATGGGTTAGCACTCACCAACGCAACCGTGGGGACTTCAGCGGCAAAATCCGGGTGCACAATGACCGCGCCAGCCTTCGTGGCATGCAATTGCGATCGATAGCGATCATTGGCCAAAAAACTGATGTGTTCCGACGTCGCCGATTTGAGCGTATTTACGCCCGTAATGGGTTGCTGGCCATCACCCTGTTCTAGCGTGGCATCAATATGAGCGGCTAACTCCGCTAATGTCATAGGCATTGGTTAAACCACACTTATTTGGCATTCAAACGTTCGAGTAGTGTTCTCGTTAAATCGATGCTGGGGCTTGAATAAATCACCGCACCCGATTGCAAAACCACATCATAACCGCCTTCTTCGATAATCGCTTTTAATAAACGCTCAATATTAGGCAATTGTGTTTGGAAGAAATCTCGCTTCCATTGTTGCTCCATTTGCTGCAGCTTACGGGCAAAAAACTGAAATTCCGCACTTTGCTCTTCAAAACGACTGCGTAAACGCCGCACTTCGTCTTCACTCATGATGTCGGTTTCTTTTTCAATTTTCTCACGCAAATCGCGCAATGACTGCTCTAGCGTTTTTAGTTTTTCAATATCGGCTGTGTTGTCTTTTTCAAACTGAGCAATGGATGCCTGTGCCGCGTTCGATAAAAACAAGGCACGCTCCATATCCACTACCGCAACGTTTGTTTGTGCCATCGACATCACACTGAATAGCACACCTGCTGTTAACAATAACCAACGCATTTCATTCTCCAATCTGTTGTTATGATTAAAATACTTGCCCCAAAGAGAATTCAAACCCTTCGGTGCGATCGCCTTTTTGCTTATTCAACGGGAACGAGTAA
This sequence comes from Bacterioplanes sp., assembly GCA_014859445.1. Taxonomy (GTDB): domain Bacteria; phylum Pseudomonadota; class Gammaproteobacteria; order Pseudomonadales; family Oceanobacteraceae; genus Kmv21. The sequence goes on from JACUUC010000001.1 coordinate 140,476, forward strand.
GTAAAGGTCAATGGACCAATCGCTGTGATCCACGTCAAACCAACTCCCGCACTGGTACGAATATCCGATAAATTAATGCCATCCTGACAAAAAGGATGCCGCTTCAGGCTGGGTACATCAGGATCATTTGGCGTGTAACATTCGTCAGTAAACGTATTACCTGCATCTAAGAACACCACCGAACGTACCGAACGACGATCTTCAATGAACGGCGTGGGGAAAATCAGCTCGAGACTGCCTTCCGTCAAAATATTACCACCCAGCGCACGCTCACTATCACGGAAAAACGGTGCAGTTACCGTAGAGCCATTCTCATCAACGGCGTACAACGGCTGATATCGATTATTATTAACAAGACCGACGGTACCGCCTTTGCCATCTTCGACATACACAAAACGTGGTGCATTTTCATCCACAACGGGATTTCCCAATGCATCCGTTTCAAATTTAAAGCCATTGCCATCGGCTTGCGCCACATCGACAACCGCGTACTCAGAAAGCCCCTTAGGACCTAAGCTGTTTGAACGAAAACCACGCACCGACCCCATGCCGCCAGAACGGAAATTCTTGAAGAATGGCAATCCATCTTGCTCGCCATAACCATTACCGTAACCTAGCTCGGTACGGATACGGAATGACCAATCGGTCGCCAGTTCAAAATAATAGTTAGCGACATAGTTCATCTTGTAGTAAGTCAAATCACTACCAGGAACCGCCAAATCGATAGAAACTCGATGTTCGGTACCACGAGTTGGAAATAACCCGCGGTTCAGGGCGTTATAGCGCCAATTTAAACCAAGCGTATATTCATCAAAGTCGTTGCCCTCGCGCTCAATGAAATCAATGATCTCGTATGGAACATTGACACCACGGAACATTTCGGTATTGGCATAGCCGACGGAAAAGGACACGCGCTGCGCATTGGAAATGGGGTAACCAAAGGTGACGTTACCACCCAGCGTGTTCGTTTGATAATCACTCACCGATCCAAGCTGCTTGAAATCGGTCTCACGATAAAACAAATTAAACCCACGACTCACACCATCAATGGTGTAAAACGGATTCAAATACGAGAAATTATAAGATTGAACCACATCGTTCTTCTGCACACCCAGCGACATGCGGTTACCGGAACCTAAGAAGTTATTCTGACTCACACTGGCACCCAAAATCATGCCGCTGCCACCAGCGTAACCAATATTGAAGTTCAAACTGCCGCTGAGTTGTTCTTCCACATGGTAATTCACATCAATCAAATCATCCGTACCCACCACCGCTGGTGTCTCAACATTGACCGCTTTAAAAAAACCCAACTGATTTAACCGATTTTTTCCAGCGTCAATTTTCTCTGTCGACGCCCAGCCACCTTCCATTTGCAACATCTCACGACGCAGTACTTCGTCAATCGTGGTTTCATTACCGGTAAAATTAATGCGTCGCACATAAGTGCGTTTGCCAGGATCGACAAAAAACGTCAGGTCGACGGTTTTATCGTCATCATTAATGCGTGGAATGCCGTCTACTTTAGCAAAGGTGTAACCCTCATTGCCCAAACGCCTTGACATCAGATCCGACGTTAAGGTGACTCGACGTCGAGAAAACGTGTCATTTTCACGAATCAAATACAAACGCTCCATAACGGCTTCATCGAGTACGAAGTTACCCGCCAAGCGCACATCATTAACGGTGTAAAGATCACCTTCAGAGACGTTGATGGTAATGTAAACGCCTTTTTTATCCGGCGACAAAGAGACTTGGGTCGATTCAATATTGAATCGAATGTAACCACGGTCCAAGTAAAATGAGCGCAGCGTCTCTAAATCACCACCAAGCTTCTCGCGGCTGTATTTGTTGTCTCCCGCGTACCAAGACCAAAAATGAGTCGTTTGTAACTCAAATTGCTTCAACAACTCGTCGTTGCTGAACACCTCATTACCCACAATATTAATATGAGCAATATTCGCCACATTGCCTTCGTCGACTTGAATATTCAACGACACGCGATTACGAGGCAGACGCACCACTTCGGTCGAAATGTTCGCATCGTAACGGCCTTGCGCTACGTATTGACGCTCCAGTTCCATGGCAATGCGCTCCAACGTGGCGCGCTTAAACACCAACCCTTCTGCCAGACCTGACTGCTTCAATCCATCCAACAACATCTCGGTTTGAATGGCTTTATTACCCTGAATATCAATGCTGGTGATGGTTGGTAACTCAACTAATTGCACCACCAGTACATTGCCATCGCGATACAACTGAATATCATTAAACAATCCTGAACGAAACAAACTCTTGCTGGCAGCCGCCAAACGTTCTGAACTGATCGACTCACCAACACCAATGGGGAAGGCATCGAACACAGTACCTGCAGAAACACGCTGTAAGCCTTCTAAACGAATGTCTTCTACCACAAACGGCTGCGAAGCAAAGGCGGCCGACGCGCTCACAAACAACAGCGCTAACACTAAAAAACGCATCTAATACATCCAGTTAGAGCCACCCTTAGAGGCGGCTAATATCATTGTAAAAAGCGATCAACATCAGTCCAATCAATACGGCAAAGCCGATCTGAATAGCCACCATTTGCACCGACTCTGGTACCGGTTTTCCTCGCATCATTTCTACGAGATAAAACACAATGTGCCCGCCATCCAGCATTGGTATGGGTAACAAATTCAGTACGCCAAGGGAAACACTTAACAACGCAAGAAAACCAACAAAATCCATCCAACCACTGCTGGCCGTATCGCCCGCTACTTTAGCAATGGTAATCGGACCGCTCAAGTTCTTTACTGAGACATCGCCTGCCACCATTTTCCATAATGAAGCGAGTGTAAAACCAATTAATTCGTACGTTTTTTGCCAACCCTGTTGCATCGATTGCCATAAGGTACTGTTCGATGTGGTAAGCCATGTCGCCGGAAATGCGGGAGCTTGCACACGAGCCCCAATGTAGCCCTGCACGTCACCACTGTCCGTCGTACGGCTGTCGGGTACGACTAAGAGTGATTCGTAACCCTGTGCTCGACGAATTTCCACCATCAGCATCTGTTCCGCAGAGCGTTGCAATAGCGCCGTTAACGCGTACCAATCATCAATCGATACGCCATTCACTGAAACGATCTCGTCTCCTGCTCGCAAGCCTGCTCGCTCAGCCGCACTATTTGGTAACACATCCGCTAACATTGCGGGAATAGGGACTTGGCGAGGACGAACCCCCAAACTGAGTAGTGGATTGGGCATGTCCTCTGCCGTCAACCAATCACGCAATGACACCATCACATCCGATGGCATCCCATCTCGTTTTAACGAAACAACGATGTCAGCATCTTCACCAATAAACGACAACAACTGCCAGTTCACGTCTTCCCAAGTGGCAGTGACTCGACCATTAATCGCAACAATCTCATCCCCCATACGCACGTCTGCTAACGACGCGGGCGAGTCTACTTCGACACTGCCCACTACGGGAATCAATCCCGTCACACCGTGCCATTGCAGTGCTGCGTAAGCCAATACCGCAAAGATGAAGTTGGCCACAGGTCCTGCCAAAGCAATGGCAATACGCTGCCAAGGCGGTTTGCGATTGAACGTTTGAGACAACAACGCATCGGGCACAGGCGCTTCACGTTCATCCAGCATTTTGACATAGCCACCCAAAGGAATCGGGGCGACCGAAAATTCCGTACCCGATGAATTGCGCCAAGACCACAGTGGCTTACCAAAACCGACAGAAAAACGTATGACATGAACACCGCAGCGCCGCGCCACCCAGTAATGACCATACTCGTGAACCACCACCAAAATGCTGATGGCAATAATGAAATACAAAATGGTCACAGTGTGCCCTCAATCAACGCTCGTTTGGCACATTCACGCGCCCAGCTATCGACATTAAGCACTTGTTGCAATCCTATCATGGGTTCAACCGTATGCTGCTGCATGGTGTACTGAATCAGCGTTGGAATACGATCGAAGTGAATTTGTTCCGCAAGAAATGCCTCAACGGCCACTTCGTTGGCGGCATTAAGAACCGCAGGCATCGTTCCTCCTGCCGCAAATGCCTCACGTGCCAGAGTCAAACAGGGGAACGTCTCCTCATCGGCTTGGCAAAAATCCAACCGCGCGATTTGAAACAAATCCAACGCCTCGACGCCAGCCTCAATACGCTCAGGCCAAGCCAAACCATAAGCAATCGGGGTTCGCATATCAGGCTGCCCCAGTTGCGCGATGACCGAGCCATCACAATACTGCACCATCGAATGAATCACACTTTGCGGATGAACCACCACCTGTATTTGTTCAGGCTGACAGTGAAATAGAAAACACGCTTCGATTAACTCTAAGCCTTTGTTCATCAATGTGGCCGAATCAACGGAAATTTTTTGTCCCATTGACCAATTGGGATGGGCAACGGCTTGAGCGGGAGTCACATGATGAAGTTGAGCGCTGGACCAACCCCGAAATGGACCACCCGAAGCCGTCAACAAGATTTGCTTGATTCCTGCCGCATCATAGTCGCCCTGAAAACCGACTGGCATGGCTTGAAAAATGGCGTTGTGTTCACTGTCAATGGGCAACAATTGTGCACCGCCATCGGCAACGGCCTGCATAAACAATGGTCCAGCCATGACCAAGCTTTCTTTGTTCGCCAGCAATACTCGCTTACCCGCTTGCGCGGCGGCCAACGTCGGTAACAACCCTGCTGCGCCGACAATGGCCGCCATCACAATACTGACGTCATCATGACGAGCTATCATGGCCATAGCAGCATCCCCGAACAGCACGGTTGTGGGCGTACCACTGGGCAATTGCGCTTGTAATTGCAAGGCATCCGCTTCCGCCGCCAATACCGCATAGCGCGGTTGAAAGAGCACAATTTGTTGCGCCATTGTCGTCACATTTTTACCCGCACCCAAGGCAAAAACGAAATAACGATCAGGGTGACGGGCAATCACATCCAAGGTATTGATACCGATGGAACCCGTGGAGCCCAATACGGTCACCGCTTGTCTCATGCAACAAGACTCCAACCCAACATCAACATGCTAAATGCAAACACCGGCACCGCAGCGGCCATACTGTCGATACGATCCAAAATACCACCATGCCCTGGTAACAACGCCGAACTGTCTTTGATACCACGATGGCGCTTCATCATACTTTCTACGAGATCACCCAGCACAGAAATCACCATGGTAACCACAGTAATGACAATCAATTTCCACGCATTGTCGAAAGTAACCGGACGAATCGCTTCGTGTACGTAAAGACCAAACACCAACGCCACCAATAACGCCGTCACCAAACCGCCCCAAAAACCCGCCCAGGATTTACCGGGGCTGACTGACGGTGCTAATTTGCTGCGCCCCCAACGCTTACCCGAGAAATACGCTCCCGTATCCGCCCCCCAGATAACGAACATCACATAAATGATTAATAAGCTGCTGTGTTCTTGCTGTTTAAGCTCAACAAAACCAACCCACATTGGAATTAATACACACAACCCCAACATGGCTCGAATGGGTCTGGCATTCCATAATCGCGTACCACCGGGGTAGCGCCGCACCAAAGCAAAGGCGATGGCCCACCATAACGTACCAATCGCTAAAAAGTAGATAACGAAACTGGGGTATGCGTGAAGAAATTGCGCACTGAAGAACAAACACACCGCGACAAAAAAAGCGTAAGCAATACGGCCGGTACTTTTTTCATAGCCCGCAATATTGGCCCATTCCCAAGCGCCAAGTGTGGCAATCAATCCAATAAATAACGCAAAGTAGGTTTGTTCTAAGAAAAATATGCCACCGATCATGATCGGTGCCAAAACCAAAGCAGTTAATACACGTTGCTTAAACATGCTATTCAGCATCCTTTAGTTGCGCATCGGTCCGTCCAAAGCGGCGAGTTCGCTCGGCAAAGGCCGCTAATGCGTTTTGATATTCTTGCTGCTTAAAATCTGGCCAATAGGCATCAGAAAAATACAGCTCGGTGTATGCACTTTGCCACAACATAAAATTACTGATGCGCTGCTCACCACCGGTTCTAATGAGCAAATCGGGAGCCGGAAACTGATGCAACCAGGTGTACTGATGAAAACGCTGTTCATCAATATCATCGACCCGTAAGCGGCCAGCTTGCACATCCAGCGCAATGCGTTTTGCCGCAGAAGCAATGTCCCATTGGCCGCCATAGTTTGCCGCAACCGCCAATGTTAACCCGCTATTGTGCTCAGTAAGCTGTTGAGCCGCTTCGATGGCTTGCTGAATTTTTGGCGTAAAACGAGACAAATCGCCCATCACAATGAGGCGAATATTGTGCTCATGTAAGTGTTTGACTTGCCGTTGCAAGGCCGATAAAAACAGCTGCATGAGGGCGGAGACTTCCGCTTCAGGTCGTCGCCAATTTTCACTGCTGAAGGCAAACAGGGTCAACACCTCAACGCCTTGACGTGCAGACACTTCCACCACCGCACGCACAGCCTTAACCCCCGCCCTATGACCAGCAACGCCCGGCAAATGCCGCTGCTTGGCCCAACGATTGTTGCCATCCATAATAATGGCTACGTGTCGAGGTGTCTGGCCGTGCGCGGCCAGACAATCATTGATACTAGTCGACATGGGTCGAAATTAAACCTGCATCAAGTCCTTTTCTTTATCCGCCAGCAAACTGTCTACTTGGCCAATAAACTTGTCGGTTAATTTCTGGATTTGATCTTCAGCGCCACGCTCTTCATCTTCCGAGATGGCTTTTTCCTTCAAAAGATCTTTGAGACTGGCATTGGCATCGCGGCGAATATTACGCACAGACACACGGCCTTTTTCTGCTTCAGCACGCGCCTGCTTGATAAACTGCTGACGAGTTTCTTCCGTCAATGCCGGCATGTGAACACGGATGGTATCACCTGACGTATTCGGGTTTAAACCAAGATCCGACTTCATGATGGCCTTTTCAATCTCAGGCACTAAATTCTTCTCCCAAGGATTGATACCCAAGGTACGCCCATCTTCCACAATAATATTCGCTACTTGTGCTAATGGGGTCGGTGAGCCGTAATAGTTCACCATGATCGAATCAAAAATATTGGGATTCGCACGACCGGTACGAACTCGCTTAAAGGCTTCTACTAACGCCGCGACACTTTTTGCCATGCGCTCTTCAGCGTCTTTTTGAATATCATTGATCATCGTGTTGTTCCTCAACTTACAATCAAAGTGCCGTCATCACCGCCTGTTACCAAGCGCGCCAACACACCAGATTCATTCATATTATAAACTCGCAACGGCATATTATGGTCACGAGCCAGACAAATTGCGGTTAAATCCATCACGCCCAATTGCTTCTCCAGCACCTCTTGGTACGTTAGCGTATCGTATTTTTCAGCGCTAGGATCTTTCTTAGGGTCTGCAGTATACACACCATCGACGTTGGTGGCTTTCAAAACCACCTCAGCGTTAATCTCGATGCCGCGCAAACAGGCGGCCGAATCGGTTGTAAAGAATGGATTGCCAGTGCCAGCCGAAAAAATGACCACATCGCCGGCTTCTAACGCACGGATAGCGCTGCGCCGATCGTAATGATCAACAACACCACTCATTGGAATGGCCGACATGACACGCGTTGGCATATTGGCACGTTCCAGTGCATCACGCATGGCTAACGCGTTCATGACCGTTGCCAGCATGCCCATGTGATCACCAGCAACACGATCCAGACCCGCTTCGCTCAACGCTTTACCGCGGAACAAGTTACCGCCACCAATCACCAATCCAACCTGAACACCAATGCCACGTAACTGTGCAATTTCAAGCGCCATGCGGTCCAATACTTTAGGATCAATACCAAAATCCATATCGCCCATAAGGGCCTCACCGCTGAGTTTCAATAAGATGCGTTTGTATTTTGCACTTTTCAGATCGGCCATGATGATCTCCAAACAGGATGATTAAATACAAATATGCCGGGCGAGCCCGGCATAGTATTGGGTAATCGATAGACGACCACCCGGCTTGCTTAGCCCTTCAGCTGAGCAGCAACTTCTGCAGCAAAGTCGACTTTCTCAACTTCAATGCCTTCACCCACTTCTAAGCGCAAAAAAGAAATCACTTCTGCACCCGCAGATTTGGCCAACTGAGCAATGGTTTGCTCTGGGTTTTTAACAAATGGCTGATCCAGTAAGCTGTTCTCTTTCAAGAACTTGCTGATACGGCCAACCATCATTTTTTCAACGATTTCATCTGGTTTACCAGCCATGTCAGGCTGTGCCTTGATGATTTCTTTTTCTTTAGCAACCACATCTTCTGGCATGTCTTCAGCGCGAACAACGCGTGGATTAGAAGCCGTCACGTGCATGGCGATGTCTTTTGCCACTTCTTCGTTGCCACCTTTTAAAGCGACAACACACGCGATCTTACCGTTTGAGTGAACGTACGCACCGACGGTTTCTGCTTCAATCACAGCAGGACGACGAACCGTAATGTTCTCACCAATTTTTTGCACCAGCGCCATACGCGCTTCTTCCAGCTCGCCTTCCATCAGCTTAGCAACATCGGCTTCTTTGGTTGCTGCCAATTTCGCAACGACCGCATCAGCAAAGTTGTTGAAGTTGGAATCACCAGCGGCGAAATCCGTTTCTGAGTTAACTTCAACAACGACCGCAACACCACCATCAACAACGACACGAATCTTACCTTCAGCGGCAGTACGATCGGCTTTTTTGGCTGCTTTTAAGCCAGAATTTTTACGCAAATCATCGATTGCTTTTTCGATGTCACCATCATTTTCAGTCAGTGCTTTCTTGCACTCAAGCATACCTAAACCAGTACGCTCGCGCAGTTCTTTTACCAATGCTGCTGATACGCTCGCCATGTCCTAATCCTCTTCAAATTGTCAAATTCGGGCTTTCATTGAGCCATGACCACCTAAGCAATCATGCGCCCAGCTGTGAATGATCATGAGTACACGACGATACTCAAGATGTATTACAAAACAAGATGCATTCACACGATTGATTACTGCCTTGCAGCAATCGCTAATTCAAAAAAAGGGGGTTGCCCCCCTTTTATATCGTCAACTTACTCGGCAGCGTCTTGCGCCGCTTCAGCAACTTCAACGAATTCACTTGGCGTTGCACCATTTTGCTGCTTGCCTTCCAAAACTGCATCAGCGATGGCTGACGCATAAATTTGGATTGCACGGATCGCATCGTCGTTACCAGGAATAACGTAATCTACGCCATCTGGGTTTGAGTTGGTATCAACCACACCGATAACTGGGATACCCAATTTATTGGCTTCTTGAATGGCGATACGCTCATGATCAACGTCGATCACGAACAACAAATCAGGCAAACCGCCCATTTCCTTGATACCACCGATAGAGCGCTCAAGCTTCTCCATCTCACGAGTACGCATCAACGCTTCTTTTTTAGTCAGCTGTTCAAACGTACCATCGGTTTGTTGGCCTTCAAGGTCACGCAAACGGCGGATCGATTGACGAATCGTTTTGTAGTTGGTCAGCATGCCGCCCAACCAGCGGTGTGCAACGAAGGGCATGCCCGCACGTTCCGCTTGTTCTTTCATGATTTTGCCCGCAGCGCGCTTAGTACCAACAAACATAACTTTGTTGTTTTTCGCAGCCATCGCTTCGACTAATTTCAACGCATCATTTAACGCAGGAACGGTGTGCTCAAGGTTGATGATGTGAATTTTGTTGCGCGCACCAAAAATGTACTTACCCATTTTAGGGTTCCAGTAACGAGTTTGGTGACCGAAGTGAACGCCTGCCTTCAGCAGGTCACGCATGCTTACTTGTGCCATGATATTTACCTTAAAATAATTGGGTTAGGCCTCCATACACCCACCTCACCGACCTTTGCGAGCAAAGGCACCCCGGATTGGCGTGTGGTGCATGTGTGTCATTACCGAATGCGTTCTAACAGGAACACACCGGTTGCTTTTCGCGGCGGCTTTATACCATTTCTACGCAATAAACGCTAGTCATGGAACAAGCCTGACCCAGAACATGACAAAGCCGACAATTTGTTTCATGGCCAACGAATAGCGGTTTGCGCCTCGCCACTCACACAGTACAATGGTGTTTTGTTGATTAGGTATAGTGCGTTCATGAGTGTCATCATTAAGACTGCCGACGAAATCGAAAAAATGCGTATTGCTGGCCGCTTAGCGGCGGAAGCGTTAGAAATGATAGGTGACTATGTCAAACCTGGCATCAGTACCGGTGAACTCGATCGCATTTGTCACGAATACATTACTGTTCAACAGCAAGCTATCCCAGCGCCGCTTAATTATCATGGATTCCCTAAATCCATTTGCACCTCCATCAACCACGTTATTTGTCACGGCATTCCTAGCGACGAAAAACTGTTGAAAAAAGGTGACATCGTTAATATTGACATTACCGTGATTAAAGATGGGTATCACGGAGACACCAGTAAAATGTTCTATGTTGGTGAACCCTCACCAGCAGACAAGCGTTTAGTCGACGTCACACAACAATGTCTTTACCTGGCAATCGACATGGTCAAACCCGGTGCTCGACTCGGTGACATAGGCCATGCTATTCAGCAACATGCCGAGAAAAATCACTATTCTGTGGTGCGCGAATATTGTGGTCATGGCATCGGCCAAGTGTTTCATGAAGAACCACAAGTACTGCATTATGGCCGCCCCAACACCGGTCTGACGCTGCAGCCTGGTATGATCTTCACCATTGAGCCAATGATCAATCAAGGAACACGCTTCAACAAATTACTGAACGATGGATGGACGGTAGTCACCAAAGACCGCAAACCATCGGCCCAATGGGAACACACACTGTTGGTCACAGAAACGGGCGTCGATGTGTTGACACGTCGCCGTGAAGAGACGCAATTTTGGTGATCCTGTCATGACGGTCACTCAGGCAAGTCCAGAACTACCCAGCATCGATGCCAGCGAGTTACTCAAGGAACTGGCGCTTAAGCCGTCGCCATTAATGGTGATCAAGCCATTGCTGGCGCGTATACAGGCCGAATCTCATCACTATTTTCGTGCCACACTCGATGCCACCACACTGATCCATCGACGTGCCAACATCATGGACACGCTGTTACAATGCCTGTGGCAACACCTACAATTGCCTCAACAGGGCTTTGCTCTCATTGCTGTAGGTGGTTACGGTCGAGGTCAACTGCATCCACATTCTGACATTGATCTTCTGCTGTTAGCGCAACAAGAAGAGCAGATTCATGTCAGCAGTGACCAACTTCAGTCATTCATTACGTTATTGTGGGATTTAAAGCTCGATATTGGGCACAGTGTCCGCACATTATCAGAGTGTGTGCAGGAAGCTGAAAAAGACCTAACCGTAATCACAAACCTGATGGAAAGTCGTTTACTGATTGGTGATACCGAACTGCACCAACAGTTATTAAGGCACACCGCGGCGGATAAAATTTGGCCAACGGCGCAGTTTTTTAATGCCAAGTGGGAAGAAATTCAACTCCGACATCGCAAACACAAAGACACGGAACACAACCTCGAACCCTGTGTAAAAAACTCCCGTGGTTCATTACGAGACATTCAAACCATCAGCTGGGTAACGATGCGTCATTTTGGCCAAGGAAGCCTTCAAGCGTTGGAAGACAACGGCTTCTTAACGCATTTCGAACATCAGCAGCTACGCAAAAGCGAGCACTTTTTATGGCAGGTTCGCTATGCCTTACACATGCTGGCTGGTCGAGAAGAAGACCGTTTACTGTTCGATTTACAGCGTGAAATTGCCAGGTTACTTGGCTTTGAAGACGATGGCAATCTGCTTGGGGTTGAGCAATTCATGTCACGTTTTTATCGCAAACAATTGGCCACAATGGAATTATGCGATCTACTACTGTTGCATTTTCATGACGATGTCATGCGCGCCGATGTTCGCCAAGTCATCGAACCCTTAAATCAGCATTTTGTTTTTTCTGATGGGTACTTAAAACTACTCACACACGACCTGTTCGCCCAAGATCCCAGCTGGCTATTACGTGTTTTCGTGATGATGGCGCAATACCCCAGCGCGAAAGGCATTCATGCGAATACCATTCGCGCATTGCGTGATCATCGACACCTAATCGACGACCAATTTCGCAGCAATCGCCAGCACAACGAACTATTCATGCAACTGATGCGCAACAATTCATGCGTCGTGAGAGAACTCTCACGCATGATGCGCTATGGCATCCTGGGACGCTATATTCCCGAGTTCGGGTCCATCATCGGCATGATGGAGCACGATCTGTATCACGTTTACACCGTCAACGAACACAGTATGCGCATGGCGCGATTATTACGCCACTTTCGCTTTGCCGAACTTCGCGAGCAATACCCATTGGCGTCACGTTTGATTCATCGCGTGCCGAAAAAAGAAATACTGTACCTGACCGCACTTCTGCACGACACCGGCAAAAGCCACGAAGGCGATCATTGCGCAAACAGCGAGGAAATTGCTGTTCAGTTTTGTCGGCAGCATAATTTACGCCCAACCGATAGCCACTTAGTGGCTTGGCTTGTCGCCAATCACTTACTGATGTCCAATGCCGCGCAACGCTTAGATCTGAACAACCCTGAGGATATTCATCAATTTGCGTTAGAAGTCGGTGATCAACAGCACCTTGATCATCTGTATTTGATTTCCGTGGCCGATGTCGTCACCACCAATCCCAAACTATGGACGCCTTGGCGTGCAGAGCAAATGAACGACCTGTACACCAATACGCTGGCCGCACTTCGGCGTGGACTGGGCAACCCGATGAATAAAGACGACGTCATTGACGAAATCCAGCAGGAAGCGCTTGAACAATTACGCTTACAAGGTCTGACCGACGAGCAAATCTTAACGATTTGGGGAGAACCCGGGGACGACTATTTTTTACGCGAAGGTGCTGACAACATCATTTGGCATACCCTGATGATTCATGCGCACGGACAAAATCCTGCTCCGCTGATCGCTCTGCGTCAAACATCCAGCCATGAATTCGAAGGCGCAACGCAACTGTTCATTTTCATGAAAGATCAACCCAACTTATTTGCCATCACCACAGCAACACTGGATCAGCTCAATATCAATATTCAGGACGCACGAATCATGACGTCCGAAAAAGAGCACAATGCCGTCGATACCTATATTATTCTCGATGAAGCCAACCGTCCAATTGACGACCCCAAACGCATCGAACACATACGCAGTACATTAGAGACCGCGTTATCTACGCCCTCTCAACGACCGAATATTATCCAGCGCAGAACCCCCAGGGCGCTGAAACAATTTCCGGTCGCAACCAAAGTAACCATCAGCAATGACCCTCTTATGCTGCGCACCATTGTCGAGGTCGTGGCAGCAGATCGTCCCGGTCTCTTAGCACGCGTTGGTGCCATTTTGTCGGATTTTAACGCGCAACTTCAGGGCGCTAAAATTTTGACGGAAGGTGAGCGCGTATCGGATATCTTTTTCATTGTCGACGAAGATGGCAACCCATTCTCCGACGCGCAGATTTGTCAGCGGTTATGTACCGCCATCACGCAAGGCTTAGACGAACAAATCGAAGCTCAATCGGCCGTTTAATCTAAAAAATCGAATGTTTCACGCGATTTTTTCCGCTCATCACAACACAAAAAGCAAGGTACAGTAAGGTCAATTTGAACAGACAAGGTATTGTCACTATGACCCCCATTAAACACATGATTGCTAGTCGGCCAAGCTCCGATGGCGACGGTGTCAAAATCAAACGTCTTTCGTTATTCAATCAGCAGCTCACCGATCCATTTCTCATGTTGGATGAACTGGGCTCCGATAATCCAAACGATTACATCGGGGGCTTTCCGCCTCACCCGCACCGCGGCATGGAGACATTAACCTATTTGCGTCATGGTAGCCTGACTCACAAAGACCACCTAGGCAACACTGGCTTGATCAACAGCGGCGGTGTGCAATGGATGTCTGCGGGTAAAGGCATCATTCATAGCGAGATGCCCGCGCGTGAACTCGATCGACTGCATGGCTTTCAACTCTGGATAAACCTGCCCGCCGCCGAAAAGATGTCAGCCCCGCAGTATCGTGACGTTCCGATGGAAGAAGTCGTACACGTTCAATTAGAAAACGGTACGCAGTTGCATGTCATTGCTGGTGATTGGCAGATTGATGGCATTGAACATTCAGGGCCATTGTCCACACTGGCAGCCAATGCGCACTACCTAGACATTGAATTACCCGCTGGAGCCGAGCTGACTCTGCCAGTGAAACGCGATCACCAAGTCATGGCCTACGTCTACGAAGGACAATTACTGACGCAACCCACCAGCCATGCTGGGCATTTATTGATTTTTGATCATCAGGGCGAGGTGCAACTAAAGGCCGAGCAAGATTCTTCTATCTTGCTACTGACTGGACGGCCGCTGCGAGAACCCGTCGTTCACTACGGTCCCTTTGTCATGAACTCCGTCGAGCAAATTGAACAAGCGATTCAAGATTACAATGCCGGCCGATTTGGTCAGTTATAGCACTACCGCTCAGTACGTCGCGTTATTCATTGCACCCTAGCAAGAACCGCCAAACGCACTCAGGATGAGTGTGTTTGGCTCACAAACAATTAATCCGTCGCGGATGGTTTGCGTTTGATTGGCGCAAAACCCTCACTGTCCATCAGCGTACCCGCTGGGCGAGACGGACGAGGGCCAGCGCGTTTTTTATCATTTTTAACAGCAGCTGCTTTTTTCGCAGGTGCTTTCTTAGCGCTTTTTTTCGCATCCACTTTGGTTTTTTTCTTACCGGCGGCCTTGCCCGATGCTTTTACTTTTTTCGGCCCCTTATAGTTCCCTTCGAGTTCTTTAATCGTACGAGGGGTCATCACCTGCTCAAGGTAACGTTCAATAGAGGCTTTTAAATTCCATTCATACGGCGCGATCAAACTAATGGCCGTGCCTTGCTGACCGGCACGACCCGTACGACCAATACGATGGATATACTCGTCACCCTTACGCGCTAAATCATAATTAATGACCAAGTCGAGACCTTCTACATCCAGACCTCGTGCAGCCACATCAGTCGCCACCAAAATACGACGCTTACCTTGACGCACCGACTGCATGACGTAATTACGCTCATCTTGAGTCATTTCACCATGCAATGCCGCAACACTGCCTTGATGGCGACGCAAAAACACAAACAAGCGATCCACTTCACTGCGTTTGTTCACAAACACAATGGCCTTGTCATAAGTTTCATTGGCCAACAACCACGTTAAGAGGCGATCTTTATGGGCATTATCATCGGCCAAAATGCGTTGTTGCTGAATATACGCATGCTGTTCACGCGCATGATCCGTTGTAATGATTTCAGGGTCGGATAACATGGCGCGTGCAATGCGCCCGACCCCTTCATGACGCAAGGTGGCAGACAACATAAAAGTCTGACGCTGCTGTCCACAGTGATTGACAATAATCTCCATGTCTTCGGCAAATCCCATATCCAGCATACGGTCTGCTTCATCCAAAATAAGACACTCAATGCGACTGAGATCGATGGTCTTACGACCAATGTGATCCACCAAGCGCCCTGTGGTGGCAATCACAATTTCAGGATTTTTGCGCAACATGGCCGCTTGAAATTTGAATTCTTCACCGCCCGTTAACACACCGGCTTGCAAACGCGTCAATTCAGTAAACGGCTTTAATACTTTAAACACTTGTCGCGCTAATTCGCGCGTCGGCAATAAGATCAATACGCGAGTGCCATCACCTTGAGCGGGCTCATCCAACAACCGTTGCAGAACAGGCAGCAAGTACGCCAGCGTTTTTCCGCTACCCGTTTCGGCACACACTTGCAAATCACGCCCAGCCATGGCTAACGGCAACATCAATGACTGCACTTGCGTGGGTTCGGTTATTTTTAAACGTTCTAAACCCAGCAGGATGCGCGGGTTAAATTCAATATCAGCAAACAAGGCGATGTACTCTCAATCAGACAGACTTGAGTATACCCTGTTCGCTTTCAAACGTCGTGCATGAGCGAGAATCAAAGACAGAGCAATTCGGCAACGTTGCACTGAGAACACAAACTGTTTATAACAGCCCCTCATTGTCAGTTTATAAAACACCATGAATCGTGAAAAACGTCGTGTCATCTTAACACGCCTGCGTTCGGCCAACCCCGAACCGAAAACCGAACTCGAATACAACACACCGTTTGAGCTATTGGTCGCCGTCGCGCTCTCAGCGCAAGCGACCGACGTCAGTGTCAACAAAGCAACACGCTTGTTATTTCCCGTGGCCAACACCCCAGAGAGCCTACTTGCATTGGGTGAGGATGGCCTAAAAGCTTACATTAAAACCATCGGCCTATTTAACAGCAAAGCCAAGCACATCATACAAATGTGCCAGCAACTCATAGAACGTCATCACGGTGACGTGCCACAAAACCGACCCGCGTTAGAAGCCCTCTCGGGCGTAGGCCGAAAAACCGCCAATGTCGTACTCAATACCGCCTTTGGACAACCAACCATTGCCGTTGATACGCATATTTTTCGGGTATCCAATCGCACCGGACTCGCCAAAGGCAAAAACGTCGATGAGGTCGAACAAAAGCTTCTGCGACATATTCCAACCGAATTTAAACAGGATGTGCATCATTGGTTGATCTTACATGGTCGATACATTTGCGTGGCGAGAAAACCGAAATGCGCGGCTTGTTTGATTGAAGACTTGTGCGAATTTAAAGAAAAAACCAGCGATAACGACTGAGGACAACACATGCGTCTATTACACACTATGTTACGCGTAACCAATCTAGAACGAACCATTCGCTTCTATACCGACATGATGGGCATGCGCTTGCTGCGGCAGCATGACAACCCAGAATATCGATACACTCTCGCGTTTGTGGGTTACCAAGATGAATCGGAGGGTAGCGTGCTTGAACTCACCTACAATTGGGATCAACACGAATACGAACTCGGCAACGCCTATGGCCACATTGCCATCGCGGTCGACAATGCCAAAGACACGTGCCAACGCATACGAAGCCAAGGCGGTAATGTGATTCGTGACGCAGGCCCCGTTCAAGGCGGCACAACCATCATTGCTTTTGTTGAAGACCCTGATGGTTACAAAATTGAACTGATTGAAAAGCACTGATCAGAATGTCACGCAAAGTTCACTTGCATTGCCTGTGTTTTAGTAAAACCTGACCTACACTGTTGCCCATAATGGCCGATATGGCTTACGTATCCGCTGGAATCCATTTCGAATGAGGCACACAAAATGTGGTTTAGTCATTTAACAATTAAAGCCAAGCATGGCCTAATTCTAGTGTTGGTCACACTTGGCTTAATGTTGACCGTTGCCGTCAGCATCATCGAATTCAACAAATTATCCGCATTGGATGGTGTTCGCCTGCAACAAGCCACCGTGAATTACCACATCCAAGAAATGCGTCGACTCGAAAAAGATTTTTTGGAACGAAAAAACACACGTTATATGGATCGCTACAGTGAAACAGCACGTGCGACCAAAAAAGAGCTGGATCAACTACTGCAACAGATGTTGCAGCTCAAGCTGAATACACAATCGGTACAACAACTGCATCAACAAGTCGATCAATACCAACGTGTATTTTTACAACTAGCCAACAGCCAAGTTGTTATTGGCCTAGATGCCCAAAGCGGGCTGTACGGCTCGTTACGCTCTGCCGTTCACCAAGCCGAACAAATCACACAAGCAGAACAAGCCTACGAATTGCTTTACCACATGCTGATGCTACGCCGCCATGAGAAAGACTTTATGTTGCGCCGTGACGATCGCTATTTGGATCGATTTAATCAACAGATCACCCTCTTTAACAACGTCTTAACGACTCTCGACAGCAGCAACCATACTCAAATAGTCAACAACATGAAGGACTATCAGACGCAATTCATTGCCTTAGTCAACGAAGAAAAGAAAGCGGGCCTGACCGAATCAACTGGATTGCGGGGGCAAATGCGCGAGGCCATCCATCAAACAACGCAAAGCTTTACACAATTAAGTGACTATTTGCTAGATCGCGTCAGCACCTTACGCCAACAAGCCTATTGGACCTTAGGTATCCTCATCAGTATTGTCTTAACGGTTTGTATTTCACTCACCGCCATGGTGTCGCGTGCCATTTATCAACCGATTGGCTTGATCACCGATAAAATTCAACAGATAGCCGATAATTTAGATTTAACACAACGTGTCAACCACAACAGCACGGATGAAGTTGGTATTTTATCCAATGCGTTTAACAAATTAGTCGGCAGCCTTCGTGACACCGTGAATCAAGTGAAACTAGGAGCCCACCAAGTCTCGCAAGCCTCGGAGGAAATGGCGGGTATCACGCAAGCGGTAGGAAACGCCAGCGATCAACAACAACAAGAAATTGCCCAGGCCGTTACCGCGATTCACGAAATGACCACCACCATTCAAAACATTGCCAGCAATGCCAACGATGCGGCGAAAGCCGTCGGCGATGTGCATCAAGAAATTGACAAAGGACGACACGTATCGGTTGAAGCAAGAACACAGATTGAAACGCTGAACGACGACATATTACAAGCCGCCGAAGCCATTGAAACGCTGAAAAAAGACAGCGACAGCATTGGTGATATTTTGGCCGTGATCAGTGCCATTGCCGAACAGACCAATTTACTGGCGCTGAATGCCGCCATTGAAGCCGCACGCGCGGGCGAGCAAGGTCGTGGTTTTGCCGTTGTTGCTGACGAAGTACGTACATTGGCTGGTCGCACGCAAGAATCGACTGAGCAAATTCGTAAAACTATCGACGAATTTCAAAAAGGAACCGCAGCCGTTGTAAAAACCGTTACGCAATCGCGCAGCAGAGCCGAATCTGGGATATTACAAGTACGCGAATCCGCTCATATTCTTGATAGCATCTACCAAAACATTGCCAGCATCAGCGATTTGAACACCCAAATCGCTACCGCAGCCGAAGAACAAAGTTACGCATCCGAAGAAATTAACCGGAATGTCACACGTGTGAATGAGTTAGCCACCACCAGCCACCACCAAGCTGGTGAGGCCGCGAAAGCCAGTGCCGATCTTGCTAAACTATCAACAGGATTGCATGCCACGGTTGAAAAATTCACGGTATAAGCTAAGGAATCTCGGCATAACCTGACTCCGCTCTGCGCGAGCATTGAGTTGTACCGAAAATTTCCTAGGACAACGGGTAAACGATGGTGTCTTCATAACCCGTTGTGACGATCATGGTTCCTGTCCACTCGGCATCCAATTGAGCATCGCCACTGTCCATCAACAGTGGCCGTCCTTGTAAGGCGCGCATCTTGGTTTTACTCGAAAGAACTTGGATATTCGACTTGCCCAAATGACGTAACACTCTTGGGCTAAACTGTTGGTTACCGCGACCAAAGACATGCCCTTGGCCTCCTACAGTACTAACCAATGCTCGACATTGAGGATATTGCTGCAATAAAGACCAGATCAACGATTCGGTTAAGTCGGTCGCAATCAATTGCTGATTATAGACCGCGTCCACGCCAAGCAAGGTACCCGACATGCCCAAGGCATGCAAAACGGCCTGAGTGGTTTTCCCCGCGCCAATCAAATACAGCACATCATCTTGCATATTCTGAACCACACTGGCGGCAATATCATCCAGCACAAGCGCTTCAACCTCAACGCCACCTTGTTTAACCGCCTGTACAAAGTGTCCTAAACGCGGCACTTGCATCTCACCAAACGTCCGTGCTTTTAACTGATGCTGGCGATAAGCGTCTTCATCCAGATCGCGTACCTCAGCAAGAGCAATATCCACCAAATCACCCAATAACAAGTGTCGAAGAATTTCACCAGCGGCGATGGGAGATACGGCAAACACACCAGAGTGTATTTTTACCCCGGCGGGGATTCCCAACACAGGCAGCCGATCCTCAACCACTTGGCAAATATCACGAGCGGTACCATCGCCACCGGCAAAAAGGAGTACATCCACAGCACGTGCCTGCATTTGTTGTGCCGCCCAACGCGTGTGCTCAGCGCTGGTGTATTCCGGAACGTCCTCGGCTAACAGCTCGAAGTTCAAGCCCAGCTCGGTTAATACCTGCTCCCCCATCGCCCCCGAACAGGTCACGAAATGGCATCGTTCCGCCAGTGGCACCAAGCCACTCAATGCTTGCAAACAACGCTGCTGTGCCTTGGCTTCTGCACCGTCACGCAGAGCTTGTTGAATACACTCGGCATCGTCACTGCCTTTAAACGCCAATGGACCGCCAACCCCTGCGATAGGATTAATGATCAAACCGAACGTAATGTGGGTTGCTGAGCTGTTCAAAACCAATCACTCAATTGTACGCCGATACCGAAACGACGCTGATAAATGTTGTAATCCAGCATATTGTCGCCGTAACCGTCGAAATAATGCACATAACCTTTTACTTTCGTGGTCATTGGGAAACTCCAACCCAACTCAACGGAACCGCGATTTTGATCTGGGCTGAAATTGTTGCGCACATTCACCGTAAAGGAATGCAGCGCCATCGGGTAGATATAGCGAATTTCACCAATGCCCATATATTGCTCAATACCTGGGTTATCATCCGTCATGGGGTCTAATGGATCGGTTCGTTTTTTTTCAGGAATCCGCCACCACACGCGCGACACCCAAACCCCTTGACTGGTCACTTTCGTTGCTTCAGCAATGATACGATTCCAACTGCGCGATAAAATCATCGCTTGTCCGTTCGATTGGTGATTAAAGGCAACACTGTAACGATCAAACCAATGCCCTTCTGGGCTTAACGAAATAATCAGCTCGGGTTCATGATTGGTTTCACGGAATGGTTTCGAAATATCACTATTATACGATTGCCAAAACGAGCGATTGGTATAGCCCACTTCAATACGGCTGAATTTACCAAACACATCATCGGCTAAAATGTACTTAATACTAAACTGAAACATGGCCTCGATGTGATCAAAATCGTAATTACGATCTCGCACACGATTTTCGTCCAACCCAGCCACATCCACTAACGTTGCCAAGGGTTGTTTATTGATGCGCTGCATGTAGGTGAAAGGCAAAACATAATTCGGCCGATGCGGTAAGAGCACATTCGGTGTGTCTGCCGCAATTCGTTCGATTTGAATTTTTTCTACCAAGCGCGGTAACCGTCTTACTCGTTCGTTAAAGGCGCTGGCAGAAACGACTTCAACAGCCACCATTTCCGTCGGTACCGATTCATCCTGCGGCTCGTCCTCCGCAACGACAGACGTCGATACAGTCAGAAGAAACACCGCCACATAGAGAGCACACTTCCGATGAATGTCCATTAACATAACGAACCAGCCTCATATCATAATCCATGAAGGCACATCATAATGAAACCGGTCAACTGAAGCGACCTAAACCAGCACATCCGCTTCGATATACGGGGTGCGGGCCGCTTGATATTCATTTTTACAGTGTCCGCAAACGCGAACCTCTTTCGATAAAATCTTATTATGCAAATGAATGGTTTTTTGTTCATGCTCCCAGCAATAAGAGCAATACGGTTGTCCATAGGGTCGACCATCTTGTGTCTTATAATAGCCGTCACCACGACGACGCATGTTGCCACGATACGCCAATGCCAGATGCAGCTTTTGAATTTCTTGGTCTTTACCGGCGAGTACTTCTTGCAATAAGGTCAACTGCATTTTGGCCTCACTCACCGACCCCGATAAATCCGCCAGCGAACGACGTAAGTCATCCTTGTTTCCTAAAAACCCGGCTTCACGAATGTCTTTTGACACCGCTTGTGCCGTTTGCAAACTGCGCAACACCGCAGCCACACTACTCAAATTCGACATACGCACCCCACGACAAAAAAATGGCACTGTTTCTACTTGCTTAACATCAAGCAGGAACAGTGCCAATTTCTTAAACGGAAACGCGGTTAGTTTTCGACTGTTTATTTTTCAACTGTTTATTTTTCGACCGTCTATTTTTCGACAAAGGCGCGTTCAATCACATAATGACCCAGCTTGCCGCCACGTGATTCTTGGAATCCCCAGCTATCCAGCATACGCGTCAGATCATCAAGCATGGCTGGGCTTCCGCATAACATAAAGCGGTCGGTTTCAAGGTTCGGTGTTGGCAAACCAATGTCTTCGAACAATTTTCCGGATGTCATCAAATCCGTCAGTCGCCCTTGGTTACGGAAAGGTTCTCGCGTCACCGTTGGGTAGTAAATCAACTGTTCGCGCACACTTTCGCCGAAATACTCATTATTCGGTAGTTCGTGTTCAATACGCTGCTGGTACGCCAATTCCGACACGTAGCGCACGCCGTGCGTCAAAATTACACGATCAAACTGCTGATAAATCTCGTAATCTTTAATGATACTCATAAACGGAGCCAATCCGGTTCCGGTACTCAACAAATACAAGTTTTTCCCTGGCAGTAAATGATCCGCCACCAGAGTACCTACCGGCTTTGTGCCAACCAACAACTCATCTCCCACGGCGAGTTTTTGCAAATGAGACGTCAATGGGCCATCCGGTACCTTAATGGAAAAAAACTCCATTTCCTCTTCATAATTGGCACTGGCAATACTGTATGCCCGCAATAACGGTTTATTCTCGACTTCTAAACCAATCATGGTGAAGTGGCCATTTTTAAAGCGCAAACCCTGTGAGCGCGTCGTGGTAAAACTAAACAAGGTCTCATTCCAATGATGCACGCTGGTCACGGTTTCGCGAATGACATTACTCATAACAACTCCACAGGGAAAACTGAATTGCGAAGTAGCATACGATAGGGCAAACTATCGGCAAAACGACTTATTCAGATAATACCATTCGATTTTTCCGATCAATTTACCATGGCCGATCAAGGGGATTGTGGTGCATTTCACCTTACGTCAATTACAAGTGTTTCTCGCCGTTGCCCACTACGAACACCTAACCCGAGCAGCCGATACACTCTCGCTGTCACAAAGTGCCACCAGCAGCGCACTGAAAGACTTGGAAACTCAATTTTCATTGACCCTGTTTGATCGAGTCGGTAAACGCTTACAACTCAATGAACAAGGGCGATTACTGCGCCCTAAAGCCGAAGCCTTACTGGCACAAGCGCAAGAGTTGGAGCAATCCCTGCGGCAGCACGCTCAAGCAGGCCCAATCAGCGTCGGAGCCACACTCTCCATTGGTAATTATTTAGCCGTGGGTTTGATGGCAGAATACATGGCGCAACATCCACAATCCACGATCCGCTTGGATGTGGCCAACACCCATCAAATAGTGCAAAAAATCCTAAATTATGAATTGGACATGGGCTTAATCGAAGGCGAAGTCAGCCACCCAGAATTGCACATCGAACCATGGCAACAAGACACGCTTGTGGTGTTCTGCCACCCCAATCATCCATTGGCACAACGCCAGCGCACGCAAGGAGGGTTAACCGATGACGATTTGCAACACGCGACGTGGATTCTACGAGAAACAGGATCGGGCACACGCCAAGCCTTCGATCGAGCCATGCATGGTTTATTACCGAACCTGCACATTGGTTTAGAACTGCAACATACCGAGGCCATTAAGCGTGCCGTCGAGGCACAATTGGGTATCGGTTGTTTATCACAAATCACTTTATCGGATGCTTTTTCATCGGGTCGGCTGGTGCCACTGGCCGTACCGCAACGAGACTTCAGTCGTCAATTGTACTTAATTACGCACCGCCAGAAGTTTCTCAGTACCGGACTAAAAGCGTGGATAGCTCTCTGCCAACAAAGCCTGCATGACACCCCAACATCGCCCAGTACACCGAGCGTTCCAGCATGAAATACCTTGCCCATTATCCGGCCAACATACGTCAACAAGCCGAACAACTGCTGCATACTCAACAAACAACAGACTGGTTTTTACAAAAATACCCCAATGCACATACGCACCGAAGTGATCGCGCGCTGTATGAATTCACCCTGGCATTGAAAGAGCGCTATTTGCGCAGTTCCGCCCCCATCAGTCGAGTTCACTATGACGATCAACTGCATGTTGTCGATCATGCACTAGGGATGCATCGTTTTGTTAGCCGCGTACAAGGCAAAAAATTAAAAGCGAAACACGAAATTCGCATCTGTCGCTTATTTCGGCAGGTTCCAGAAGCCTTCTTAACCATGATTGTGGTGCACGAACTGGCCCATTTACGCGAAAAAGAACACAACAAGGCCTTTTATAAACTGTGTTGCTACATGGAACCAGAATACCACCAGCTCGAATTTGAATGCCGACTCTACCTATGTCATCTGGAGCAATTCGGAGCCCTTTGGCAAGCCTAGCTGTCATGCCTGATTGCTGAATACGCCATCCGGTGACTTTTTTGGCGCAAGGGACACTGTTGGATTCCCCCCCGTATCCACTAGGATTGAAAACGTCATCACTCGCTTTGAACGGCCATCATGACTCATCTTTCATTTTTTCTTCTACGGAGCTTTTCATGACGGTATCCGCGTTAACATCCTCGTCGTCAGATCAAACCACATCGTCCACTCAAACACGATTGGGTTTACCACTCGTGCTCAACAATGGCAGCGTCATTCCGAATCGTTTTGCCAAGTCGGCGTTGAGTGAAACCTTAGGCACGGTGGATCTGCGCGTGAGTAAAGCACTACCGAAACTCTATCAACGCTGGGCGGATGGCGGTGTCGGTCTGAGTATTACCGGCAACGTCATGATTGACCGACGTCATTTAGGTGAACCGAATAACGTTGTTTTAGAAGATGAACGTGATATGGAACGATTGCGCGCATGGGCCAACGCGGCAAAATCCAGAGGCGGCCAAGTGTGGATGCAACTCAATCATCCTGGCAAACAGACGCCTAAAATGCTCAACAGTGACCCCATGTCGCCGAGTGCTATTCCCTTCCATCCATCGATGCAATCGTTTTTTGCCACGCCCAGAGCCATGACCGAAGACGATATCCACGATGTCATCCAGCGCTTTGCCACCGCCGCTCGTTTGGCACAAACAGCTGGCTTTGACGGCGTACAAATTCATGGTGCGCATGGCTATTTGGTCAGTCAATTTCTGTCACCACATCACAATCAACGCACCGATCAATGGGGTGGCTCACTCGACAATCGCATGCGCTTTGTCATCGAAGTGTATCAAGCCATGCGAGCAGCTACCGGACCGTCGTTCAACATTGGCATCAAAATGAATTCGGCGGATTTTCAACGAGGTGGGTTCAATGAAGACGATGCGGCCATCGTAGCAACCACGCTCGCAGATCTTGGTATTGATTTGATTGAGGTATCGGGCGGTACCTACGAAACACCAGCGATGGCACAGGGTCGTGAGAGTCACCAAGACTCGTCCACGACATCTCCTATGAAAGAATCCACCCGTTTACGCGAGGCCTATTTTCTTGAGTTTGCCGAAATGCTGCGCACCAAAGTGAAGGTGCCCTTAATGGTCACCGGTGGTTTCCGCAGTAAAGCCGCCATGGAAGCCGCCGTTGCGTCCGGTGCGTGCGATTTAGTGGGCTTAGGTCGTCCGTTATGTGTAGAGCCTGATTTAGTGAATCAGATTCTGTCTGGCAATGATTTCGTCAGCGTGGTGAAACCCATTAAAACCGGTGTCAAGCTCATCGACAAGATGGCATTGATGGAAGTCTCTTGGTACGAACGACAGTTGCATCGTATGGGCAAAGGGAAAGAGCCGCGCCGACAGGATCAAGGGTTCTGGTCTCTTCTTGATGTACTGTGGCTGATGATGTATCGCGGCCTGTTTAACCGCATCGGTCGTTTGCGAGCATAACCACAACGCCATCCACAACGCCATGAACCACGCACGAATAACCATCAACGTGCGTGGCCATCAAGATCAACTACGGCTCGGTTTTTCGATTCCGCAAATAGTCAGACACGGCCTGATAAGCCGGTAACGAGGTGGCATCATTGGCGTGATTGCCAGCCACCGGATGAGAGGCAAAACGGACGATGACCATGTCAGCCGTAGGATCAATATAGAGCGTTTGACCATGCACGCCACGTGCCGCATACGCGCCCTGTGGATTATGAAAGACCCACCACATACCACGATAGCTTGCACCCGGTAAGTTGCTGTAACCTGCTTTGCTAAACGCTTCTCGACTACCACCTTGTCGAATGCGAGCAATGGCTTGTTCGGGTATGATGCGCTGATCCTGCCACACGCCCCCATTCAGCAATAACTGGCCGACACGCGCCATATCGCGCAAACCGGCACTGAGCCCGCCACCGGCAAAAGGCGTACCCAATGCATCTACCGTCATATAAGCACTTTGCTCAGTACCAATTTTGGACCAAATTCGGTCAGACAACAGCTCATTGATTTTTTGCCCAGTCACACGTGAGATAATCCAGCCTAAGGCGTCGGTATTGATCGTCTTGTAGCCAAAAACATGACCGTGTTCACCCTCCGCTTGCACCGTTTGCAAATACTCAAAATAGCCATTGGGGCCTTGGTAATCGCTGGGCTTAGGCAATGGACTTGCCGCTGCGGCATAGCGCCAAATATCCGCATTCGGATCGGCATAATCTTCGCTATACGCCAGCGCGGTAGTCATTTCCATGACCTGCTGAACCGTCGCCGAACCAAACGCGCTGTTGCGCAACTCAGGAACGACTGTCCCCACTAATGCACGTTCATCTAACCGTTTTTCGGCGACTAATATTTCTGCCAGCAAGCCCGTCATCGACTTCGTCACCGACATGGCGCCATGCTGGCCGCGTTCGTCTAAGCAACCCGAATAATGCTCGTAGACCACATGACCTCGATGCAAAATAATCAGACCGTCGGTGTAATTGGCCGCCAATGATTGTTGCCATGTCATTGACTCAGTCGCGCCCAATGGCATGAATGACAAGGCATCAATGGCATCGGTATCCAGCGCATAAGGCAGTGAATGAGGCGCAGCCAAGCCACGACTCACTTCCGCAGTGGGCAACAGCTCACGAAAATGACAAACCGTCCAACGTAACTTCGGAAAACTGAAAAAGTTGGAATCCGGATGCATAATGCGTTTGTCGACAGCCGGAGGAAATCCCTGCATCCAGCCCAAGCGCTGCGGATCGGATTGCTCTGCCGTCAACACCGGTACGGCGAACAGATTGGTTGACCACAACAGCCACCATGCCACTGCTAAAGAAACACTCAAACAACGAATCGCATTCATATTAACCTCCAAGTCAATAATTTGATCCTAATAGGAAAAACGACGAATTGCGACCACAATATCAAGCGAACCACGTACCGCAAGACAAAAAAATGGCCAGCAAGTGCTGGCCATTTGATTCAACGACTACGTACATCACTTACTTCAAAAAGGAACGGCCTTTTTTAGCGGCAGTACGTAAACGCAGTGCATTTAGCTTAATAAAGCCCGCCGCGTCTTTTTGATCGTAAGCACCAGCGTCGTCTTCGAAGGTGGCGATTTGCTCGTCGAATAATGAATCTTCTGACTGACGACCCACCACAATGACGTTGCCTTTGTACAACTTCAGACGCACATCACCGTTTACCACGGTTTGCGTTTGATCAATAGCGGCTTGCAGCATTTCACGCTCAGGTGACCACCAGTAACCGTTGTAAATCAAATTGGCGTAGCGTGGCATCAACTCGTCTTTCAAGTGCGCGGCTTCACGGTCCAACGTCAGTGATTCGATTGCACGGTGCGCTTTTAATAACACGGTGCCAGCGGGCGTTTCATAGCAACCACGTGCTTTCATACCCACATAACGGTTTTCGACGATGTCGACACGACCAATGCCGTTTGCGCCCGCAATTTTGTTCAGCTCTTCCATGATGGTCGCAGGTGATTTTTCCACACCATCAATGGCCACTGGATCACCGGCTTTGAAGCGAATGGTAATGTAGGTCGGGGTATCCGGTGCATTTTCCGGCGAAACGCTCCACAGCCACATGTCTTCTTCTGGCTCATTCCAAGGGTTTTCAATCAAATCCCCTTCGTAAGAAATGTGCAGCAAGTTGGCATCCATTGAGTAAGGCGACTTTTTGCCTGCTTTATTCTCAACTTGAATGCCATGCTCTGCACAATAGGCCATTAACGTTTCACGCGAGGTCAAATTCCACTCACGCCAAGGAGCGATCACTTTCACACCCGGCTTTAACGCATAAGCACCCAGCTCAAAACGCACTTGGTCGTTACCCTTACCGGTTGCACCGTGCGCAATGGCATCGGCACCGGTTTCGTTGGCAATTTCAATTAAGCGCTTAGCAATCAGTGGGCGCGCAATCGACGTACCAAGTAGGTATTCACCTTCATAGATGGTGTTGGCACGAAACATGGGGAAAACGAAATCACGCGCAAACTCTTCGCGCAAATCATCAATGTAAATTTCTTTGATGCCCAATGCTTCCGCTTTGGCGCGCGCAGGCTCAACCTCTTCACCCTGACCCAGGTCGGCCGTAAAGGTAACGACTTCGCAGTTGTATTCTTCTTGTAGCCACTTGGCAATCACAGAGGTATCTAAACCGCCGGAATACGCCAACACCACTTTTTTGATGTCTGACATGCAATTCTCCAGGATGATGAGTTAACGGTACTGGCCGCATCGTTCAGCCGAGCACGCAGGAATATATTGAAAGCGTGGCATTGTACTGATTGTTACCGCGACTGGCTACTCAGCGGCGGTATTCAAGCGAGGACGTGGTGGGCGTTGAAAGCGCAAGTGCTCGGGAATGTCCATGTCATCACGTTGCTCCAAGCGAATGGTCACTCGACGATTTTCAGCACGCCCTCGAGCGGTTTCGTTACTGGCAATGGGATAACGACTACCATGAAAGCGCGTGGTAATCATATCGGGATCAATGCCTCGGTTAATAAAGTAGCGCTCAACTTGTTCCGCACGCGCCTTGGATAACTGGCGATTGTCGTAACGACGACCAATGTTATCCGAATGTCCATCGAGGTAAATGGCAAACACGCGTGGATCGTTTTGCACATAAAACACGATGCGATCCAGTAGCGCCATGTCATCGTCATCAGGCGCTTCCTTACCCAAACCAAATAACACCCGAGAACGAGCGACCTGATTAAAGTTCATGGGTAGCAACTGATCAACACACGCCAGATAATCTCGGTAGGGCTCATCAAACTGCACTGCCGACAAATGCACTTTCACAAAGCGCTGGCGATCGTAATGCGTGTAATGCGCAATCGTAGGCCATTTGCCTTCCAGCAGGGCATGCATGAATTGTTGCGTGCGTTGAGTGTCTAGCATCAACAAAGGAGCATCATCGGCAATCGTCACCGTTCCTAAACGCTCACTGCGCACACTGGGCTGCCAGGGTGGCGGCAAAATACTCACCTGCGCGGCGCTGTACGCCATTAAATTGCGCTGCGCCCATAATTGAAAGCGTACGTCTTCGCCCGCTTGATGATAAAACACGGCTCGGCCGTAGCGTGGAATGGTTTGCTCAAAACGACACTCGAATACCGAACCCGATATCTGCCACTCTGTCGACTCGATGTTACCGCCATACACCAAGGGTTGAGCCGACGCGGTGAGGCCATAGCTCAGCAAGCTAACAAATAAGCCCATCACACAGTAACGATTCATCATAGTCGGTTTCTTTTCATTCCTATTGCCATTTGTATCGGCCGCGACACAGAAAAGTTAACGGCATTTTTATCGAAGTTTCTGTACAATGCCTTCATTCATTTTTGATCTCAAGGTGGTCTTTATGACTGATCGCTTCACCATTACTCGTCCTGATGACTGGCATTTGCACCTACGCGACGGTGCGGTATTAGCCTATACCGTACCGGCGACTGCGCGTTACATGGCACGAGCGATCATC
Organism: Bacterioplanes sp.; assembly: GCA_014859445.1. Classification (GTDB taxonomy): domain Bacteria; phylum Pseudomonadota; class Gammaproteobacteria; order Pseudomonadales; family Oceanobacteraceae; genus Kmv21. Next base: position 170,362 of record JACUUC010000001.1, read on the forward strand.
ATGCCGAATTTACAACCGCCCGTCATGAATGCCGAGCAAGCCTTGCAATACCGTGATCGTATTTTAGCGCATGTACCACCAGAGCGCGCCTTTGATCCATTAATGGTGCTGTATTTAACCGACAACACCACGCCCGACATGATTTATGCCGCCAAACAGGCTGGCAACATTGTTGCTGTGAAATTGTACCCTGCCGGAGCAACCACCAATTCGTCATCTGGCGTGACGGATTTGAGTAAACTGGATGACATTGCAGCAGCCCTAGCGGAATGCCAAATGCCGCTACTGGTTCACGGCGAGGTGACACACAGCGATGTGGATATTTTTGATCGCGAAAAACAATTTTTAGATGACATTTTGGCCCCATTGATGGCTCGTCAACCCACGTTGCAAGTGGTGGTAGAGCACATTACCACGCGTGATGCGGTGGAGTTTGTCAATGCGCATGGCGATAACGTCGCAGCCACCATCACCGTGCAGCACTTGGCGTACAATCGCAATCACATGCTGGTCGGTGGTATTAAACCGCACTATTACTGTTTGCCAGTGCTTAAACGCAATACCCACCAGCAAGCCTTACAAGCAGCAGCCATTAGTGGCAGTCCTAAATTTTTCTTAGGTACCGACAGTGCCCCCCATGCGCGTGGTGCAAAAGAAAGTGCCTGTGGTTGTGCCGGCTGTTATACCGCCTATGCGGCCATCGAATTGTATGCTGAAATTTTTGAAGACTTAGGTGCACTGCACCGCCTAGAAAACTTTGCCAGCCACTTTGGCCCCAACTTTTATCGCTTGCCGCGCAACACCGACACCATCACGCTGATCAAACAAGATTGGCAAGTTCCGCCAGAAATGCCATTTGGCAACGATGTTATTGTTCCGCTGCGCGCAGGTGAAACCCTACGCTGGCAAATAGAAGCTTAACCTCATTCGGTAATCACCTAAGGCACGTCATGAGTAACCCTAACGAGAAGCAAGAAAAACCCTTAATGGCCCAACGGTTTCGTGGCTTCTTACCCGTTGTCGTCGATGTCGAAACCGGCGGTTTTAATCCCAAAACCGATGCCCTACTTGAAATTGCGATGGTGACGTTGCGCTTTGATGAACAGGGCATATTACACCCTCATGAAGTCATGTCAGCCCAAGTCCATCCTTTTGATGGCGCCAATTTGGAACAAGATGCCTTAAACTTTACCGGTATTGATCCATTTGATCCCGAACGTGATGCCGAATTTGAAATCGATGTGTTGAGCAGCATGTTTCAAACCGTGCGCCGCGAAATCAAATTAGCAGGTTGCAACCGAGCAGTATTGGTGGGTCATAACGCGCATTTTGATCACAGTTTTTTACGTGCAGCCATTGACCGTAACGACATCAATCGCGATCCATTCCATCCCTTTTCCTCCCTCGATACGGCCTCAATTTCCGCCATCGCACTCGGCCAAACCGTATTAGCCAAGTCCTGTATTACCGCCGGTATTGAATTTGATAACCATCAGGCGCACAGTGCGAAATACGATACATGGAAAACAGCCGAGCTCTTTTGCTACATCGTTAATCGTTACCAAGCCCTCGGTGGTTGGCCATTGGCCAATGCAGTGGATCTAGATGACTCTGAATAACATCGAGTAGAACCCTATGGATTATCGTTTTTACCTCAATGAGCGCAATCAACCGCAAGCGTCCTTATCCATGGGGCATGAAGCCTTTGGCGACTGGCTCACACATGACATTGGCAACGATCTCGCTCAATGCCAACAGTTGCTGCAATGGATGGATGAGTTAACGCAGCGGCAACGATCCGAGCTGGAATGGCACACAACGCAATACACCCTGCAACTTGACCGCGAAGAGGCGCTATTGACTACGCGCTATCAACACGATGACAGTGACGAGGCGTTAAACGATTCTGACCTGCACGTCTATCAAGACGAGTCCGAGGCGGGTTGCGGTCTTGATGATCTGCGTGAACTGGTCTGTGCCTGGTTAGACTTTATACAAGACTAACACACTCCTTGCCAGACCCATCCCGACTGTCCCTGCCAGAGGCAGTCGTCACCCACCGTACAGCGCCGAAATGTTGCCACCAGTGGCGCTTTCACATTGATCACATGCACCGTCTCCTCAGCCAACGTAAGTTGCCGTCCTCCCGTCGGGGTCAGCCACAATAACGCATCACCCTGCTGTGGATGCTGTAAATGCAACAGTGCGCCAGCGCCGAGCTCATCATCCTCATCAAACACAGGTACTTGCCAGCGATTAATCGCAATACGCAACTGTTGTAATTGATGAATGCGTTCCGACTGACCATGGGCAAGATAAGCTGCCTCTAACGCAAGGGTGTCGTACTGATTCTCAGGGCGATTGTTGTCGTCCGCTGCCGTTGCTTGCGCCACATTAGCGGCGCGAATCGCGTGCTCAATTTCATCGTCCATATCCGCCAGCAGCGCTTGCTGTAAGTGCTGTTTCAGAATGTCAGGGGGCAAAGAAAACACAGTAGAAGCCATAATCTCTCAATATAAATCGGCGTAAATATGCGATGATATCCATCCTAAAATCATCAAAGCCCATGTGCAGAGCGTTTCAACTATGATGCCAGTTTCCTTGCAGCGCAGTGCGTTTGTAAAGCAAATCCGTCATGATCAACTCGATGTATTACACATTCAACACCCGCGTTTACAAGCAGCCATTGCCTTGCAAGGCGCACAACTGCTGCGCTTTCAACCGCACGATGACAGCAACTGGTTTTGGCTGAGTGAGCAGGCACAATATCGTCAGCAACAGTCCGTGCGCGGTGGTATTCCGATTTGCTGGCCATGGTTTGGCGCGCTCGACAAAAATCACAGCGCGGTTCGCAAGCAATTAAACGCGGACGCCGTTGCCCCTGCTCATGGTTTTGTCCGACAACAACCGTTTATCTTAACCCGGCTCCACGAAGCCTGCGACCACCTCGAATTGACCTTGAGCTGGCAGGGGCATTATTCAGGCTGGCAGGGCAATGCCCGTCTTGATGTCACCTTCACGTTACGGGCCAGTGAGTTCAGCATTACCCTTACCACGCACAACCTTGGCTCGAAACCTCTGGCCATCAGTCAAGCGCTGCACAGTTACTTCCCAACCCGTCATATTCGCCATACACACGTGCATGGTTTATCACAAACAACGTACATTGACACCTTACGACAGTGGCAACGTTATGACGCGCAATCGATCGTATCCTTCCACACCGAAACCGACCGGATCTATCAAACTGACGGGGATGACATGCCAACCCTCATGCTACAGACCCCCGAACATGGTTATGCCTTGCACAGTCAAAACAGTCGCAGCCTCGTGCTGTGGAATCCTTGGATAAGCAAAGCCCAACGCTTGAGTCAATTTGCGCCTCATGCCTGGCAACACATGGTCTGCCTAGAAACGGGGCAAGTGGCTGACGACTATCGACAGCTCGCCGCTGGGGAACACAGTTCGCTGACACTGCGTATCACGCGACGAGCCGTGTGATCAACACACTCGCGCCACCTCGACGATGGTGCGTCGTAGCCAACGATGTGCTTGATGATGCTGTACTAAAGGCGACCACGCCATTTTTAATTCAAATGGTGGAATTTGGAACGGTGGCTCTTTCACCACTAAAGAAGCAGAGATCGCTTGCATATCCGCCACGCGGCGCGGCAAGGTAGCCACTAAATCGTTGTTTAACGCCAGCAGCGCTGGCATTTGGTAGTGACGCGTAAACACCGAGATTTTGCGCTTTTGACCCAGTTTTGACAGCGCATTATCCACCCAACCCAAACGAATCACTTTTTCAGGGTCGATACCAACCCCTGCGCCCATGCCGGTCTTGCTCACCCAGATGTGCTTACTGGCCAAATAGGCATTCAAATCAAAGTGACTGATGAGCGGATGCTGAGGATTAATCAGGCACACAAAGTCGTCTTCCCATAAGGTCATTTGATGGAATGACTGCGGCATGTCGTCGAAACGGTTAATGGCCATATCGACTTTGCCCGCTTCCACGTCTTTGAATGTCACATCCGAGGGTGTGAGCACATCCAAAATAATATCCGGTGCTTCGGCACGCAAACGCTTGACCAGCTCTGGGACTAACGTCGATTCGGCGTAATCGCTGACCATAATGCGAAACACCCGATTGCTCAGTGCGGCATTGAATTCGTCTTGCGGTTGCAAGGCGATTTCTAAATCGGCTAGCGCTTTGCGAATAACCGGTTGCAACTCTAACGCACGCTGCGTGGGCGTCATGCCATCGGACGTGCGAACCAATAAAGGATCGGCAAAAAGATCGCGTAAACGACGCAAACCATTACTCATGGCCGGTTGAGTAATACCCAATTGCTGTGCCGCTTTGGTCACGCTGCCCTCTCGTAGCAGCACATCCAAGTACACCAAGAGGTTCAAATCAATTCGATCGAGATTCACGCATCACCCTACCCATAAAACAATCATGGCATTATGCCATTCATCACACGAATATAGAAACAAGATGTCATCACTGTATTCCATACAAAACAGCCATACCAAACAGCAAAACAGGAGCCAAAAAAAAACGGAACCGATTGGCTCCGTTTTATGCGTTCATTACGATGCGTGTTAACCGTTTAGATGTTCTACACGAATACGCGTAACAGACCCAACGGTACTGACCAATCCTTCGATGGCCAAAATCGCTTCATTCATGGTGCGCTCAACAATGCGATGAGTCAGCAAAATGATTTGTGCATACTCATCGTTCGCTTTCGGCTCTTTTTGGATGATGGCTTCGATATTGATGCCACGCTCACTCAAAATACTCGCCACACTCGCCAATACGCCGGCTTGATCCAACGCTTGAATGCGCAAATAGTACGATGTTTCAACGTCTTCCATCGCCATCACTTGCACGTCTTCGATCTGATTAAAGGCCAAATGCGATACGCGCGCGCTGGCGGGCGCATCGATGCTACGCGCCAAATCAACAATATCGGCAACAACCGCAGACGCGGTTGGGCCTGCCCCGGCACCGGCACCCACATACAAGGTGTCACCCACGGCATCACCATTGACCATAACGGCATTCAAAACACCATCGACTTTGGCAATCGGACGAGCCACCGGAATCATGGTCGGATGCACACGTAAATCAATGCCGTCGGCTGTTTGACGACTGATACCCAAATGCTTAATGCGATAACCCAACTCTTCGGCAAACTCCACATCTTGCGGGGTAATCCGGCTGATGCCTTCCGTATAACAACGCTCAAATTGCAACGGGATGCCATACGCAATAGAGGACAGAATGGTCAACTTATGCGCCGCATCAATCCCTTCAACGTCAAACGTCGGATCGGCTTCGGCATAACCCAACGCCTGTGCTTCGGCCAACACATCGGCAAAATCACGACCCTTGTCACGCATTTCCGTCAGAATAAAGTTGCCCGTGCCATTAATAATACCGGCCAGCCATTGAATACGGTTGGCCGCTAACCCTTCACGCAGGGCTTTAATAATCGGAATGCCACCCGCCACAGCCGCTTCATACATCACGCTGACACCCTTGGCCTCAGCGGCGGCAAAAATTTCGTCACCATGAACGGCGATTAACGCTTTGTTAGCGGTGACGACATGCTTACCTTGAGCGATAGCCCCTAACACCACATCTTTAGCAATGGTGTAACCACCGATCAATTCAACCACAATATCAATAGTCGGATTATTGATGACGTCATTCACGTCCGCCGTGACGGCAACCGAACCGGTATCCACATTCGGGTTAGGATGGCGTGTCGCTACTTGCGCAATCACGATATCACGACCTGCACGACGTGCAATGTTCTGAGCGTTCTGCGTTAAGGTGTTGAATGTGCCACCACCGACTGTACCCAAACCACAGATACCTACATTTACCGGTTTCAAGGTCGTTTCTCCTATTGAATCTGCAACAAAATGCGTCAGCCAGTCGCGGTATCGGCATCGATACCCGCAGCCATTTGACGGCTCATGGTAAAAAACAAGAATGTATCATAATCCCCGACTAGGTTCGCCACCGTGCATGGAATTAATTCGTGTTTAATTTGCATTAGCCTAAATGAAACGGCTTGTGCTAACGTTTTAAGAAATCATCCAAAGGAAGAGCGTATGAGTGTTACCTTGGTATTGACCATCGTTGCCGATGACAAACCTGGCATTGTGGAATCCATCGCGACCGTTGTGGCCCATGAAGGTGGTAATTGGCTAGAAAGTCGTATGGCACAGATGGCCGGAAAATTTGCTGGTATAGTGCGCGTGGATATCGCCGCCGCCCAACAAGACAATCTGTTAACCGAACTGGCCGCGTTACGACGACTCGGCATTCTCATTCATGCAGAATCTTGTCAAATGACGGATACTCGCACCCGTAAGCAAGACTTTTCAGTGAGTGTGGTCGGCAATGATCGCCCTGGCATCGTCAAGGACGTCAGCCAAGTCATGGCGCAATCTGGCGTGAACGTACTGGAATTTATTTCCAATTGTGACAGTGCCGAAATGTCGGCCACCGCACTCTTTAAAGCCGAAGCCCACTGCCAAGCACCCGACACCTTTGATATCCACGCACTGCGCGAACAGCTGGAAAGTCTGTCCAATGATTTGATGGTCGATATTCACTCGGTATAAACCTCAAAAGGCTCTGAATCACGCGGTATCGAATCATTCGGAGCCTTCCTAGGTCGTATTACTCACACACTGTCACTGGCTAGGCATCAATGCGTCGATAAAAGTTCGATAGTTCTCCGCATCAGCCGCTTTGTCTTCAGCGACCATCATTCCCACACGATGCTCGTACACTTCCAACATCAGCAAGGTATCCTTCAGCATAGGCCAAGCGGCCAGCAATTGCCCTCGCTCCGCAGCCGTGGCTTCATCATGCCATGCATAGCCTTCCGGTAGGTCTTCTTGCATCCAACCGGCCTGACGCACAATACGGTAACGCAGCAAACCCGGTTTGATGGCACCAACACGCATGACACTGTAACTGGTGGCACGTAACTCATCACGAATACCGTTCTTTTCCGAACGCGGTTTGAAGGTGTATTGACGAATCTGCAACCCTTGCTTCAACGCCGCCATACGCAATGCCGACAAATGCTGATCACGAGGACTCGGCTTCAACCACAGTACCGAACTGATGATGGCAAACACCACTAATCCGATGAGCAACCAAGGCATCATTCCGTCATACTCTCTAATTCCAACCAACGCTCTTCAAGGGCTTCCAACTGCTGCTCAGCCTCAGCCAACTCGGCCAATTTGGCTTGCACAGAAGCCGTCTCACCACTGTAAAAATCCGCGTCTTGAGTGATGGCCAATAGCTGATCACGTAACGCTTCTTGCTGAACAATTTGCCCTGGCAGTTGATCCAATTCACGCTGCAATTTATAGGACAATTTCTTTTTTTCAGTAGCGGCAGGCGTTGATTGGGTTGCCGCGGCGGCTGGCTCAGCCGTCGCCGCAGTCGGTTGCTTCGGCATCGACGAGGCGGCTTTCGGACGCTTCTCAATGCGCGCCTGCCAATCACTGTAACCACCGACGTGCTCTTCGATGTGCCCACCCTCACTAAAGACCCACAAATGCGTGACCACGTTGTCGATAAAAGCCCGATCGTGACTGACCAATAACAACGTACCTTGATAGTCCATCAAACGTTCTTCCAGTAACTCGAGTGTTTCCACATCCAAATCGTTGGTGGGCTCATCCATCACCAGCAAGTTGCACGGTTTTAAAAATAACTTGGCTAACAACACGCGGTTACGCTCACCACCGGACAAGGCCTTCACCGGTGTTCTGGCACGAGCGCCCGAAAACAAGAAATCACCCAAGTAGCCAATGATGTGACGGCTTTGACCATTCACTTCAACCATGTCTTTGCCATCGGCGACGTTGTCCGCAATGGATTTTTCTTCATCCAGTTGATGGCGGGCCTGATCGAAATACGCCACCTCTAACTTAGTGCCAACACGCAAGGAACCGGATTGAGCTTGCAAATTCCCCAGCAACAATTTCAACAAGGTACTTTTGCCAACGCCGTTCGGCCCAACAAGACCAATTCGATCACCGCGCATCACTTGAGTAGTAAAACCAGCCACTTGCGGCTGCGCGCCCCACGCAAACGCCACATCGTTCAATTCGAATACCAACTTACCCGACGAATCGGAGCTGCTCATGGTCAAATTGGCGGTTCCCACTCGCTCACGTCGATCGCTGCGTTCTTTGCGCATATTTTTTAACCGTTCAACACGGCCTTCATTACGCGTGCGACGCGCTTTTACACCTTGGCGGATCCACTTCTCTTCTTCTGCCAAGCGCTTATCAAATAAGGCATTTTGTGTGGCTTCATCTTCTAAGCGTTTTTCACGGTGCAGCAAAAAGCTTTGGTAATCCCCTTGCCACTCATAAATATGACCACGGTCTAAATCGAGAATGCGGGTCGCCAGGCTTTGCACAAAAGCCCGGTCGTGGCTGATGAAAATCAGCGTGCCATTAAACTGCTTGAGTTGTTCTTCCAACCATTCGATGGTGGCAACGTCCATGTGGTTGGTCGGCTCATCCAGAATCAACAGCTCTGGCTCAACGACTAAGGCACGAGCCAGCATGACACGACGCTGCCAACCACCCGATAATTGAGAAAAATTCGTCTCGGCAGGCAAATTGAGCTTTTGAATCACCGAATCCACTTTTTGCTGCCAACGCCAGCCATCAACGGCTTCGATTTGACCCTGTAAGCGCTCAAGCACTTGCATGTCGGTGTCTTCACCGCGAGCGATTTCGTCATGGTAGGCGGCAATGACTCGGCCCACATCACCCAAGCCTTCGGCCACCACATCGTACACCGTGGCGTCATAACCGGCCGGCAATTCTTGTTGCAACACGGCCATACGCAGTAAGTCACGGCGCTGCACCATGCCGTCATCCGGCAATACCTCACCATGAATGATTTTTAACAGCGTCGACTTGCCTTCACCATTACGACCGACAATACAAATGCGTTCTCCGCTATGAATTTCGACGTTCACACGATCCAATAACACATGATCGCCAAACGCCAATTCCAATTGTTTCAGTTGCACCAACAGCATCGTATTTCAGTCTCGCGGGATAAATGGGCGCACAGTATACTGCAAAGCGCCACAAACTACTGCCTTACGCCAAGCAAAGCCAATCGAGTCATTTCATATTGCCGAGCTGGTTTGGGTTTTGTCTTTTGAAATCATCGTCGGCCTTAATCATCAAAATAGTCGCTGTCGAACTTCGGTATTTTGACTATACGGGTCGATACACCTACTTCATGATCAATCATCAACTCTGCCAGTTTAATACCGTCTACCAGTACAATGCGCTCAACTGAATTAGCAAACTCAACGGCCTGTGCTGTATAGGCTGACGTGGTAATAAACACCCCCTTGGTGGCACGCTGCCCTGCTAATGCACCATAAAACCCCTGAATTTCTGGCCGCCCAACACTGCTTTGCCAGCGTTTCGCCTGTACATATACTTTTTCTAGGCCTAACTTATCCAGCGAGATCACTCCATCAATACCACCATCACCTGAGCCACCAACCCGCTGCAAATCACTACGGTTAGCGCCGTAACCCATTTTATGCAGCAAATCTAAAACAATAGTTTCAAAGTAGGTTGGGTTTACCTTGGAAAGTGTTTCCAGTAAGTCAGCAGCTACGCTTTCGCGCATTTCTTTAACAGCCGCACCTAAACGCTCTTCCGGGCTGGCGGTTTCGGCAGTGCTATCGGTTGTAGTTGCGACATTAGCCAGCTCAGTAGTTGAAGTGGCTTCCCTCAACCGTACGTCCATATAGCCAGTAGCAAGTGCAGCAACTTGCCCCTGCGATAACGGCCCCGCGTTACTTGCAGCAAATGATTTACCTTCATCCGTTAAGCACCACACTCCGCGCCTAGCAGAGCTAGACAAACCAGCACGTTTTAACCGGTCATGCGCCCAGCCAATACGATTTTTATAAACCTGCTGTGATTGGCTAGGTAATAACTCAGCTCTCTCTTCGTCTGTTAGCTGCAATGCTTCAGCTGCAGCTTCATAAACCTCGCGAGCTAAGGCGCCATCAGGGCAAGTAGCCAGAAACCGAAGTACGGGCTCAATAAATTGGTCGTAGGTAGGAATGGTCACTTTCAATCCTTAAAAGTTAAAAAAACAGCCTTATCCTGCATAACCGATGTTGTGAAGATGTACTTCAGCTTCAGAGCCAAGGTAGCTTCTTATCGAAGTAAAAAACGCAGGCCAATGTTGTTGAGTATCTTTGTTAAGTAGTATTCGTGCTAACTTAGTTCGGGCAGCTTCTATAGAGAGGCCCATGCTGGTTAACTGTGTTAGTTGCCGGTTTATCTCATCGAGTAACGTTTTTCTAAAACGGTTTAACCGAGCTGAATCTAACCGCAGTTCAGAAATAGTTGCGGCAGCTTTTGCTGCACTAATTGTCGCGGATTGGCAATTCTGAACATTAACCTTGAGCTTCCCGGTGCTACGCTCCGCTGCAAACAACGCCGGAAATGCCGGCAAATGCAAAGGGTTTAAAATAATGGCATCCAGATTTTTGTTGCCTTTGGGTACATCACAACTGTGGTCACCGTTGCCAAAACGTTCAGCCTCTTCAACTATGTTTCTCTGGCTGCCGCCATGACAACAACCAAGGAGATTCTGCCAGTCCAGGTGCCAGTTATGCGCTGTTGTGGTATCTGACTTTGGGTGAAAGTGCTCTACCCTGAAGTCCGCCTCACCTTCATGAGTTTTTGATAGCAACTTAATTTCACAATAAGCACACAAACCAGCTTGGTCATGTTTTAACTGTTCAGACACCGCCTCTTTTCTGACATCACTGCGTTTAAACTGATCCCAAGTATTTGCGCTGTTGCGCTGCCGATAGGCTTCTAGTAACTCAGGCTCAGTACCTTTTAGTACTTTTTTCATGCTTGCTCGCGTTCCCAGGCTTTTATTTTAATGTCCATATCCAGTCGGGCTAATTCAGGCTCGTACTCGCCTCCCCATCTATCCAACTTCTGCCGCAGCGCCTGCGCTTCTTCGCTATCCCACTGATCATCTTCAACTAACTGTTGGTATTTTTTCAAACTCTGCACAATGGGTAATTGCTCAGCACGGGTGCTGTGCACACCTAAAACATCTAACAACACCTGCTGTGCTTCTGCCCCTTCAGAAAAATCAATCTCCAACAAGCTCGGTGTATCGTCTTGCCAATCAATCACACGTAGACACTCAGGTTTGACCGACGAAATCACCTGCGCACTATGGGTTGAAACAATAAACTGAATATTTGGGAAGGTGCGCTGCAAATCGAGCAGAATATGCTGCTGCCAGCCGGGATGTAGGTGCAAATCTACCTCATCTATAAGCACTATGCCTGATGTTGCTAGTGGATCTGAACTCTTTGGGTTAGCTTCTGCCATTCTGGCGGCAATATCCATAACCATCGCTAAGGTGGTGCGAAAACCGTCACTTAGCTGCTCAATACGTAACTTCTTTTTTATGCCATCGTCTAACCAATCAACTTGAATACCTGCAGGCATAACGCTTTCTGGGTTGCTAAACGCGGGCATCATCAAATTGATTGCACGTCGTATGGCTTTAAGTTCAGGTAACTCAACATCAAAGGAAAGTAGCTCTTTCTGCAGCTTGCTTTCCTGCGCCTCAAGGAAATAAAAATATTCTACAAACTTTTTAAAGTTGGTTTTGCTTTCTAAACTGCCATTAAAGGCATCAAAGCGTGGAAATTCGTTAGCAAAATCGCGCTTACGCTGCGGTACGTCAAATACGCCACGGCCTGTGCCATAGTAGATAAATACCGGTAACTCGTAGCTTAAACCTGCATTTTCAGCATCGATAAATTCATCTACGTAATCATTTAACTGTCTAATACCCAGCGCTGTTGGAATAAGATCGGCGGTCCTTTTACTCTTGTCGCGCTTTTCGGTTCTATCCCAGCTAACACCGTCAAAACTCTCGGCGGTTAAACGCATAAAAGCGGGTTTGCTGCCATCGGCATTTACCTGAAAATCATTATCTTTAGGATTAATACCATTAACTTTGGGCAAGCGGGTCAAAAAGGCACCCAACAATGTAGCAATACCATCAAGCACAGAGGTTTTACCGGCACCATTGCGCGCCACCAAAACCGTTAAATGCTGATGCAACGGCAAGCGAAAATCAGTAAAACGGCGAAAGTGCTGTAAATGCAGAGTTTTAATTTTCAACAGACTTACCCCAGCTTTTTTTTGTTTGGCTTAATTTAGCACGTTCGGTTTTAATTTTCGCCAGCAACGCCTCAGCGCTATGCTCACCACAAATCAGCTCAGGGTTAGCCGCCCGCCAGTCAGCGGTGAGTTCACCACGAAAGGCTTTGGCGAGGATGGATTGGGTGAGGTTATTGACCCGACTAAGCGCTGCCTGCGCGGCTTGTTCAATGCGGTCGGCAAAGGCAAAGAGCTCTTCTACCCGGCGGACAATTTCGGTTTGTTCTTCAGGTGAAGGCATTGGGATTGGCAGCAAACTTAATGTGGTTTTATTAATACTTGCAAGGTTAACTGATTGAGTCCCGTTTCTTAAAAAATATTCCTTCCCTTCGGAGTTACCATAGAAAGAAATAAATTTTGACTCAATTTTTTCTGAGAAGCAGCGCGCCCTAAAAACATGATTTTGATGAATACAATCGTCTATTTGTGATTCCCAAATCCAACCACGGCCAAGCTTGTCAATGTCGCCACCTTCATTAAACAAAATATCACCATACTGTAATTTCAATGACTCTGCTTTATCTGGTGACACCTCTATTTCCTTTATCTCGTCAAGATTAAGATAGCCGCGCTGCACATTTGCTACTCTAAGATATGGACGAGAAACTGTTTCACCGTTAGATTTTGAGCCTTTTGCAACTCCACTTGCAATATCAGCTATCTTAGATAAACGAACCCAAGACCAATCACCGGGCGTTACTATCGTAATTTCTTCAGCTGATATTGGTTTATCAGCCAACTCCAATATTTTTTTTGATTTAATAAGACCGCTAAATGTTTTAACAAGATCAGAAATATCCGAACACGAATTATCTTCACGCCACTCCTCCGTCAACTTGCCACTTACCGTGGCGGCGAGGACGGATTGGCGGAAGCGTTTTAGGATGTCGGGGATGCGCTCGAGGCGGGCTTTGGTGTTGTCGACCTGTGTCAGCAAGGTGTCGAGTTTTTCGGCGATGACTTTTTGTTCGGCTAGTGGGGGGAGTGGAAACTCATAACCCTGAACGTCAGACGATTTCGCTGCAGGGTACAGCGCCCCCTGAACGGCACCACTTATTGCATCAATAAAGTGCTTAGAACGCGTCAATGCAAAAACATAACGTCCATCGACAATCAACGGTTTGATAACTTCAAAGCCTGTTGAAGCTATCTGCTCATTAAGCTCGTCAGGAACAAGTGCTACAGCATTAAGATTCGGTCTTGTCAAAGAAACAAGCACATCGCCTGAGTTTATGACCTTCCTCGCCCGACTTGGTGCGGAATCGCCGAGTAACTTCTGCGGTGTCTGTATAATTTTCAGGTCTCTGTTGATGCTGCCAATATCAACGTAGATGAACTCTTCTGATGCGTTAGGTGTACGTTGTTCGCCTTTTGTTGCAATGTCGCTTATTCGAGAGAGACACCAACCTTTCGGTAGATTAACCTCAGCCATCACACCGCCCCTTCCAACGCCTTTAACAACCCATCCAGCTCACTGAGCGCAGCTTCCAGCTCATCTTTTGCTTCACGCGCCAGCACGTCTGGTTCTGGCAAATTGGCGGCATCGACGCTGTCTTTGTCTTTTAACCAGCTAATATCCAGCGAGTCGGCTTTAAGCTCGCGGATCCACTCGCGGCTAAACGTGCGCCAGCGGCTGTGGGCCAGCTTGCTGTCTACGCCCTGGTTTTCATCGGTTTCTGCTACTTCAACCTGTTCAGCATTAAAGCTATATTCTCCCTCTTCGCGCGGGCTTTGGCCGTTGGCATCGTCGCCAAACACCGCTTCAAACGGCGTTAAATGTTGCTCACCAAAGGGCGTGCGTTTGCCAAAGCTGGGCATATTGGTGCGCAGGTCATACACCCACACGTTCTCGGTGCAGTTTTCTTGCTGGTGTTTGTCTTTAGCGCTGCCTTTAGTAAAAAACAGCACATTGGTTTTAACGCCCTGTGCATAGAAGATACCGGTGGGCAGGCGCAAGATGGTGTGCAGGTTGCACTTGTGCATTAAATCGCGCCGCACCTCGGTGCCGACACCGGCTTCAAACAATACGTTATCGGGCAGTACCACCGCGGCGCGACCGCCGGGTTTTAAGTTGCGGTAAATATGCTGCAAAAACGCCAGCTGTTTATTGCTGGTTTTATAGGTTAAATCGTCACGGGTATTGCTGGCCTCGCCACCTTTGCTGGTGCCAAACGGCGGGTTGGCTAAGATAATATCGGCACGCGCTAAGCTTTTACCGCTATCACCCAGCGCATTACCCAGATGCACCACGCCCTCAGCGTCACCTTCCATACCATGTAATAAGCAATTCATGAGTGCTAAACGGCGGGTGCCGGGCACCAGTTCAATACCAACAAAGGCGTTATTGCGCTGAAAGCTTTGTTCTGTGGCAGTGAGATCATATAAATCATCCGTCTGCTGTTTAATATACGCATCGGCGGCAATTAAAAAACCAGCGGTGCCGGCCGCCGGGTCTTGCACTACCTCGCCCGGCTTGGGCTTAATACAGCGCACCATGCTGTTAATTAAGGCGCGCGGGGTAAAGTATTGGCCAGCACCCGATTTCGTTTCGCCGGCGTTTTTCTCCAGCAAGCCTTCGTATAAATCGCCCAGGCCGTCTTTGGCGGCGCTGAACCAGTCTATTTGGTCCAGCGTTTTAATCATCTGCTCTAAATGGCGTGGCTCACGTAAACGGGTTTGCGCATCGGCGTAAATGGCACTGATCAGCGGGTCTTCATGCACCAGATTGCCCAGTGCATCTTTGCCGGTCGACAGGCTTAATAGAATGCGTTTGTAGTCATCTAGCAGGTTAATGCCTGACTTGCCGTTTAAGTCGGTCCAGCGGCAGCCCTCTGGCAACGGGTGTTTTTTTAAGGTGCCGGCTTCGGTGTTTTCATGCACCATTTTAATAAACAGCAGCAGTACCAGCTCGGTGACGTAATCGCTGTAGTTAATGCCGTCGTCGCGCAGTACGTCACACAGGTTCCAGAGTTTTTGTACAATGTCGTTGTTGGTCATGCTTTACTCGAGTTTAAAAATTATTGGCCTTGTAACAGTTCGCGTACTGCTACAACTGAGGTATTTTGCGTTGCAATTACCACCGGCAAGGTAAATAAGCTAGCGTAAGCTTCCGGTTTGGTATGATGCGCAGCCAAGCGCGGATGCAACCGTTGCTTAAGAGCCTGACTGCTCTCATGGGGTTGTACCCTCTCACCCAACACGTCTAGCAGGGCACCTTCTAAGCAGTGTGGTTGCCATAAAATAATCTGATAGCCTGCCGCTTTGGCATTTTTTATATCAGCTGAGGTTGGTGGAATATCATCGTCAAGTACGAAGTAGCGATAGTTATAGTCTTCTGCCTGATAGGCGCGGCTGGCATGGGTAATAATATTCCCCGGTGAACCACCATCTCCTGCCTTTACTGTAACCCTGCGGCCATGGCCCCTTTGTACCAGCAAGCTTTTAAGGTGATCGATAAAGGCTTTGTCATCACTGCCCTCGCCAACAACTAAGAGCGTGGTCAAACTGACATGGCGCGGCTTCCTTGGCATGCATGCTCCTACAAGTTTGGCACAGCGCCCAGGGCACCCGCCATATATTTAGCGTACAGATTATCGTCGGCACGTAACCCTACAATGTCATCAGCCCGCCAGGACTCGCTGCACTGTCCGATTTTTTCAACCAGATACACTTGATGTTTTTGCAATAGGTTCAGCACCTCTGGCGTATGACAGGTAAAAATAAGCTGTGCCTGTTTGGGGTTGGTATGTTCAAAGCGGAACCAATCCAACAGGATGGGGACCAGGTGGGGATGTAAATCGTTATCCAGCTCATCAATTACCGCGACGCCACCTTGTTGCAAGGTTTTTAATATCGGTTCTAATAAGACAAAAGCAGACTGGGTGCCGCTGGACTCGTCAAAAAACGGCAGCTCAAAATTTTTACCGTCATCAGTTTGATGCAGACCAAAAGGTACATAAATAGTGCCTTCTTTTCCCGTTTCATCACGACTGATTAATTGTTTAATTTCAACACGACTAAGCCCCAAGTCAAACTGGCACATCGCCTCTGTCATTGGTTCTAAAAGTTCAGGGGCATGGGCAAACCTTTCGGCAGCGCGCATTAGTTCGCCATGCTGAAAATGACGGCGGCCGGAACTGGCCACATTCGTTTCTATGTGCTGAAAATAGTCAACAAAGCCTTTTGCTTCTGCCACGTCAAAATTATGTGCAGCACTGATAATGGATGCATTGCTGCGAATTTTTTCAGCTTGCGGCTTGGCAAAGCCAAAGCCTTTTTGCTTAACAAGGTAGCCGTCGGCTTGTTTTTCACGCTTAATTAAATAACTAAATTGATTGCTGGTTTTCTCAAATAACGCTTCAAACTGTACTTCTTTTTCCTTAAGAACGAGTTGATAGCGGTAATCTTTACCCTTGTGAAAGAATTCCAGCTCAAACATGGTTGGTAAAATTTCTTTAAAGCGATGGGGTTCATAGGGAATACCCTCATCAGGCGCTGTGCGCAAAAACGAGTTTGCAATAAACCAGCTTAAAAATGCCAGTGGCTTTAACAGTTGTGTTTTACCCGAACCATTGGCACCGATAATGGCTATGGCTTTATTAAAACGATCACCATCAACGTGAATATCAAAACCGGACGGCGTGGGCTTTTTGCCTAATGCAAAATCAATCACCGTCTCTTCTGCAAAGCTGTAGAAGTTACTGAAGGTTAGTTTCTTAAGCATGAAAAGCTCATTTGAACAAATTTTTGTGCATTTTGCGCCACAACAGTGAATTAAACAAGCTTTTAGTACCGACTTCTCTACGCAGTGATAAAAATTAAACAGATATAAAAAACGCCACAAATTAGGCATCAACAGTTACATATGCATAAAAAATAGCAAAAACTATACATCCGATGCTTTGTTTTAAGCTGGCTGTTATGCCCAGATCGCGTCGGAAAGCTCTGCTAACACTTGTTCCAATTGATCCTCCAACACCACATTCAACCGTTTAGCACCGCCATCGTTAGCAAAGCAGTTATTCACAAAATCGCGGTCGACCACCACTTCGTGTACCAGCTGTTTGGCTAGCCGCTCTAACCATTTACGTTGGTTAGGATTAAAACTGTGTTGCTGATACAAGCGCTGCATGGCTTGGGCTACGCGTTGCTCAAACGGCAACAGTGGCTCGCCCAGCGCAGCACGGCGAATATGGCCAATAATGCTGGCGGCAATGTCTTGGTTGGTTTGGTTGCGCACCGCGCTTTGCAGTTTGGCTTCGGAATAGCCTGCGCCATCGAGCAGCAGCTTCACTTCTTTTAGCTGCTCGCGAGATAAATCACGCGGCTTGTTGACCACCACCGCCAACGCGGCCGATTGGTTAAGCTGGGCTTTAATAAACTGATTAAAGCTTTCTAAATAGTCTTCTGGCTTTTCGTGATTACCGTAATTCTGCTGACGATCTTTAAGTTCATCATAATGATCTGACAACACTGGCCGGTATGACGAGCCAACTAAGTAACTGACCTCATTTAACTGATTTAACAACCCGCTGTGCTGTTGAATAAACTGCGCTGCCTGAGTTGGGCCCATTTGGCGCAAGTGCGTGTGCAAGCCTTTGGGCTCGACGCCCCATAAATCGTGCAGCTCCGTTAGCTTTTGCTTCAGCTCCGGTTTGCTATCGGCTTTGTTTTCGGCCTTACGCAGCACGCGCATCACTTTTTGGCTTAACTGACTTAACACCACATCGGCGTGGCTTTCGCCTTGCTGCTCACCGGGGCTTTGCAGTGCCTGCTGTAGCTTGTCGGGTGAAGTCAGCTCATCGACCAGTTGCTCTAGCGTAACATTGGGGTCTTTTACCAATGGTTTCATGGTGTTCACGTCTTGCAGCGCGGCGTATATATCCACTGGGTCGTAAATACGAAACACGGTTTTACCAATGTCATCGCAGCGCCTTGTTGCGCGGCCAATCATTTGCTCGTACAAAATGCGCGATTTAACCCGACGCATAAATACCAGATTGCAGATTGTTGGCACGTCGATGCCGGTGGTCAGTAAGTCGACGGTAATGGCGATATTGGGGTAGCGCTCGTTTTTGTACTGGCGAATAAGCTGTTCGACTTTGTCGCTTTGGCCGGTGATTTTGGCGACGGCCGCCTGATTGTAATCGCCGTTGTACATGGCTTTAAAAGCCTCGTCTAACAGGCGCTTCACCATGTCGGCGTGCAAATCCGTGGCACAGAAAATCATGGTTTTTTCGTCGCCAAAGGGGTCAAGCTCTTTGGCTAACTGCTGGCAAATAACCCGATTAAAGTTTTCGTTGATCACTCGGCGGTTAAAGGCGTCGACCTCGAAGTTCAGCTCGTCTTCCAAGTCTGCCGTTTCAATTTCACCGGTTTGGGTATTAATGGCGCTGACCTGACTGCCTTTTTCAAAGGTAATGCCGTTTTGATTAAGCAATGTTAAATAACGAATTGGTGGTTCATGATCAATCAACCAGTCATCGGCAACCGCTTCGCGGTAGGAATAGGTGTACACCGGTTTACCAAAAATCTCGCTGGTATGTTTGGCGGGCGTGGCGGTCAGAGCTACTTTAAAGGCATCAAAGTAATCCAACACGCGACGATAACTGGATAAATACTGGCTGGCATCACGGGTGGCCAACTCGCCTTCAGTCATCTCTTGATCGAGCGTATAACCACGGTGCGCTTCGTCGATAATGATGCAGTCAAACTGATCCAGTGGTGGTGGGTTGTCGCTCATAAAGATGCGCTTGACCATCGCCTGTACAGTGGCAACCTGAATACGAGTTTCGGCCTCTGCGGCCATATCGCCAAGTTCGGCAATAGTATAAATCTTCGCCAGCGTGTGGTTTTGTTCTAGCGGTGCTTCGTTAAAAGCATCGAGCGCTTGCTGGCCCAGCGCGGTACGGTCTACCAAAAATAAGATGCGTTTAAAGCGCTCGGCTTTTAAAAAGCGGTACATCAAACCGATAATAGTTCGGGTTTTACCCGTGCCGGTCGCCATTGCCAAAAGCGCCGTGCGGCGATTATCAGTCAATGCCTGCTCGACCGCTTCGATGGCTTTTTGCTGGTAGGGGCGTACTTTAAGATAACCAAAGGGTTCTTGTTTTAACTGCTGTTCGGCTTGCTCTTTGCTGCGTTTGAGCAAGTCCAGTAAACCATTTGGGGTATGAAAGCCGCGTAAGGCACGCTTTAAGTTGCTGTGATCACGTACATCACGAAACCAGGTACCGGATTGTTCTGCCAGTTGCGGCACATAAGGCCGTCCGTTGCAGGAATAGACAAAGGGAATTTTGTAATGCCCCTCTTCGTGATCTGGCCAAGCAATGGTTAATCCTGCCAATACCCAGGCACCGGTGAGCGGTGGTACAACCGAAAAACCACGGCTGTAGCGTTCTGCTTGGTCAATTTTGCCCGCCACGTTGGCGTTTTCTTTTTTCGCTTCCACGACGCCGACTGGGGTTAATCCACAAAAAAGCACATAGTCCGCGCGACCGCTTTTACCCTGCAACTTAGTTGGCCACTCGGCAATGGCTTTGTTTTTGCCTTTTTCTGGCCGACAGCCTTTTTGATAGGTGAGTTCCTGAGTGTCCACCTCCCAACCGGCTTCTTTTAACTGCTGATCGATAAGAATGCGGGTGAGTTCTTCGTTCAGGGTAATGTACTGACTGGCGGCCTGCGTTTTTTGTTTAGTGCGGCTTTGCTGCTGAGCTACCACGTCACTGGCTTGGGTGGCGATTTGCTGCTGTAACTGCTGGATCTTGGCTTCATAGTCTTGCTGTTGTTGCTTAAGGGCCGCTTCATGCAAGGCGGCTTGCTGGGCCAGCTGTTTTGCCTCTTCGTCCATCGCCAGCGCTAACGCTTCGTACTCCGCTTTTTCTTGCGCCACCAATTCATGCAGTTGCTGGCTGCTGTCCAGCTGCACATTGGCCTCGCCTAGTTCTGATTTAAGCTTTTCAATATCCAACTGTAACTGGCGCAATTGGCTGCTGGGATCGGTAGGTGCGACAAAAGGTCCGGGCTTAAACCCAGTACCGGCATTACCAAAAGCCTGATGGAACCACACGGCTAACGCCCGGGCGACTTTTAAACCGTCCAACGCTTCACGGTGTTGGGTTTTGAACTGGTGCGTGGCCTTGTTGCCTTCAATACGCAGAATATGAAACAGCTCACGCACCTGCGGTTCAAAACTCAGTTCGCGGTTCAGCTTGTAGAGTAAATCGGCTTGCGTGGTTTGCTCATCAAAGACAACCCCTGCTCGGGCTGCAACCTCTTGTGCAATGGCTTCAGCAAATTGGCGAAGTTTAATCAGTGTGGTATTGGGATCGGCACTAAACGCACGCTCAGCACTTTGCGCTAGTTGCAGGAACAGGGGATCGTATTCGCTTAAAAAGGCAAAGTTTGAATGATTCGCGCTATTGGCAGGCTGCGTCATAGTCCCTCATCGCAAGCTCATGATTAGTCTTGGAAAATAGGTTCAACCTTGTACCATTAGAAAAGTCGATTGGCAATTTAAAGCACTGACTGACTTTCTCAGCAACCATTTCATATTAGGTAACTATTTGTTACTTTCTGTTCAACAATCATCGCTTGCGGTTCACCACTTTAGGCGGTAAACAATACCTTCCCCAATTTTCGGATGTCTGAGTATGTCGTTACAACTTCATCGTGGCCATTATGCTGCGGCCGCTCTCACGCTATTGCTGTTGATTTGGATGGCGTTCGGGGTATTCACCAGCCCAGCGGAGCCAAGCACAAATCGCCCGTTGAGTTTGGATGGTGGCCTTACTCGAGTGCAGGTCACCACACTGTATGGCGAACCCATGCAACGAGAAATCGAGTTGTCCGCTCAGACTGCTGCCAATCGCTCCGTACGCTTGGCCGCCGATACCCGCTCACAGGTCATCGCCATTCATCATGAGCAAGGACAAACCGTCCAACAAGGCGATGTCATCATCGAGCTTGATGCGCGCGACTGGCCAATGCGTGTTCGCCAAGCCCAAGCGGCATTAACACAACGCCAATTAGAATCACGCAGCGTCCGTGAGCTCGCGCAAAAAGACATGGCCAATGCCGCTCAAGTTGCTCAGGCGGATACCCTACTCGCCAGCGCAGAAGCCGATTTGTCCATTGCCCAACGAGAACTAGACAGCACAAAAATTCGTGCCCCCTTTGCCGGTGTAGTTGATCAACGTCATGTCAATGTCGGCGATTGGGTCACGGAAGGCACGCCGTTGGTGACCCTACTCGACTTCAAACCCTTGCTCATCACCGCACACATTCCTGAACGCGATGCGATGAATGTTAAAGCTGGCGATTTGGGTTATGCCATACTCAGCAACGGTCAACGCATCGATGTGAAAATTCGCTTCATCAGTGCACAAGCACACCCACAGACACGGACTTTTCGTCTAGAGGCCGAAGCCATAGCGCCCCAACATCAAGTCAGTGGTTTAACCGCCACACTGTTTATTCCTCAACCAGAAACCCACGCTTACCGCCTGTCACCGGCGTTATTGCTACTGGACGACCGTGGGCAGCTTGGGCTGAAAGGCATAGACGATGATCATCGCGTGCTGTTCTACCCTATCGAGTTACTGCATGCCGATCATCAGGGCATTTGGGTACAGGGCCTAGGTGAACAGGCCAATATCATTACCATTGGTCAAGGCTTTGTCGAATACGGCGAACAGGTTGAACCGGTCTTTGCTCAAGCGCGTGAGGAGTAGTCTGTATGTTTCGCTTGATTGATGCCGCTCTCGACCGTTCACGTACCGTGCTCATGCTCTTTGTGCTACTGATGCTGGTTGGTATCAGTACCTTACTGACCATCCCAAAAGAAAGTAGCCCTGACGTTACCGTGCCGTTTGTCTATATTTCGGTCACACACGATGGCATTTCCCCACAGGATGCGGATACGCTGATTTACAAACCCCTAGAGAAAGAACTGCGTGGTCTAGACGGCCTAAAAGAGATGATTGCAACCTCAAGTCGAGGCCATTTAGCCGTGACTTTGGAGTTCTTCAGCGATGTGAATATTGATCAAGCCTTACTGGATGTTCGTCAGAAAGTCGATGACGCCAAGGGAGAACTGCCCGCAGACAGTAAAGAGCCCCGAGTCAAAGAAATCAACGTTGCCCTTTTCCCCGTTATGGTCATTACACTGTCTGGCCACATCAGCGAACCAGAGCTGTACGCAGTCGCCAAAGACCTACAAGATCGCATCGAGGCATTACCCGGCGTTCTTGAAGCCAGCATTCAAGGCAAACGCGATGAAATTGCTGAAATCATTGTCGACCCCGCGCGCATGGACAACTACGGCTTATCACTCAATGAACTGGGTCTACTGATTGGTAACAATAGCCAATTAGTGGCCAGTGAAGATCTGGATACGGGGGCTGGGCGATTTGGTATTCAAGTACCCGGGTTGATTGAAAGTGTGGCCGATATTTTGGCATTGCCCGTGAAGGTCGACGGTGATCAAGTATTGCTCTTTCGCGATATAGCTGTGGGTCGCCTTGCTTATAAAGATCGCAAAAACAGCGCCCGTGTTAATGGCCAACCTGCGGTCACGCTAGAAATCAAAAAGCGCATTGGTGCCAATATCATTGCCACACTCGATGACGTCAAACAAACCATCGAGCAAGTTCAGCCATTTTGGCCCGAAGGCATCGATGTAGGCATTACCCAAGACGAATCCGATGCCATTAAAACCATGCTCAACGAGCTGTTTAATAATGTATTAGTGGCGACCTTGTTGGTTATGATTTTAGTCTTAGCCAGCCTAGGCATTCGTAGTGCCATGCTAGTCAGCTTAGCCATCCCTGGGGCTTTCCTGTTGGGTATTATTCTGCTCAGCATCATGGGCTACACCCTCAACATGGTCGTCTTGTTCGCACTGATTCTGTCGGTCGGTATGCTGGTGGATGGTGCCATTGTCGTCACTGAATACGCCGACCGTCGTCTCAGCGAAGGGGCAGAAAAACGTCAGGCCTATGCCGAAGCAGCGAAACGCATGGCGTGGCCTATTATCGCCTCGACCGCCACCACCTTAGCGGTATTTCTACCCTTGTTGTTCTGGCCCGGCACCACCGGCGAATTTATGAAATATTTGCCACTAACATTGCTATTCACGCTCAGCACCTCGCTCCTGATGGCGCTCATCGTGGTGCCCACCATTGGCAGTGTCTGGGGCAGCAAAAGCCAACATAATTTTGCCGCCGTCAACGTCATTAGTGCGGCGGAACAAGGCCGGTTTCATGAGCTGGGCGGCTTTACGGGTGGCTATGTACGAGTATTGCACAGTGCGTTAAAACGTCCGTTGATGGTACTCGCCATTGCCATTGCGGCACTGTTTGGCTCCTTTACACTGTATGGACAGCTTGGCCATGGTGTGGAGTTCTTTCCCGATGTCGACAACGACATCGGCCAAATTGATATTCGTGCCAGAGGCAACCTGTCCTTAGAAGAACGGGAACAACTCATCGTCGACGTTGAACGACGCATCTTTGATATGATTGAGATCGAATCCATCTACACCAGCACCTTTGTCACGCCCCCTAATGATGCCGCTGCCGACCTCATTGGTCGAATTCAAATCGGTTTAGTCGATTGGCAATGGCGTCGCCCAGCCAATGACATTCTACAGGACATTGAACAACGAACGGCCGACTTACCTGGCATTGTGATCGAAACGCGGAAAAAACAAGACGGTCCAGCGGGCGGTTCTGATATACAACTGCAACTGACCGCCAATCAAGCTGACGACATCCTGCCACTGCTCGATCAAGTCCGTCAGATCATGCTGCAAGACCCTGAGCTGAAGGACATTCGAGATGATCGCCCGCTAGAAGGCATTGAATGGCGCTTAGACATCAATCGTGAACAAGCTAGCCGTTTTGGCACGGACATCGCCAGTACCGGAGCCATGTTACGCATGATCACCGGCGGGCAAAAAGTGGGGCAATTTCGTCCGGCCATTAGCGATGACGAAATCGAGATTTTATTACGTTACCCAACCAGCAATCGCAGTATCGACCAGTTTGAGCAATTCAATATCAATACGCCATACGGACGGATACCCGTCAGCCATTTTATTGAGCGCAGCGCCGTAGCAAAATCCGGCAATTTGGTCCGTATCGACGGTAAGCGTCGCTACATGCTCACCGCCAATGTCGTGGATGGCGTGAATGCAACCGCGAAGATTCAGCAATTGAGTGAGCAGCTTGCCGACATTGACTGGATCAATGCCGGTGTCGAGCCGCGTTTCCGTGGTGATTTTGAAGACATGGCCGAAACGGGGGCATTTCTGGCCAAGGCCTTTGGTATTGCCATCTTTTTAATGGCCGTCATTCTGGTGACTCAATTCAACAGTTTCTACAACGCGCTATTGATCATGAGTGCCATTGTCTTATCCATCATTGGCGTACTCATCGGTCTACTGATTCGTGGTGAACCCTTTGGTATCGTCATGAGTGGCGTGGGTGTGATTGCACTGGCAGGCATTGTGGTCAACAACAACATCATATTGATTGATACCTACAACACACTGATCAAACAAGGCATTCAACCCATTGATGCGGCCTTGCGGACCGGCGCACAACGATTGCGCCCAGTACTGCTCACCGCCGTAACGACCGTATTGGGTTTAATGCCCATGGTCATGCAATGGAACATCGACATCATGAACCAATCCTTCAGTGTGGGCGCCCCCTCATCACAGTGGTGGACACAGCTGTCTACCGCCATTGCCGGTGGCTTAACATTTGCAACCGTTTTGACACTTATTTTGACGCCTTGCATGCTGATCTTGGGCGAAAAATATTTGCAACGAAAAATTTTGGTAGAACCAGCGACACTGAGCATGACATCCGAGATCAAATCCTCATGATCTGAATCATCGAGTGGGCCGTTGTGGCAGAAGCACGTGACGATCAGCACGTAAGTAGCCCACTCAAAAATGGTGATTTTTTGCGCAAGTGACTGAAATAATGAAAAAAAATGCAAATAACGATTGACACTCAGCACCGCCTGAGTAGAATGCGGACTCGCTTTGACGAGGGTGATTAGCTCAGCTGGGAGAGCATCTGCCTTACAAGCAGAGGGTCGGCGGTT
>JACUUC010000002.1 GCA_014859445.1 Bacterioplanes sp.
TGCGGGCTTATGCCGATGCTGGTGAAAACTGGCAGTTATTCAGACCTTCCCTAGGAATAAGGTAAATCTAACCAGTGTAGGCAGGGGACGCTCCTGACGTCGCGCCCCTGCTACAAACGTTAAATGCCCATCGGAATCTGAGTCATGGTCGAAAATGAATTCGAATATATAGAGTTTTTAGTCCAAGGTGGCTTACAAGATAACAGTGCGTATAGCTACGGACGATACCTGGAAGCAGTTTCAAGGCATCTTAATATCAACCTAAACAGATCTACGGTCGCTTCTGACCGTGAAGTTAGAGAAATATTGGATCGTCTTTTAGAAACAGACTTGGCTGAGCGCTATAAGAACAACTGTGGAACTGCATTAAGGGCATATTTACGTTTCCTTGGTCAAGAGCAGCCAGAGTTTAGTTACCCTGAGGAAATTTCAAATCCTGAAAGCTATATAGAGGGCGCGAAAAAACAAATAACTGTTAACTCCTATGAAAGGGATCGCCAAGCACGCAATAAAGCGACTGAAATACATGGTTTAGATTGTTTTGTATGCGCCATGAATTTTGAAAGTATGTATGGTGAGATAGGCATCGGCTTTATACATGTTCATCACCTGATACCGCTACACACAATTGACAGCAGGTATCAGGTTAACCCCGAGAAGGACTTGGTTCCAGTTTGTCCAAATTGTCATGCCATGCTCCATCGGTCAAGCAATCCACCAACAATAGAGCAGCTCAAAGATGCAATACGAAAGCAGAAAAGCATTTAACAAAGTGCTGCTGGGACAAACCTACGCTTCGCTACGTCAAAATTACCGGTGCGCTTAGGTGTTAGCCGTTTTCACCATCATTGGCCAAAGTCTAAATTGCAAAATGAGTAAAAAGGGGGGGATTACCGGACTAACTATTAGGATCATTTCAGTCAGGCGTTCACGTAAAGCGGAGGTGAACTTATATGAAAGCGCATGAGTTTGATGCCAAGTTTGAAAGTGACGATGACATTTTAGGTGAACTAGATTTATCTAAAGTTAAGCGTCCAATGCAAAAGCAGAAACGGGTAAATGTTGATTTTCCTGCATGGATGTTAGATTCACTAGATCGTGAAGCTAACCGAGTAGGCGTTACACGACAGTCGATTATCAAGATTTGGCTAGCCGAAAGGCTTGAAAATGTAGCTCATCACCACACTTCAAACTAAACGGCTAACAAACGCTTCATGAGGGGCATGCGTGGCATTTTTACTATGCGTTGCCTGCCCCTTAAGCGGGCGTTAACAGGACTAAAGTGTGATTGGCCGAGCGTCTGGAGCATGATGAATTACGAAGACTTTAATGCGTTTTGTGGTGCGTTTCCCGCGACGAGTCATGTTGTGCAGTGGGGTAATTCCGATGTCTGGAAAGTCGGGGGCAAAGTATTTGCGGTTGGTGGTTGGGGCTCGGAAGGCAAACCAGCTTTTACGTTTAAAGTATCAGCCTTGGATTTTGATTTTTTGAGTCATTGTGCGGGTTACAGGCCTGCGCCCTATTTTGCAAACCGTGGCATGAAGTGGATTCAGCAAACCGACACTGCGGGGCATCTTGACGATGACCTTCGTTATTATTTAGCGGAATCTTATAAGATCGTTGCCAGTGGCTTGAGCAAGAAGCAGCAGATTGAGTTAGGCATTCTTGCTCCAGCAAACCGCTAGTCGTTCGACCGCGCATGTGTCGAACGACGAGGTTTCATTAATACGCCGCCGCCAATAGTGCAGCGCACGCGTCGTGTGGGTTGCCGGTCGAGTCGTACACTTTAACCCATTCCCCGTAGTTGTGAATCACGGGTATGTCTTCTGGGTGAAAATTCGGACGGAAGTACATCAGCAGCTTAGGCAACATGGACGACAAAATGCCTTTGCGACCATACATCCAGTTCAAATTTTTCAGCACCATCATGCGGCGTTGCAGCCAGCTGTAGCCGTCGGTTTTCAGCAGTTCGTCGGCGTAATTGAACATCACCGAAGTGGTGTGACGAGTGGCGATGATCATGGCGGCACAGCGTTTGAAGTAACCCACCTTGGCAACGTTTTTCATGAC
Organism: Bacterioplanes sp.; assembly: GCA_014859445.1. Taxonomy (GTDB): domain Bacteria; phylum Pseudomonadota; class Gammaproteobacteria; order Pseudomonadales; family Oceanobacteraceae; genus Kmv21. The sequence goes on from JACUUC010000002.1 coordinate 2,071, forward strand.
GTTAAAGGCAACCGAGCGGTGTTCCATTTCTTCAATGGCGTGCCACGCCAGTAGCGCCCGCATTTTCGGGTGAATGTCGGCGGTGACTTCTTTGCGAGCAAAAAAGGTTTCTGCCAACAGGGCGGTAAAGTGCTCGTAGGCGGCGGTTAAGGCCAGGTTGAATTCGTCGGAGTACTTGGTCTGGTCTTTTTTTATGTATTCCTTGAGCTCCGTCAGTATGCGCGCCATCGGCATGCCCTGTGCTTCTAGCAAGGCGTTGAACTTGGTGTGGGCGATACCGTGTTGGGCTTCTTGCTGGGTGAATTCTTTGACATCTCGTTGCAATTGCGGGTCGGTAATGCGGTCGCGGAAGGCGCGTACGCTGGAAATAAAGTAACGCTCACCGTCAGGAAAACTGAGTTGCAGCGCATCCATGATGCGGGTTTTGAAGGGGTCGTTGCCGTTCCAGTATTTCGGGAAGTCGGCGTCCAGTCCAAAGTCGATGTCTTTGCGTGCTTCGATACTTGGCTGAAATGAGGTGCTCATGATGTTGTCCTGTCTTTCAGATTTTACGGATGTTGTTCATCTTATGAACGGTGTGTCGTTCTATCAATGTACAAAACAACACTAATTCGCTTATATTTGGTGCAGTTTGCACAGCGCCTGTTCTGGAGAATGTATGAAATTGGCTGTCAGTACCCGTCAGCGTTGGCCCAATGTGCCGCCGCGAATTCTTGATTTGATGCGCACCGGTGCCGAGCTGGCGTTGCAATTGGCGGCCAGCCCCGAAGTGCTGGATGAGCTGGAAGGCGGTAACTTTAAAGCGGTGGAGGCGGATAATCAGTACGTTGATCCGTTGTTATCGGCCAAGCAACGACGGGCGATTCGAGCGGGTACAATTCATTGGCTGAATGGTGTGATCGAGCGACCCGATCAGCCGGTCAGCGCGTTTTTGGTGGAAGAAGCGGTACTGGGGTTGAGTGAAATTTTTCCGACTCAGGCCGTGCAGGTGCTGCTGAGTAATGCGCGCTCGGTGCAAGACATTGCGTGGCAATACTGGATGAAAATTGTGTTTCAGTTAACGCAAGATCCGCTCGAATTGCAGCAGCTGTTGGAAATATCGTCGGTGTCGATCAGCACCTTCATTGATGACAGCTTGCAACTGGGCATTCAGCGCATGAAACAGGATGCCGAAGCACGTAAAGGTGGCCAGCTGGAAGTGCAACGCGAGCTGATTTCACAGATTATTGCGGGCGACGCCGTGAATTTAACCAGTGCCGAAGCACAGCTGAATTACCGATTCGCGCAAACGCATCACAGCGCCATTATCTGGAGTGAAGACATTGATGCGGGTATTTCCGATTTAGAAAGCCTTGCTGCGGCGTTCCAAAAAGCGTGCCGCCAAAGCACGTCGTTAAAAATCATTGTCAGCCCATCGTTGATTTGGGTGTGGGCCTCGGCTGAATTTCCCGTGAATGAAAAAGTGCTGGAGGCGGTGTTAAAAAACAAAGAACACATTCGCATCAGTTACGGTGAAGGCGGTGCTGGGGTGGATGGTTTTCGCCGCTCGCATTTGGATGCACAGGCCGCGCAGCGGGTGTTAGGGCGATTAAAGTCCAGCGTGCAGAGCGTGAGTTACGATCGCGTGCGGTTAATGGCGTTTTTATCGAAAGATGCCAAATCCATTCAGCATTATGCGGAGCATGTGTTGGGTGATCTGGCGCAAGCACCGGCCACCATCAGGCAATCGTTGCATGCGTTTCTAGAATGCGGCTGCAATGCTACCGAAGCCGCTAAGCGGCTGCATACCCACCGCAATACCTTATTAAGACGATTGGCGAAGGCGGAAGAGATGCTGCCCAGACCCTTGGCTGACAATCGCATTCAGGTGGCGGTGGCGTTAGAGGCGCTGTACTGGATTTTGTGAAGAGAACGCGTGTTGAACGTGACCATCGTCGCGCTAGGCGTAGGGTATGCCAGCTGTTAGGCTGGTGTTTTGCGCTGTACGACGGAGGCAACCATGCACGAATTACGAAAAACCGAGGCGTTAATCGACGGGGTGTGGTGTGCACTAGATCGGCGCTTTGCCGTCACCAATCCTGCCACGGAAGACGTGATTGCACAGGTCAGTGATTGCGGAGTCGCCGAAACCGAGCAAGCCATTGATGCCGCTCAGCGGGCGTGGCCTGCGTGGTCGGCCCTGTCTAGTTTAGCGCGCAGCGATGTGTTGTGGCGTTGGTATGAGTTGGTGGTGGCTAACCAATCTGCGCTGGCACAGTTATTAACGCAAGAACAGGGCAAACCACTGGCTGAGGCGCTTGGTGAGGTGTTGTACGGGGCGTCGTACATTCGCTGGTTTGCTGAGGAAGCGCGTCGTTTGGATGGTGATGTGCTGTCGTTGCCGCAATCCGATCGGCGCGGGTTAGTCATTCGTCAGTCTTTGGGGGTCGTGGCTGCGATTACCCCGTGGAATTTCCCGATAGCCATGTTTGCACGTAAGGTGGCACCGGCCTTGGCAGCGGGGTGTACGGTGGTGTTGAAACCGGCGGCGGAGACACCGCTGTCGGCCTTAGCGGTGGCAGAGCTCGCGCTGCGTGCCGGTGTGCCCAAAGGCGTATTTAATGTTGTAACAGGCACGGACGCCCCGGCTATTGGTCAGGCGATGACATCGCACCCTGCCGTCAAAAAACTCACCTTTACTGGCTCGACTAAGGTGGGTCGTTTGTTATTGCGACAATGTGCCGATGCCATCAAGCGCACCTCGATGGAGTTGGGTGGCAACGCGCCGTTGTTGGTGTTTGAGGACGCCGATGTGGATTTGGCCGTGGCCGGTACCATGGCTGCGAAGTTTCGTAATGCGGGGCAAACCTGCATTTGTGCCAATCGCATTTTGGTTCACGAGGCCATTTATCCACGTTTTTTGCAGGCGTTAACGCGCGCAGTTGACGCATTGCAACAAGGTGCTGGTGAGCAAGAGGGCGTGACCATTGGCCCTATGATCAGTGCAGCGGCGGTGCAAACAACCCACGAACGCGTTGCCGAGGCCGTGACGCAAGGCGCAATCGTGCATCGGGGTGGTTTTGTGTCGCCACTAGGCGAATCCTTTTACCCGCCGACCATTTTATTGCATGTTCAGCCCAGTATGCGGGTATGGCGTGAGGAGTTGTTTGCCCCGGTATTGCCGATCATGACGTTTACCACCGATGAGCAGGCCATCGCGCTGGCGAATGATACCGAGGCGGGGTTAGCCGCGTACGTGTTTACCGAGAGTCGTCATCGCTGCTGGCAGGTCAGTGAGGCATTGCAGTTTGGCATGGTGGGCGTGAATGAAACGGCCATCAGTTCCGAGGTGATTCCGTTTGGTGGTATTAAGGCGTCGGGCAGTGGTCGTGAAGGGTCTAAGTACGGCCTGGCGGATTACACCGAGCTGAAATACATCTGCATGGGCGGGTTGTCGTAGCAACGGTGGTGTTTGAATAGGGCGTAACGTGGCGATAACACTTTACAGCCGCACCTATGTCGGTAACCTATCCTCACAACAATAATGTAGGTCATTACCATGATCCGTCTCACCGTGAATGGCGTGGAACACACGCTGGATATTGAAGGCGATACCCCGCTGCTGTGGGTTGTTCGCGATGTATTGGGCCTTAAAGGCAGCAAGTTCGGTTGCGGCGCTGGTTTATGCGGTGCTTGCACCATGCATTTGAACGGGCAGCCCTTTCGTACCTGTATTACACCGGTCGCGGCAGTGGCTGGGCAGGCCATCACTACGATTGAAGGCATAGCGCCTGCCAATAATCTCAGCGCGGTGCAAAAAGCGTGGTTGGATTTAAACGTACCACAATGCGGTTATTGTCAGTCGGGGCAGATTATGTCGGCCACCGCACTGCTGGCGACCAATCCATCGCCCAGCAATCAAGACATTGATAACGCGATGAGCGGCAATTTGTGTCGTTGTGGAACGTATCCTCGCATTCGTAGCGCCATTCATCGTGCCGCCGAGTTACGGCGTACGGCCGAGTTTTATGAACTCACGGAGGTGCGTCATGACTGATCTGACCGCCCTGAATCGTCGTGGTTTTCTAAAAAGTTCGGCATTGGCATCCGGTGGCTTATTGCTGACCATCGCACTGCCTGCGTGTTCGTCGATGACCCATAAAGGGCCGGTCATGGATGAGCAGTGGCAAGCCAGCGCTTGGCTGCGCATTGATACCGACAATCGCGTTACGTTTGTGTTGGATCGGGTCGAAATGGGGCAAGGTACGTACACTGGTTTGGTCACACTGCTGTGTGAAGAGTTAGAAACCGATCCGGCCAATGTGCAGGTGGAATTTGCAGGCGTTGATTCGTTTTATAACAACCCGCTGTACAAGCTTCAGGTGACGGGTGGTTCGACCAGTGTGTCCACCAGTTTCGAGCGTATTCGTCTGGCTGGCGCCAGCGCGCGCGAAATGCTAAAGGCGGCTGCCAGTCAGGGGCTTGGGGTGCCGGTAGGGCAATTGCGCTGTGACAATGGTTTTGTCATTCCGCCATCGGGGCAGCCCATTGCGTATGGACAACTGGTGCGTGTTGCGGCCACGCATAAAATACCAAGCGATATTGTGTTAAAAAAGCCGGAACAATTTCGTTACATTGGCAAGTTCGATCGTCGTTTGGATGCGCATGTTAAAGTCACCGGACAAGCGCAATACGGTATTGATGTGGAATTACCGGGGATGCTGTATGCGGTCATCAGCCGCGCACCGGCCTACGGTGGCACAATCAAATCTGTGAATAGCGCGGCTGCACAGCAAGCGCCGGGCGTGGTTGATGTGTTTCCTATGGAGGCCGCTGGTCGTCATGGTGTGGCGGTGGTTGCTCGCTCTTATTGGCAGGCGCGTAAAGCGCAGCAATTGTTGGTCATTGAATGGGCATTGCCGAAAAGCGCACCGTCGGATGCTGATGTGATGGCCGCTTATGCGCAGGATCTGGCCAGCAAATCGGGTAGCCGATTACGCAATGACGGTCATTTTTCTCGTGCGCGTCGACAGTCGAGCACCGTTCTTGAGGCGGAGTATCGGTTGCCGTATTTGGCACATGCCACGCTAGAGCCGCAGGTGTGTGTGGTTAACGCCAATCAACATGGCATGGAAGTATGGGCGCCAACGCAGGCCCCGAGCTTAGCGCGCATCGCTGCCGCGAAGCACAGCGGTTATCGAGTGGATGACATTATTGTCCATACCACTTGGATTGGCGGCGGTTTTGGCCGTCGTTTAATGCAGGATTTTGTTGCCGAGTGCGCGTTCATTGCCGACCGTCTGCAACAACCGATCAAGCTCATTTACAGCCGCGAAGAAGATACCCGTCACGATTTTTACCGGCCGGCCAGTTTGCATCAGTTAACGGCTACCGTACACGATGACGGTCATATTCATGGTTGGCAGCATCGTTTGGCGCATCCAAAAGTGATGCATTGGTTTGTACCCGATGCCGCAGCGGCGCAATTTTCGTTTATGCCGAAGTTTCTGTTTCCGGCATTAACCGCTGCGGGCAAACTGGGTGAGGGGATTCTTGCGCCCAACGACAGTTCTGGTTACGAGGGTGCCGATGATTTGCCCTACGCGTTCGAGCACATTCAGGTGGATTTTGTCCACAGCGAACCGGGTGTGCCGGTTGGCTACTGGCGCGCGGTTGGCCATTCTCATAATGGTTTTGTCACCGAAAGTTTTATGGATGAATTGGCGTACCAGCAACAGCAAGATCCGCTGCAATTTCGTCGTCAGTTATTACAGCAGCATCCTCGAGCACTGGCTGTGTTGAATAAGGCGGCCGAGATGGCCCATTGGGGCACTCCGCTAGCCGGTTGTGCGCAAGGTGTCGCTGTGCACAAAAGCTTTGGTACGTGGGTTGCGCAAATTGCCGACGTGAGCGTTGACGGTGGGCGCATTCAAGTCAAGCGCATCGTGTGTGCGGTCGATTGTGGGCTGGTGGTCAACCCCGATACCGTGAAGGCGCAAATGGAAGGCGGTATGATTTTTGGATTAACCGCCGCGTTGTTCGGCAAAATCACCCTAAAAAACGGGGCTGTTGAGCAAAGTAATTTCCATGATTATCCGCTGTTGCGCCTGCCAGAGACTCCCGAATTATCGGTCGCTATTATTGCCAGTGCAGAAGCCTCTTCGGGCGTGGGTGAACCCGGCGTTCCGCCTGTGGCGGCCGCGGTGGCCAACGCGGTGTTTGCGGCGTCGGGACAGCGTCTGCGTGAGTTACCGTTGCAATTAGTGTAATCAGGAGGCTCGCATGGAAGAGGTTTCTTCGCCATTAGATGCGGACTTCCACGTTATTAACCGTGCTTGCCACTGGTTACAGCAAGGAGCGCCGGTGTGGTTGGCTACGGTATTAGCGACGTATGGCAGCAGCCCTCGTCCGGCGGGTTCGCTATGGGCGTGGTCGGCGAATTTTGGTATGGCAGGCTCGTTGTCGGGCGGCTGTGTCGAAGAAGACTTAGTGCAGCGTCTGCGCTGTGGGGCTGTGCCGACGGTTACGCAGCGCGTACGCTTTGGTGAGTGCTCAGAGCAACAGCAGCGTTATCGTTTGCCATGTGGTGGCGTTCTGGACGTATTGCTAGAGCCACTGACAATGGACGATCTGCCACATCTGTTGGCGATAACGTCGTTGTTGTCACAACGGCAAGCGTTTGCACGAGAAACGTGGGCAAGCGGTTGTCGCATAGTCCACGCGGATGCTCATGACGCGGTGTTGAGTCATCGGATTGGGGGTTCTCACTTGGACGTTCAAGGCCGTGTTGATCGCATCGGTATTGTGCGCCGTGTATTTCAGCCGCGTTGGCGCTTGTTGTTGGTTGGCGCTGGAGAAGTCGCACGGCAATTGGCACAACTGGCCTTGCCGGCCGGATTTGACGTCACGCTGTGCGACCATCGTGATGATTTCTTACAGGGTTTTCATGTTCCGCATGTGCGTATCGCCTACACACAGCCCGATCAGTTAGTGAAGCAGCAGTTCAGTGATCAATACTCAGCCATTGTGGCGCTCGCTCATGATCCGCGATTAGACGATTTGGCATTGCTGGATGCCTTTGATACGCAAGCGTATTACATCGGCGCGATGGGGTCGCAACGAACATCGACTCTGCGTCGACAGCGTCTTCAGGAGCTGGGCATCAGTTCGGCACAATTGCAGCGCTTACACGCGCCCATTGGTTTGGATATTGGCAGTAAAACGCCGTATGAAATTGCCATTTCTATTCTTGCTCACTTGTTGCAACAACGGCCAAAAGCCACCACCAATAGCCTCTATCAGCATCTAACCGCGCATCGCATGGAGTCAATATGAGTCAAACGGGTGTGATTTTGCTGGCGGCGGGTGCGAGTACTCGTTTCGGCAGCGATAAGCGGTTGGCCGTAATCAATGGCAAAACCTGTCAACAACCGATGATGTTGGCTACGCTAGAGCAAATAGGCCATAGCGGATTGCCCGTGTTTGTGGTGTTGCGACCCGGTGATGAGTATTGGGAAAACGCATTGAATGAGCGTGAGGTTGAGTGGGGAACGTGTCCTGAGGCGGCACTTGGTATGGGGCACAGTTTGGCATTTGGCGTGCATGCCACACAGCATTGGCAGCATTGGTTAATCGCCTTAGCCGATATGCCCTATATACAAGCATCAACGTATCGTGCCATTGCGACAGCCTTAGAAGAGCACCCAATTGTACGTCCAGTTTTTAAATACCCAGCATCGGGAGCGAGTGAAGTAGGTCACCCGGTTGGTTTTCAGCAGCGCTTTGCGTGCGAATTGATGGAATGTGACGGCGATGCAGGCGCACGAGGGCTGCTGCAACGTCATCAGGCATTGGTGCATCTCTTACCTGTGCAGGATGCGGGTATTCGAATCGATGTAGATCAACCTAGCGGGCTGCAATAGCCCGCCTATATCGGTTATTCAAAACTGGGTAAGGTCGGTTTGGCAATGGCTTTTCCGGCGGCATGCCACGCATCGTAACCGCCAGCAATGGAGGTGACATTCAAGTACCCCATTTCTTTCATGCTGGCGGCGGCGAGCGCAGCGCGACCACTGGTTTTGCAGTACAGCAAGATGTTGCGGTCACGGGCTTCTAGGCTGGGGTCGGCGCTGAGTTTGAATTCCAATAAACCGCGTGGAATGTTGATGGCGCCGGGCAGATGACCGGCTTGGTACTCGTCGGGCTCGCGCACATCAATGATGATGTCGGCGTTCTGTATATCGCGCTCGGCGCTGTCAATGTCGATTTCTTGGATGTGTTGTTTGGCTTGCATGACCAAATCGTGAGCTTGTTTCATAAGGCAGTCCTCGCTTAGTGTGTTTTGGGGTCGTGCTGGGCTAAATAAGCCTGTTCGGTGGTGGTGTTATCAAGGGCGCGTAAGGCATCAAAATGGCTGGTGAAAACCTGCCCATTAAAATGCTGAAAAAAGGTACTGCGCTGCAGCTGATCCATCACCGGTCCTTTTACTTCGGATAAATGCAATTGGATACCGGCGGTGTGTAATCGTTCCATGATGGCTTCTAGGCTCTCCAGCGCACTGGCGTCGATGAGGTTAATACCGGTGCAGAGTAGTACCAAGTGCTGCATCTGGGGGCGTTGCTCGATGAGTGCGGCGATGCGATCTTCTAAATAACGCGCATTCGGAAAGTACAGGCTTTCATCGACACGAATCGACAGTACGGTGGGGCTTTCAATCACATTGAAACGTTCAATGTTACGAAAATGCTGGGTGCCAGGCAGTTGGCCAAGCACGGCAATGTGCGGTTGGCTGGTACGCCATAAAAACAACAATAACGATAACGCTACGCCTAACACGATGCCGACTTCCACATCAATTAACAGCACGCCGAGCATGGTCATGATCATGGCGGCCCCGTCTTGTCGAGAATAGCGCCATGTCCGTTTCACCGCAGAGAAGTCAATCAGGCCCAGTACCGCGACGGTGATGGTCGCGGCCAACACCGCTTGCGGTAGGTAAGCAAACAAGGGTGTAAAAAATAACACGGTGAGGGCAATGGCAATGGCCGAGAAGGTGCCCGCTAAGGGCGTTTGCGCTCCCGCATCAAAGTTCACCACGGAGCGAGAAAAACCACCGGTTACGGGCATGCCACCACTGAATGCCGATGCTAAATTGGCGGTACCAAGGCCGACTAGCTCTTGGTTCGGATCAATGCGCTGACGGCGCCGCGCCGCAAAGGTTTGGGCAACCGACACCGATTCAACAAAGCCCACGATGCTGATCAATAACGCGATAGGAAAGAGCTGGCGCATCAACGCCCAGTCCAGTGTTGGCCAATGGAAGTCGGGTAAGCCAATGGGAACCTCTCCGACAACGGCGACGCCACGCGTATCAAGCTGCCACACCATGACGGCGCTGGTACAGGCTACTAATGCCACGACAGGAGCCAGTTTGTTCAACAGCTCGGCATGTTTTTGGGGTAAACCTAACGCTTGTAAGGTGCGCTGGCCGTAATAGCGAGCCAGTAATAAAAATCCTACGCTGAAGGTGCTGAGTGCGAGTGTGAGTGGATGAATGTTGGTGACTTGTGGCATGACGCTTTGCAGTAATGCCAAGGCGTTATGACCGTGTGCTTCAATGCCCAGTAGGTGACGGGTTTGCCCTAAGATAATCAAGATCGCCGATGCGGTCACAAAACCGGATACCACGGGGTGGCTGATAAAGTTGACTAAAAAACCAAAGCGCAGCAGTGCCAGTATCATTAAGATGACGCCCGATAGAAACGTGAGCAACAGCGCAGCTTGTACGTACTCGACAGAACCGGCCACAAACAGTGGGCTAAGTGCGGTCGCGGTCATCAACGAGATAACCGCGACCGGGCCAACCGCTAAGGCGCGGCTTGTGCCAAATAGGGTATAGGCGACCAGTGGTAAAATACTGGCATACAAGCCCACCACAGGGGGTAATCCGGCCAGCATGGCGTAGGCCAGACTCTGCGGAATGAGCATCAAGGTGACAATGAATGCGGCAATGCCATCTTGGCTGGCGGTTTGCCGATTGTAGGTTTTTGCCCACTCCAAAAACGGGAAAATACGCGTTAGGTGATGGCGATTCATGCAGCGATTCCTATCGCAAAAGGTGAGCTGAGACTGCGTTAACCATAGTCGATCGTGTGTGAAATGCACGCGCGAACCTATATAACCGCTTTGGAATATAAAGGAGTTGGCGCGGGTGCGCAACGGTATTCGTGGCCCAATGTGAATGTCGAACGCAATATCCCCAATGTTTCCTGTCTCAGCGCAAGACATTCCGCACCGCGACCGTTAAAATGAAATCCAAATTAGGGGGAGATTCGCATGTCTGAGGAAAAAACCACGCATTTCGGTTACAAAACGGTGGCGGCTGAGCAAAAGCAAGCCATGGTGGCGGATGTGTTTCATTCGGTTGCGGCCAAGTACGACCTGATGAACGATTTGATGTCGTTTGGCGTACACCGTTTGTGGAAGCGTTTTACCATCGATATGAGTGGTGTCCGCCCCGGTGACAGTGTGCTCGACTTGGCCGGTGGCACGGGCGACTTAACGAAAAAATTCTCCAAAGTGGTGGGCCCGAAAGGACGTGTTGTGCTGGCTGACATCAATTCATCGATGCTCAATGTCGGTCGTGATCGCCTAACCGATCAGGGTTATGTCGGCAATATTGAATACGTTCAGGCCAATGCCGAATGTCTGCCATTTGAAGACAATTCCTTCGATGTCATTACCATGGCCTTTGGCTTGCGTAACGTGACCGACAAAGACGCCGCGTTACGTTCCATGGCTCGCGTCCTTAAGCCTGGTGGTCGCTTGTTGGTGCTGGAGTTTTCTAAACCCACCAATCCATTGATGAGCAAGGCGTACGATATTTACTCGTTTACGGCATTGCCGTTCATGGGCAAATTGGTGACGAACGACGCCGACAGCTACCAGTATTTGGCCGAGTCGATTCGCATGCATCCCGACCAAGAAACCTTGAAAGGCATGATGGAAGACGCGGGTTTGGTACGTTGCAGCTATCACAATCTCACCAGCGGTGTGGTGGCTCTACACCGAGGCGTTAAACCATGATGAACTGGCAACGTCTGCCTGCCGAATATTGGCAAGCGGCGTTTGTGCCGCTGGAAGCCGCCTTGAATCAAGTGCTGCACTATGATCCGGCGTTATTAAAGCAACTGGCAGCCCAGCAAGGTCGTGTGATGGCCTACGCCATTGACGGTTGGCCAACGGTGCAGGTGCGCTTGCTGGATTCGGGTGTGGCCTTGAGTATCCATAATGAAACCCCAGCCGATGTGACCTTACGTGGTCGAGTGCGTGATTTTCTTGAGTTGGCCAATGCCGATGACAAAGCACACACGTTGATGCACAGCGAGATTGAATTGCACGGCGATACGGATTTGGCGCTGTTTGTGGCCAAGTGCTTGCAGCAGTTGGATGTGGATTGGGAGGCCATGGTCAGCCCTGTCATGGGGGGAATATTGGCACATCAATTCGGACGTAGTGTGCGTGGTTTTTTACGTTGGGGTCGCGATGTGCTGAGCACCAATCGCGTGGCTGTGCGCGATTATTTGTACGACGAAAAAGCGCTGTTAGCGGCGCCCGCATTACAGCAAGATTTTGCCGAACAGGTCGATGAGCTGCGCTTTGCCAGTGATCGTTTAGAGGCTCGTTTTCATCGCCTACAACAGGCACTTCGCAACAAGGAATAATCATGTCCAGCTGGTGGCGCTTGTGGAAAATCGTCTTTATTTTCACCAAATATCGACTGGATAGCTTGGTTCCTATTGAACAACTGCCTTTGTCGTTGCGCATAGCGCTGTGGTTCGCACCGTGGCGTTTGAACCCAGTGCCGTCCAAATACAATCGTGGCCAGCGCTTGCGCTTGGCATTGGAATCATTGGGCCCTATTTTTGTGAAGTTCGGACAGATCTTGTCCACCCGCCCCGACCTGATTCCCCTCGATATCGTACAGGAATTAAAGCGCCTGCAAGATGATGTGCCGCCGTTTGATAATGACCAAGCCAAGGCTTTGATTGAGCAGCAGTTAGGGCAATCCATTGCGTCGATTTTTGCTGAATTTTCTGCTCAACCGCTCGCATCGGCCTCCATTGCGCAAGTGCATGCTGCACGTTTGCATGCCACGGCTGAACATCCTGCCGCCGAAGTAGTGGTTAAGGTGGTGCGTCCGGGTATTGAAGACACCATTGAGCGCGATTTGCAGTTGTTGGAAACCATGGCGCGCTTGTTGGTCAAATACTCCGCCGACGGACGCCGCTTAAAGCCATTGGAGGTGGTTGACGACTACCGTCACACCATTTATGGCGAGTTGAATTTGCAAATCGAAGCCTCGAATGCGACGCAGTTAAAGCGCAATTTCGCCGATTCTGAATTGTTGTATATGCCCGAGGTGTATTGGCAGTACACGCGCTCGAAAGTCATGGTGAGCGAACGCATTTATGGCATTCCTGTGGCCGATATTGACGCTCTGCATGCACAGAACACCAACATGAAATTACTGGCCGAGCGGGGCGTAGAGATCTTTTTTACGCAAGTGTTCCGTGACAGTTTCTTTCATGCCGATATGCACCCCGGCAATATCTTTGTTTCGCGCGAGCATCCTGATACCCCGCAATACATCGCCATTGATTGCGGCATTGTGGGCAGTTTGACGGAAGAAGATCAGCATTATTTGGCGATGAACTTGTTGGCCTTTTTCAATCAAGATTATCACCAAGTGGCACAGCTACACATTGACTCCGGCTGGGTACCACCCACCACCAAAGTGCACGAGTTTTCGGCGGCCATTCGCAGTGTCTGCGAACCCATTTTTGATAAGCCCTTAGCGGAAATTTCATTTGGTCAGGTGTTGATTCAATTATTCAGCACGGCACGCCGTTTTAATATGGAAGTGCAGCCACAACTGGTGTTGTTGCAAAAAACCTTATTGAATATCGAAGGCTTAGGGCGTCAGCTGTACCCGCAATTGGATTTGTGGAGCACGGCAAAACCGTATCTTGAGAAATGGATGCGCGACCGCTTTGGCCCGAAAGCGGCTTGGAAAGAACTCAAGCGCCAGCTGCCAGGCTGGATCGAAAAAGCGCCACAAATTCCGGGCTTAATGCATGGCGCGTTAACGCGTTTAAATCACCTCGATGAAAGTCAGCAAAACCTGCAACACGAGCTGCAAGCCTTGCGTGCCGAGTTGCAGCAACAGCGCCTTCAGCGTCGGCACCAAGCGTTGGCGACATTGGCCGTTGCCTCGGGGTTGTTTGCTTGGTGGAATGCCTTCACCTTAGGCATTCCAGAAGTCGTCGGCGTGAGTGTGGTGGCACTGGGTTTTGTGTTGTTACTGATTCGTGCTTAATGGCTACGAATCAGTGATGATGACCCATATGGTTTTGTTGTTGCTGTAATTGCTCAATTAATTCATCAAACGACAGTACTGGGGCGTTGTCTTTAGCGGCAAATGTCTTCGCTTTTTCTAGTTCCGAAAAACTCGCAATCGGCGTTCCCATCGCGCCTCGCATGTGAGGTGCCATCACGTAATGCGCTGATTTGGCATCCATCAAGTGTTCATTTTCCGGTTGAAACCAGTCGGTATTGCCCATGTCGTGGACGAACAGAGCCAAGCTTTGTCGTTGATTTTCGGGCTGCAACCACCACTGAAATAACTCCGTTGAAGAACAGAATTTACGAACCTTGCCGCGCGCATTGGCAGCCTCACCTTTAGGTCCCGGGAAACGCATGATGACCATGCCACAAATATGGCATTCGTCGTCACTGTGAAAGCCAGTAGCCTGAGTTGGTAATACATCATTCGTGGCCGATGTGCAGCCGCTGATCAGTAAACCAAAGGCAAGTAATAGGCTGGTGGTGCTGAGTCGTAATGTGGTCATAGTCATAAGTGGTACCTTTCAGGTTAGATGATACGGCGGGTTAAACTGAAACGAGCAAGTGCGAATCCCAGTAATAACCAGAGTGAGAGAGCGATCCATAAACCCCACGCCCCCATGGGTAGGTCTTGGCCAAGTGCCATAATGCCTGTCATCGCACTGTTGTCTCCTAGCCCTGCTAGGTTGATTTGGCGGAATACGTCAGCTGGGTTCAGTAGTAATAACCATGGGAGTAAATCGGGACTTAAACGGCCTTCACTGATGACGAGAATGGCCAGTAACGTGAGATCAAAAACCAGCACAAATAAAAACCACAGCCCTAATGCTAATCCTGCCGCCGTGGACTTTTCGTTACTGATACTGCTTAACCAGTAGGCCAGTGCAATGAACACCCAGCCTAATAACGACGCGGAAATAATGAAGCGTGTGAATGACACCACGAGTAATGACAAATCGACCCCATCGATCAGAACCCCGATAGCGAACGCGGCACTGCCAAAGCCAATCACCGTGGCTAACGCCAGGATACAGCCATGGCCAAGCAGTTTGCCGAGCAATACTTGCTGCCGGTTGATGGGATAGGTTAATAGCAGCAATAAGGTACCACCTTCATCTTCGCCAACGATGGCATCGTAAGCCAGTAGTAAGGCAATCAAGGGGACTAAAAAAGTCGCCAAGCTGGCTAAGCTGGCAATGGTCGCGGGAATAGAGCTAAACCCTACCTGACCAGCCGATGCTGAGCCAAACCAAGCAATACCAACCGCCAATAGAGCAAATAACAAGCTGATTGCTAGTAACCAGCGGTTGCGTAAACCATCACTGAGTTCTTTCCGCGCAATGTGCCAAATGGGTTGCATCAGTGGCTCTCCGTGGTCAGTTGAGCAAAATAATGGCGGTATAAGTCATCCAGTGAAGGTGGGCTGACATCCAAATCCAAATCATTCAATTCGGGTAAAAGGTGTTGTATTGCAGCTAGTCGTTGATGGTGCTCGACACGTAAGCTAAGCGTGTGCTGACCGACTACTGTGGCTGTTAGACCCAGCGCGGCGAGTTTGTTTTGTAGGGGCTGAGTGTCCATTAAGGGCGCAATGCGCAAGGTGGTCGGAAGCGCAACCTGACGGCGTAATTCGGCTAAGGTGCCAAACGCTTGTAACTTGCCTCCGGCCAATATAGCCGCTCTATCGATGAAGGCTTCAACGCCAGGAAGAACGTGTGAGCAGAGAATGATGCTGGTGCCTTGATCACGCAACGTGCCAATTAAGTCATACAGCTCTTGCGTAGCAATGGGGTCTAGGCCAACGGTGGGTTCATCTAAGAGTAATAAACGCGGCGTACCCAACAAAGCTTGCGCCAGCCCTAATCGTTGGCGCATGCCTTTGGAATAGGTTTTCACTTTTCGGCGTGCGGCATGAGTCAGCCCAACCTGCTCTAGTAATGTATCAACTTGTACTGTGGGGCTGCTTTTTAAGCGTGCAAAATGGCGTAAGGTTTCCAACCCAGTGAGTTGAGGATAAAACATTACATTTTCAGGCAGATACCCCATTTGTTGGCGAACATCCAACGATTGTGGCGATTGCCCAAATACATGCACTTGGCCCTCTGTCGGTGATAGTAAGCCTAAAATCAACTTCATGGTGGTGGTTTTGCCAGCACCGTTATGGCCAAACAGCCCAATGATTTCACCGGCGGGGATGGTTAGCGTAATGTCATTCAATACTTGCAGTGTACCGTAGTATTGATTCACCGATTGCAATTCAATCAGGTTCATAAGGTGGCTTCCTGTGTCGGAATGGTCGTGGGTCGCATCAGTGGATAGCTGTCTCGTACACCGGGCGATTTCACTACCGGGAATGCTTGTTGAATCCAGCGTAATAATTCGATGGCAGGGCTGTGCATAAGCAATCGCATTTGCGGATAGAGCCACAGTAAACGATCCATATTGTCATTGGGTTCGTAGAATATATCGCCAATTCCATCGGCGTTTCGATCCCAGCCTAGGTAGTCACTCCAAAAGTTACCACGTCCATCCAATGACCATTCTTGAGTCCGAGTGGCGACGTACTTCACTTGCTGTTGGTTGTTGATGAAGTTATTGCCCGAGACTCGGTTGCGTTCTGAACCGGCGGTTAGGTGAATACCTAATGCGCTATTGGCAAAATGATTCTCAATAATGTCATTGAACACCGAGTTGTAGATGAAGAGAGCTTTGCCCTCTGCACCGGTAATCATGGTGTCACCCGTGCTACCACTGCGTACTCCTTGGACGCGATTATGGCGTAGCTCTGAATAGGTAATGTAGTTCATTAATATGCCGTAATTTTCGTCGTCATCCGATGTATTGCCAATGACGGTCAGATTGCGACTTTGCATCAAGGCATAGCCCGTGCGGGTACGGCGCGTTACGTTGTGACTGACGGTGTTGTTATTCGAAAACATGTAATGCACGCCATAGCGTAAATCTTCAAAGGTGTTGTGGCTGAGCTCATTGTGGTTGGAAACGTCGATGTAAATGCCATCGCGGGTGTCGCTGACGTGGTTATGACTGACGCGGCTTCGACTCACAGAAAATAAATGAATGCCATTGCCGCGGTCTTGTGAACGTGTTTGCCGATCGCCACGAATTCGGTTGTGTAATAGCGTGATGTCTGCAGCACCGTCGACCCAAATGCCAAAGCCAACACCCTGTAAATCATTCTGTGTTATTTGTATGCGATGAGCGTGCTCGGCAATGAAAATGCCCGAATCCATATTGGTTAAATTGCCGCCCCAATTGCGTACGGTGCAGTTTGTGAGGGTGATGTCGGATGTATTGATGAGCAGTGCGTGACCTTGTCCTTGAGCATCAATCACCGCATCTGGGTGGCACTCATAGGTGAGTGACTGGTCCATTGTGAAAGAACCTTGATAGACCCCTTTGGGGAGAAAGGCATGTTTGTCGGTGATTTGCCAAGGCAATGTTGAACCATAGGCGAACTGAATGGTACCGCCCATAAACAGACAGCACAGTCGAATAAAAAAGGTACATGAACATAGTAAACGCATAAAAAATCCGTATTCATCAGGAGGGGAAGCCCCTCCTGATGAGGTTGCTTAAGCCGGTTCAACCAACATGCGGCCGACCATTTCCATGTGCAGCGCATGACAGAACCAACTGCAGTAGTACCAATGCAAACCAGGATCGTTGGCAACAAAAGTCACCGATGCGGTTTGCTGAGGACTGATCTCCATGCTGACGCCATGATTGACCATGACAAAGCCGTGAGACACGTCTTCGATCTGATCGAGGTTGGTGACCACGACGGTGACTTCGTCACCTTGCTTCACTTTGAATTCAGTGATGCCAAAGCTGGGCGCAACCGATGTCATGTAGACACGAACCTTATTGCCGTCACGAATGATTTTGTTATCAGAATACACATCGACACCGTCTTTTTTCGCCATGGCGGTTGTGCCAGCAAAGAAGGGGTCGTTTCGGCTCCAGATTTTTTTCGGTTTGACTTGACTGCGGTGTGCCAAAATACAATCGTGTGGTTCTGCGTAGGTTGGGCCATCGTGTACCAGTTTCATGACGTCGCCAGAGATATCAATCAACTGGTCATTTTCTGGATGCAGTGGGCCAACGGGTAAGAAGCGGTCTTTCGAAAACTTGCACAGAGCAATCAACCATTTACCATCGGCATCACGAGTTTCACACAATGAGGCATGTAAATGGCCGGGCTGATAATGCACATCCAGTTTTTGACGGATGTAATTGACCTTTTCACCGTTATACGCGCGAACGGCATCGGCCATGTTCCATTTCACCACTTGGCTATCGATAAATAAGGTGGTGTAGGCATTGCCACGACCATCAAAGGTTGTATGCAATGGCCCTAAGCCTAATTCCGGCTCGGCGGCGATGGTATCGCGCGGATCCTTGAGTTTGTTGGCAAACAAATCAGGCAATTTGGCAATTTCAATCATCGACACCGTTGGCGATAACTTACCGTTGGCAATGAAGTATTTGCCGTCGGAGGAGGTATTCAGACCGTGAGGGTTTTTCGGAACCGGGATGTAACGGGTAAATGGGCTATCTTTACCATTACGCTTGCGACCATCCAGTACGGGGACTTTTGAGTTGCCTAAGGTAGTGAATTTTTTCGCTTTGACGGCTTTTTCGGCGGCTTCGATGTCGAATACCACGACCCAATCGCGCTCGTTACGCATCATGCCGCCAAGATCGGTGGCTTTTTCGGAGTTGTAGCACGTGGCTGCCGCAAAACGGCCCGTATAGTCGGCATCGGTGTTGTCTAAGTTGCCATCAACAATGATTTGGAACGCCACCTCCATGGCTTCGGCATCAATGATGTTGTACAGGGTATAGCAGTTGTCATCCTGTAGATCGAACAGCTTGCCGTCATTCGGGTGTGGAATAATGAATTCCGCGTTCGCGAAAACGTATTTGGTATAGGGAACCTTCTGCAAGCGCAAACCGTGAATGGCCTGGCAGTTAGGAATGGTGATCATCTTGTCGCATTTCATAATGTCCAAACGAATACGAGCGACACGGGTATTGGCTTTGTCATTAATAAAAATGTATTTGCCATCGTAACGACCATCCGTCATGGAAATATGTGGATGGTGGCAGTCGCCATTCAGGAATTTGGCACTGTCTCCCATGATGGCTTTACTTTCGTTGGTAATTCCCCAACCCGTGGCTGAGTCGATGTTAAATACCGGAATACGCATTAATTCACGCATGGATGGAATGCCCAATACGCGTACTTCGCCTTGGTGACCGCCACTCCAGAAGCCGATGTATTCGTCCAGTTCACCTGGGGCGACATGGTAGTTTTGCTGCGCATTTTTCACGGCGGCAGCCCATGATTCGCGGCTCATTACGGCCGAACCAATACCTGCTGTACCAACTAATGCGGCACCCGCTGCACTGGCGCCGAGGAAGCCACGCCGACTGAGGCCTGTATTCTCTACCGGTTTTTGTTGAGGATCTTTTTCGTGTGTCATGGTCCATCTCCTTCGACTTTTCAGTCATCAATCAATGAGTTTGAGGGTCAAGCTGAACTGCGGGTATACGATCGGGTACTGCTTTATTGCGCTGCCGCTTTTTGTTTTTAGCCACCAACGGCGGACACTTGTGCTCGTTGTGATAGGTCATTTGGCAATCGAGACAGTAGTGGCATTCGTTGTAGTTAATCTCTCCATTGGGATGGATGGCTTGGATTTCACATTCATTGGCACACAGCTGACAGGGCTGGCCGCATTCTTTGCGGCGTTTCAGCCAGGCGAATAAACGGAATTTGCTTGGAACTGCTAAGGCGGCACCCAGTGGACAGATGTAACGGCAATACACTTTGCGCGTGAATAGATTGATCACGAGCAGTAACACCGCATACAACACAAACCCCCATTCGCGCATGAAGGTCATGGTGATGGCGGTTTTAAAGGGTTCAACTTCGGCGTATTGCTCAGCCGTTGCGAGTGATTCCAGCGAAATTGCAAACAGCGCCAGTAAAATAAGGTACTTAACGGCCCATAAACGCTCATGTACTGCAAAGGGTAATTCGTATTGTGGGATGTTGATTTTACGAGCCATCTCATTCAGCAGTTCTTGCAAGGCCCCAAATGGGCAGAGCCAACCACAAAACACACCTCGTCCCCAAAGCAGGATGGTTGCCGCCGTAAACGTCCAGAGGATGAAGATGACAGGATCCATTAAGAACAACTGCCAATGGAAATCATGGATAATGGCTTGAGCAAAGGTCAGTACATTGACAATAGACAGCTGGCCCATGGCATACCAGCCGATAAAAAACACGGTGAATACCAAGTAACCACGACGAATCCAGTGCATGAGCGTCGGCCGACGTGTCAGTAAGTCTTGCAAGAACATGATCACCAATAGCAGTGCTAAAGCGATGAGTAATACCGAAATTTGGAACTGCTTTTGATACCAGATATTTAGCCAAAGAGGGCGGTTGGCTTCGGCTTGTGCTGCCAGTTCGGCGGCGGTTGGTTCGGGGCGGTCGAGTAGATACTCAGGTGTTTGATAGAGCAGTTCCATGCTACTAAACACACTATCAACTGGGCCGGTTTGGCGGCGAATGAGTAACTCCAAACTCCAGTCACTGCCTGGATCAAAGGCGTATTGATCACGAATGATAAAAATGGACTGTTCACTGAATGAGGGCGCATCGGCCGCCACGATGTCGTAAATGCGTTCCTGATCCATATCGCGAAAGCTGATGGTGTCGCCAAATTGACGCAATTGCACACGATCAAAAATGCCACCACGAACGTAACCATTCCCTTTGAAGGAATATTCGCCATTGGCCATGACCGCAATGGCATGCTCGTTAGGCTGTAAGTCGCGCATTAAAAAGCGATAGGTGTTGTCCCCAAGCAACGTACGTCCGATGGTCGCTGGATTCAGATGGGCAACGTACAAATCAATGAAAGTCTCGTCGATTTCCTCGGCAGAAGCGTTATCTATGTATTCACCCTCGGTGCCGACAAATGCTTGATCAACTTGCCCTTTGCTAATAAGTAATCGACGAATCGAGCCCTCACCCAATAGCACAGCCCAGTTACTGGATTGATAAAAGTCGACTTTAACTGTTGCTGGTGGTTGCTGTAAGCGCTGAGTGTCGGCGACCAAGCCAAGCGAGACAGCGACGCGTTGTGTAGCGCGCATGATGACTTCGTTAATGACCATGACAGTGACGGTGGCGCCACTGACGGCATCCACGGTGATGGCGTTTGGATCTTTGCTGTGACCGACGACGACTCGTTGCTCAACATGAACGCCTTGGTACTTATCATTAAAGTCATGCAGGCGTTGTTCTGGAATGCCAATGAGTAAAATGGGTTCATGGTGCTCTTTCACGTACGCATCCAAGATGTGGCCATTGGGAGCTAAAATGATCTGCATATTGATCGGCTTGCCAGAATAGGCTGGGATGTTGATGACATGAATCGTTTCAAAGAGGTAACCAATAACCTCATCCTCTTGTAATACGGTTTGAACTTGATAATCGCCAGTCGGTGTAGACAGAGAGGTGTACTCGGGCAGGAATATGGCCAATCGTTCGGCGCGGAGTGATTCGGCATACGCAGGAATACTGATGAACAGCCATAGCAGCGCGATTGCTAATGTACTCGCTAATATGCCGCCCCGGCGCCAAAAATGATTGATGGCAGAATTGTCATACATCGTACGCATCCTTTTTCAAGCATCTGTGCACAGTGCTTCGTTGCCTGTACCCTGTGACAAATTGTCGCAGTCTTATTGCGCGGTGAGTTATACCTCCTCATGGGTATTAATATGATTCATGTCAATAAAAGTGGGCCTCGACTCTGCGCAATGGCGGCATGATGTGAAAATATGGAACAACGCTACACGCTGACCGCGGGATCGGTTATCCTCGTTGTTTTGCATCGTTAGGGTTGAAATCATGTCGTGGCTGGATGAGGTTAAGTGGAACGAAGACGGTTTGGTGGCAGCGATAGCGCAAGACGTTCATACTGGGCGTGTGTTGATGTTTGCTTGGATGAACCGCGAGTCATTGGCCTTAACCGTGCAAGAGCAACGTGCCATTTATTTCTCGCGTTCGCGTCAACAACTGTGGCGTAAAGGCGAAAGCTCTGGGCATGTGCAAACATTGCATGAGCTCCGTCTCGATTGCGATGGCGATGTGGTCATTATGCAAGTTGAGCAATTAGGTGGTATTGCCTGCCATACGGGACGCCAGAGCTGCTTTTACCGTGTCTTCGAAGACGGTGATTGGCGAACGGTGGATGCCGTGTTAAAAGACCCGAAAGACATTTATTAGCAATTAGTTACGCGCCTTAAATACTTGATCCGTAGGGTATTTCGATTAATTTCATACAGTAGTCATGATTATGAGTGATATTTTAACCGCCTTGGGCGATATGCTAGAGCAGCGCAAAAGTGCCGCTCCAGACTCATCCTATGTGGCCAGTCTTTACCATAAAGGTCTGAATAAGATTTTAGAGAAAGTCGGCGAGGAAACCACCGAAGCGATCATTGCCGCCAAAGATGCAGAACGCAGCGGCAATAATGACGAAGTGATCTACGAGGTGGCGGACGTGTGGTTCCATACCTTGGTTGCGTTGGCTCAGCTGGGGGAACGCCCCGAGGCCGTCGTGAATGAATTGGCGCGTCGATTTGATGTGTCGGGCTTAGAAGAAAAAGCATCGCGCACGCCAAAGTAAACAATAGCGAGTGACGCATCGAGCATCCTCGTCCATTATTCGCATGAACAGAGAGGTTTGTGATTATGTTAGGTGGAATCAGTATTTGGCAGTTGTTGATTGTTTTGGCCATTGTCATCATGATTTTTGGTACGAAAAAGTTGACGTCATTGGGCGGTGACCTAGGTGGTGCCATTAAAGGCTTTAAAAAAGCCATGAATGACGATGACGATAAAAAAACCGATGACGATGTCGCTAATAAGGCCTTGCCTGCCGCGAAACAGCAAGCGGATGCCGATTTCAGCAAAACGAAGGATCAAGACAAAGCCTAATGTTTGATATCGGCTTTCTAGAATTATTGGTCATTGCCATCTTAGGCTTGCTGGTGCTTGGTCCAGAGCGCTTGCCAAAGGCTGCCCGTACAATGGGTTTGCTGTTGGGGCGAGTGCGTCGCACCATGACCAATTTTCAGGATGACTTGGAGCGCCAGCTGCGTACCGAAGAGTTGCGCGAAAAGCTGAAAGACCCTTATGCCACGTTTATGGATGACGACGATAAGGCATCAGTGGATTCTGCTATTGGCTCGACGTCATCGCACCCTCCAGCAAACCCTGATGAAACCGTATCGGCTCAGCGCTCGACGTCAGTCGCAGACTCGTCTGTCAAGGATACCGTTACGCCTTCATCGACAGACTCATCAGATAGTGCAACCAAACCATGAATCTTGATCAAGAACAGCCGTTGATTAATCATCTGGTTGAACTCCGCAATCGGTTGTTGAAAATCGTGCTGGTCGTGCTCGTTCTGTTTTTGGCGTTGTTTTATTTCGCCAATGACATGTACTTGATTTTGGTGAAACCGCTGTCAGCGATTTTGCCCGAAAGCGGACAAATGATTGCGACCGGTGTGACCTCACCCTTTTTAGTGCCCTTTAAATTGACGTTGGTGTTGTCGGTGTTATTGGCGGTGCCTTTTATTTTGCATCAAGTCTGGGCGTTTATTGCGCCAGGTTTGTATCAACATGAAAAACGCTTCGGCATTCCATTATTGATCAGCAGTGTGCTGTTGTTTTATTGCGGAATCGCGTTTGCGTATTTCGTGGTGTTGCCGTTGGTGTTTGGGTTCTTTACCAGTGTGGGGCCGGAAGGCATCACCCTGATGCCAGATATCAACAACATTTTAGACTTCAGCTTAAAAATCTTCTTTGCCTTTGGTTTGGCCTTTGAAATTCCCATTGCCACGCTGTTGTTGGTATTAACAGGAATCACGACGGTTGAGTCGTTAAGCAGCAAACGTCCTTATGTGTTTTTGGGTTGTTTCGTGGTGGGTATGCTGGTTACGCCCCCTGATATCATTTCACAAACCGTATTGGCCGTACCCATGTGGTTGTTGTTTGAGGTTGGTTTATTGTTTGCCCGATTGTTCAAAGGCAAGTCGTTACCCGTCAATAGAGACGGTACGGACAGTACCTCGACGACGGATAATGCTCAGTAAAGGCTAAACGCAGAAAAGCAGTCGCTACAACAGTGACTGCTTGTGCTGTTAAGCGGTGATAGAAAACGAAATACGCGCTCTGTGGGCCGCGGTCGTTATCTGTCAGGCTTCTTCAAAATAGTAGTTTTCTAGATCGCGCTCTAAGCGCTTGCGCTCAAGATGCGCTTCGATGGCGCGTCGTGCCATGAGTTTTTTTGACATCTGGCTTTCTTTGTTGACGACGACATTGCCTTTTCCGTCGAATGAGACCACTTCTTCGTGGGCTTCAAATTTAACCGCTGCTTCCATGATGATTTCCTTATTTTGTGTTTGAGAACGATTGATTGACCACGATAGTCGTAGTCGGTTCTCTGATTATTGTTGTTATTGGTTGCAAAATAATGACAGCAAAGCCCGTCTAAGCCAAGGTGTCTACTACGCCAATCTGCTGACTTTTGGCGTGTTTGGCCAGTCAGTCGTCTAAGCGAAGTGAGGTGATACTGCGTTTAATGGCATTCAGGTGAGCTGCAAACTCAGGCCCACGTCGTTGCGTGACCGCGACCGCTAACATATCAATGACCATTAAGTGTGCAATGCGTGACGTCATGGGTGTGAATTGAGACGTGTCTTCGCTAATGTTGATGTGGATGGGTAGGTTGGCTTGTTGGCTTAGATAAGTATTGGCGGGTGCTAAGCTAATAACCTGAGCACCATGCTGCTGGGCTAACTGAACGGAATGCAGTAAGTCTTTGGTGCGGCCGCTTTGTGAAATTGCCACGACCACATCATCTTGTCCTAAGGTAACGGCGGACATGGCTTGCATGTGCGGGTCACTGTAAGCCGCTGTGGCGACTTGCAAACGAAAGAACTTATGTTGTGCATCAATTGCCACGGCACCGGATGCGCCGAAACCATAAAACTCCACTCGTCGTGCCTGGCTGAGGGCTTTAACGGCCGCAGCCACTTGATCGGAAAGCAAATGGGCTTTCACTTGATGCAGTCGTTGAATGGTGGTGTCGGCAATTTTTTGGCAAATATCATCAATGCTATCGTCCGCGACGATCGCAAATTGACCAATGTTGTTGGCGATGGCCATTTCTTGCGCAATGCGCACTTTAAATTCTTGAAAACCATTACAGCCGATGGCACGACAAAAACGCACGATGGTGGGTTCGCTGACTTGCGCTTCTTGTGCTAAGTCGACAATGCGCATGTGCATGACATGCTCGGGGGCTGCCAGCACGTACTCGGCGACTTTGCGCTCAGATTTGCGCAGGTCGGGTATTGCCGTCGTAATTTCGACTAATATAGGGCGATTGCTCACAACCCAGTCCTATGAAAACAGTCGCCCGATTATAGGCAAGTTGAGGTCGTTAGTAATGCACAAATCCGCAGTTAGGGTTGCTAAATGCGGAATATTTACCATACTGAATTGACTACTTTGTCGGTAATCGACAGTTTCGTCCATCATCAAGCGAACGAGGATGCTATGACACTGGGTAAAAAATTCGCGTTGGCCACCACCTCTGCGTATGTGGTGTTAATGTTGGTATTCGCTATCGTTTACTCGGTGTTATCGGTGCGCAGCATGGAGCAACAGCTGGCTGACAGTACCGAGCAAATGCGCTTAGGGATTGTGCGAGTGTTGGCCATTACCGATCGATTGTTAACCGATCAAGTGCAAACCAGTATGCGCTTACTGCAAGAAGAAATTGCCGTACTCGGCGATGTTCGCCAAGGCGACTCTGTCTCAGTGGGCGGCCGCATGGTGTCGGATGTTTGGTTGGGTGATGACCCGCAAGCGAACAATCATTTTTTTGTTGATCAGGTCGCGGAAATTACCGGCGGCAATGTCACTATTTTCGGCGTGCAAGGCAGCGATTTTGTGCGCATCGCCACCAACATCGTGCGCAATGGTGAACGTGCGGTAGGCACCGTGTTAGATCCGCAAGGGGCTGCGTTGCAGTCGTTGCGTCAAGGTCAGGCGTTTTACGGCATGGTGGACATTTTGGGCGTGACCAACATCACCGCCTACGAACCATTGCGTGATGCTTCTGGGCAAGTGGTGGGGGTGTTATTTGTCGGGTTTCCGGCTGACTTGAGTGTGCTAGATGAAGCCATTGGGCCACGGCGAGTGCTTGAAAGTGGTTTTTTGGCCTTGTTAGATGCGCAGCAGCAGGTGCGCGTGCAATCGCAGCACGTTACCGCCACAGAGGTACGAGCTACGTTACAGAACCCCGACTGGGAAGTCGTCGGACATGATTTTGAGCCTTGGAATATGACGGTGATGACGGGTTATCCTCGAGCTGAACTGCATTACCAAGAATTCCAACAAGTCATGTGGGCGTTGTTATGGATTACGATTGCAGGTGTGGTTTTACTGCTGCTGTTGATGTTTTTGATGCATCGTATTGTCGGCCGCCCGGTGGCTGAAACCGTGCATCGCTTAGAAGACATTGCCCAAGGTGATCTCAGTGTACGCTTGCATAGCGATAGTAAAGACGAGTTAGGTGACATGGCGCGTGGTTTTAATCGTATGTTGGAGCGCTTGCAAACAACCCTTCGAGACATTCATCAAGCGACCGACCAGTTGTCGACGGCGGCAGAAGAATTATCCGCCAATGCGAATGACACCAGTGCCTCGGTGGCGGCGCAAACGGCAGAGACCGAGCAAATTGCGACAGCGATGACGCAAATGAGCGCCACGGTGGCCGAGGTCGCTCACAGCACCGATGCGGCGGCGCAATCGGCGTCGGATGCACAGCAACAGGCCGTGACAGGGCAGCGTGTGGTGCTGGGGGCTATTCAAAGTATTGAAGGGTTGGCCAGTGACGTAGAACGTGCCGCCACCGTGATTCATGAATTATCAAATGCCAGTGTTGATATCAGTGGCGTGCTGGATGTGATTCAGAGCGTGGCCGAGCAAACCAACTTGTTGGCACTCAATGCGGCGATTGAAGCGGCGCGCGCCGGAGAACATGGGCGCGGCTTTTCGGTGGTGGCGGATGAAGTGCGCACACTCGCCAGTCGCACTCAGCAATCCACCGAAGAAATTCAAAAAATCATTGAGCGCTTACAGAGCGAGTCAAAACGCGCGGTGGCGGTGATGGAAAGCGGACAACAAAGTGCGCACAGCAGTGTCGCGCAAGCGCATACGTCGAACGAATCCTTACAAACCATTTTGTCCGCGGTTGAGCGTATTAATGATTTGAATACCGAGGTGGCCAGTGCGGCGGAAGAACAATCAGCCGTTGCGGAAGAAATTAGCCACAATATCGTGCGCATTCGTGATGCGGCCGAGCAAAACAATGTGAATGCCGAGCAAGCTAAGCAGGCCAGCGATGAATTGGCGCGTCTGGCGGTGATGGTGCAAGAGCGCTTGCGCTTTTTCAAAGTCTAGGGTGTATAGATGTACAGCATTTGATAGACTGCTCCACCTCTGATTGGGTGGTGCGTTATGGATATTTCTTTATTGTTAGATCAACTCAATGACGGCCAGCGCAATGCGGTGGCCGCCAGTTCGAAACATCAGTTGGTCTTAGCCGGTGCGGGTTCGGGTAAAACACGGGTGTTGGTGCAGCGCATTGCATGGCTGGTTAACGTGGAACGAGTGTCTCCGTTTGCCATCATGGCGGTGACCTTCACCAATAAAGCCGCCAAAGAAATGCGTGGCCGACTTGAACAACTTCTGGATGCCCCAGCCAATGCGTTGTGGGTTGGCACGTTTCACGGTCTTGCTCATCGGTTGTTAAAACAACATTGGCGTGAAGCCAAGTTGCCACAACATTTTCAGATTCTCGATAGCGACGACCAGTTGCGTTTGATTAAACGCATCATGAAAGCCAATAACATCGACGACAGTCGCTACCCTCCCAAGCAAGTGCAGTGGATGATCAATGGTCATAAAGACGAAGGACGTCGCGCTGCTCATGTGATGCCCTCTGCCGACCCGTTTGCGCGCACGATTCAGCAGATTTATCAGTGGTACGAAGACAATTGCCAACAAAATGGATTGGTGGATTTTGGTGAGATTTTGCTGCGCGCGCA
Organism: Bacterioplanes sp.; assembly: GCA_014859445.1. GTDB lineage: Bacteria > Pseudomonadota > Gammaproteobacteria > Pseudomonadales > Oceanobacteraceae > Kmv21. The sequence goes on from JACUUC010000002.1 coordinate 29,688, forward strand.
TGAGCTGTGGCTGCACAATCCAGAGCTATTGGCACACTACCAACAACGGTTTCGTCATATTTTGGTGGACGAGTTTCAAGACACCAACAACATTCAGTATGCGTGGATTCGTTTGTTGGCTGGCCAGCAGGTCAGTGTCATGGCCGTGGGTGACGATGATCAATCCATTTACGGTTGGCGCGGTGCCAACATCGACAATATCCGTAATTTCCAACACGATTTTGCCGGTGCGGAGCTGATTAAGTTGGAGCAAAACTACCGTTCGACGGCGACCATTTTGTCTGCGGCGAATGCGGTTATTGCGCATAACGAAGGCCGTCTTGGTAAAAATTTGCACACCACGGGTGCGGACGGCGAGCCGATTTTGTTGTATCGCGCGTTCAACGAACAAGACGAAGCGCGATACATTGCCGATCAAGTCGATGCGTGGTCACGCTCGGGTCGTCAGCGCAGTGATATGGCGGTGCTGTATCGCTCGAATGCGCAGTCCCGAACCCTAGAAGAAGCGTTTTTACGGGCAGCGATTCCCTACCGCATTTATGGTGGGCAGCGCTTTTATGATCGCTTAGAAATTAAAAACGCCATGGCGTATTTGCGTTTGTTGCTTAACCGTCAAGACGATGCCGCGATGGAGCGGGTGATTAACGTTCCGGCGCGCGCTATTGGTGAAAAAACCGTCGATACCTTGCGCACGCATGCGCGTGACCAGGGATGCTCCATGTGGCAAGCCGCGTGTGATGTGTTGCAGCACAACGTACTGCCGAAGCGAGCCAGCAGCGCGATCCAATCCTTTGTCGATTTGGTCGATGAAATGGCGGTGAGTGTGGACGACCTGCCGTTGCATGAGCTGGTGGATCAAATCATCAACCAAAGTGGTTTGATCGAACACCATCGCAAAGAAAAAGGCGAAAAAGGCCAAGCACGCATTGAAAACTTGGAGGAGTTAATCAACGCCGCGCGTCAGTTTGACAGTGACTTTGAATTGCCCAATCGCAACGCTGATGATGACAACGAAGCAAGTGCGGAAGAGGACTTTCCGAGCGAGGACAATACGGTGAATCGCATGGTGTTGGCTGAGTTCTTAGACAGTGCTGCGCTGGATGCCGGAGAAGGTCAAGCAGACGAGTACGACGATGCGGTGCAACTGATGACACTGCACTCGGCGAAGGGCTTGGAATTTCCACAAGTGGTGTTGAGCGGGTTAGAGGAGGGGTTATTCCCGCACAAAATGTCGATGAACGAGGCCGAAGGATTGGAAGAAGAACGTCGCTTAGCGTATGTCGGTATTACTCGAGCGATGGAGCGGTTGATCATTACTTACGCCGAAAGCCGTCGTTTGCATGGACAAGAGAACTTCAGCACGCCGTCGCGTTTTATACGTGAAATACCGTCGGAGTTATTGCAAGAGGTGCGTTTAAAAAATTCCGTAACTCGCCCTGTGACGGCGCGTCCAGTGCACAAACAGTGGCAAGACAGCAACCTGCCTTTTGCCTTAGGCCAACGGGTGTATCACGAGATGTTTGGTGAAGGGGTGGTGATGCAGTTTGAAGGTCAGGGGCCCGGTTTGCGCGTGCAAATCGAATTCGATGACGCCGGTAGCAAGTGGTTAGTCGCGAGTTTTGCTAAGTTAGAGGCGCTCTAGCGCAGACGTTGTCGAGGCTCGTGAATCACGAGCCTTGTTGGTTTTGCACTTCGAACAAACGAAAGCAAAATTCTTTGGTGGTTTTTTGTTTGCGCTCTAACCAGTGATTCGGCAAATTGAGTTGCAGGCTCGCTTCGTGCTCAAGATACACCAATGCCCCACTGGGTAAGTGCGTTAAGGCGTCCACTGCGGGCTGCAAAAGGTTTTGGCCAAAGGGTGGATCGAGAAACACCACATCAAACGGACGAGGATTTTGGCTCAGCCACAGCAGGGCATCTCCTGCCCATACTTCGGCATTGGTTGCGCCCAGTGTGGTGAGGTTTTCTTTTAATTGCAGAGCCGCTTTGGCATTTTTCTCTAAGAAAACCGCCTGCGCCGCGCCACGCGATAAGGCTTCAAAGCCCATCGCGCCACTGCCCGCAAAGGCATCTAACACCGTGGCGTTGTGAATATCAAACTGCAGCCAGTTAAAGACGGTTTCGCGCACGCGATCGAGTGTCGGTCGCAAACCATCGACCGCAGGAAAGCGTAAGCGACGTGAACGCCATTCACCACCAATAATGCGCAGTTGTTGTGTATTGGGTTTAGTCACGCGGTTTCTCTACCAAATTTGCCAGGCACTGTTGGAAATCGACCACTTGCTGGACTTGGCTGCGAGCCAGATCGTCATACCAGAGCGCCAGTAAGTGATAAGGGAGCTGATGGTAGGCAAGATTGCTTTGAATGTCGACTTGCCCTTCGTCAGATAATGCTCGTTGATACCAGTTTCGACTTTGCTGACTGCGCCATGCTTGCCATTCTGCGCGATTGGGCAGCGAAGACTGCGCCAGTACCGTCGCAATATCGAGTTGGGCTTGTTGATACCAGTTAAGCCCTTGCTGTTCTGCCCACCAGACAGCGGCGCTGCGGTGCGTGGCGATGCACTGCGCTAAGCCGGGTGCGATGTGCGACGTGGTGCTGGGCCAAGGTTTGAGCTGCCATTGATGAATGACGATGGCGGCCAGCGTTTGCATGTCGTGCGCATGCCAAGGGCCATGAATGAGCAATAGCGACGCTTGGTTATGAATCGCAACCTCTGCCGTGGCAGGGTTCAGTTGCGACAATAATTCGGACACGGCACTGTCTTTGTTGAGAGTGGCGATGAGGTATGGTCGCGTTTGATCGGGTGTGAGTAAGTAGATCTGTCCTGTTGGCAAGGCGCGACTTTGCCAATAAAGGGTAATGCCTTCATGACTTTGCCAGGTTTGCCACAACGATTCTGGCCAAGGTGCCTGACTCAGAGGCGCTAACGGAATGTCATCGGCTTCATGGTCACTGAGGTGAATCCAGCTGATCACGGCGAAACAGATCAGCATAATCGCAACGAGGGTGGGGCGACGAAAACGCATACCGATTCTTATCCTATAAAACCCAATGAAACACGTAAAAAATGCAACCGATGCCTAAATTTCGGTGGCAATAGTGTTAGGATAAAGCATTCGTAGGGGCAAGCCCTAATGCCAAGTGAGAACGTACCGCATGTTTGATTTTTTAAAGCGTAAGAACAGCGACAAATCGACGGATGCTGTTGTTGATAATACACCGGTTGAGAAAAAAATCACCGCACTGGATGCCATTGCCGCCTCGGCACCGGCTCGTGAAGCCGAAGCAAAGGCGCGTGAAGAAGAACAGCAAGCGATTGCTGCGCGTTTGCACGCCGAACAAGAAGCGTTAGCGGAGCAAGCGCGCTTGGCGGAAGAAGCCCGTTTGGCCGAGCAGGTGCGTCTCGAGCAGGTTCGCGCAGAACAACTCGCTTCAACAACGACGTCTGCTAACAATCCGGTGCCTGCGCAATCCGTCGGCTTTTTCGGTCGTATTCGTCAAGGGCTACACCGCACTCGAAGTGGTTTAACCGAAAGCTTGGCGGATTTGCTGCTGGGCAAGAAAGCCATCGATGACGATTTGTTAGAGGAACTGGAAACGCAGTTAATCATGGCCGATGTGGGCGTGATTGCGACTCAGCAAATCATGCAACGGCTCACGGCGCGGGTGGGGCGCAAAGAATTAAAAGACTCCGATGCACTCTATCAAGCATTGATTGATGAGTTGAAAGAGATGTTGGCGGTTGCGCAAGCGCCGCTGAATATTGATAACGCCGATGGCCCCTTTGTGATTTTGATGGTCGGCATTAATGGGGTGGGCAAAACCACCACCATTGGCAAGCTGGCGAAGCAATATCAACAGCAAGGTAAAAGCGTCATGCTGGCGGCCGGTGATACGTTCCGTGCGGCCGCGGTGGAGCAATTGCAAGTGTGGGGTGAGCGTAATCAGGTGCCTGTGATTGCGCAGCATACGGGGGCGGATTCGGCCTCTGTCCTGTTCGATGCATTGCAAGCGGCTAAGTCGCGCAACATCGATGTCTTGATTGCCGATACCGCTGGGCGCTTGCACAACAAAGACAACCTGATGCAAGAGTTGGAGAAAGTGGTGCGGGTCATGAAGAAAATCGACCCGAAGGCGCCGCATGAAGTGATGTTGGTGCTGGATGCAGGTACTGGGCAAAACGCCATTAATCAGGCCAAACAGTTTCAGCAGGTGGTGGGGGTAACGGGGTTAACGCTGACCAAGCTGGACGGCACCGCGAAAGGCGGTATTATTTTTGCCCTAGCGAATCAATTCCAATTGCCGGTACGCTACATTGGCGTGGGCGAAGGCATCGACGATCTAAGACCGTTTGACGCCGACGAATTTACCCGCGCGTTATTTGCGACGGACAATGAATCTCACGAGTAAATAGGATATCTATGTCGATTCTCCCTGCGGATGTGATGGTGCGATTTGACCAGGTCGGTCGGCGTTTTCCGGGTGGGAACGACGCGCTCAGCGGCGTCAGTTTTGAATTAAAACGTGGTGAATTTGCGTTTCTTACCGGTCACAGCGGTGCAGGCAAAAGCACATTGTTAAAAATGATGATGCTGATGGATCGACCTTCGCGTGGTCGAGTCGTTGTCGATGGTCATGATTTATCCACATTACGCTCGGGACAGATTCCTTATCATCGTCGCAAAGTGGGTGTGGTGTTTCAAAATCACCAGTTGTTATTCGATCGCACGGTGTACGACAACGTTGCGCTGCCCTTGCAAATTGCGGGTTATTCACCCATTGATGCGGCGCGGCGAGTGAGGGCGGCGCTGGATTCGGTGGGACTACTGGGTAAAGAGAAGCGAAATCCGATTGAGCTCTCGGGTGGCGAACAGCAGCGGGTAGGCATTGCCCGAGCCGTCGTGAATAAACCCGCTTTGCTGCTGGCGGATGAGCCTACCGGTAACCTTGATCCCGAGCTATCTGAAGAAATCATGAATTTGTTTTTGCGTTTCCAGCAAGTGGGCGTCACCGTATTGATTGCCACGCACGACATTGCCTTGATTGAGCGGATGGGGCATCGTCGCTTGATTTTGGAACATGGACAATTGGTGCAAGGTGGCTTGCCAACGGAGGAAACGGTGTATGGCGCGTAATACGGAGTCGTCAACACGTTCCGCGGGTCGCGTTCGGGTTGATCCTGGGCCGACACTGGGTGCGAAACAGCATCGTATTGGTAAACGTGCTCAAATGAGCGCATGGCTGGCGAATCATCAGTTGGTTGCGATTGAAACCCTGATGGCGCTTCTGGCACGGCCGATGGCCAGTATCCTGACGTGGTTCGTGATTGCCATTGCCCTAACCTTGCCGGGTGCCTTATGGATGACACTGGATAACATCGAACAGTTGAGTGGTCGTTTTCAAGAATCGGGACGAATTACGGTGTATTTACAGCCCGGCAGCGAGGTGTTGGCGGGGCAAGCGTTGAGTGATCGCATTGCGCAATTACCAAACGTAGTCACCACCGATTTCATCAGTGCTGAGGACGCGCTGGCGGACTTTCGGGAAACCAGTGGGTTACAGGCCGCGTTGGATTTATTACCTGAGAACCCCTTACCTGCCGTGATTTTGGTTGAGCCACCGTTGGCGCTATCGGGGGAACCGTTGGATACCTTGTTGGCAACGTTGCGGGGTTATTCGCTGGTCGATACCGTTCAGTTGGACATGGCGTGGATCGATCGACTCATGGCGATGCTGGTGCTTGGACAGCGGATGAGTGTGGTGCTCGGGGTGCTGCTGTCGCTGGCTATTTTATTGGTGGTGGGTAACACCATACGCTTGGCTATTGCGGCACGGGTGGATGAAATTCGTGTGGTTAAATTGGTCGGCGGTACCAATGCCTATGTCCGTCGTCCGTTTTTATACACAGGCTTGTGGTTCGGTTTTGTGGGTGGCTTGATCAGCTGGGTGTTGCTGACCATCAGCTGGTGGCTGCTCAGCGGTCCTGTTTCGCAATTGGCGGGCTTATACAGCTCACAATTTAGCTTAAAGCCGTTATCGGCTGTCGCTGCGTTGACACTGCTGCTCTCCGCCATGCTGCTTGGCTGGATTGGCGCATGGTGGTCGGTCAGTCGCCATCTCTATCGTATTGAGCCTTAGCCAACCGCTTCTTAGTCACTCAGATCCGCGCGCCCAACGCCGCGCGGGTCACTGGCTGTCGTCACCTCATGCGCACGCTTATCCCACAGAATCGCCTGCATATTGCCATAGCGACGTTGAATTAAACGCAATTCATGTCCCATGGCTTGTAGTTGTTCGATTTCTTCGTCACTGAAAGCATGGTCTTCGTGCTGGATAACATCGGGTCGATACTGGTGATGGAAGCGAGGTCGTGCTACCCAATCGTCCACTGGACGCTGTTGCAAGTGCTCCAACACCCCCAACAAAACCATGGTAATGATACGGCTACCGCCCGGAGTACCTAAAATGGCGGTTTGATGGGGGCTGTTGATGATGGTCGGTGTCATACTCGACAGGGGGCGCTTGCCCGGTGCAATGGCGTTGGCATGATTACCCACGAGACCATAGGCGTTGCCTGCTCCTGGCTTGGCCGAAAAATCATCCATCTCATTGTTCAATACAATCCCTGTGCCTGCGACGGTGAAGGCTGAGCCGAAGGGTAAATTGATACTGAGTGTCGCGCTGACCATATTGCCGTCTCGATCCAGTACGGAAAAGTGTGTCGTATGCAGACCTTGTTGTGGATCGTCGGCGGAACCTAATGCATCACTGGGGGTGGCTTGATCGGGACGAATCGACGATACCCAGTGCTGCGCCCGTTGCTCTGACAGCAGTTTGTGTGTGGGGACATCGACAAAGTCCGGATCACCCAAATAATACGCGCGATCACGATAAGCGCGGCGCATGACCTCAACCAGCAAATGCGTTTGTGCCACTTGATCCAATGATTGCCAATCGTAGTGGCTGAGCATGGTCAGCATTTGTGCAATGGCAATGCCACCCGATGACGGTGGCGGTGCGCTAATGAACTCTAATTCACCATAGTGTAGGTGAATAGGCTCACGTTCCACGATGCGATAATCGGCCAAGTCGGACAGCTGCCAGTCGCCACCATGGCGTTGTACTTCGCTGACCATGCGCTGCGCGGTGTCACCGCGATAAAAACCATCAAAGCCTTGTTCGGCTAAGCGTTGTAAGGTGTTGGCCAGATCCGTTTGCACCACCCGAAAACCCAGTTCCGGCATGTCATTGTTGTCCAAAAAGAGTGCGGCACTGGTCGGAAAACGTTGCATGGCGACGAGTCGATAGCCCAAAAACTGACGATAGCGCTCATCGATAAGAAAGCCATGTTGAGCATGCTGAATGGCATTGGCCAAGCTGTCACGAAGTGGTAATCGACCGTACTGCTGTTGTAGGTGAACAAACGCGGCGGCCTGTCCGGGAATGGCGGCAGCACTGGGGCCATTAATGGCACGGTCACGCTCGACGTTGCCATCGGCGTCTAAATAATAATCGGCATGTGCCGCGGCCGGTGCGCGCTCACGAGCATCAATAAAACGATACCGTTGTTGCTCGGCGTCGTATATCAGCCAAAATCCACCACCACCGATACCGGCGCTGTACGGCTCGACCACTCCTAAGGTGGCTGCGACGGCAATCGCGGCATCAAAGGCATTGCCACCCTGAGCCAAAATGGCCATACCGGCTTCGGTCGCTAATGGGTGTGCACTGGCAATGGCGGCTTTGGTGGGCGTGGGTTGTGTGGCTGTGGCTTCGACATTCGGTTGGGGTGTGTGCGTTGGTGCATTGAGTGCTTGCGCTTCGTCGGCGGTTACGCGCATGGAAGAAGCAGTATCATCGAGTGGTGCATGCGTACAGGCGCTGAGACTCAGTAACACGCTGAACGTCATGATGGTAAGGCGATGGTGAGTTCGTAATGATGGATTCATACGCATAAAAAAGCCCCACCCTTAGGTGAGGCTGTCCAGTAACCTAAGTAGCCATTAGTGTGGGCAACTTGGCGCGTGGCTGCAAGAGGGATTATGCGCCGATTTTTTTGCCCGTTAGGCGTTCGTATTTGGCTTCAAGCTCTTCTTGTGTTTCTTGGTTGTTTTCGTCATGCGGAATGCAATCGACGGGGCACACTAATTGGCATTGCGGTTCATCATAGTGACCAATGCATTCGGTACACTTGCTTGGATCGATTTCATAGATTTCTTCACCGGCATAAATCGCTTCGTTTGGACATTCCGGTTCACAGACATCGCAGTTGATGCATTCGTCAGTAATGATTAAGGCCATGAGCGTTCTCCGCAGCAAATTGCCATTAGTTAAACTGTTTATTCAGTGCTTTTGCCACTAAGGGATGAACAAATTTGGTGACATCGCCACCCAACGACGCAATTTCGCGAACGAGGGTTGATGAAATATACGACAGATGTTCCGACGGGGTTAAAAACACGCTTTCGACATTGGGTGCCAATACGCGGTTCATGTTGGCCAGTTGAAATTCGTATTCAAAGTCCGACACGGCGCGTAAGCCACGCAAGATGATGTTGGCGTCTTTGGCGCGTACAAAATCGGCGAGCAAACTGTTAAAACCCACCACTTCGACGTTGTGCAAATGATTGAGCACCTGGCGTGATAATTCGACGCGTTCGTCCAGTTCCAGTAACGGCTTTTTCTTGGGACTTGCCGCCACGGCAAGAATAACGTGATCGAACATGCGTGCAGCGCGTTCCACCAAATCAATGTGACCATTGGTGATGGGATCAAACGTACCTGGATAGACGACGGTGTTCATAATGTGACCTTTTATAAGAGGCAAGCGCGCGCATAGTAAACAAAACAGCCGCTGTCGACAATGGACAGCGGTCAATGTTTTGTCGCATTGTGCGTTGCAGCGCGCGCAAAAGATCCGTCTTAACTGCGTTGTTCAGCCTGCATATGATCGATCAGTTGGTGCGCTTGCTTACAGGCCATGCCATAAATAGACAGTTGTGGATTAGCACCGATGCTGGTGGGAAATACCGAGCCATCGAATACCCACAAATTGTCGAGGTGGTGATAGCGCCCTTGGCTGTTCACTAGGCAACGCGTGGTGTCTTCGCCCATGGCAACGCCACCCATCACGTGGGCGCTGCCCGCAGTGAACGCGTTAGAACGGAACGCCAATTTGGCAATGCCTGATTTGGCGTCTTCCCAGTTGTCATACCACGGGCAATCGACGTGCGACACGCGCACTGCTTTGGCACCGGCGGCAAATTGCAGCTCCGCCATGCTTAACCAAGAACGAAGCACGCCATCCCATAAGTAGTCGTTGATTTTGTAATCCAAAATCGGTGTGCCATCGGCCGTTAGCTCCACCGCACCGCCTTCGCTGTCTGGGTGAAAACCATCGCGCAACAGTGCAATCATGGCATGCAAATTTGGCAGTTTTTGCATATCGCTAAAATGCGCATGACCATGACCCAGTAATAACACCGAGGTCAAACCAGGGTGTAAGGGCGGTACTTCCAATTTGTAACCGACCGCGCCGGTGACACTCTGCCACTGGTATTCATCGGAATAAATCGACTGCGGTGCGCCGTAGTAAGGATCAATGGTCTCGGCAAATTCCGCAAAGCAGAAGGTGGTGGGGTGCAAAAACGTGCGTTTGCCGATGCGCTTGTGTGGGTCGGGTGCTTTGGAGCGTAATAGCAGTGCTGGGCCATTAATACCACCACAGGCCATCACCACATGCGGTGCCTTGGCGACAAAGGTTTTGCCGCTGGGTTGATAAAACTCATCCAATGCCGTGATCTCGACACCAATGACCTTGCGGCCTTCCATGATCAAGCGCTCAGCGCGGGCGCTGTAGAGTAAACGTCCATTATTCTCTAACGCACCGGGGATGGTGGTGACCAGCATCGATTGTTTGGCATTGGTTGGGCAGCCCGTACCGCAATAGCCCAAGTTCCAGCACGCCGAGACATTGCGTGGAATGACCTGCCAGTCGATGCCCAATTGGGTCGCACCGGTGCTTAATATGGCGTTATTGGCGTTGGCGGGGACGTTCCATGGGGCGATGTTGAGGCGTTGCTCCATACGCTCGAACCAAGGGGCCATCTCCTCTGTTGACATGCCTTCGACGTTAAACTCGGTTTGCCAATGTTGCAGTGTTTGTTCGGGTGTACGGAAGCTCGAGGTCCAGTTAATGACGGTTGTGCCGCCCACACAGCGCCCTTGTAAAATCGACATGGCACCGTCTTTGCTCATTCGGCCAGCGTATTCTTGGTACAAATCACGATAGGCTTCACGTTCATCCATGCGGAAGTCGTTGCTGCTTTTAAGCGGGCCTTCTTCCAGCATCAATACCTTGTAGCCGGCTTTGGCTAAAATTTCTGCGGTGGTGCCACCGCCAGCACCACTGCCAATAATGATCACATCGGCATCAATACGATCACCGTCGTTCACCTCGGTGGCCGAGTGTAATTGCCAGCCGCGTTGAATGCCGTCACGAATGGGATCAGGGATACCAGCGACAGCAGGAATGGGTGGTTGACGTTGTATGTTATTGGTCATACTGAGCTCTCTTGTTGTTATACGGCGTTCGGCCCATTAAGAATAAACAATGTGTTGCGGTGGCCCAGGGTAACCACTGGTGACGAAGGTCTCCGGCTGTGCGTACCAGCAAATGCTGACCAATTTGCACAGTGATCCGTAACCCATACGTTTTAATTGGATACGGCTTACTTTCCAATCTTGCAAAAAGGCTTCCACATCCTCAGGGCTGGCTTCGGACCAGCGCGACCAAGGAGCGCCCATGAGTTTGCGTATTGGGGCAACGGCCATGACATCGAGCAGCATCACCAGTTCTTTTTGGGCGTAATGTTGCAGGGTGCCCATCAGTCGATCGAGGGCTTGTAACAGCCGCTCTTCCGCCTGGTCAGCCAAGGTGCCGGGGTAACTCTGGTTCAAAATCACGGGCGCGATGGCGGCAATAAATTCCAAGTGCGCTGGACGCAGCAAACGGTAGCCCGGTGCGGCAGGTGCTTGGCTACACCCGGTTAAGGCCGCAAAAGAACCTCCGACCGTCAGTAATGCCGCACTGCCCGCGCTGAGCTGCATAAAACCACGGCGTGTCGTGTTGACGTTCAATGAACTCGATACGGTTGATTTCGACATGGCCACCTCAACGAATAAACAGCTTATGGATCAATTTTTGCAAAGCACCACCGTAGGGGGGGTAGATGAATTGCCCGCTGTTAAAGCGCCCTTTGCGGTGCACCGCTTTGGCTTTTGATAACGCAATAAAACCTTCATGGCCGTGATAGTGGCCCATACCGGATGGGCCAACACCACCAAAGGGCATGTCATCTTGGGCGATGTGCATGAGGGTATCGTTGATGGTCACGCCACCGGCGTGGGTGCGCTCTAAAATGGTTTGCTGTTGTTGTTTGCTGTAACTGAAAAAATACAACGCCAAGGGACGATCGCGATCGTTGACGTAATCAATGGCATTTTCCAACGTGCGATACGGAATCACGGGCAAAATAGGGCCAAATAATTCTTCTTGCAGCACTTTCATGTCGTCGGTGGCATTTTGAATGATGTGCAGCGGCATCTTGCGGGTGCCGCTGAAATCCTCTTGAGCCGGATTGACGACGGTGATTTTGGCACCGCGCTGTTGCGCATCATTGACCCACGACTGTAGGCGTTCATGCTGACGATCGTTGATGATGGCGGTGTAATCGCTGTTGGTTTTGAGCGAAGGGTACATGGTTGCAAAGGTGGTTAGGTAGGTGTCGACAAAGGCCTTTTCTTGCTCTTCGGGTACCAAAATGTAATCGGGTGCAATACACGTTTGCCCGGCATTGAGGGACTTACCAAAACAAATGCGTTCGACGGCGTCCTGTAAATTAGCACCTGGCGCAATAATGGCTGGTGATTTACCACCCAGTTCGAGGGTCACGGGTGTTAAATTCTTTGCGGCGGCCGACATGACAATGCGGCCTACGGCCGTGGAACCGGTGAAAATCAAATGATCCCAAGGCACTTCGGCAAAGGCACTGGATACTTCGACTTCGCCTTCAATGACGGCGACTTGGTTTTCGTGAAAGACACTGGCCAACAGTTTGCGCAGCACTTGGTTGGTGGCCGGAGTGAATTCGGACAACTTGATCATGGCGCGATTGCCTGCGGCCAAGGCGGTCATCAGTGGCACCAAGGTCAACTGAATGGGGTAATTCCAAGGCACTATGATGCCAACCACGCCCAGCGGTTGGTACATCACGTGATTGTGCGACGGCGCAAACAGCATACCGACGTGACGCTTAGAGGGTTTCATCCAGCCGCGCAGTTTTTTGCAGGCGTAGTTAATGCCTTCGACGCTGGTCATGATCTCGGCAATCAGGGTTTCATCACGTGAACGGCATGAAAAATCGTGATTAACAGCATCGGCTAGCTCGTCTTGGCGCTCCAAAATAGCGGCTTTTAAGCGTTTTAGGTCACGGATGCGTTGCGTGTAACTGGGCATGGGTTGCTGACGAAACGCCAAACGTTGTTGTTGATGCAAAGACGTAAGGCGCGCCATTTCGGCGTGGGGGGAGTGCAGCTCGGTGACAGTGGCAACCATGATCAGCTCCTAATGCTTTATTATTGGTATGACTTGCATTTTTAGAGTGATTACTCTAAAAAGTCAACGGGCAGTTACGGCCAAATGATCAGAGAGGAAACTATGAGTACAAAGCAGCGCATCTTAGATGCCAGCTTGCAGTTGTTTAATGACCTCGGCGAGCGCAAGGTCAGCACCAATGCCATTGCCAGTCATTTGGACATATCGCCCGGTAATCTGTATTACCACTTCAACAATAAGCAGGCGATCATTTATCAGCTGTTTTTGCGCTATGAAGCGCGTGTGTTGGACGTACTGCAAGTGCCCACCGACCGGTCATTAACCATCACCGATAAGGTGCGTTATCTTCAGGCCATTTTTGCGGGTTTGTGGGAGTACCGGTTTTTGCATCGGGATATGGAGCATTTACTGCACGACAATGCCGAATTGCACGCGCGCTATCAACAGTTCTTTCGGCATTGCTTGGCGCGCGTGGCGGATATTTTACGTGGCTTAGCGGCCGCCCATATTCTTCGTATCGACGAGCAAGATATTGATGGCTTGGCATTGAATACGTGGATTGTGGTGACCTCGTGGTTTTCGTTTTTGCGCTGCAACTTATTGCAGCATGACGACGACAGCTTGTCGCCTGAGTTGTTGCAAGGCGGGATTTATCAAGTGTTTATGCTGGAGCAGCCTTACTTAACCGATGCCTATCGAGAGCACATGACGCAATTACAGCGTCAATTTATGCCTCGCCCCGAGTGGCTTTCCACCACACAATCATAACTGCCCCCATGGATGGCATGGGGGCAAGCCGTTAAGCAACGCTGCTGGTGGCTATTTGCCGCAATGTTTTGGCGGCTTGCACCATGTTCTGCAAGGCCGGAATGACTTCGTGCCATTGGCGAGTTTTCAGCCCACAGTCTGGGTTAACCCACAAGCGTTCTGCCGGAATGCGTTGTGCCGCTTTTTTCATCAGCGTTACCATGTCAGCCGCGTGTGGAATGTTCGGTGAGTGAATGTCGTAAACCCCCGGGCCGATGTCGTTCGGATAATCGAAATGCTCAAAGGCATCGAGTAATTCCATATCGGAGCGTGATGTTTCTATGGTAATGACATCGGCATCCATGTGCGCAATGGCTTCAATGATGTCATTGAATTCGGAGTAACACATGTGTGTATGAATCTGAGTCGCATTGCTCACGGCGTTGGCGCAAATGCGAAAACTGTCAACCGCCCAATCCAGATAGTGCTGCCATTGTGACTGGCGCAATGGCAGCCCTTCACGCAGCGCCGCTTCATCGATTTGAATGATCGGGACTCCGGCTTTTTCTAAATCCAACACTTCGTCACGAATGGCCAAGGCCAGTTGATAGCAGGTATCCCGTCGTGGCTGATCATCGCGCACAAACGACCAATTCAGAATCGTCACCGGGCCAGTCAGCATGCCTTTTACGGGCTTATCCGTTAGTGATTGTGCGAACCGCGTCCAATAGACGGTCATGGCGTTCGGACGACTGATATCACCAAATAAAATGGGTGGCTTAACACAGCGTGAACCGTACGATTGTACCCAGCCAAATTGACTGAAGACGTAGCCATCGAGTTGCTCTCCAAAGTATTCCACCATGTCGTTGCGTTCGGCCTCTCCATGCACGAGTACGTCCAAGCCAAGGGTTTCTTGCTCGCGAATGGCGCGTTCAATTTCGAGTTTCATTAATTCCGTGTAGCGTACTTGATCCAGTTTCCCTTGACGCCATTGCTGACGTGCTTGGCGAATGTCGGGCGTTTGCGGGAATGAGCCGATGGTGGTGGTTGGGTAAAGCGGTAAGTTTAAACAGCGTGTCTGTTCAAGCTGGCGTGTGGCAAAGTCGGCTTGGCGTTGACCGAACGACGTCGTGATGCTGTCCACAGCGTGTTTGACGACCGGATTGTGTACTCGTGACGAGGTTTGGCGACTGTAGATCGCTTTGGCGTTGATGGCCAAGGCACTGGCGACTCGGTCTCGCCCTTCATTTAAGGCTCGTGCCAGCAGAGCCAGCTCGTGCAGTTTTTGTTGCGCAAACGCGAGCCAGTGTTTGACCTCGTTATCGATCTGTTGCTCGTTGTCTACATCCACCGGTACGTGCAGCAGGGAACAAGACGGCGCTAACCACAAGCGATCGCCCAGCTTGGCGGCGATGGGCTCTAGCCAATCTAAGGTGGCGCTCAGGTCGCTTTTCCAGATATTACGGCCATTGATGACACCCAATGACAACACTTTATGAGTCGGTAGCCAATCAATCACTCGGTTGACCTCAAGATGGCCATTGATGGCGTCGATGTGTAGGCCTTGTACAGGCAATTCACACGCCAGTTGTAGGTTGTCTTGCAGCTCGCCAAAGTAGGTGGCCAACAGGAGTTTGACGCCGGTGTGCTTCAGGTGATGGTAGGCGTTGGTTAATGCATGACGCCAATCGCTGGACAATTCGGTCACCAAAATGGGTTCGTCTATTTGTACCCACTCAGCGCCTTCTGCGGCCAAAATACCCAATAGCTCGCTGTACACAGACAGTAAATCGGGCAACAAGTTGAGTTTGTTGCTGCGGTCTTTCTCTTTTCCTAGCCACAGGTACGTGACTGGACCTATGAGCACAGGCTTGGCACGATGGCCTTGTGCTCTGGCTTCACGTAATTGCTCAACCAGTCGTTGTGCGTTTAAGGTGAAGGTGGTGTCGGCATGAAATTCGGGCACGATGTAGTGATAGTTGGTATCGAACCATTTGGTCATTTCGCTGGCATGAACGCATTGGCACTCGCTGTCGTTGGCGGAGCGACCACGAGCGGCGCGAAAGTACTGGTCGAGCGCATGGCCGTGTTCACTCTGCACACGTTGCGGTAAATTACCTAAGGTCACGCTCATGTCCAGTACGTGATCGTATAGCGAGAAATCGCCCACAGGCTGTATGTCGAGTACGGCTTGCTGTTGCCAGTGACGACGACGTAGCTCTGTTGCCACCTGTTGCAGTTGGTTTGTATCGCTTTGGCCATGCCAAAAGGATTCGAGGGCAAATTTTAATTCGCGGTGCGCGCCAATGCGGGGAAAACCAAGAGAGTGCGTAGTGACCATAATGCATTCCTTTTCAATCTGTCGTGCGGGGTTTATGTTGAATAGTGCTCAGAGTAAGGGAAACTCTTCATGAGAAAAAATGGTATTAATTCAATTTGTAATGAGTTTATTTCATGTTTGTGGGCGGGAAGTGGATCGCTTGGGCGGTTTGTCGGGCTGTTGCTGGTGCTGTGCTTGCCCGTTCAATCTGTGTATGGCTTTGATGGTCGTACGCATGCGCTGATTTGTGACATGGCGTACGAGCGGTTATCGGCCAAAGCGCAGCAACGGGTGCAACAGTTGGTGAAACAATCGGGCAAAAAGCACTTTGCACAGGCTTGTGCTTGGCCAGATGAGGTGCGCCGACAGGCACGCTTTAGCCATACTCGCCCGTGGCATTTTGTGAATGTGGCGCGTGGCGCGAGCACGGTTAAGGCGAGCGATTGTGAGCAACAAGGCTGCGTGGTCACGGCCATACAGATCATGGAAAAACGCTTAGCGGCTAAGCCGAATGACGACTGGCAAGCCTTATTGTTTTTGGCGCATTTTATTGCGGATGTGCATCAACCACTGCACGTCAGTTATGCCAATGACCTCGGTGGCAATCGTGCGTCAGTCCGATATCATGGCCGTCCTTCCAATCTGCATCGGTTATGGGATGGTCAGCTGATGCCGAAGGAACAGTTTCATGTGACACGGCAACGGTTAGTTCGGGGCATCGCAGGCAATCCTGCGCATTGGCGACAAGGCGATGAGTGGCGCTGGGCCAACGAGTCGCTGACCATCACGCGCCAGTTATATCGCCAACACCGTGACGGCCAAGTGATTGACGCCGTTTACTTAGCCAAGTATCGGCCTGTGTTCGAACAACGGGTACAACAAGCCGCCGTGCGCTTAGCATGGCGGCTCGAACGCTTGTTAGGCTAGTGGGCTGTGTTCGCGTCCAGTTGTGGCTGAGCCCGTTGCATAATCGCACGACAATCAATGCCCGGTTCCAGTGTGCCGTAATTAAAGGCACCGTTGCGAGCAATGCGCGAGCGCACAAAAGCATCGGCAATGAGGGACTCGCCTTTTTGAATTAGCACGCTGGCTTGCAAAGCCACGGCGAGTTTGTCCACCACGGTACGCGAGCGATATTCCAGTGTGGCTAAGTCGGAAAACTCGCCCTGTAAATCGTGTAAAAACTGATCGTAAGCCGGGTATGTGCCGATGGCTTTTTTCAGTTCGTTAAAAAAGGCATCCACCACGGCGGGTTCTTTTTGCATGGCGCGCAACACGTCTAAACACTGCACATTGCCTGACCCTTCCCAGATGGCATTGACCGGTGCTTCGCGGTAGATGCGCGGCAGGATATTGTCTTCCACATAGCCCACACCGCCGATGCACTCCATGGCTTCGTAAGCAAAATGCGGCGCGCGTTTACAAATCCAGTATTTGCCAACGGCGGTGGCTAAGCGGGCGAATAAATTCTGTTGCTCGTCGTCAAGGTGATCCAACGCGTGACCCACGCGCATGGTCATGGCCAGCGCCGCTTCGCTTTCCAGTGCTAAGTCGGCCAGTACGTTTTGCATGAGCGGCTGCTCGTGCAGGTTGTTGCCAAAGGCACTGCGCCCGGCGGTGTGGTGCATGGCTTGCGCTAACGCGCCACGCATCAATGCGGCTGAGCCAATCATGCAGTCGAAGCGGGTCATGGAAACCATTTCAATAATGGTGCGCACACCACGGCCTTCGTCGCCGATCATCCAGGCAAACGCGCCGCGGAATTCCACTTCCGACGAGGCGTTAGAGATATTGCCCAGTTTGTTTTTTAAGCGTTGAACGAACAGGGCATTCTTGCTGCCATCGGGGCGCCAGCGTGGCAACAAAAAACAACTTAAGCCTTTTTCTGTCTGCGCCAGCACCAAAAAGGCATCGCACATGGGGGCGGAACAAAACCACTTATGACCGACTAATTCGTATTCCGCCCCGTTGCCGGTTTGGTCGCGCAGTGGATAAGCGCGGGTGGTGTTGGCGCGCACATCGGAACCGCCCTGTTTTTCGGTCATCGCCATGCCAATGGTGACGCCTTGTTTTTCAAAATACGGTACGTTGCGTTCGTCATACACGGGCGCGAGGATTTTCGGCAGCCAGTCTTTGGCAATGGCCGGTGCGTGTTGCAGTGCGGGTACGGCTGCGAAGGTCATGGTGAGCGGGCAACCGGAACCGGCATCGGCGTTCATGTGCTGATACACCAATCCGGCGCGGGCGACGTGCGCGCCTTTATTTGGCTGCAACCAAGGCAGCGAATGTATACCGGCCTCAATCGCCGTGCGCATGAGTTCGTGATAGGCCGGATGGAATTTCGCCAAATCCACGCGGTTGCCAAAACGGTCGTGCGGGTAAAACACCGGTTTGTTTTCGTTGGCCTGAAAACCCGCCTCAATCAAATCACCGCCGCAGCGCTGGCCGTATGCGGTGAGTGCGTCATTGGCCCAATCGCCACCGTAAGCCGCTACCCAATATTGCAGCGGGGTATCGCTCCGGTAGGTGTTGAAATTCTCAAGCGCTGTTGGCTGGTTGAACACCGGATGCGTTTCGGCTTGGCTTAGATGTTGAATACGATCAAATGCGGTGTTCGTCATGAGCATGGCTCCCTGAGTGAATGATGACGCCTAATGCGCGCAAGCATAAGGCGGTCAGTTCGTGCTGTAACAAGGCTTGTATGTCGGTTGGTATGGCCTGACGTGGCATGGTGTTCGCCGCTTGGGTGGTGGGTGTGCTGTGTTTTTGCAGAAACAACGGCCCGACCAGCGCTTCCGACAACAAACCCACCATGGCGGCTGCGCTGATACTGGCTTCTTGCGGGGCAAGCTCGCCGTTATCGATTCCTTCGCTGATCAGGTCTTCAAAAATGTCGGCATAAGCCAAACGATAGGTCAGACGCTCTTGCTCGACGCGGGGATCAACGGGTTCGGCGATTAAGGCATAGGCGAGGGTTGGGCCACGCAAGGCACGCTCAATAAACACCTGAATACCCTGACTCAGGCGTTGCGCGACGGTAGTGTCATCCTGTTGGCTTGCGGCCGCCACTTGCGCCACTTCGTGTGCGGTGGCATAGCGGAATACTTCGGCCACCAATTCAGATTTGTTGGGAAAGTGACGATAAATCGTGCCTGTAGCAACACCGGAGCGCTCAGCCACGGCAAGGGCCGTCGCCGCCGCAAAGCCTTGTTCAGCGACAATGTCACGCGCAGCACTCAGTAGGCGTTGCCGTGTGTGCGCTTTTTTATCCCGAGTATGCTCGGTTTCACGATAAGCCATGAAGTACTCCGATGGGCTGAATAGCAATAAGTGAATCATGATTCATTTATTTGGGCAACTCAATTGCTGTGCATTTCCCAAGAAATGTTATATGCAAAGCAGATTTTCTTGGTTCGTTGGCATAAGAGCGCTGATTAAAGTAGACACACTTAAATCAAAAAGCATTTCTGAGGAATCACCATGCTACCCGTTCATAAGAACTATTTATCAGCCATCATTGCAGCCTCTGTACTGGCCATTGGTAACGCTCATGCCAGTGAGGCAGAAACTTCCACCCCATTGTTTTATGGCAATTTGAATCTGTCATTGGACCTTGTTGATGCCGAAAAAGCCAAAAGCGTCGGCAGTTATGGCGATGCTGACCATGTAAAAATCAGTTCCAATAACTCCCGCTTAGGCTTTAGCCACACTCTACCGTTAGATGCGGGATTAACAGCGCTGATTAAAGCGGAGGTTCGGCTGAAAGCCGATGATGGTAAAGACGGCGGTAACTCACCATTCACAGCCCGTGAAATTTACGTAGGTGTTAAAGGCGACTTTGGCCAGCTGATTGCTGGGCGTATAAATCGGCCAGTACGCGCCGTACAGGGGCGTCTGGACGTGTTTAATCACCTGTACGGTGATATTAATACGGTTATTGGTGGAGAAGGATTCAGTGATAACGTGGTGCAATACAGCACCCCTAAATTAGGTCATCTGTTGGCGAAATTCGCATACCATGCGGCGGAAAGTGAAAATCAGGATAAACAGCCTACCGATCTTAAAGATGGCTACAGCGCCTCATTAACCTACGACAATAACCGGTTGTATGCCGCCTTAGGCTATGAAGTGGATGTCAAAAATCCCGGTGCCGGAATTGAGACAACGAATGCCCAAAACGTTGATGCCGCCCGCTTGGGCATCGGCTATAAAGTCGGCAGTGCTTCTGTGGGAACCATTCTGCAATATCAGAAAGGCACTGCGGTCACTGGATCAGGCACCCCAGTTCAATATAACAGTGTTGATAATGAGGAATTCGGCTACGTCATCAACGGCAGCTACCAACTTGATCGCTTAAAAATTAAGGCTCAGTACGGTTCCGTTAAAGGGCAGCGGACCGATTATCAACGGGATCTCTGGGTTGCCGGAGCGGACTACTCATTAAGTAACAAGTCACATTTGTTTGTGGCCTACACCCACATTAATAAAGACGAAATCAATACAGAAAAAACCGATAACGTCCTTCAAATTGGCTTTAATCAGTCTTTTTAACATCGAGATTATAAGAGATTATTTACCATGAAAAATTTTATTAAAAAAACGGCCCTTATCGTAACTTTAGCAGCGAGTATTATTCCCGCATCTTATGCTCAGAAGAGAGTGGAGATATTGAATGTATCGTATGACCCAACTCGTGAGTTTTATCAAGAACTGAATCCAATCTTTATTAAGCAATGGCGTGAACAGACCGGACAAGAACTCACAATTCGTCAAAGCCATGGCGGAGCAGGCAAACAAGCGCGTTCGGTGATTGATGGATTGGAAGCCGATGTTGTTACATTAGCATTAGCCTATGATATCGATGCCATTGGTGAGAAAACAGGAAAAATCGCACCAGACTGGCAGAGTCAGTTGGCTAATAATAGCTCACCCTATACTTCCACCATTGTGTTTCTGGTGCGTAAAGGCAATCCGAAAGGCATTAAGGATTGGGATGATCTGGTCAAGCCCGGCGTTAGTGTGATTACGCCTAATCCGAAAACATCAGGTGGCGCTCGTTGGAACTATCTGGCAGCTTGGGGATATGCTGAAAATAAATATGGAAGCGCTGAGGAGGCCGAAAAATTTGTCACTCAGCTTTATAAAAATGTTCCGGTACTTGATTCTGGTGCTCGTGGCTCAACCAACACATTCGTGCAGCGAGGCATTGGCGATGTATTCCTGTCATGGGAAAACGAAGCGTTCTTAGCCGTCAATGAATTAGGGCCGGATAAATTTGAAATCATTGTACCTTCGGTATCCATTCTGGCAGAACCTCCGGTTACTGTTGTCACAGGGAATGCTGAACGCCGCGGCACAGTGGACGTATCAAAAGCCTATCTGGATTTTCTCTACACGGCGGAAGGCCAGAGTCTAGCTGCGAAACACTATTATCGCCCAACATACCCTAATTTGGTTGATCCTAAGTTACTAAAAAACTTTCCAACGGTGACAACATTTACCATCGATGAAGCGTTTGGCGGATGGCAACAAGCCCAAAAGGCGCATTTTTCTGATGGTGGGTTTTTCGACAAGATTTATCAGCGATAACACTTTTTTAAGCCGTGGCCGGAATCTCTCCGGTCAAACATACCTAAGAGGATACCAATATGACCATTAAAGCAATCAATGCCCGCAACCAATTTGAGGGCACGGTCAAACACATCAAGCGCGGTGATGTCGTATCAGAAGTTGTCGTCGAAATTGGCAACGACAAACTGATTACGTCAATCGTATCAACCAGTTCGATTGACGATCTTAAACTTAAGCCAGGCAGCGCCGTAATCGCACTGTTTAAGTCTACCGAGGTAGCGTTGGCGAGTTTTCAGCCCGCCTAACCGCGGTAATGGAGGTTATCATGAGCATCAGAATTCTGATCGTTCCGGGCTACAACGGCAGTGATGAAAAACATTGGCAAAGCTGGCTGGAACCACAGTTTAAAAATTGCCAGCGAATCAGTTCCATCGACTGGGATCGTCCGGTTCTACATAACTGGTCAAAAGAAATTGTCCGCACGATCGATAATAGTCCGGATAAAGTTCTGCTGATTGCTCATAGTTTTGGTTGCCTCGCATCTGTAATGGCTGCAGAGCAACGTCGATACAAAGTAGCAGGAGTAATCTTGGTTGCTCCGGCTGATCCGCAACGGTTCGGCTTATTTGGCCATAACGAAGCCGCGAGCAGTCAGAGCATTGCGCCATTTTTGCCGGAAACCCTGGCCATTCCTGGCGTTCTGGTGGCCAGCAGGAACGATCCCTGGATAGCGTTCAGGCATGCATGGGCCTGGTCGAAACGCTGGAACTTAACCTTTATTGATGCGGGCGAAGCCGGCCATATCAATACCAAATCAGGCCACGGCTCATGGCCATTGATCCGGCTGATTACTGATTCTGTGATCGACAGCATCCATCACCGCCAACAGGGAAAACCGGCTCAGCTCAGCTATCCGCTACTCAGCCAATACGCGGTGCGCATGAATTATCTGTAATTCATCCTTATGGCCTCAACTGAGGCCTTTTTGATGGCCGGATTCTATATCTGAATAAATCCGCTAAGCATGTGAATTTTTCTTCGTTCGGTTGCTAAGTTACAAAGCTTAGACTCACTGCATACTGAATGAGGAATGAATCATGCGTTTTTCTGTTATCCCCAAAACGCTGGCGGCAGCACTGTCCAGCACACTGCTGATTGCCAGCGCCCACAGCCAGACACTGCTGAATGTGTCGTACGATGTGTCACGCGAGCTGTACAAAGACATCAACCCAGCCTTTGCCAGCCATATGCGCCAACAGCATCAACAAACCGTCAGCGTTAATCAATCCCATGGTGGCTCCAGCCGTCAAGCCATGGCGGTGGCTGCCGGTCTGGAGGCTGACATTGTGACCATGAATCAGTCACCGGATATCGACATGCTGGTGAGCAACGGTCTGGTCGACAGCAATTGGCGCGAGCAATTTCCACACCAGGCCACCCCCTACACCACCACCTCGGTCTTTTTGGTGCGCAAAGGCAACCCGAAAAATATCCGTGACTGGGATGATCTAACCCGTGCGGGATTGACTGTGATTGTGCCTAATCCGAAAACATCCGGTAATGGTCGTTATACCTACGTGGCCGCCTGGGGTTATGCGCTGGAAAAAACCGGCAGCGATGCTGGCGCAGAACAATTCGTACGGGCCTTGCTGGGTAATGTGCCGGTACTGGATGGCGGTGGTCGTGGGGCTACTACTACCTTTACCCAACGCGGTGTCGGCGACGTCTTAGTGACCTTTGAAAACGAAGCGATTCTGATTGCCCAGGAACTGGGCTCAGCCGGATTTGATATTGTTTACCCCTCCGTTTCAGTTGATGCCGCGGCACCGGCTGCGATTGTTAAAAAAGTGACGGAGCGCCGCGGTACTACCGCGTTGGCACGCCAGTATCTGGACTTTCTGTTCACTACTGAAGGCCAGCAAATTATTGCCAAACACAATTTTCGTCCGCGTAATGAGGATGTTCTGGCGGAAAACGCTAACCGCTTCCCACCGGTAGCAACTTTCACCGTGGAAGAAAAACTGGGTGGCTGGGAGGCGGTGAATAAACGTCATTTTGTCGAAGGTGCTTTGTTTGATCAGATTATGGTGAATCGCTAATGGCTAAGTCTCGCTCATACTCTGTTCTGCCGGGCTTTGGCCTTAGCTTGGGTTATACCTTGGTGTATTTAGGATTGATCGTACTGATTCCAATGGCAGCAGTGTTTATAAAAACCGCCGAACTGAGCTGGGATCAGTTCTGGAATGTCGTGTCATCACCGCGGGTAGTGGCCTCTTATAAACTGTCATTCGGAGCATCATTATTAGCGGCGGCTATTAATGCGGTATTCGGTATGCTGTTGGCCTGGGCGCTGGTACGTTACAGTTTTCCAGGTAAAAAAATTATTGATGCATTGATCGATCTGCCATTTGCATTACCCACTGCCGTTGCTGGTATTGCCTTAACCGCACTCTATGCTCCGAACGGTTGGTTGGGACAATACTTGGAGCCACTGGGCATTAAAGTGGCCTTTGCGCCGCTGGGGGTGTTGGTGGCGCTGGTATTTATTGGCTTACCGTTCGTAGTGCGCACGGTACAGCCGATTCTGGAAGATCTGGAAACGGAACTGGAAGAAGCCGCCGCCAGTCTGGGCGCCAACCGTTGGCAAACGTTCTGGTATGTGGTGTTTCCGATTCTGTTGCCGGCCCTGCTGACCGGTTTTGCCTTGGCTTTTGCTCGCGCAGTCGGTGAATACGGATCGGTGATTTTTATTGCCGGTAATATTCCGATGGTATCGGAAATTACGCCATTGATGATTATTACCCGCCTGGAGCAATACGATTATAACGGTGCTACCGCGATTGCTGTGGTTATGCTGGTGTTTTCTTTTGTGTTGTTGTTGGCGATTAACGGATTGCAGGCCTGGACTGCCCGCCGTACTGGGAGAACACTCTGATGAGTATTGTAATCGGTAAGCAAGCGCTGGTAACGGCTGCGCCGGGCAGCGCAGCACAAACCCGCTTTGAAAAAAACAGAGCCACTCGAGAACCTGTGTGGGTTAAGCGGATAATTCTGGGCCTTGGCTTAACGTTTTTTACCATTTTTCTGCTGATGCCGTTGTTGGCAGTCTTCGTGGAAGCGTTACGGAAAGGACTGGATGTTTACTGGCAGGCGTTGCGTGATCCGGATGCTATAGCGGCGATTAAACTGACCTTATTGACCGCTGTTATTGCTGTGCCATTGAATCTGGTGTTTGGTATCGCGGCGGCCTGGTCTATTGCCAAGTTTGATTTCCGTGGCAAGCAGCTATTAATCACCTTAATTGATCTGCCTTTTTCAGTATCTCCGGTGATTGTCGGTTTGATGTATGTGCTGGTCTTCGGTGCCAGCGGCTGGTTTGGCAGTTGGCTGATCGAAAATGACATCAAAATTATTTTCGCGGTGCCCGGTATTGTATTGGCAACGATATTTGTCACCTTCCCCTTTATTGCCCGCGAATTGATTCCACTGATGCAGGCTCAGGGGCGTGAAGAAGAAGAGGCCGCTGTGGTATTAGGTGCCCGGGGCTGGCAGGTTTTTTGGTATGTCACCCTGCCGAATATTAAGTGGGGTTTACTCTACGGCGTGATTCTGTGTAATGCCCGCGCTATGGGCGAATTTGGTGCGGTATCGGTGGTGTCCGGGCATATCCGTGGCTTAACCAACACTATGCCGTTACACGTAGAGATTTTGTACAACGAATATCAGTTTGCCGCAGCCTTTGCCGTCGCATCGCTGTTGGCTATTTTGGCTGTCTTTACCTTGGTTATTAAAAGCTGGGTGGAATATCGCACCCATAAGCTCGGTCATTAAGAGATTTTTTACTATGAGTATTCAGGTTAACAATTTACATAAAGAATTCGGCAATTTTACTGCATTGAATGATATTTCTCTGGATTTTCCAGCCGGTGAACTGGTCGCGCTGCTTGGGCCGTCGGGCTGTGGTAAAACGACCCTGCTGCGAATTATTGCCGGGCTGGAACAAGCAGACCGTGGCAGCGTGATTCTGGAAGGTGAGGATGCTTCTGATACCCATGTACGGGAGCGTCAGGTGGGTTTTGTATTTCAGCATTATGCCTTGTTCAAACACATGACCGTATTCGACAACGTGGCCTTTGGCTTAAGGATGCGCCCGAAAGCGACTCGCCCAACGGAGACGCAGATTAAAGAAAAAGTAATGTCATTACTGCAACTGGTGCAACTTGATTGGTTGGCGGATCGTTTTCCTGCACAACTGTCCGGTGGTCAGCGCCAGCGTATTGCCCTGGCGCGGGCACTGGCTGTTGAACCAAGGGTTTTATTACTGGATGAACCCTTTGGTGCATTGGATGCCAAAGTGCGTAAAGAGCTGCGCCGCTGGCTACGCAAACTACATGATGAACTGCACATAACCTCCATCTTTGTGACCCACGATCAGGAAGAAGCGTTGGAAGTGGCTGACCGGGTGGTGCTCATGGATCATGGCAAAGTTGAACAAGTCGGCACGCCAGAAGAGGTTTATAATCATCCGGCTACCCCGTTTGTGTATGGTTTTCTGGGTTCCGTTAATTTATTTCATGGCCGGATTGAACAGGATTCGTTACGCGTAGGCGATGATGAACTGCCACATCAGCAGCAGGATTTGCCGGCCGGTGCTGATGTCTTCGCCTTTGCTCGCCCGCACGAACTGGACATTATTACTGATCCGAATGCGACCGATGGCATTGCTGCGATAGTTGACCGAATTTTATCCTTCGGGAATACCGCCCGAGTTGAGTTGGATGGCGCTAACGGGGCATCAGGCCAGCATTTTGAGGTGGTGGTGCCGGTAGTTGAGCTGCAAAACTTACAGTTGGTCCGCGGTCAGCAAGTGCGCTTGCGCCCGGCCAAATTAAAATTATTTGAGCGTCACGGAGATCAGCACGGATGAATTTCCAGCAATTACGGATAATCCGCGAAACGGTGCGGCGCAATTTTAATTTAACCGATGTCGCCAACAGCCTGCACACATCGCAGTCCGGCGTGTCCAAACACATCAAAGACCTGGAAGATGAACTCGGCGTCGAGTTGTATGTTCGCAAGGGCAAACGCCTGCTGGGGCTGACCGAGCCGGGTAAAGAAATGGTGAAAATTGTCGAACGCATGCTGCTGGATGCCGGCAATATCAAAAATCTGGCTGATCAATACAGTCAGCAAGACAGTGGCCAGCTGACGATTGCCACCACCCACACTCAGGCCCGCTATGTATTGCCGCAGGTTGTCACGGCGTTTAAGCGCCAGTATCCGAAGGTGCACTTACGCCTTCATCAGGGCAGCCCGAAAGAAATTGCTCAGATGCTGCTGGAAGGTGAAGCCGATATTGGCCTGGCCACTGAAACCCTAGCCGACATCGCTGAGCTGGCCAGCTTTCCTGTGTACTCCTGGCACCACAGTGTCGTGGTGCCAGACCATCATCCTTTGTTGCAACAACCGCTGACCCTAGCTGCTCTGGCCGAGTATCCGATTATTACCTACCACGAAGGGTTTACTGGCCGGGCACGGATTGAACAGGCGTTTAATCGCGCCGGACTGGTGCCCGATATTGTGATGTCAGCGCTGGATGCCGATGTGATCAAATCCTATGTCGAACTGGAGCTGGGCATCGGCATCATTGCTTCCATCGCCTTTTCCACGGAGCGGGATAGTGGGCTGCATTTATTGGATGGGGCGGCACTGTTTGACCGTAATGAAACGAAACTGGCGATCCGAAAAGGACACTTGCTGCGTCACTTTGCGTATCGTTTTGTTGAGTTATGCTCGGCAGATTTAACCAAACAACGGGTTGAGCAGGCACTTACTTAATCGCTACAGTGCTGAATGCCACGATGCCCTTTTAACTCTGGGAAGTGCTAGTTAACTGCTTGGTTGAATATATGTTCGAGGAGAGATTCATAGCGCATGGTTGGCATGATTTTTATCAATAAAATTCGCAATCGTATCAATAACGGGTTGCTATCCACGAAGGGGTATGGAACGCTGGCTTTTTCGATGATTTAGCTAGGATAGCGTTATGACCAGTTCTGTTGTGTCGGCACGTGCTTTGGTGCAATCCAGTCGTGTGCCGTTTTTGTTACTTCCTCCGATGTGTGTGTTGTTGGGTTTGGCGACCGCTTGGCATGGGTCTCCTCAGCCCGATGCGCAGGTGTTGGCGTGGGTCTTGGTTGGTGCACTGTTGGCGCACATCAGTGTGAATTTACTGAATGAGTATCTGGATTTTCGCAGTGGTCTGGATTTGCTCACACAGCGCACGCCCTTCAGTGGCGGGAGTGGCTCGTTACCCGAGCAGCCGAATGCGGCGCGTGTGGTGTTGTGGGGCGGTGTTGTCACTTTGTTGGCGACGGCAGCGGTGGGTTTGTATTTAACGTTCTTGAGCGGCTGGTGGTTGCTTCCAATCGGTGTCTTGGGTCTGTTGTTGGTGGCGTTTTACACGCAACCCATTAATCGTATGCCGTGGTTGTGTTTGATTTCACCGGGCTTGGGCTTTGGTGTGTTGATGGTATTGGGTACTCACTATGCTTTGGCGGCGAGCGTGAATGCGTTGGTGATTGTGGCGTCGTTGGTGCCATTTTTTATGGTGAACAATCTACTGCTGCTGAATCAATTTCCCGATGTGCGAGCCGATGAGCAGGTCGGTCGTCGTCATTTGGCGATTGCATCGGGTATGGCGGTCGCAACGCGTGTTTATTTGGTCATGACACTGTGCGTGCCCGCGTTGTTGTTACTGGGCATCGCCTTCAACGTGTGGAGCGTTTGGATATTACTCGCGTTGTTGCCGTGGAGTCTGACTTTGATCTCTTGGCGAGCGGCGCAACAATGGGGTGAAGACATCGGCCAACACCCGCAGGCCATGGCCATGAATGTGATGGCCACCCTGTTAACGCCTTTAGTGATGGCATTGGTGATTATGTTGCTGCCCAGTTAGTTTGCAGTCGTCATGAAGGCTGGATAAGTAAGCTTGGTATTTAACTTGCTTAGCAATAGAGAGCGATGATGATTGGTTTTGGCCAACATCATCATAACCGTGCCCATTTCGTTATATGGACGAGGGGTATGGATCTTTTGAGCCGACTCATGAGTTCAGTGTCGATGGTAGCGATTGTGCTCGCCGTGGTGGCTGGCATGGCGATCTTATTCTTGTGGCTGCATCAGCGACAAAAGCAGTTGCAGCGCATACAGAGTGAACAGGTATTAAAAGAATTGAGGCTATTGCGTCAATTAATCACGGCGTTGCAACGGCATCGTGGTTTGAGTAACGGTGTATTGAATGGCGATGATCGTTTGTTGGCGGAGTTAATAAAAACTCGTGATCTCGTGAGTCATCACATACAGAGCATGTCGTCACTGCATCCCTCACGAATAGAAGCGTGGGAGGCACTGTGTGATCATTGGGGGCGACTGCGCCAAAACGATGGTTTGACCGTTGACACTAACTTGGCCCAGCACAATATATTGATTCGCAATAGTTTGTATTTGTTGGAAGACGTGGCCGTCAGTGCCGATTTAACCCATCAATATCCGAACTTGCAGCATGTGCCCGCTTTGTGGCGACATTTGGTGCCTGCGGCAGAGTGGACAGGGCAAGCGCGAGCGTTGGGAACTGGATTGGCAGCACAGGGCGTCAGCACGCCAGAACAGCGGGTTCGTATGCGTTATCTGTATCAGAAAATAGCGCAAACCACGCAGTCTACCTTCCAAATTTTGCAGGCGCATACGCGTCAGTTTCCTGAGATGAAGTTGACGACTGTGGATGAGTGCCGTGCGGCGGTGGATGCGTTCTTGGCCTGTATTCAATCGGACTTGTTAGCGGGAGAAGAGCCAACCATGGCGGCACCGTTGTTTTTTGAGAAAGCAACCTACACCATTGATCGGTTATTTGATGTAGTGGATGAGGGATTGTCGCAGTTAGAACAGGTACATCACTCATGAAAGGGCGTCTCTCAACCACGGATCACCGAGGATGGCCGCGTTAATCAGAGCCTCCCTTGGGAGACTCTGTCATCATGGGGACGGTTATCACAGTGGCCAGAACAACAACAGAATACTGATGGTCGATACGCCAATCAGTAAGTTCATGGGAATACCGACCCGCAAGAAATCACTGAATTTATAGCCACCAGGGCCATAGACCATGAGGTTCGTTTGGTAGCCCAGTGGTGTGGCGAAGCTGGCGGACGCTGCAATCATAATGGCAAAAATAAAGGGCTCTGGGTTCACGCTTGCCTTTTCTGTTAGTTCAATCGCGATTGGCACCATGATGACGGCGGCTGCGTTGTTGGTGATGATTTCGGTTAAGAAAGACACCGCAACGTAGATTAAAATCAACATTAACCAAGGACGGAAGTCACTTAGCTGCACGATATTGTCAGCAATCCATGCAGCAACACCGGTCTTTTGCAGCGCAACACCTAAGGCAAACGAGGCGGCAATGGTAATAATTACCGTCAAATCCAAACTTCGCTCGGCTTGGTTCACGTTCAAACAGCCGGTCATGAGCATTAACCCCGCCCCAATCAAGCTGGCATTGAGCATGCTGATCACGCCCAATCCAGCGGCGGATACCACACCGATCAAAATGCCCCACGCTAAATACGCTCG
Organism: Bacterioplanes sp.; assembly: GCA_014859445.1. GTDB lineage: Bacteria > Pseudomonadota > Gammaproteobacteria > Pseudomonadales > Oceanobacteraceae > Kmv21. Next base: position 59,580 of record JACUUC010000002.1, read on the forward strand.
ATTGTGGCGTGGTGTTTCTTTCCCTAAATCGTTGATCAGTAAAAAGTCTTTGTTGAAGCGCTGACGACTGATAAATGCGGGGCGAGCTTCCAGCAATAAGGTGTCACCGGCTTGCAGTTTGATTGAGCGGAGGTTGCCTTGCACGCGTTCACCGTTGCGCGCGACAGCGAGCACTACCGCGCCATAACGATCGCGGAATTGCGCATCGCGAATGGCTTGGCCAATGGCGGCACAATGCGGTGATACCACCGCTTCCACTAAGCAGCGTTCCGCGCGTTGTTTGCTCAGGGCGTTCTCATTTTCGAGGGCTGACGGCACGATGCCATGAATACGGAGCAATTCGGAAATGGCTTCGGTATCACCGGCAAACACCAAGCGGTCACCGCCTTGCAGCGGTTGTTCGGAGGCGACGGCGGTTAATACGGTATCGCCTCGTTCAATTTCCACAAGATAGACCCGTTCTAATTCGCGCAGGCCGGCTTCCTCAACGGTTTTACCGACCAATGGGCCATCGCTAGCAACGGAGACTTCGAGGGTAAATTCACGCAGATTGGTAAAGGCTTGGCTATTGCTGCGATCGGGCAAAATACGTGGAAAGACCACCCAAATAAAAAACAGACCAATGATGGCCACGGGCAAACCAACAGCCGTAATCGAAAATAAAGAAAACCCTTCATTGCCTGTCAAGGCTTGGTATTGACCGTTAACCACCAAGTTGGTGCTGGTACCAATGAGGGTTAAGGTGCCGCCTAAAATAGCGGTATAGCTCAAAGGAATCATCAGTTTGGAGGGTGGAATGCCGATTTTTTGCGACCAACTGTTGATGGCCGGAATCATGGTTGCTACAACGGGGGTGTTGTTGAGGAACGCGCTGAGCACGACAACCGGACTGAAAATACGCAACATGGCGGATCGGAGCGTGCTGGGCGTGCCCAGTAAGCGATTCACTAAAATGTCGATACCGCCCGAGCTGTGTAGGCCTGCGGCCACCACAAACATGGCAGCGACGGTGATCAAACCACTGTTACTAAAGCCAGCGAGTGCCTCGCTGCTGGTTAAAATACCCGTGGCACTGAGCAATGTCAGTGCCGCCATCATTGCAATGTGTGGTTGAACGCGAGTGAATACGAGGGTTAGTAACACCCCTAGCGTCAACGATAAAGCAAACCAACCTTGCCAATCCACAGAGAATCTCGATATATCATGATGAAGAGTGAGGAGAATAGGGGGCGTATAGAAAAACTCAAAAGAATATTAAACCATATTATTATCTTTTTTGGTTATATTGGGGTGTGGGTTGATCCATTTCTAAAATGGCATTTTCGAGCAGGGCAATTTCGCGCCGTTTGCGTTCGAGTTCTTCTTGCATTTTTTCGGGCTCTTGTTCAGATAATTCTAAAAAATGTTGTTCAATGAATTCTTTTTCGGCCAGCGTTCGTTGCAGTTGATCTTCGGCCTGTTTCAATTCTTGATGCAGCATGTCCATGTCTTCCGCGCGAAAGCGGGTACTGAGCTCTTTTTTCAGGTTTTGGGTGAGTAGTTGTTCTTGGCGGTAGTCTTCTTCCAACACTTTGATGCGCGCACTGAGTTGTCGTTGATCTCTTTCCAGGCGGTCACGACTGACCCTTAGGCTGTTCAGGCGAGTTAAGTCGCCTGAAATGCTGCGTAATTTGAGTTTCAGTTTGTTACTTTCGTCTTTTAAGTGACGCTGATTCACGCGAAAATTTTCGATGATCTCTTTGGCACGTTCTTGTTTGGCAATGAGTGCTTCCAGTTCACGGCGCAGAGTTTGTTGATCAATATCCCCTTCTTTCAGCATGGCTAAAAGCGCATGCTTTTCCGTTTCGAAATGCGCTTGTAGATGATCGAGTTCTTGCTGGATTGCGGTGCTGGGATTGAATGAGCCTTGGGTTAGTTGTTGTTCGGCTTCGGCGACTTGTTGCAACAGTTGCTGCTCTTGTTGTTCTCGATCGTCATTGTGGCTTTGTTGCTCGCTCAACAATCCCATCAAGCTATCAATTTGTTCAAGAAGCGCTACCATTTCTTGCTTTTTCATGCGCCATTGCACCCAGATGATGGCGATGGCCGCCACTAAAAATAAACAAAGCTGGAAAATAATCAGATAACTGAGCGGCATGTGTTCATCCTAATAGTGCTTGCCCTTGAGTATAGCGGGTTTGTCCGCGGTTTCTAAAAAGCCATCTATACTGACAGAAGTTATGTCGGGGGTATGGAATGAAGTTTTTGATCGTAGACGATAGCTTGGCAATGCAAACCATCATTCGTCGTTCATTGCAGCGCGCAGGTTATGGCGATATCGAGTTTAAATTGGCCGCGAATGGTCGAGAAGCGATTGAGATTATTCGCACTTGGGAACCCGAGGTGGTGATTACCGATTGGCACATGCCGGAAATGACCGGCTTAGATTTGATTCGTGAATGCCAGCGCCAAATGCTGGGAATCAAGATCGGATTGGTGACCACCGAAACCAGCCCAGAACGTATTCAAGAAGCCCGCGATGCCGGTGCGCTATTTGTGCTGCATAAGCCATTTGAGCAAGAAGAGTTTCGCCAAGTGCTGTTGCCGATTGTGCAGGGGGCCGATGAAGGTGAGCAATTACTGAATAAAACGGAGCATCAACAAGATCAGACGTCTTACGAGTTACGTTTGCCGTCGTTACGGGCTTTGAACAAGGTGATTGATGGCATTGCGATCGGTAATGTTCACTTGGCGGATTGCCCTCGGCATGCCATCGATTATCAGTATTTGCCTTACGTCGTGGCGCTGTTTGCGGATCATGAGCATTCCACGATTAAGTCGATTTGTATTATGGATATTCGAGCGGCGGCGGTGTTTGCCTGTTCGGTGACGGGGGAATCGCCGGATGTGTATCGGCATTGCATCGAACAGAAAGAACTCAGTAAAAAACTGTTGGACAACATCAAGCGCGTAATGAAATTAGTCGGTGCGTTGTTTTATGATCCTGCCAATCAGCAAGACTTGGATTTAAAAAGTGTTCATTTGATTCCGAAGCCGTTCGAACGCTTGGATAAGCTCGGTGCCAGTGAGGCGGATAAGCGCATGGACTTTACCATTGCTTCCGATCATTACGGAATTGGACAAATGATCTTGATGGAAGTCATCGAATAAACAGAATGTGATCAAAAAAACAGCAGATGAGTCATTCACGCATCTGCTGTTGTTGCGTCTTTAAAACACGTGACGACCACCAATAAACACGGCGCTGACATGACCGTTGAGCGTTTCTCCCGGACAGGGAATATTGCCACCACGAGACTTTAGCGCCCGACGACTGATGGTGACTTGGCTGTTGGGATTGATCAGTGCGGCATTGAAGGTGGCACCTTCGCTCAGCCGTTGTTCCATGCCAAGCAATTGGGCCGGTTGGCTGCTACAGGCTTGAATCAGCGCCGACAGTTGCAGCTCGCCACGTTCAACCAATTGCAACGCCAGCGGAATGAATACATCGAACAAGCTCATGCCCGCTTCGGCATCGGAGAATGGGGCTTTTTTGGCGGCAATTTCATGCGGACGATGATTGGAACTGATGCACAGCTCGCCTGCATTGACGGCGGCCAATAACGCTTGGCGATCGTGTTCACTGCGCAACGGTGGTTGAGCGTGAAATTGGCTGTTGTAACCGGTGACGGCTTCATCGGTGTACACCAAATTGGCCAAGGCCACATCGGCGGTCACGCGCAGACCTTGTTGGCGTGCATGGTTCAGCATACGTACACTTCGAGCACAACTGATTTGGCTAATATGCGCTCGTACGCCCGTTTGTTCGATCAGCAATAAAAGCTGTGCTAAGGCAACCGTTTCGGCCGTTTCAGGGACGCCAGCTAAGCCAAGGCGCGTGGCGGTTGGCCCTTCGTGCATACAGCCGCCAGCGGCCAGAGCCGCATCATTGGCGGTTAGGAACAGTAACAAATCGTAGGTGGCGGCGTATTCCATCACGCGTCGCAGTACGTAACTGTCTTTAAATGGCGCACGAGCATTGCTCAATGCCACACAACCGACTTCCGTCAGGCTGACCATGTTGGCTAATTGTTCGCCCTCTAGCCCTTGGGTGAGTGCCCCCAGTGGCAACACTCGTGCATAACCGGCTTGGTTGGCTTTTTCTTGAATCAGCTTAATGACGGCAGGACTGTCGGCCACGGGTTTGCTGTCGGGCAATGCGCACACATGGGTAAAGCCTGCGGCACAGGCAGCTTGCGTCTCGCTGCCGATGGTGCCTTTGTGCGGGTAACCCGGTTCTGGTAGGTGCGCACCCAAATCAATGAAACCGGGTACTAGCCATTGTCCGCTGGCATCGATGCTGTGCTCGATTTCGCCCGCGTGAGGCTTGTGACCGATGGCTTGAATGCGCCCGTCGGCAACGTACACGTCGATGACTTGATCCAGGCCAAGCGCAGGATCGAGAACGCGTGCATTGGTAATGTGTAGGTATCTCATGCCTGTTCCTCCGTTGCTTGAGTTTGTTGACCGCTCATGGCCATGGACATCACGGCCATGCGCACGGCAATGCCGTAACTGACTTGATGTAATATGACCGATTGCGGGCCATCCGCTACGGCGGATTCGATTTCTACGCCGCGATTAATCGGGCCAGGGTGCATGACAATCGCATTGGGTTTGGCAAAGGCCAGTTTTTCAGTGGTTAAACCGTACAGCTTGAAAAACTCGCTTTCGCTGGGCAGCAGGGCGTTATTCATACGTTCTTTTTGTAGGCGCAGCATGATGACGACATCGCAATCACGTAAGCCGTCTTTCATGTTGTAAAACGGTTTTGCGCCCAGCGCTTCAATGTCGCGCGGCAATAGCGTACCGGGACCAATCACTCGCACTTCCGCGGCACCGAGGGTACGCAACGCATGAATCTGCGAGCGGGCAACGCGTGAATGTAAAATATCGCCGACGATGGCGACGACTTTGCCTTCGATGCTGTGCTGATGACGACGAATGGTCAGCATGTCGAGCATGGCTTGTGTCGGGTGAGCATGACGACCGTCACCGGCATTGATGATGGCGACGTTCGGGGTGACTTGTTCGGCAATAAAGTGTGCCGCGCCCGAATCGGCATGACGCACCACGAACATGTCAGAATACATGGCTTCGAGGTTCCAAAGCGTATCCATTAAGGTTTCGCCTTTGGCGGTAGCTGATTTGGCGATGTCGAGGTTTAAAATGTCGGCCGATAAGCGTTTCGCGGCCAACTCAAACGTGGAGCGCGTGCGGGTGCTGTTTTCGAAAAACAGGTTGACCACGGTTTTACCACGCAGCAGAGGGACTTTTTTAACGCCGCGTTCTTGGGTGCTAATAAACGAATCGGCGGTATCTAAGATTTCAGTGAGCAACGCTTTGCTCAGTCCTTCGGTGGTCAGGAAGTGCTTTAAGCGACCGTCTTCGGTCAGCTGTACTTGGCTGGGATGAGTCGTCATGGTGTCGCCACTCTATCAGTCGAATAAGAAAAATTAAGCGATGGTCAGGGTCAGTGGGTTAGGGCCGCCCAGTTTCACCAATTGACCATCGGCCAAGTCCAGTCGCGTGCCACACACATCCGGTTGAATGGGTAGCTCACGACGACCGATATCCAATAAGCACACCAAGGTGATGGACGCAGGCCGGCCGAAATCAAACAGCTCGTGCATGGCGGCTCGAATGGTGCGTCCGCTCATGATGACATCGTCCACTAAGATGATGTGACGATCTTCAATGCTTTCGGGCAGTTCGGAGCCTTTCACTTGTGGGTGAAGACCATGCTGCGTGAAGTCATCGCGATAAAAGCTGATGTCCAGTACACCGGTCGCATCGTCACTGAGTTGCAGTTGAGACTGTAACCGCTCGGCCACCCAAACACCGCCGGTACGAATACCCACCAATAACGGGTTGTGAATGTTCTGCTGTTGTAGATAGTCAGCCAGGTCGTGCGCCAGTTGTTGGCAGATTTGCTCAATATTCGGTAGTGTCATTCGCGTCTCCTTCGGCTACGTTGACTCTGGGGTGTTGTGCCATCCAGCTTTCTAAAATCAATTGTGCGGCTAAGCCATCGACCGAGTGTTTGCCAAAGTCGCGTTGACCGCTTTGTGCAATCACAATTCCCTTGGCTTCGAAACTGGTGAGGCGTTCGTCGTGGGTCAGTGAAGGACGATGAAATCGCCCTTCAAGGCGTTTCGCAAATTTGTTGGCGCGCAAACTCATGTCACTCGTGCTGCCGTCCATGTTCAGTGGCAGCCCGACCACAAAACCATCGGGTTGCCATTCTTCAATCAGCGCTTGTAATTGATCCCAGTTGGGTATGCCATCGCGCATTTTAAGTGGCTGCAGTGGCTCTGCGCTGTTGGTGAGGCGTTGACCAACGGCGACGCCCATGCGCTGTGTGCCAAAATCGAAGGCCATTAAGCGGTTCAACTTGGGATAGGTATTCTGTGTCTGTGTGGTCATTAGGCGTGACCCGCATCGCTACTGAGAAATTCGGCACTGATGCCCAATTGTGCCAATGCCGCATCGTATAGCTCACTGAGCGGGGTGTGAAATAGCAACTCTGGTGTGGCTTCGACGGTGAGCCAGGCATTAGCCTTGAGCTCTTCGTCGAGTTGCTGCTTATCCCATCCCGCATAGCCGAGCGCCATGCGAAAATGACGCGGACCACTGCCTGCGGCAATGGCGTGCACAATGTCTTTCGATGACGTGAGGTGGCTTTGTTCGGTGATATTGAGTGTCGAACGCCAATGACCTTGCTCTTGATGCAAGATGAAGCCGGTTTCAAGACTGACAGGGCCACCGGCTAAAATAACGGGATCGACACCGGTGACGCGAGGAATATCCAGTTGCTCGCAAATGTCGCTGAAATGCAACGGCAGGGCTTTATTCAGCACCAGTCCCATGGCACCGTCGCTATTATGTTCGCACAGATACGTGACAGTACCTGCAAACCAAGACGCTTCTATTTGTGGCATGGCGATCAGGAGTTGATGTTTGAGGCTATGAAGCTGTTGCATTCAGTTCGATTCCGATAAGTAACGATTGCCTTTAAATTGCCATGTGCGAATGATTTCTAACCGATCGGTCGATTGTCGCATTTCTTCCGTAAAGGGCGCGAAGGGAGCGGATTGGCGCACGATACGAATGGCGGCATCGTCGAGCACTTGGCGACCTGAGGACTCCAATACGCGAATTTCATGAATGGTACCATTGGGTAAAATGGCAACCAACAAACGCAGACGACAATCGTTAAAGCAGTTTTCGGCTTCGCGCGGATAATTACGTGCGCCGTTGTCTTCAATGCGTCGACGCCAACTGTTGACGTAATAGGCTTCGTTGGCAGCCATGGTAGACGCCGCGGTAAGGCGCAGAACTCGGGGCTGGCGAGCATAGGTCTGACGCATGCTGTCGAGCTTGGCTTCTAGGCTGGCCATTTCGAGGCTGCGTTCTAATAGTGTGCGCTCTGGCCCATCGGGGAGATCGTGCACTTGTGGTGCTTCGCTGTGAGTTGGATCGGGGACTTGTTGGCGACTCTCGCTGTGAGTGGTGACGAGTCGACGTTCGCTATCGAGTTGACGTGGTGCGCTCGGCAATTGTTCTTGTGGCGATGACTCATTAATTTGATTGGCGTGAAAAATGGCCTCGATGTCCGTGGTCAGCATTTGTGCTTCATCGAGCGTGCCACTGCCTTCTTGGTTGGTTTGTGCAATAAAGTCGGCTTGATCGGGTGTTTTGTCGGACTGCGTTGTAGCCAGGGTGACTTCCAATGTGTGGGCAATTGGATCGCGCTCTACCGGAGCAAACGAGATGCCCAAAATCAGCATGGCGTGTACAAGCAGCGCCAAGAATAAAGCGAACGATAAACGATCGGTGCTGGTCACAACCGCGGCTGGCATGCGAGGGCGTCTTCCTTTTGTTTATGACACGATAAAAGGGGTGCAAGTCTGCGCTTTCAGGGCCGATTTGTCTATATTGTCGACTCCGGCTGGCGGCGCTAACTTGCTGCTTGCTGGTATCATGTCCGAACGACGTTTGGGCGATCAGTGTCCTCGTGTCATTGGGTCGTTATGCGCGCTTCGTCTGTTTCGCTATTAGGCAATCAATGAATTGTCCCGCGACGTCAATGCCGGAATCGCGGCTGATCTCTCGTACACACGTCGGGCTGGTGACGTTGATTTCAGTCAAATGATTGCCAATGATGTCGAGTCCAACAAAGTACAATCCTTTGGCTTTTAATATTGGGCCGATTTTCTCTGCGACGGCACGATTTTCTGCACTTAATGGTTGTGTTACTCCTCGTCCACCGGCGGCCAGATTGCCACGAGTTTCCCCTTGTGCAGGAATGCGAGCGAGGCAAAACGGTACGGGCTCACCATCAATCATCAAAATACGCTTGTCGCCGTCACGAATTTCCGGAATAAAACACTGCGCCATGATTTGTTGCGTGCCGTGTGCAGTGAGCGTTTCAATGATCACACTGACATTCGGGTCGTCGGCTTTTAATCGAAAAATGGACGAGCCGCCCATGCCGTCGAGCGGCTTAAAAATAACGTCACCGTGTTGCTGATGAAAGGCTTTGAGTAGCTCTGCTCGACGAGTAACTACCGTCGGTGTCATCAGTTCTGCAAATTCGGTAGCAAAAACCTTTTCATTGCAGTCGCGCAAACTTTGCGGCTTATTGGCAACCAAGACACCGGCTTGCTCTGCGCGCTCGAGTATATAAGTGCTATAAACAAACTCGCTGTCGAAAGGGGGATCTTTGCGCATAATAATGATGTTGAGCGAAGTGAGTGGTTGGTCACTGTAGTCGCCCAGTTCGTACCAGTGTTCTGGATTCATCTCAACCCGTAATGGGGCCATTCGTCCCATGGCGATCCCTTGTTGAATCGACAAGTCGGATTGCTCCATGTAAAACAGTTCCATTCCGCGCTCTTGAGCGGCATTCAGCAAAGCCAGTGAGGTATCTTTGTGGTAAGAAATGCGGTCGATGGGATCCATGACTACGCCTAATTTAATGCTCATATCGGCCTCGCAATTGATGAGTGTCGTGATTGGTCACAGTGTAACTCAATGATTGTGCCATGAATGTAACCTTGTTTGGCACTTGTCGTCACTGGCTTGCTTGTTAAATGTATGATACAAAAGTGTGCGATGGCGTTTCTGCGTTCAAGCACGTTTGCTTACACTCAATAAGAAAAGGATGGTTAAGGCCTCCCTATGGACGAGAATTTTCAAAATATAAAAGTCATGGTGATTGACGATAGTAAAACCATTCGTCGAACAGCAGAGACTCTGTTAAAAAAAGTGGGTTGTGACGTGATTACGGCAACCGATGGCTTTGATGCTTTGGCCAAAATCGCCGATACGAATCCCGATATCATCTTTGTTGATATCATGATGCCGCGTCTCGATGGCTATCAAACCTGCGCGTTAATCAAAAACAACTCCAAGTTCAAGAGCACTCCGGTTATCATGCTGTCCAGTAAAGATGGCCTGTTTGACAAAGCCAAAGGACGTATTGTTGGTTCTGATGAATACCTAACTAAGCCTTTTAGTAAAGAAGAGTTGCTAGGTTCTATCCGTCAGTACGTTAAATCCTAAGAATCCGTGATTAAGATCGTAAAGAGGTAGCAGGCATGGCCCGCATTCTAGTAGTAGATGATTCACCAACCGAAACCGAAGCCTTCCGTGGCATGTTGGAGAAGAATGGCCACGAAGTATTGACCGCCGATAATGGTGCAGATGGTGTGGCTAAGGCGCGTGTAGAGCAGCCTGATGTGGTTCTTATGGATATCGTGATGCCCGGTTTGAACGGTTTTCAGGCAACGCGTCAATTAACAAAAGATGCTGATACTCAGCATATTCCGGTGATTATCGTTACCACCAAAGACCAAGAAACCGATCGAGTATGGGGTAAACGTCAAGGCGCTCGCGGTTACCTAGTGAAACCGGTGCCTGAAGCGATGTTGTTGTCGGAAATTGCATCGGTTATGGCTGGATAATTATGCATCCATTTGCTCAGCTGCTTGATATCGCTGACCGAAGCCGACGTAATGCGTCGGCTTTGCCGCAACAGGTGGAGATGGTTAGTTACTGGCGTGGTGTCGGTTTTATGTTAGCGGGCCATTTATTCGCTGCCGATATGGGCGATGTGGCTGAAATCCTACAACCTCCTCGATTAACTAAAGTGCCTGGTGTCCGTAGTTGGGTATTGGGTATTGCCAATGTTCGTGGTCGTTTGGTACCGGTGATGGATTTGGCGGGTTTGCTGGGTTTGCCTTCAAAGTCGAACTGGCGTAGCCGTCGTGTCTTGGTGGTTGAACACGGTGATCATTTAACCGGTTTGTTGGTGGATGCCGTTCTTGGTATGCAGCAGTTTCCTGTGGATCAGCAGCACGATGTGCATGGCCTTGATCCAGTGTTTGAAAAATTTACCAGTCACAGTTATGAACGCGATGGAAAACAATGGGCCGTTTTCCAATTTCAAGAGTTGCTGGTTGCCCCCGAATTTTTACAAATAGCTGTTTAGCCTTTGGCCAATGGATATGGCGAGTTAGATGATATCGTCAATGATCAATACCCTATCCGTTACTTAACCAAAGTATTGGGCGGTCTTCACACGGTGAGTGGATACCGAGCAGCAAAGAATGTGTCGCGTCAGCGACAAGACGAATTCTGCCAACCGATGGCGGGAGTTATTAACTATGCATGCAGATAGTGCGGAGAAAACGGCATGAGCAGAGATGGTGGAAACGTCTTATCGACGGTATTCCGTAATAAAACGAACGGTATCCTCGCCACCTTATTGGTGGTTTTCTTGGGTGTGTTCCTTGGTATTACGGTTTACGTCAACACCTTAACCAATCGAGATGATCAATACCTAGAGCACGCTGGTGAGCTTCGTGTATTGTCGCAAGAATTGGCCAAAAACGCCCTCGAGGCCGCCGGTGGTCAAGCCTCGGCGTTTGATGAGTTGCGTGCTGCTCGCCATGGCTTTGAGGAGCGCTGGGGTTACATGATGCGTGGTGATGACAGTACCGGTTTACCATCGGCATCACTCGATAACATGGCTGACGTGCAAGCGATCTGGCAGCGGGTACAAAGCGATGCGGATCAGATTATTCGATCAGAAAATATCATTCTGTCGTTACACGAAGTTGCCTCTACGCTGTCAGAAACCATTCCTCGCTTGCAGGTTGAGTACGATGAAATCATCGAGATTCTGCTGGAAAGTGGCGCCAGTGCCGATCAGGTAGCGGTTGCTCAACGCCAGTCATGGCTGGCTGAGCGTATTATCGGTTCGGTGGTAAAAGTATTGGCCGGTGGTGATGATGCGGTTATGGCGGCTGACGCCTTTGGTCGTGATGCTTCGTTATTCGGTAGTGTTTTGACAGGCATGATTCACGGCGATATTCCAATGCGTATTGAAAAGGTAAACAGTGAAGAAGCACTGATTGCCTTGTCGGAAGTTGCCGAAATGTTCGAATTCGTTTCGGGTTCGGTGGATGAGATTTTGGAAACTTCCCCAGAACTGTTCCAAGTACGAGAATCTTCCGACAGTATTTTCGGTCTGTCGCGCTCATTGTTGGAAGAAACTTCCAACTTGGTTGAGGGTGTTCAAGCGAATGCGGCTCAGCGTGCGGTATTGCAAGCCGTGAGTTATTTGTTGGCTCTGCTCGCGGTTGTGATGATGATTGGTTTGGGTGTGGTGTCGTATCGAGATACCCGTCGCGATTTGGATGAAACGGCCAATAAAAACGAACAAAACCAGATGGCGATTTTGCGTCTGCTGGATGAAATTGCTGACCTTGCGGACGGTGACTTAACGGCCTCGGCCACGGTAACCGAAGACTTCACGGGTGCGATTGCCGACTCCATCAACTACGCGATCGACCAGATGCGCTCGCTGGTATCGGCCATTAACGAAACCGCAGTACAGGTCTCGTCGGCGGCACAAGAAACTCAGGCAACGGCCATGCACTTGGCTGAGGCTTCTGAGCATCAGGCGCAAGAAATTGCTGGAGCGTCTGCGGCGATCAACGAAATGGCGGTGTCCATTGACCAAGTATCGGCTAACGCCTCGGAATCGTCCGCGGTAGCGGAGCGGTCGGTAGCGATCGCGAACAAAGGCGCGGAAGTGGTACAAGCGACCATTAACGGCATGGATAATATCCGTGAACAGATTCAAGAAACCTCCAAGCGGATTAAGCGTCTGGGTGAGTCGTCGCAAGAGATTGGTGACATCATCTCGTTGATTACCGACATTGCCGACCAAACCAACATCCTGTCTTTGAACGCCGCGATTCAGGCCTCGATGGCCGGTGATGCGGGTCGAGGCTTCGCGGTGGTTGCGGATGAGGTACAGCGTCTGGCGGAACGTTCAGCCGCGGCAACCAAGCAGATTGAAGCGCTGGTTAAAACGATTCAGAACGATACCAACGAAGCCGTTATTTCAATGGAAACAACAACGTCTGAAGTGGTGCGCGGTGCTCGTCTGGCGCAAGACGCTGGTGTGGCACTGGAAGAAATCGAAAACGTATCGAAAAACCTGGCTGAATTGATTCAGAACATTTCGAACGCAGCTCGCCAGCAGGCGTCCTCTGCGGGTCATATTTCCAACACGATGAACGTAATTCAAGAAATTACTTCGCAAACGTCGGCCGGTACCACTGCCACGGCGAAATCGATTGGTAACTTGGCGGAAATGGCCAATAAATTACGTGAGTCGGTGGCAGGCTTTAAGCTGCCTGATGTGGCTTATGACAGTGATCAACAGCGAACGCTTTAATGGCGCGCATTGAATAAGCACTCATGACCAATTTCGTGCGCACCGGCATATCGACGGTACCTGAGTTAGACGATACCCAGTTCGTTCGCTGGCAAGCCTTGCTAGAAGAGCGAACGGGTATGTGTTTACCTCGTCAACGTCGCTCGTTTCTACAGACCAGTCTTGGTCTGCGGATGCTTGAGGTGGGCTGTGAAAGCTATCAAGCGTATTACGAGAAAATCGTCAATGGCTCATCGGGAGCCATTGAGTGGTCGACGTTAGTTGATCGTTTAACCGTTCAAGAGACGCGATTTTTTCGAGATCCAGATGCGTTTGAGTTTGTCGAACAGTACATGCGTACCACGGCAACAACAGTGGCACCCAATACGGTTTTTGAGTGTTGGAGTGTGGGTTGTTCTTCGGGCGAAGAGGCCTACAGCATGGCTATGCTAGCGGATTCAATATTTCCTGGGCATGGTTTACGTTATGCCGTTACGGGTACGGATATCTCCACCATCGTCTTGCGCAAGGCGCGCCTTGGTCGGTATCTGAGCCGCGCATTGAACTGGGTGCCAGACAGGTACCGAGCAACGGCCTTTCACGACGTAGGTAACAATCTGATCGAAGTCGCCGATGATTTACGTAAACGGTGCTGCTTTAGTCAGGTCAATATTCTTAATTTAAGTGCGTTCCCTTTGCACTCTCAGCATGTCATCTATTGTCAGAACGTGCTGATTTATTTTCGCCGTTGGCGCCGCCGCGAAATATTAAACGCGTTGGTGGAACGGTTGGTGCCAGGAGGCATTTTGGTAATCGGACTCGGTGAAATGGTGGATTGGAAACATCCGCTGCTGGAACCCGTGCGCAGTAGCCGGGTTTCTGCGTTTGTACGCAAACAATCGAACACAACAGAAGAGGCGGCAAGGCGATGACCCAGGATTACATCGCCCTGGAATGGGTAAAAGGCGAAATCGAAGAGACCTTGCAACAGGCGCAGCAAACGCTTGAGGCCTACGTTGAACATCCAGAAGACAAAAGTCGTCTGAAGTTCTGCCTAAGCTATTTGCACCAAATTCATGGCACGTTGCAAATGGTGGAGTTTTACGGTGCTGCCTTGCTGGCGGAAGAAATGGAAGCGGTTGCCAAAGCCTTGTGCGATGAGCAACTGAGCCATGAACGAGATGGCTTAGAAGTATTGATGCAAGCCATTATTCAATTGCCACACTATCTGGAGCACGTCAAAGTAGGACGCCGCGATTTACCCGTCGTGGTTTTGCCGATTTTGAATGAATTGCGTGCGGCGCGTGGTGAAAGTTTTCTGTCTGAGAGTGCACTGTTTACGCCAACCATGTCGACCCATGTTGCGCTGACAGACAAGCAAAAGACCACCTTTTCTGGACAAGATTTTGCCATTTGGTTGCGTAAAATCCGTCAAATGCTGCAAGCAGCAACGTTGCAATTGTTGCAAAACAAACAACCGGCCGTGGCCAATCAATATCTCAACAAAGCGTTTGCGCGCTTGCATAAAGCCCTTACCAAAACCCCGCAGGGCGATCTTTGGTTGTCGGCCTTAGCATTCAGTGAGTGGTTAGCCAAGCAAGACACCGTGCCGAGCAGTGCCAAGCAACTGTTACGACAACTGGATCATTTACTAAAAGACATGCTCGATGATCCTGTTGCGGCCTTGAGCGAGCCTCCGGCTGTGGATTTAATCAAAAACTTGCTGATTTACGTCGCTCACAGCGATGTACGAGGTGATGGTATTCAGCAAGCCCGTCAGACATTTGGTTTGCAGCAATCGTTACCCACGGCCGCCGAAATTGAAGAAGAGCGCAGTGCATTATCTGCACCCGATAAAGGCACGATCGGTCATGTCTTGGCCGCATTGATTGAAGAAATTGCTGTGGTTAAGGATCGACTGGATATTCTGGTGCGCGGCGGTGAAGACCGTATGGCCGCTCTGTCCGATGTCTCTCCGACGGTGAAACAAATCGCTGATACGTTAGGCATGCTGGGCTTAGGCATGCCGCGCAAAGTGATGCAAGAACAACAGCAGCTTATTGGCCGATTATTGGAGCAAGAGCACGCACCGGATAGCGATTTACTGGATATTGCCGGTGCACTGCTGTACGTCGAAGCCACACTGTCTGGTATGCAAAAAGAGGGGAGTTTTGTTGTTCGTCCAGGCAGTTCGACGCTGTCCGACGCGCAACGAGCGGTATTGCGCGAAGCGCGTAATGTGCTGGAAGAAGTTAAAGAATCCATCGTTGCGTATATCGGAAATCAATGGAATATCGACGAGCTGAGTGATGTGCCGCGTTTGCTGCATACTATAGAAGGTTCGCTGGCGATGATTCCGCTGCCGCGCGTGGCTGCCATTTTGGTTCATGCGGCACAATTTGTACAAAAGCAGTTAATCGATCAAGCATTGCAGCCAGAATGGTCGATGCTGGATGTCTTAGCCGACGTTTTGACTGGCGTGGAATATTACTTAGAGCGTTACAGTGATCAAACCAGTGCCGATGACGACGAACTGATTCAGCGCGCTGAAGAACAGTTAAAACGCATTCCCGTTGTTGTTGACCATACAATCGATAGCGCAGTGCATTCAGAGCCTGTTCCCGTTGAGTTGGAATTGACCGACTTGCCCATGACGAATACAGACGATGAACGTTCTCTCGTTTCCTCGCCAATCGACACAACGCAGGATGAGTTAGAAGACGATATTTCATTCGATGGTGATGAGCAGCTCGGTAGTACGACTGTTGCGGAATCCTTAGCTTGGGAAGATACCCATGAGCACGATGAAGAGGTCGTGTACGCTCAAACGGAACAGGATGAGCAAGCCGCTTATGCGGACAACGTTGAACCCAATACCATGGTTGACGCGGGTATCGAACAAGAGTTGCCAGCCATCGCCGATGTCATTGACGCTGAAGACGATGATCTTATCGATGACGAAATCATCGAGATTTTCTTGGAAGAAGCGGAAGAAGTGACCGCAACGCTCGATGAATTTTGGCCACAAGTAAAAGCCGATATTGCTGATCAAGAGGCACTCACGACGGTACGGCGTGCCTTCCATACGCTAAAAGGCAGTGGGCGTATGGTGAAAGCCAACGTGATTGGTGAGCTGGCGTGGTCGATTGAAAATATGTTCAATCGTGTGTTGGATCAAACCATCACGATTGACGAACCATTGATGGCAATTGTGGATCATGTCATTACACAGCTCCCGACATTGATCGATGATTTCCGTACACAGCGCGCCAATACCTTGCCAACGGATGATTGGATGGCGTATGCCCATGCTTTGTCGGCAGGACAAACGGTTGATCCTAACCTGTTTACGCTAGGGGATACGGCAAGCGACGATGACAGCGATGATGGATTGATTGATGTCTTTATTGGTGAAGCCGAAACACATTTGGCGGTGTTAGCCGATTTCATTCAGCAATCCGAAGACGACGCTTTTAGTAACGGATTAAGTGACCATATTCAGCGTGCGTTACATACCTTAAAAGGCAGTGCGCACATGGCCGATATTGCGGCCATTGCGGCTGTTGCGGCACCGTTGGAACGTTTGATTAAAGAGTTACGCAGTTACCAAGTTCACAATAACCCAGGCATTGTTGCGCTGATTCGTGATGGCATGGCATTGATGGCTGGCGAACTTGAGCCAGAAAAATTGCAGCAACTGGATCACATTCACGGTACCGATGAGTTTGTTGCTCGTGTCGCGCAATTAGAAACCTTGCTGCTCGAACCCTTGATACAAGCGCATGGTGATGGCGAGGGACGGGGCCCCAACCCGCAAGCCATAGCACAATTTCTGGCGAACGGCATGGATGCCCTGTTATTGGCCGATGAGCTATTGCAGGAATGGCAGCGCAGTGGCGATGACAGTGTCGTCACACGATTAAGTGATGACTTGGCCGAGGTTGCCGATGGCGCCGCACAAGCAGGCATTGCTGAAATCCAAGATCTGGCGCATGCATTGGATGATTTTTATGTTCGTATTCGGCAGCATCGAACGGATCCCAATCCAGACTTGATTGCATTAGCTGGCCAAGCTCACGAAGCCTTGCTAAGCATGATGGATTGTTTGGCGGCAGGCCAAGAAATTCCTGCAGCCGATCAGATGCTGCATGAGATTGAGCATTTTGTGCTATCACCGATCAGTGCGCTAGAAGATGACTTGTACGACAGCCGAGAGTACTCTGAAAACGAAGTCGATGTTGCGCAATTATTGGAATCTACGGATGCACCTTCCTCGTTACCTGAGCAATCTCTGACAACGCAAGAACGCGTGGATGCGCTTGATGAACTGCCAGGCTTGATTGACGTTGAAGAAGAGGCTGATGACGAGATTCTGGAAATTTTTCTCGAAGAAGCTCAAGAAATCAGCGAGTCAGTACAAACGGCGTTAGAAAACTGGCAAGACAACCCAGATAACTTATTGGAAGTAGCACAGCTTCAGCGCGAATTGCACACCTTGAAAGGTGGTGCACGCATGGCCAACTTGAACCCCATTGCGGATTTGTGCCACGAACTGGAAACACTTTACGAGTACGTCAATGACGGTCGTTTAGAAGTCAGCGCCGAGCTATTTGGGTTATTGCAGCAAGCGCACGATGAATTGAATACGCAGCTGGACAGTGTTCGTGCCGGTGGTCAGCCTCATGATGCCAGCATCATGTCGCGTACGATTAAGCGTTTTGCTCGCGGTGAAGACACCAGTCTTCCTATTCATGACGAGTGTGACGATGTTACGGAATACGCAGCCGAAAAAACATCGCTTGATTTGGCATCTGCGCAAACAGAGCCTACCTCGGCTGCTGTTATTCAGAGTGAAAGCCTGGATGAGTCGGATCGTGAAATCCTAGAGATTTTCATTGAGGAAGCGCACGAACTACAAGAACTCCTTGATCGCGCATTACACGACTGGGAGCAAAATCCGGATGATCAGGCCGCCCCTGCGGAAGCTCAACGCGTCCTGCATACGCTGAAAGGTGGTGCCCGACTGGCTGGGTTAATCGAACTGGGTGATTTGGCCCATGCGTTTGAAGCGGATATTTTGGCATTACAAACGCAAAGTGCGTTACGTCATGGCGATTTTGTTCAGCCGCTGTATCAACAGCAAGATCTGCTGATTCAGCAAGTGGATGATTTACAAGCCATGCTGACCAATGATGGTTATGTCGTATTGGGTGAAAAGACACTCATCAGTGACGAATCGGAACCGTCAGGCGCGACTGAACCGTCATCGGCGGCATCGATTGATGACACCGCTAAAAGCGCCGTTGGCCACGAGGTGATAGTCGAAGAATCGGCGGTTGTTGCTGCTTCGAATGTGGTGCCATTGCGTTCCAACGTGAATGCCGCTCCAGACAAAGCAACGAAAACACCGTCAACCAAAGCCAATGCAGCAAAGTCGGCCGCCACGGTGCGTAAAGCGCCGCAAGAAATGGTTAAGGTTTCAGCCGATTTGTTGGATGGATTGGTGAATCTGGCCGGTGAAACGTCGATTGGTCGTGGTCGTTTAGAGCAACAAGTGACCGATTTTGCCCATACTCTAGAAGAAATGGACATGACGCTGGATCGCTTGCGCGATCAGTTACGTCGTTTGGACATTGAAACCGAAGCGCAAGTGTTGTTCCGCCAAGAGCGTCATGGGCCAAGCTATGAAGAGTTTGACCCACTGGAAATGGATCGTTACTCGGCCATGCAGCAGCTGTCGCGTGCCTTAGTCGAATCGGCATCGGATTTGATCGACTTGAAAGAAACGTTGAGCAATAAAACGCGTGATACCGAGACGCTGTTGTTGCAACAAAGCCGAGTCAACACCGAACTGCAAGAAGGGTTGATGAAAACCCGCATGGTGCCATTTCAGCGACTGGTACCGCGTTTGCGTCGTATCGTTCGTCAGGTGAGTTTGGAGCTGGATAAACAGGTTGAATTGAACGTCATTAATGCCGACGGTGAAATGGATCGAACCATTTTGGAACGACTGATTTCACCGTTAGAGCACATGGTGCGTAACTCGGTTGACCATGGTATTGAAAGCTTAGAACTGCGCCAGCAACAAGGCAAACCAGCGGCAGGATCGATCGAGCTGGAAATCAGTCGTGATGGGGGTGATGTCGTTTTGACCCTGCGCGACGATGGTCGTGGCGTCAATATTGAGGCCGTCAAACGCAAAGCCATCGAACGCGGTTTGATGGAAGCCGATGCTCAGCTGAGCGATCAAGAAATGATGCAATTCATTTTGCAGGCCGGTTTCTCGACGGCTGAAACCGTTACCCAAATTTCGGGTCGCGGTGTTGGTATGGATGTGGTGAGCAGCGAAATTAAACAAATGGGCGGCAGTATTGAGATTCACTCTCAAGCAGGTCAAGGATCGGTATTCACGATCCGACTGCCCTTTACTGTGTCAGTAAACCGCGCCTTGATGGTACGAGTCGGTGACGATCTATACGCCATTCCATTGAACAATATTCAAGGTATTGTGCGTGCTCCGGTCGCACAATTGCAAAATCTCTATCAACAGTCGAGTGACCAGCGCCGATTTGAATACGCTGGTCAAGATTATCGCTTAGAGTATTTGGGTGTGATGCTCGATAACGAAACACAACCCAAAATTGTTGCGCAAGCCCTGCCATTACCGCTGTTGTTAATTCGTGGCGCCGTGCCGTTTGCCTTGCAAGTAGACTCTTTGCTGGGCTCACGTGAGATTGTCGTAAAAACCTTAGGGCCGCAGTTTGCCGGTGTTATGGGGGTTTCGGGTGGTACGATTCTCGGGGATGGTAACGTCGTTATCATTCTCGATTTGCCGGCCATGATACGCACACAAGCGAGCTTGGAATACCAGCAGGCGAAACAACTCGATCATCAAGAAGCGGAGCGTCGACACGAACTGGAAAAACGCTTACCGCGTATTCTCGTGGTCGATGATTCTGTTACCGTTCGCAAAGTAACGACGCGCTTGTTAGAACGTAATGGTATGGAAGTGTACACCGCCAAAGACGGTGTGGATGCCATGGCAACCTTGCAAGACCACAAGCCCGATTTGATGTTGCTGGACATTGAAATGCCTCGCATGGATGGGTTTGAGGTTGCCTCTCAAGTGCGACACGATTCGCGCTTGAAAGACATCCCGATTATCATGATTACGTCACGAACGGGTGACAAACACCGCGAGCGAGCCATGGCGATTGGGGTGAACGAGTACATGGGTAAACCGTTCCAAGAAGACGGTCTGCTCAGCACCATGAATCGTTTGTTGGGGCGTGAGGACTACTAAGATGGCCTTGCCACGCATTGGCATCTTAGCGGACGATCGCTTACAGCAGCATTTGCTTAAATCGGCGTTGGTGCATTTTGGATTTGATGTGGTCATTAATACCGACCCCAGTCGCTTTGAACAACTGAACCTAGCCGCGCACTCATTAGATGCGTGGTTAGTGGATGTTCGTGATGAAGACAATGACGATTACCTCGACTTGCTCGAACGGTTGCTAGAAGGGCCCGTTCCCGTGTTAATTGGCACTGAACCGGCTCCTAAACAGCATTGTTTGACCTTCCCTAAATGGGAAAAACGACTGTATGGAAAGCTGCGAACGCTATTGAATATCACCCCTCTCATTGGGGAAAGTGCAACAGCACTGCAAGCATTACCAGAGCAACAGCAAAGCGCTAGAATTCCCTTACCGTCCGTTTTCCAGGTGCTGGAACCAGCCGATAAACCCAATATGGTCTGGGTGTTAGGCGCATCATTGGGTGGCCCCGAAGCGGTAAAAGCCTTTTTAGATGCACTGCCTGGTGGCTTGCCCGTGGCATTTATTTACGCGCAACACATCGATCCACGCTTTGAAGAAAGCCTCTGTAAGACGATCGGTCGACACAGCGAATACACGTTGAAAAATTTCGAGGCCGGTGTGGCACTGCAACGTGGCGATGTACTGGTGGCGCCAATTGAAAACGAGTTCTGCTTTGATCATAGCGGTTTTCCATTCAGTCAAGAGCGAGCTTGGCCAGGTCCTTATGGCCCATCCATCGACCAAGTGATCTTGAATGTCTATGCTCATTACGGCGTACAAGCAGGGTATATTTTGTTCAGTGGTATGGGGAATGACGGTGCCGAAGCGATCGTTGGTTTGCCAAAGCCACACGGACCAATTTGGGCACAGGCAAGCCACAGTTGTGCCAATTCTTCCATGCCAGACAGTGCCGTAGGAACCAATCAAGTCAGCTATGTTGGCGATCCATATCAGCTAGCATTGCAGTTAGTGAACTACATGAAACATCATGGGATGAGACAGCATGAGCCAACTTAAAAAAACCGATCAACCCAATCAAGTCGATTGTTTATTGGTACCGCTAAAAGAGAAAAACCTTCTGATGCCAAACGTATCGGTAGCGGAAATCGTACCGTTTTCTCACTTATTGACCACTGCATCGAATGCCAACTGGATTTTAGGCCGAATTGATTGGCGCGGTGTAGCTGTCCCTGTCGTGTGCTATGAAATGTTGAATCGTCAAACACCGCCAGCCCCCAATCCGAATGCGCGTTTTGCCATCGTTAATGGGGTAGGTGCACACTCACAGATGCCTTTTTACGCCATCTTGGTACAAGGCATTCCCCGTTTGATGCACGTATTAGAAGAGGATATCCAAGAAGTCGACGCCATGAACATGGGGGATTTCGATTTAACAGCCGTAACCATCGAACGAGAACCAGCCATCATTCCAAATTTAGATAAGGTGGAACAAGAGCTCATCAAATTCATATAACTAAGACAATGGGGAAACCATGCGACACATTCTCACGAAAATACTACTTATAAGCGCGATGGTCAGCACCTTGATAATCCCAGTGGCCCAGGCCAATGACAACACGCAAATGGAATCGCTACTCGTGCTGAATGCCATTGCCTATCGACTGTTGGGCGAAGTGAGCTTTTATTCGTTACAACAAGGCGCCGGAAGGACAGAGCAACGCCTTCAGCAGGTCATTACCGACGGAAATGACTTACTCGCCCAGATGGAGCAGGTCGACTCGGTTTTGCTGGTTTGGCAACAAGCCGTGGCATTCATCGAGCAACATAAGGACGTGGCTGCGACGATGAGCGACGTTAACTTCATCACCGACCTCCAGCAGCACCATCAGCCGTTATTGGTGGCCATTGCGGAAATGAAAGGGCGTTATGAAGAAGACGCTGTATATCCTTATTCACGACAACGCGCGCAACTGGCTTTGGAACACATTGTGGCTGAATACATGTACTTCAATATTAATGTGTTTGGTGGGCATGCCATTACTGAGATGGAAATACAAAACAACAATCGTCTGCTAAAATCGCTATTTACAGAACTGCCGATCAGCGATCAGGAAAAGAATGACCTGCAACGTAAATGGTCATTTATCGAACGCACGGTGCTCAACTACAACAAAACCAGTGCACACTTTATCGTGATGCGGACAGCAGACAGTGTGAGAGACGGGTTGCGGTAAGTATAGCGACGTGGTCTAAACGATATACATTAAAGGTTAGATTTTTGTGTTTAGATTTTTACAGTATGCAAAACCTATAGATGAAATAGATTTTGACAAAATAAAACCTAAGTCGAAGTTTTTGGTGAATGTCCCTATAGACCAAACCATCTCAAATTTGACATGCTTCACGCCCCAAACCAATGTCTTTGCACAAGCTTTAAAGTCCTATGGCAAGCTCGGTGAAGAGGCGCTGAGGCAACAGATTGAAACATATTACACTACACAAATTTGTGAAAATGTAGCTGATATATGGAGTTTGAATACCGAGAAACTTAAAGGAATTCATGCTATGGGAGTTGTGTTGCCATGGAGTGACGAATGTTCGCGTGAAAATTTTGCACGAATAGCAATTAGTAATGGAGCAGGCAGATTTCTCTCTAGAGAGGCAGCTGAATTGGGATTGAATCCCACTGATAGCTATGGTTGGCAGTTCTTTGGTCCAGCATCTCGCTCTTTAATCGATCTTGAATGTAATCGCCTTGTATCAGTATATGACAGCATAAAAAATAAGGGTTATAAACCGGCAATATATGGCCATATTCATGGATATATATTAACCGATGGTTGTAGGCGGAAAGTTGTTGTTGTAGGTGGTAAGCATAGATATGCTGCACTAATAGCCTTAGGCTACTCTAGAATAAAGGTGCTTATAAAGTCAAAAATAACGCCATCTGTTGTTAGTAATCAACGTATAGAACAATGGCCGCAGTATCAAAACGGCACCTATAGTCGTGAAGATGTTTTGAGTATTTTTGAACGTCAGCTAAATGGTGTAGGGAATGGCGATTTGTCGTCATTATAAAGAGCAAAATTTAAAAAATAACTACTGCTGACAACTCGATATAAATTGAACGATGTGGATTTAAGTACAAAGGAATAGCAGAAGATATATTTTCTGTTTAAAAAAATTAGTGAATGTGATGAATATCTCCTATGTGTAGGTGAGATATAGTAAGAGAAGATATTAGAGTTAATGGTCGTCATGTAGTTTTTGGCAACTTTAACTTACGTAAAATTGGCAGTATGGATAAGCTAAAAATGGATAGTATCTGTTACGTTTGAAAATTGACAAAAGTGAGAATTTAAGAGTTGCTAGGTAATATAGTTCGGCTTGTAAGTTACCACCGGAATAGAATATTCAAGCCCGATTAGCTGATTGCTATTTTCAATTATAGAGGGTTTTATTAAAGCTGCGGCATGTGTGTGATGTATATTAAAATTCATGTGTTTTTATGTCTAAGATAGAAGTTCGATATTGGATTTAATCTTGATTTGAGTTGTGCGCTTTAAGATTCAAGTAGTGAATAAGGCAATAATACATTCAGCAGTTATAGTATAGTTGGGTGTTAATATATGTTGATCATATTCAGCGGATGAGATTTGATAGTTTCTATATCTAGAGGAGTTCTTCGGTTATTGTATTTCACCTTTAAATCTTTTTCAATTTGTTGGATTTTGTTAAGTGTTTGCTGTAGGTGGTAATGTTAATTTCTCAAGGTTATGTATTGACAGTTTTCATGTGAGTGGTAGTATTCTTTTTATTTGCCTGCCGTTATTATCTATTCGGAGTTAAGGTTTTTATGGTTAATGTAGCAATAATTAATGATACTAGGTCAACAAGCCACTATGGCTGTATGATGGTTATGAATAACCTTATCAAACACCTTAATAGTCTTGGAGTGAATGTATTGTGGACTTGGCCAGTAAGTGTCGATTGGAGAAAGCATAGAAAAGAAATTATGCGAAAACCAAATGTAGATGCTTTTATCATCAATGGCGAGGGTACTATTCATAATAATAGTAAGAGAAGATTTTCACAGGCTCTTGTTGATTTCATTGGATATGCATCTGACCAAAAAAAACCTTGTTATCTTATTAATGCCACATTGCATAATAACTGCAATGATGCATATGAGACTATAAGTAAAGCAAGAGCTGTTTATGTCAGGGATAGTGGTAGTTTATCTGAGTTGAAAAAATATGGTGTCTTAGCAAAGTATGTACCTGATTTGACGTTCGGAAGGAAATTCTCTGAAATGGATCGTAGTTGTGCGGAAGGTATTGCAGTAGTTGACAGTGCTATCAAAGAAGATTCTCTTTGGCTAGAAAATTTTGCTATGGCTAACGATTATGATTTTCGGTCAATGGTCGTTGCTAGGCCTAGTAATGCTCGTTTTTTGAGAAGTCCCAGGCCCTATATTAAAAATTTATACCGGTATGTATTAAAAGATCGTAAAGTCTCATTGGACCCAAATGAATATTTGCTATGGTTGGAAAGTCATAAGTTTATTGTGTCAGGAAGATACCACACTGTAACGATGTGTCTCAAAAATCGAATCCCATTTGTTTGTCTTGAGTCGAATACACCAAAAGTTAAGTTCTTGCTAAATGATGTATTTTCGCATAGTAATCGTTCGATCTGTTATACCGATATATATGGTGCAGTAAACTCAGAAAAATTTACAAGTTTTAGTGAAGATGAGCTTGAGTGTATTGATCGTTTTACAAACCTTGCCGAATCTGAAATTTCAAAAATGTTTGAGAGTATATTGAATGATATTTCTAATGGGGTAGTTGGTGAATTCAAATACTGATATGAGATATATGTACAGCTTAATAATTTCGATGTTAACATTTTTACGGAAAATTAAAGTTGCATCTCGGTGTAAAGTTTCACGAAGAGCACTTGATTCTGCAATATACCAGTCATTCCCTCAATCTCTTAATCATAATCCTAAAGTTGTTGCTGTTGATTTTGGTGGAGTGAATAATGTTGGAATGTTTGTGTTCTATGATGAAAATAGTGAACCATTGGCGATTGCAAAAATTCAAGGCGATAAACTTGCTGAACGTGAATTCAGATTTATGCGATGGCAGACTGAACTCTCCGAGCTTCGATTGTCTCCATCACCGGTTTCAAATTTGATATGCATCAATTCTAATTTTTCCATTATCTGTAGTGAGTATTTACTGACACCAAGTAAGTATGATTTTAAGAAAGTTTTTGACTTATACAATCGGATTGGCACGGTTAAAAATGCGTCTAATTTAGAAATTAATGAACTCAAGCTTAGGGATGAAATCATTCCAGATACCCCAATAAAGGCAGTCCTTCACTATTTTGTTAGCAATCCAGATATGGAGAGTTCATTAGAATATTTATACCGTCTAATTGATACTAAGCGAGATATTTTGGGCACTCACATGTGCGCGGAATTGAATAAATTGACGGATTTGCAATACGATAGTTGGTTAGAAATCATGGACATTGAGAATTTTGGTATTGTTCATGGTGATTTTAAACCGCAAAATATTCTAGTCGATAGAGAAGGATTTTATAGGGTTATTGATTTGCAATATTATTTGATCGGAAATCGTTCTTGGGATTTAGCATTTTATCTATCAAAAAAGAGTACTTTTGTAGATGTTGCTGAATGTCTAGATGAAATTAATTTGGACTATATTGATAGAAAAAGAATCATTTTCTTTTATATTTTTGCTGTAGTTGTAGGGATAAAGAAGAAAAACTCTCATGTTAGTATTGGAAATAAAATATTACCGGCCATAAGAAAGTATTGGGAGAGCCCGCAATGATGTTCCGGTGTTTAAATTTAAAAAATGCATTTTACTTTACTCTAATCTGGAACGCATAATCAACGGGTTTTGATGAATTATGAAGAAAGTAATGTTCTTTGCAGCTAATAATCATCAGAGGAAGTATTTTTCTGCCATTGTAGCTTCTTGCGCTGGTTTTGATGGATATGTCGTAGACAAAAAATTGCTCCCTCTTTTAGTTAGACCGTTTTGGCCTTCGAAAAAAATTAGAAATTCTCTTCTTGGTGCAGTTAGCTATCGATTAAAAGAGAAAAAGCAGGAGAAAATAAATCAACGATACTTCTTGTTAAACAAGTACCTCGATTTCGTCATATTTTTACTTCAAACATATTACTTCCTAATTCGTTGTAGTGTGTTTTTGAAGGGGAAAGAAGTTGATGCTTTAGTTGTCTGGAATGGTAATAAGTGGAGGCAGATTATTGTTTTAGGTCTATTGAGTGATGTTAAACATAAGCTTTACTTTGAAAATGGCGTGTTTCCAAATACCACTACTTTTGATGACTCGGGTGTTAATTATAAAAACAGTATCCCAAGAAATTTGGATTTTTATCAACGTAATAATGCTTGTAGTGATGATCAATCCCAAATATTTCTGGAAAAAAGAGCTCTTAACAAGAGTAAACGGAATGGAAAGTCAAATGCTATTGATCTCCCTAATAAATATGTTTTTGTACCATTTCAAGTCGACTATGATAGTCAAGTAATTAATCATTCTCCTTGGTTGAATAATATGCTAGAACTGTATCAGGTTTTATCTGATATTCAGGGTGAGCTTGGAAATGATTATTATTTTGTTGTCAAAGAACATCCAAGCTCGAAAGTTGATTATAGTCATTTACATGAATTGAACCCCAATATTGTATTTGCTAATGAAGTTGATACGCAGCAGTTGATAGAGAATGCGATATCTATTGTAACTATAAACTCAAGCGTAGGTTTTGAATCAATTTTACTTTCGAAAAATGTGATTGTTGTTGGAGATGCTTTTTATGGTATTGATGGTTTGGTTTCTTTTGCCAAGTGCAAAGAAGAGCTAAAAAAGCAGATTTTTTCAGTTTACTCTGGTTTGATAGTTAGAGATAATGATGTTCGTTTGGTTTTTATTAATTATGTAAAAAGTCAGAGTATTACTGGTAGCTGGAGTGAGCCTACGAGTAGTCATTTTGAATGCGTAGAGAGAAGGATTTTAAATGTTATATGCTCCTAAGCAAATGCCTGAGTCAATTGTGAAGTTTGGGTTTTTTCTGATTTCATTTGTTTTTGTATTTATTCATTTAAATTCAAGTTCCGCTCAGTCACAGCTAACATACTTGCCGTGGTTCTTATTGATTCTGATCTCCCCTTTTTTGTTTGTTCAAAAAAAGGTTTATTCTCCCGTACTTACATTTTCTGTAGTTACAGGTGTTTATTTATTTTTTTCAGCAATATCATACCAACTCTCCGGTGATTTTATTCCTAAAGGAGGAAAAAAATGGTTTGATGGGCATTGGGTGTTTTTGTTCCCACTGTCTTTTTTACTTTTAACAGCGGTTTCTTCATGGAGTTTCAGAGTTAGATACCTATCTGTTATATTGATAGTCTCTGTATTTGCAGGATTGGTTGTGGTATTTACAGATATGCTTTCAGGTGCCAGTCGAGGTTATTCACATGGTCGGCCTATCCCTTTTGGCAATTTTGGTTTATTGTCGGGATTGTTATGCTTAGTATTGTCTTTTGACCGCAACACATTTTCTTTTAGATCTAGAGCAATCTTAATAATTTCCTTTTTTCTAGGTGTCGCTATTTCTATCTGGTCTCAAACAAGAGGTGGCTGGATATTTCTCTTGTTGGTGATAATTGTGTTTATGATCTACTCTCTGGTTAGGTATCCGTCATATAGGAAGCATGTGTTATTTTCCTTTGGCTTGTTGTTTGTCTTCTCCATTTGGATTGTTAATGATGATAATATCGTATCGAATCGAATTTCATCTGCTACTTCCGATGTTAGTGAATACTTTAATGGTGTCAATAAGAACACTTCTGTAGGTTTGCGATTTGAGCTCTGGACTGTGGCATTAACTGCTTTTAAGGAAGGTAAGCTTTTTGGTGTCGGTCCATCTGGATTTAATGAAGTTAAGAATACTATGCTAGATAACGGACTTGTTGGATCAGGCGTATCATCATTACTACATGCTCATAATGATTTTCTGTGGGTTTTGGCGACTAAGGGTATTGTCGGTTTTCTGTCTTACATGGCTATTTATATTTGGTTGCTTTCTTTCTATCTAAGGGCTAGCAGGTTCGCTAGTTCTCGTTATCTGGCAATTTCTGGGATTTTGGTGGTTTCTGGTTATGCTGTTTTTTCTTTGTCAGATATATTTATGTCGTTGAAATTAGGCATTGGCTATTTTGTCATACTTAATTCGCTGCTTATTTACCTGATATCTTTGTCGAGTTTTGATGCAGATTTGATCAGCTCAAGAAGCAAGTCTTTCTCATTTTCTAGAAAGAATGTATCACCGTAGTAATTTAAAAAACGTGCTGTGCTTTTAATGAATTTTTGATTGCGTTTCTTCTTGATATGATATTTTGTGACACCAGTGTCAATCCAGGTTAGATTTCCGTTAATGTCAGAGAATACGTTGCCGAGGTGAAAATCAGTAAATACTATTTTGTTTCTGTATAGTTCTAATAGTCCGTCACAGATTGTTATGATTATTTTTTGCCTAAGTTCTGGGGATGTTTTTTTATCGAGGAAAACCACTTCTGCCTCTCTCATTCCTGTTAGAGTAAGATTCTCCATTATATAATAACCTAGGTTATTACTTGTAAATGGGATAGCAATACCTTGTTCAAATATTCTCGGTGTTTTAAAGCCGAGTCTATTTAATGTTTTTGCTCCACTTATCTCTTTTTGTAGCCTACTGTGAAGCCATAGTAGTTTTATTTTTTCGAGAGATCTTCTTGCTTTTACAATTTTTATTATGTTATTTGTATTATTTTCTATTAGTACTGTTGACGGTTTGGTAGAAATAAGTGTACTGCAACATGTAATGATGCTTTTATGATTTTTGGAATTTGTAATGAATTGGCCAACTGTATTGCCCTCTTCATTTTTTATTATTTTAATTTTTATGTTAATCATGGAGTAGCCGTTGCAGTTTTGACGTAAAGGTTGTCCAGCTTCTCCGCAAAAAGTACTTCGCTAGAACAGCACATCGTATATTCAGTGGGTTAACGCCTGGATTGCTGACACCATCGACAATAACCGGTCTAAGTATTCCTTGGTGGGTTTGTATCATGACATTATTTGGACTCAAATCACGTACGCTGATGACTTCAGAGAAGAGATAATCCTTTAACTGTGCACTCAACTGTTTCACCTGATCAGCATTAATGTGTTTTGACCGAATGGCCTCAGTAAGAGTCGGTGAAACATGGCCATTGTCGTCTCGAATGAGATCATACAATGCGCCCAAGCCTAGGTTGGTTTCGATCGTGCCACGATACAACGCCAGTAATGCGATGTCTTTTTTCTGTTTCTGCAACAAACGGAAATAGCGTTTTTCGCGGTACGTTTGTTTCTCGGGTCGTATGGCGACTTTGATACAAAGTTGAGGGTCTTGCGGATGGTAATAACAGGCTCTATCGCGTCCAGTGCCGATGAGCAAATTGTTGTTAAGTTCTATCATTTTGCTCTATTCGTTGATTGTGCATTATGGTTTCAAGTGCTCCGGTTAGCTGATCGATCTGACAGCTGCTGACATCAATGGCTGAGAAAAAGTGACAAAATTCTTCATAAAGTGCCACCTTAGGGTTAGCTATCGAAATCAATCTGGCTTCTGGTTTTAACCAGCGACTATTGATTAATGTCGAGGATACATCACCAATGATGATGACGTTCTTGGGCAGCAATGGCAAAAGCGCTTCAAAGGGAATTTGATGCGGTAGCAATTCAACGCCAGGCAGTGTTTTTGCATCCAGTATGTCGGGGTTGCTATTGCGCGGATGGTATTTAATACCCGTATGCAGTCCACGTTCTTGCAATTTTGCAACGACCGTTTTCATCGCATCGAGATAACCAGGAATGTCAGCAATAATGGATTCGTGTGGCAGCGTCAACACACAGTCTAATGTGGTTAATACATCAATAGGTGCATTGAAAAAGTGTGCTAACTCCGTCGAAAAGGATTGTAAGACGGCATTGTCATGGTACAAAGGCTGTAGCGGAATCAGTGTTTTTGATTGCAATAGAGGATGCACTAATTCGGGAAAAGCGGCATAAGCTTGCGTGATCCAATCAGAACCACCAATCGTGGGTGGGTTTCTCCACCAAAAACCGTAAGTGATTTTTTTTAAGTAATTATCAACGATGCGATCGGAGAAGCTGGAAGATAGGTGGCGGCCAACATAGGTAAAGGTCCCTTCATCCATATAAATACCAATCGGATTGAGGCCAATATGGGTTGCGCAGTGCATGGCGTATTGAAATTCTATGCGGCGATCATTACCGGTATAGATGACCGTTGGCTTGTGTTGTTCAATCCAGGTTTTCAGGGCTAAGAAGGTCTGTTTACGCTGTGCGAGTTTTTTACCAGTCGATTTGATGTGTCCTTGGGCAATTTGCACACTACGAAACGGTGATCGTTGCCAATTAGACAGTACGGTGAAGTACGTATTGTCGACAATGCTGGGCTGATCGATAAGCCACAGGTGTGCATCGCCCTGTGCTTGCGTGCTCGCGATAGCAACGGCATTTAGGCAATGCAGAGGGGTTGAGCAAAGGTAAAGCTGAGTTGTCATGCGGTCTCCACTGTGTGTTTGTTATGCCGCATGACAGTGAAACATCACACCAAGTTTTTCCACACTGCTAGGCTTGGTTCGGCTTGGTTCAGGGTATAAAAATGCAACCCTGGCGCGCCACCGTCTAACAGTCGGCGACACATGTCGGTTACGACTTCTTCGCCAAATTTTACAATGCTAGCGCTATCATCACCATAGGCTTCGAGTTGTTTACGGATCCAACGTGGTATTTCAGCCCCGCAACTGTCGGAAAATCGAGCCAATTTACTGTAGTTAGTGATCGGCATAATACCCGGAATGATGGGTATATCAACGCCCATGGCTTCAACCCGTTCAACAAACCGGAAGTAGCTGTCGGCATTAAAAAAGTACTGCGTAATCGCACTGTTGGCACCGGCTTTGACTTTGCGAACAAAGTTATTCACGTCGGCTTCAAAGTTGGTTGCCTGGGGGTGCATTTCGGGATAGGCGGCGACTTCGAGAGTAAAGTGATCGCCGGTTTCATTGCGAATGAATTCGACCAGTTCGTTGGCAAAGCGCAGTTCACTGCTTGCAAGGCCAGATCCGGAGGGTAAATCACCGCGCAAGGCAACAATGCGATTGATGCCAAGGGCTTGGTATTCATTCAGGATGTCACGCAAATCGGCGGTTCTGTCGCCAACGCACGACAAATGCGGTGCTGCCGCGATGCCGCGCTCTTGAATGCTTTTTACAATGCTGTAGGTACGGTCACGGGTGGAGCCACCGGCACCGTAGGTGACGGAGAAAAACTCTGGATTGTAGGCGGCCAGCTTATCTCGCACAGCGAGTAATTTTTCAGTGCCTTCATCCGTTTTGGTCGGAAAAAATTCGAAACTTAATGTGGTCATGCTTATCTCGTCGTTATGGCCGGTTACCAATCGGGTCAGAGGGGGTAATTCCCCCTCCGCTGAGGTGTGGTACGGAATGAATCCGCTCTGACCTTAGTATTTGTAGTCTTCTGCCTTGAAGGGGCCGTCAACATCGACGTTGATGTAGGCCGCTTGCGCAGGTGTTAATTGCGTAATGACGCCGCCAAAGCCTTCTACCATGTCTTTTGCCACTTCTTCATCGAGTTTCTTCGGCAGCACTTTCACGTAAATGCTCTCTTTTTTCTCGGCCTCCATCATGTTGGCAAACTTGCGCTCGTACAAATAAATCTGGGCGAGTAC
The DNA here is from genome assembly GCA_014859445.1 of Bacterioplanes sp. Taxonomy (GTDB): domain Bacteria; phylum Pseudomonadota; class Gammaproteobacteria; order Pseudomonadales; family Oceanobacteraceae; genus Kmv21. The sequence goes on from JACUUC010000002.1 coordinate 91,495, forward strand.
TTGGTTGGCAAAGGAGCCATCCATGATGCGCGATGGGTGACCAGTGGCGTTGCCTAAGTTCACTAAACGGCCTTCGGAAAGCAGCAACAAGTGATCATCGGCGTCTTTGTTGCGGTATACCTTGTGGACTTGGGGTTTGATTTCTTCCCATTCCCAGTTTTTACGCATAAAGGCGGTGTCGATTTCGTTATCGAAGTGGCCGATGTTACATACTACAGCGCCGGATTTTAATGCCGCCAGCATGTATTGATCACACACATTCACGTTACCTGTGGTGGTCACCAATAAGTCGGTATTGGCCAGCAAGGTGGTATTGATGCCGCTGGCGTCACCCGTGTTGATGCCATGGTTGTAAGGAGATACGACTTCGTAGCCATCCATACAAGCTTGCATGGCACAGATCGGGTCGATTTCGGTGATCTTTACAATCATACCTTCTTGGCGTAACGAGGCTGCAGAACCTTTGCCCACATCGCCATAGCCAATAACCAATGCTTTTTTACCCGACAGCAGGTGGTCGGTGCCGCGCTTAATGGCGTCGTTCAATGAGTGACGGCAACCGTATTTATTGTCGTTTTTGGCTTTGGTCACCGAGTCATTGACGTTGATGGCGGGTACTTTCAGCGCACCTTTTTTCAGCATGTCTAGCAAACGGTGAACACCGGTGGTGGTTTCTTCGGAGATGCCGTGAATGTGTTGCAGCATCTCTGGAAATTGGTTATGTACCATTTCGGTTAAGTCACCACCATCATCCAGAATCATGTTGGCATCCCACACTTGGCTGCCATCTTTCTCGGCCAAAATGGTTTGTTTGATACACCAGATGAATTCTTCTTCGGTTTCGCCTTTCCAAGCGAATACAGGAATGCCCGCTGCGGCAATGGCTGCTGCGGCGTGGTCTTGAGTGGAGAAAATGTTGCAGGATGACCAGCGCACTTCGGCACCTAATTCGATCAGGGTTTCGATCAGTACGGCGGTTTGAATGGTCATGTGAATACAGCCCATGATTTTGGCACCGGCCAAGGGTTGTGATTCTTTGTATTTACGACGCAGCGCCATTAACGCTGGCATTTCGCTTTCGGCGATTTTGATTTCTTTGCGGCCCCAATCAGCAAGGGACATATCGGCAACTTTGTAATCGGTAAATTGAGTCATGGTGTTTCCTTTATCAGTGTTATGTAGGAGGGGGCTATGCCCCCGATGACGGTATCGCGAGCAGAGCTCTCTCCTGCAAAAATTGGCTGTTTTGGCAGTAGACTTATATGCCTGCTGCGGCCTTCAATGCATCGACTTTGTCGGTGCGTTCCCAAGTAAAGGCCGTAAAGGTTTTGCTTTTTGCTTCGCCGTTGTCGTTGTACTCGTAGGTCATTTCAAACGGTTCGCGACCAAAGTGGCCGTAGGCCGCGGTGATTTGGTACATGGGATTAAGCAATTCCAATTGGTTTTGAATGGCGTAAGGGCGCAAGTCGAAGACTTGACGAATCACTTTCGCTAATTCGATATCGCTTAATGTGCCCGTCCCAAAGGTATTCACCGAAATGGAGGTTGGCTCGGCGACACCAATGGCGTACGACACTTGGATCTCACAGCGATCGGCCAAGCCAGCCGCTACGATATTTTTGGCCACATAACGCCCCATGTAGGCCGCAGAACGGTCGACTTTGGAAGGATCTTTGCCCGAGAACGCACCGCCACCATGACGAGCCATACCGCCATAGGTGTCGACGATGATTTTACGACCGGTTAAACCACAGTCACCAACAGGGCCACCAATCACAAAGTTGCCCGTGGGGTTGATGTGATAGAGAGTGCCTTCATGCAGCCACTCCGCAGGCAAAACAGGCTTAATGATGTTTTCCAATACGGCTTCGCGCAAATCGTCCAAGCTGATGCTGGGGTCATGTTGCGTCGACAAAACCACCGCATCAATGCGAGGCGTGCCGTGTTCGTAGTTGATGGTGACCTGTGATTTGGCATCTGGACGCAACCAGGGTAGGGTGCCATTGCGGCGTAATTCAGCCTGACGCTTTACCAACAAGTGCGAGTAGTACAAGGGGGCTGGCATTAAGTTGGGGGTTTCGTTGGTGGCGTAACCAAACATCAATCCTTGGTCACCGGCACCTTGATCTTCTGGCTTAGCACGGTCAACCCCTTGGTTAATATCAACGGATTGTTTACCAATGCCATTAAGAACGGCACAGGTTTGACCATCGAAGCCAACATGTGAGCTGTTGTAACCAATACCGCTGATAACATCGCGCACAATGTCTTCAAGGTCGACATAGCAAGACGTGGTCACTTCACCAGCGACCACGGCCATACCGGTTTTTACTAACGTTTCAACCGCAACACGGGCATAAGGATCGCGGGCAATAATTGCGTCGAGCACGGCGTCAGAAATCTGATCCGCAACTTTGTCTGGGTGGCCTTCCGAAACCGACTCGGAAGTGAAAATGGAATACTCGCTCATGCTGGGCTCCTTATAGAGTGAACAGGTAACGTCATCTACGTAATGGTGTGGGTGTTTGTTAAACGTTTCATAAACAGGCGGAATTGGATTTGAAACCCATTTCGCAGCCCTAAAAATTGACTTTGGCTTTCCACCAAACCGGCATCGTGTGCCCAATTGGTTAAGTCGTCGGGTTCAAACCCTAACCATAAGTCGCCACAGGACTCTTTTGCCCAAGTTTGTTCATGACGACATAGGTCTGTGATCAATAATGTACCGCCAGGTTGCAACAGCCGTGCACTTTCTTGAAAGATAAAGCGTGGCGCGGGCGCGTGATGTAATACCATATTGGCCGCCACTAAATCGAAACGATTGTTGTCCGATTCCCCCAGTTGCAGGGTGTCACCATGAACAAAGCGAATGTTTTTCAATGAGTGTTGCTGACAACGAGATTCGGCTTGAGATAACAAGGTGCTGGAAATATCGAGCGCCACAACCTGTTGGAAGTGGCGCGCCAGTGTGACTAAAAACGCGCCTTCACCAGGCCCAATTTCTAAGGCCGTATGTGCACGACGATGGTGAGTCAGTGAGGCAATTAATGCATCAAGCGCATCGCCATATTGATCAAACGATGCGATCAAATCTTGTTGTTCTTTGAAGTCGTTGGCGTGTCGAGCAAAAAACTCCGCACAGGCGTCCGCGCGTTCTTGCATGACATCGAGCACCGCATTGTCGATGCGGTCTTGATCGACCATCAGGCAGCGATCTACGGTAGCAAATGTGGCCTGTAACCACTGGCTCCAGTCGTCTTGTTCTGTCAGTAATGGACGACGGTAAAAAATACTGTTGCCTTCACGTTGCGCACTGACTAAGCCAGCTTGCGCCAACACTTTCAGATGATGACTCATGCTCGACTGCTTCGTGGCAAAGATGTGACACAATTCGAGCACACCAAAGGCACCTTGTCCGAGTAAGCGTAAAATGGCCAAGCGCAAGGGATCACCCGCCGCTTTGCAGGCTAATGACAACTGCAGCAGCGCGGTGGGGTTGTGATCTTGCTGAATAAACGGACGTGGTATGGTTGAGTTCATGACCGCTAGTGTAGCGGCCATGAAGTTCTATATCAATTTTTTTCGATATAGCTTTAGACTTTGAATCGTGCCAAGCCACCTGATATGTCACTACTCAAGGTATGCAGACGAGAAGATTGATGTTTGGCGGCGTCAATATTGCGAGCCAAATCATCCGAGGCCGCTTGAATCGCCGTCGCAATGCGACTGATTTCTTCCGTTGCCGCATGCTGTTCGCGTGATGCGTTGGCAATGTTGTTCGAACGGTCAGAAATGTCCGTCAATGCCGAGGCAATGGCATTTAAGCTCACCGTGACTTCATCGGCACTTTCGGCGGTTTCAGCGGTGAGTTTCTTGCTGTTGCTCATGATACTGACGGCATTTTGGCTGTGTTTCTTCAAGCCATCGATCATGTCTTGAATTTCACCGGTAGCGGTGTGCGTCCGTTGTGACAAGGTGCGAACCTCGTCAGCCACGACGGCAAAGCCACGACCTTGCTCACCCGCACGGGCCGCTTCGATGGCGGCATTGAGTGCCAATAAGTTCGTTTGTTCGGCAATGCCCTGAATGGTGGCCAAAATGCTGGTGATTTGTTGAGCTTGTTCATCCAGTTCATTGATGACATGGGTGGCGCGGTCAATCTCATCGGTTAACCCAGTCATACGGCGCTTGTTTTCACCCGCCACATCCATGCCTTTGGTACCTTCATCGTGCGCACGGTTTGCGGCTTGTGCGGTATCGGAGGCGTTGGTCGCGACTTCGGAGGCGGTGGATGACAGCTCGTTAACGGCAACGGCTACTTGACTGATTTCTTGTTGTTGAATGTGTACGGCATCGTTATTCATTTCGGCATTTTGGCTTGCCTGCTGAGATAGATTGTCCAGCTCGACCGACGATTGTTTGCTTTGCGATACGAGTGTGTGGATCGATTCCACAAAGGTATTGAATGAGCGACTCAGTACGCCAATTTCATCATCGTGCTGAACGGTTAAACGCTTCGTTAAATTGGCATCGCCCTGCGCAATATTGGACATGGCTTGACTTAAATCGCGCAACGGGCGCAGAAGCCGATCAATCAACACACCGGTGATGGTGGTGACGATTAAGATGGTGAGTAGGGTGATTATGATGCTACCCCAGCGCAAGCTGGCCAGGCGCGCAAAGGCATCATCGGTATTCATAACCAGCAACAGTTGCCAGTCGGAATTGGGAATGGCATACAGCCCCAGCAGTGAGTCTTGTTGCTCAAACGAGGTGCGTGTAATACGACCAGTGGCGAGGCGTTGATTGCTATTTAAGTAACTTTGTATGGGTTTGCCTAATCGTTTGCTATCGGAGACCACCATGAAGTTTTGGTTTTTATCCAACAAGGCCGCATATCCACTGCTGCCTAAATTGATATTTAACACCTGCTTGATGACATCGGTCAGTGCGACATCGCCACCCAATACGCCGTCTTTCGTCGGAAGCGCAAAGGTAATGATGGTTTCGTTGGTGGTGGCATCCAAATATGGGGCGGTGAGCACCAATCGATTTTCTCGTATTGCCATTTCATACCAAGGACGCTTGCGTGGGTCATAGTCACTCGGCAACGGGTCATCTGGGTGCATGTACATCTCGCCTTGCTTGGTGCCTAAATACAAGAATAGGAAATCGCCGGCTACCTGACCATGGACAATGACATTATCTCGATCGCCATTTTCGAGAGCCTGCGCTGTCCCCCGCAATATTTGGGCTTTGTTGCGAATCCAGCTACTCACGTACGCACTGGTTTTTTCACCCGTGAGTTGAATTTGCTGCTCAATGGCTTGCTGAACATTGTCTCGTGTTTTTTGATAGCTATAAAAACTGCTGATCGAAAGTAGGACAAAAATAGCAAAACCGACGCTGATCATCAGTTTTTTGCTAATGCTGACTGGCATCATGGGGGCCCCTCCGTGCTGTGTCTTTTCAGACTAGCTGGTTTTTCCAACAATGCCGCATTATTGGCCAATTTTGATACACTGCACTCATGCGTATTTTTGTTGCCGAAAAACCCAGTCTTGGTCGCGCGATTGCTGCGGCATTGCCCGCGCCTTTAACGAAAGGTGAGGGGTTTGTGCGTGCGGCCAATGGCGACATTGTCACTTGGTGTATCGGTCATTTGTTAGAGCAAGCCGAGCCGGAAGCTTACGATCCGAGCTATAAGCAATGGCGTCTTGCGCATTTGCCTATTGTGCCGGTGACTTGGAAAACCCGTGCCAAGACAAAAACACGTGGGCAGCTGACTATTGTAAAGCGGTTAATCAAACAGGCGGATGCTTGGGTGCATGCGGGTGATCCTGATCGCGAAGGGCAACTGCTGGTGGATGAGGTGTTTGCGCATTGCGGTTTAACCGCGTCACAGCGTCAGTGCATAGAACGTTGCTTGATTCATGATTTAAACCCCGATGCCATTCGTCGCGCGCTGTCGCAATTGCGCAGCAATCAAGAGTTCGTCCCCTTGTCGGTATCGGCACTGGCACGCACGCGGGCCGATTGGTTGTATGGCATCAATTTAACACGTGCGCTGACCTTGAAAGGCCGAGAAGGTGGTATTAATACCCTGTTATCGGTCGGACGTGTGCAAACGCCCATGCTGGGTTTGCTGGTACGACGTGAGCAGGACATTGCACAGTTTCAACCGAACGATTTTTATGACGTCCTGGCGCGAATTCATGTCAGTGCCGAACAACCGCTGTTATTCGAAGCGCGGTGGTTGCCCAGTGAGTCGTGCGCAGCACACCAGGATGAAGACGGTCGGGTCTTGAACCGTGCTTTGGCTGAGCATGTCTGCGCGCGTATCGCACAGCAACCTGCCGTGGTCGATCAATATCAGCAAAAACCGTTGCGTCAGGCTGCTCCATTGCCGTTTAACTTGTCGAGTTTGCAAATTGAAGCCGGTAAGGTATTGGGTTTGAGTGCGCAGCAGGTGTTGGATGCCTGTCAGTCGCTGTATGAAAAGCATCAGTTGATTACCTACCCGCGCTCGGATTGTCGCTATTTACCCAGTGCGCACCATCGCGATGCGAAAGACGTGTTGGCGGCGCTGCAACCCAGCGACAGTCAATTTGAGCGTTGTGCGCTTTTGTGGCAATTACAGCAGCGTACTAAAGCGTGGAATGACGCTAAGGTGGGTGCCCATCATGCCATTATTCCAACTCGTAAAGTGGTGTCTCCTGAACGATTGTCGGCCAATGAACGTCGTGTGTACGTATTGATAGCGCGCTTCTATGCTGCTCAGTTCTTACCACCCTGGGAGCAGCAAGAAACTCAGCTTACGCTGCGCATTGACGGTGGATTATTTCGTGCGCAACAGCGCCGTACGGAGCAATTAGGCTGGAAGCAACTTTGGCCTCCTCGTGATGAGACCCATCGAATATTGCCTGTGCTGCAAGAAGGGCAGGTGCTTTGGAGTGGTGAACCGTGCCTGGAAGAGAAAACCACTCAGCCGCCGGCGTATTTTACCGATGCCAGCTTTTTGGCGGCACTGACGGGGATTGCTCGTTTCGTGCAAAACCCCGAATTAAAAACCGTTCTACGCGATACTGACGGCTTGGGTACGGAAGCAACGCGTGCTGGCATGATTGAGTTGTTGTTCAAGCGACGTTATGCCGAACGTCAAGGTAAGACGATTCGACCAACGGCTCTCGGTATGCGCGTCATTGCCGCGTTGCCGGATGCCATCACAACCCCCGACCTGACGGCTCATTGGGAACGGCAGCTGGCGGATATCAGCGAGCGGCGGCTAAGCTATGAGCAGTTTATGCAGCCATTACAGCAACAATTGCAATGGCTGTTGGATCACGCATTGAAAATGGATGTTCGACTGTTCTCAGGTGTCCCCAGTACACCGATGACGCGGCAACGTAAAACCAGGAGTGCGCACCGTTCTGCAAAAAAAACACGCTCTGTGAAGGAACGTGCCGTGACAACAGGCCGCACTAAGTAGTCGGTGTAGAGGGATCGGACGTTGCGGTTTTTGTGAGTTCTGTCAGCGTGGTTTCGGGATGTTCTTCCACGGGACGTTGTGGTGACGCCAGCAGATAACGAGTCGCTTTTAATAAGCTCTCACACACCAGTTGGGTATAGCCTTTATCGGTGATCAGCGAGGTGGCCATGGTGGGCGTAATCAGCCGATCACGAATCAGGCCATCAATACGATGATCCATGCGTTCAATGAAGTCAGATAGCTGCTGTTGTTGCTGTACAAACCGTTCTTCATGGTTATCGAGATCTGGATCGCGATGCAGCTGCTCCGCCAAAATCAATACATCGGCAATTTGATGGCGTAATTCTTGGTAGCTGGCCGCCATCGGTGCGTTATCACTTTCCAAATAGTGAATCAGGTTATCTTGTAGGTGCTTAACGCCTTTGACGGCTTCAATAATGTGGAAGTTGGCGGCTCGAATATGGCGCAGTATCTCATCTTCACGCTTCAAGCTGTCATGCCGTGCCAAGGTAATAAAGGCAATGATGGCGGAATAGATCGGCTTGAGGCGATGTTGATAGGCTAGGTCCATTTGATTGCTGCTGCTATCACGGTGGGTAGAATCATCCTGTAGCTTCAGTTGCTGACGAAAATCGCTGGTGCGCCAGCCCATGCCGCGAATCATGGTATCGCGAGCGATACGAAATAGTCGAAGCGTTTCTTGCTGACTGACGGCAATGGCCGCTTGGGGCGTTTGTAGGGCGGACTCATTCAGGTACTTAGGCTGTTTAACATCCTGTTCCGTCGCTTGAATAAGGCGTGGTAGCCAGCGAGTTAATAGTGGAATGCAGGGCACCATCACCATCACCCCAATACCATTAAACAAGGTATGAAAAATGGCCAGCTTGAGCGTGTCGTTATGGATGATGCCGAACCAATCGGCCAAGGCATCGACGGCGATGAGCAGTAATGGGAGTGACAACAGGGCAATGGCACCTGTCACGAAGTTAAAGATCACATGCCCCAGCGCCAATTGGCGACCGGCGGCATTCGCACTGACGCTGCCTATGAGCGCGGTGATCGTCGTTCCTACGTTAGCCCCAATGGCAATCGCCAGAGCGGCTAAATACCCGATTTGATCAGCCGCCAGCGCCGTTAATATCAGTACCAAGGTCGCATGGCTCGATTGCATGATCACGGTCGCTACAATGCCAATCAGTAGATACAGCAATAACGCCGAAAAATCGTCGCTGCGACTGAAATCCAAGTTAATGACATCTTGAAAGGCGGTGAAGCCTTCTTTCATAAAATGAATGCCAAGAAACAGCAAGCCAATACCAACTAAAACGTTACCGAGTCCTTGCCAGCGTGGGCGAGAATGGAACAGTAAGGCGACACCAAACACCAATAGCGGCATGGCATAGACATCGAGGCTGACTTTTAAACCAAAGCCAGCAATCAGCCATGCTCCGGTGGTGGTGCCTAAGTTCGCACCAAAGATAATGCCCAATCCCGCTGCCAAGGGAATCAAACCCGCCGATAAAAAAGAAATGGTGAGCACCGAGACCAGTGAACTGGATTGCATGATGCTGGTGGTGATCACACCAAAAGACAGGGCTTTGAATCGAGTGTCCGTGCTGTTTTGCAAGATATGTTGTAACAGGCTACCACTGAGCAACTGAAAACCGCGCTCCAATGCCATCATGCCGAGTAGGAAAATGGCAACACCCGCCCCAATCTGCTGAAAAGCAGGGCTTTGCCATAAGCCAAGTGCCAGTAGGAGCAACGCCGATGGAAGTAAAAACGGTTTTAGGGCACTGAGCATTGAGTGGCAACACCATGGATGCGTGAATCGGAAATGGGACAGCGGGCAACGTGACACAAGGTTCATCGCTGCCCTGACGATTAGCCTAGCACAGATTGCTTGATCGGAGCGTGTTGTTCTGGGGCGAGGCGAGGACCAAACTGGCTGACCACTTGCGATGACGCTTTGCTCGCCAATTGTCCGGCACGAGCAAAATCATGGCCGTGTGTGATGGCATACAAGAAGGCACCGGCAAACATATCCCCGGCACCATTACTGTCTACCGGTGTGGTTGGGTTGGGGGCGATTTGATACTGCTGTTGTCCATCAAATGCCAGAGCACCTTGGCTGCCGCGGGTAATGACGAACGATTTTGCCACGGTTTGTAAATGGGCAATCGCGACCGTCAAATCATCGGTGTCGGCAAACAACTTGGCTTCTTGCTCATTGCAGAACAACAGATCGACACCAGCACCAATCATCTCGTTTAAGCCGTCTTTAAAAAACTGCACCATGGCTGGGTCTGAGAACGTGAGCGCGACTTTGATGCCATGCTGCTGCGCGGCCTCACGAACCTGAATGGCGGCGGCGCGAGAGGTCTCCGACGTGACTAAATAGCCTTCGATGTACACGTACTGAGAGGCTTTTAATGCGTCAAAATGGATGTGTTGATGATGCAGGTCGGTGGTGATGCCTAAAAAGGTGTTCATGGTGCGTTCGGCATCGGGGGTAATCATCACTAAGCACTTGCCTGTGGTGCCTTCGTCGCGTGTTCCTGTCATGTTGGTATCGACTCCGGCAGCGGTCAGGTCGGCGACATAAAAATCACCGGCTTCGTCGTTGGCCACATTGCAGGTATAAAATGTTTTTGCACCAAAATACGAGGCGCCAATGATGGTATTGGCCGCACTGCCGCCACACGCTCGTTTTTTCAACTCGGAATGGGTCAGTAGTGTGTTCAAAAGCGCTTCGGATTGCGCTTCGTCAATCAGCGTCATCATCCCTTTTTGAATATTGGCCTTAGCAAAAAAATCGTCATTTACTTCAAATTCTTTGTCTACTAGGGCATTACCAATGCCATAAATATGGTAGCTCATGTCAGGTTCTCTAGGGTTGTCAATGGCGTCAGTGTAACGGAATTTGTCGATGCTGGCATGGTTCTGCATAAAGCTCGGCATTGTGCGTGTCCTTGCGGTATATTGCGCAACAAAGGGAGGGCATCATGTTAATCCAAATTCTACAGCAATTGTCGGATGGTCAATTCCATTCAGGTGAGGCACTGGGGCAGGCGTTAGGTGTGAGTCGTGCTGCCGTCTGGAAACAGCTCAAAAAACTGGATGATTATGATATTCCATACTCTTCAATCAAGGGTAAGGGGTATCGCTTGCAAGATCCGATCGAATTGTTGGATGCGGATCGAATCGAACACGCTTTGCAACAACGACTTGATCGTTTAGACATTTTACTGGACGTGGATTCCACCAATACCTATTTGATGCAACGCGCAGCCGATCACATGGGGCAGCGTTATGCGGTGTTGGCCGAAAAGCAACAACACGGGCGCGGTCGTCGTGGGCGGCAATGGGTCAGTCCGTTTGGTAAAAATATTTATTTGTCACTGTTAATGACGTTTCAGGGCGGTCTGCCAGCCTTAGCCGGTTTAAGTTTGGTCACGGCCATTGCCGTGGAGCGTACTTTAACTCGTTTAGGTATTGCTGAGGTGGGTTTGAAGTGGCCTAACGATGTCTACTTGCAAGGTAAAAAAGTGGCGGGCATCTTATTAGAAGTGACCGGTGAGTATCAGGATCACTGCCAGGTCGTCATGGGTATTGGTCTTAATGTCGCCTTGAATGAACGCGATGCCGCCAGTATCGAACAGCCTTGGACGGCGTTGCGTGCCGTGGCTCCAGATTTGTCACGCAACGACCTGGCCGCGGTGTTGTTAGACGAATTACTGCTGGCGGTGACGACATTTCAGCGAGAAGGTTTTGCTCCCTTGCAGCAGCAATGGACGGATGCCGATATTTTTCATGAAAAAACAGTGCGTATTATTGCCCCTGGCCACGAAAAAATTGGGGTGGTGAAAGGGGTGAATCGTAAGGGTGAACTCTTGCTGCGCACCGAGGCCGGAATGGAAGTTATCAGTGCAGGAGAGCTCAGTGTCCGTGCTGTTGATTGATGCGGGTAATACGCGCATTAAATGGCGTTATACGAATCAGAACCTGACTTTGCAGGGAGCTTGTCTGCATCATGAGGTGGCTGCGCAGGTGTGGCCAAGCCCCATCGAGCAAGTCGTGGTGGCGAGTGTGCGCAGTAACGATGCGCTAGCGCAGCACTTGCAACAACAGTTTAATGTGAACATCGAGTGGTTGCGCGAGCCTTATCTGCATCATTCGCGTTTTCGTCATTGCTATGCGCAGCCACAACGCTTAGGTGTTGATCGTTGGTTGGCGATGCTGGGCGCCATGGAGCGTACTCAAAAAGCGTGTGTGGTGGTTGATGCAGGCACCGCACTGACCATCGACGTCGTTGATAGTAACGGCCGCCATCAAGGTGGGTATATCGTACCTGGTCTAGCCATGGCGCAAGCCGCCTTATTTCAGCAGACTGAGCGCGTTCGTCCATTTGAGGACGAGCAGATACAGCACCATATTGCGTTAGGATGTGATACGTTAGCGTGCGTTAGTGCCGGCATTCGTCGTCAACACTTGGCCTTGTTGCAATCCATGGCAGCAGAGTATCCCGAACACGATTGGTTGATCAGTGGTGGCGACGGTGAGTGGTTGGCGAGTGCGATGGAGCGCGACTATTATCCCGACTTGGTATTTGAAGGTATGGAATCCTTATGCGTTGGATCTTTTTCTCGTTAGTGTTTGGTAATTTACTGTTGTTGGCGATGTTCTGGCAGCAACCTGCCGCGCCAGCACCGGCGGCGGCGATTCAAATCCCGAATCACAGTCAGCGTTTGCAGCTGACCTCAGAAATGACGGCATTGACCCCAAGGGTGACTCGAGAGTCCGGGAGCGCACCTTCTGTCGCCACGTGTTATGCGGCGGGGCCATTTGTTGATGAAATCGATGCGCGTCATTTGCAAGCGCGATCGGCGGCGCTGAATTTTACCGCTACTATTTTTAGCTTGGAAAAATCCAGTGATCGACCTAGTGAGCATTGGGTGCATATCCCTCCTCGGTCAAGTCGTGACGCGGCGATGCGATTATTGCGAGAGTTGCAGGGGCGTAATATTGATAGTTACATTATTACTCAAGGCGAGTTGGCAGATGGCATTTCTTTGGGTTTATTTCGAGTCGAAGCATCCGCTAAGAAGGTGCAAAGTGACCTACAAGCCTTGGGTTACGCGGCTGAGATTCGTGTGGTGAATGATACCCAAAAAGAGTATTGGGTCGAAATTACCGAGTCGGCACAACTGAACGAGCGACTGCGCGAACGAATTCGAGCAAGCGATCAACAAATTCGCTGGGAATTGATTGAGTGTCGTCGTGAGCGCTGATATTTTTTATCTAAGTTGATAAAAAATAAGCAAAAAAGGTTGACAGGGTAGACGCACCTCAAGATAATACGCGCCACTTCGGTGGGGTTCCCGAGCGGCCAAAGGGATCAGACTGTAAATCTGACGCGAAAGCTTCGCTGGTTCGAATCCAGCTCCCACCACCATTTTCAAATCAACCGCAGGATGGGTTGATTGAGCAGGCAGGAATCTGCAAGGCCATTGAACAGGTCACTGCTCGGTAGACGAGTGTGCGGGTATGGTACAATGGTAGAACCTCAGCCTTCCAAGCTGATGATGCGGGTTCGATTCCCGCTACCCGCTCCAAAATTAGCTGATATAGCTCAGTCGGTAGAGCGCATCCTTGGTAAGGATGAGGTCGGCAGTTCGAATCTGCCTATCAGCACCATTATGTTGTCTAAAAGGTGGGCCTTGGGTCTGCCTTTTTGTGCATCTATTAATCCGAAAACCACTGGCATAAAGAGACAGAGTTATGGCTAAGGCAGCATTTGAACGTAACAAGCCGCACGTAAACGTAGGTACTATTGGTCACGTTGACCATGGTAAAACCACTTTGACCGCCGCACTGACCCGTGTTTGTGCCGAAGTATGGGGCGGCGCAGCCGTTGCCTTCGACGGTATCGATAACGCTCCAGAAGAGCGTGAGCGTGGTATCACGATTTCAACGTCACACGTTGAATACGAATCACCAAACCGTCACTACGCACACGTAGACTGCCCAGGACACGCGGATTATGTTAAAAACATGATCACCGGTGCTGCTCAGATGGACGGCGCAATCTTAGTATGTGGTTCAACTGACGGCCCAATGCCGCAGACGCGTGAACACATCTTGTTGTCCCGTCAGGTAGGTGTACCGTACATCGTTGTGTTCTTGAACAAAGCTGACTTGCTGGCAGAAGATTGCGGCGGTGCTGATTCTGAAGAATACGCAGAGATGTTGGAACTGGTTGAAATGGAATTGCGTGATCTGTTGTCAGAATACGACTTCCCAGGTGATGACACGCCAATCATCCCAGGTTCTGCATTGATGGCTCTGAATGGCGAAGACGACAACGAAATGGGTACCACTGCGGTACGTAAACTGGTTGAAACTCTGGACACTTACATTCCTGAGCCAGAGCGTGCTATCGACGGTGCATTCTTGCTGCCAATCGAAGACGTATTCTCGATCCAAGGTCGTGGTACGGTTGTTACTGGTCGTGTTGAGCGTGGTATCGTTCGTACGGGTGAAGAGATTGCCATCATTGGTATCAAAGAGACCATCAAAACTACCTGTACTGGTGTTGAGATGTTCCGTAAGATTCTGGACGAAGGCCGTGCTGGTGAGAACGTAGGTGTTCTGCTGCGTGGTACTAAACGTGACGAAGTAGAGCGTGGTCAAGTATTGGCGAAGCCAGGTTCAATCACTCCTCACACCAAGTTCGAATCAGAAGTCTACGTGTTGGGTAAAGACGAAGGTGGTCGTCACACGCCATTCTTCAAAGGTTACCGTCCACAGTTCTACTTCCGTACGACTGACGTAACGGGTGCTGTAGAATTGCCAGCTGGCGTAGAAATGGTTATGCCAGGCGATAACGTACAATTGACTGTGACTCTGATCGCGCCAATCGCGATGGACGAAGGTCTGCGTTTCGCGATCCGTGAAGGTGGTCGTACTGTTGGTGCAGGCGTTGTAGCAAAAATCATTGCTTAATAGCGTTTGAACGAAAAAGCCGGGCGATGCCCGGCTTTTTTGTGCCTGTTTTTCGGGTTAGGTCATTGGCCAAATTCGCGGCGAAAAAAAACCCCAATCACACAAGGTGTTGGGGTTTATGGTAAAGCGCTAATTACTTAGCGGCTTTACGAGCCTTGGCTTCTGCAATGACTTTCTCAGATACGTTTGCCGGGCAGGCTGAGTAGTGAGAAAACTCCATTGAGAACTGACCACGACCGGAAGTCATGGTACGCAAGTGGCCGATGTAACCAAACATCTCTGACAGTGGAACGTCGGCTTTAACACGAACGCCGGTCAAACCCGCTTCTTGATCTTTGATCATGCCGCGACGACGGTTCAAGTCACCAATCACATCACCAACGTGATCTTCAGGCGTGAATACATCCACTTTCATGATCGGTTCGAGTAGCTGAGGGCCAGCTTTCGGCATTGACTGACGGAATGCACCTTTGGCAGCGATTTCAAAGGCAATCGCCGATGAGTCAACTGCGTGGTAAGCACCATCAAACAGTTCTACTTCAACGTCAAGGACAGGGAAGCCTGCCAATGGGCCTTCGGCCATCATGCCAGCAAAGCCTTTCTCGATGGCAGGGTAAAATTCCTTAGGAACGTTACCACCGACAACCGTTGATGTGAATTTGAAGCCGGAGTTTTGCTCACCAGGCTTGATGCGGTAGTCGATCTTACCATATTGACCAGAACCACCAGATTGCTTCTTGTGGGTGTAGCTGTCTTCAATCGGTAGAGTGATGGTTTCGCGATAAGCCACTTGTGGCTGACCAACAACCAATTCAACACCGTAGGTGCGCTTTAAGATATCCACTTTAATATCTAAGTGCAGTTCACCCATGCCTTTCAGGATGGTTTCGCCGGAGTCTTCATCCGTTTCAACTTGGAAGGTAGGATCTTCTGCAACCATTTTACCAATGGCGATACCCATCTTGTCGACGGAGCCTTTGTCTTTTGGTTGTACTGCAATCGAGATAACTGGCGCTGGGAACACCATCGCTTCCAGTGTGCACTCGTGCTTTGGATCGCACAGTGTGTGACCGGTTTGCACGTTTTTCATACCAACGATAGCAATAATGTCACCCGCTTGTGCGTAATCAATTTCATTACGATCATTGGCGTGCATTTCAACCATGCGGCCTACGCGCTCGGTTTTGCCAGTAAAGCTGTTCAGGATGGTGTCACCCTTGCGCAGTTTGCCAGAATAGATGCGTACGAAGGTTAGGGCGCCGAAACGGTCGTCCATGATCTTGAAGGCCAGTGCGCGCAGTGGTTCGTCGGCCGAAACAATGGCTTTCTTACCTGTCGGGTTGCCTTCTTCGTCCGTCAGATCCTGTGGATCGACTTCGGTAGGTGATGGCAAGTAATCCACAACGGCATCCAATACCAATTGCATGCCTTTGTTTTTAAAGGCCGAGCCGCAGTAGGTTGGGAAGAACTGTAACGTGCGAGTACCTTCACGGATGCAGCGCTTGATGTCGTCCATTGAAGGCTCGGTGCCTTCTTCTAGATATTCCATCAATAAATCTTCATCGACTTCTAGTGCAGTTTCGATGAGTTGCTCACGGTACATTTCAACGTCGTCAGCCATGTCGGCTGGGATGTCAGTGGCGGTGTAGTTTTCTGGTAAACCAGTTTCGTCCCAAACAAACGCTTGGCGAGTCAAAAGATCAACCACGCCAACAAATTCGTCTTCACGGCCAATTGGTAGAACCATGATTAATGGGCGGGCGCCCAATACTTTCTGAACTTGTTCGGTAACGCGGAAGAAGTCAGCACCAATACGATCCAGTTTGTTAACAAAGATCAAGCGAGCAACTTCTGATTCGTTGGCATAGCGCCAGTTGGTCTCAGATTGAGGCTCAACGCCGCCTGAGCCACAGAATACACCGATACCGCCGTCCAGTACTTTCAATGAACGATACACTTCTACGGTAAAGTCAACGTGTCCTGGGGTGTCGATCACGTTGAAGCGGTGTCCTTTCCAAAAGCAACTCACGGCTGCTGATTGAATGGTAATACCGCGTTCAGCTTCTTGTTCCATGAAGTCGGTAGTGGATTCACCTTCGTGGGTTTCGCCCAGTTTGTGAATTTTACCCGTTAGCTTAAGAATGCGCTCGGTGGTGGTGGTTTTGCCGGCATCAACGTGAGCGAAGATACCAATGTTTCTATATAAGGATAAGTCAGTCATAAAGTACTCAATTTCAGAGGTCTTGAATCGCGCGTCATTCTACAGCTTTTTGCTCAAATTTTTAGTCTATTTATGAAAGAAAATGCAGAAAAGACACGAATTGGCTTCGGATGAGCGAATACAAACGGTCGATTGGGGAATTGCCTTAGAAAAAAGAGAAGAAAATCAATCATGATCAGCAATCGATAGAATATGTTGGCGTTTGCTGTGGTTTCTGCTATTTTGCATATCCTACTGACGACGGTGCATTACATTTCCATGGATTCATTGAAATAAATGCAGTTTTTAGTTGGTAGGGGTTGTAATAAGTTTGGTTTGCTGTATATTTCGCCCCCCAAATTGAGTGTATTAGGCCAGTAGTTCAATTGGTAGAGCGTCGGTCTCCAAAACCGAAAGTTGGGGGTTCGAGTCCCTCCTGGCCTGCCAAAATTCATGAGTGGCAGCTTCGGCTGCCATTTTTGGCTTCTAGGGAATAATGATGAGTACCGAAAGCAACGCACGTAAGTCGCCACTCGATGTCGCGAAGTGGTTATTGGCTATTGCCTTGTTTGCTGCCGCAGTCGTGGGTAATTACCTCTATTCTGATGCGGTTTTCTTATACCGCCTGTTGGCGGTTCTTGCGCTTTCCTTGATGAGTTTTGGCGTTGCCTTAACCACTGTCAAGGGTCGTAGCTTCTTGGTGTTGTTGAAAGAAGCCAACATTGAGCGACGCAAGGTTATTTGGCCAACTCGCCAAGAGACTACGCAGACCACGATGATTGTTGTGGCTGTGGTGATTTTTATGGCGCTGGTGCTGTGGGGTTTAGATAGCCTGCTGGGCTGGATTGTATCGCTGCTGATAGGTTGAGGAGTCCGAGTATGGCTATGCGTTGGTATGTTGTTCAGGCTTACTCAGGTTATGAGAAGCGTGTTCAGTCTGGCTTGAAAGAGCGAATTGAGTTGCATGAGATGCAAGACCACTTTGGTGAGATTTTGGTGCCAACTGAGGAAGTGGTTGAGGTTCGTGATGGTAAGAAGCGTAAGAGTGAGCGTAAATTTTACCCAGGTTACGTCTTAGTGCAGATGGATATGAATGATGATTCGTGGCATCTGGTTAAGCAGACTCCTCGTGTGTTGGGATTCATTGGTGGAACCGCGGACAAGCCTGCGCCGATCTCGTCGCGTGAGGCGGATGCGATTTTGCAGCGCGTGCAAGATGGTGCTGAGCGTCCAACTCACAAGACGATTTATGAGCCGGGTGAGGTTGTACGCGTAACAGAAGGTCCATTTGCTGATTTCAATGGTGTTGTTGAAAGCGTGGATTATGATAAATCGCGTGTTCAAGTCGCGGTTACTATTTTTGGGCGTTCTACGCCGGTTGAGCTTGAGTTTACTCAGGTAGAAAAGTCGGCGTAAGCGCGTTTGTTGCCAGCGTGTCTGGTCGGGGAGCTCATTGAGCGTTGACCCATTTTGGAGTAAATCATGGCTAAGAAAGTAGAAGGCTATATCAAGCTGCAAGTTGCAGCAGGTAAAGCAAACCCAAGTCCCCCAGTTGGTCCAGCGTTGGGTCAAAAGGGTCTGAACATCATGGAATTCTGTAAGGCGTTCAATGCTCAAACTCAGAGCATGGAGCCAGGTATGCCAGTGCCTGTGATCATCACAGCGTACAGCGACCGCAGCTTTTCATTTGAATTGAAAACCCCGCCGGCTGCTTATTTATTGAAGAAAGCCGCAGGTATCACGTCGGGTTCTGCTCGTCCAAACACTGTGAAAGTGGGTACTGTTACTCGCGCTCAGTTGGAAGAGATTGTGAACGTTAAACAAAAAGACTTAACGGCTGCCGATATGGATGCAGCGGTTCGCACAATCGCAGGTTCTGCGCGTGCTATGGGTCTGAACGTGGAAGGGGTTGAGTAATGGCTAAGTTGACTAAGCGTCAGAAGTTGATCGCAGAGAAAGTGCAAGCGGGTAAGGTTTACTCGGTTGAAGAAGCGGTTGCTGTGTTGGCCTCATTGCCTGCACCTAAGTTCAAAGAGTCCGTTGATGTGGCTGTGAACTTAGGTATTGATGCACGTAAATCAGATCAAAACGTGCGTAGCTCTACGGTTCTACCAAACGGTACTGGTAAAACCATGCGCGTTGCTGTGTTTACTCAAGGTGCGAACGCTGAAGCCGCTTTGGCTGCAGGTGCGGACGAAGTGGGTATGGACGATCTGGCTGAAAAGATCAAAGGCGGCGATTTGAATTTTGACGTCGTTATTGCATCGCCAGATGCTATGCGTGTTGTGGGTATGTTGGGTCAAGTGTTGGGTCCACGCGGCCTGATGCCAAACCCGAAAGTCGGTACGGTAACTCCTGATGTGGCGACAGCCGTTAAAAACGCCAAAGGCGGTCAGGTTCGTTATCGCAACGACAAAAACGGTATTATTCACACCTCAATCGGTAAGTTAGATTTTACAGCGGAAGCGCTGAAAGAAAACTTAACGGCTTTGTTGGTGGATTTGAAAAAAGCCAAACCTTCTTCTGCCAAAGGCGTATTTTTGAAGAAAGTGACCATCAGTACCACGATGGGTCCTGGTTTGGCTGTTGATCATACGTCGTTAGACATCTGATCAATCACGTTCTTTGGGGGCATCGCGCTTCGGCGCGGTGGCTGTCAAAGACCGCAGGTGTCCTCGTTCATTCGATGACTTAATTCAGCCTGCGTAGATAGGTTGTGACCCCATTCAGATTTCTGAAATGTCACACCGAAAGTAGCTCGAAAGAGTTTAACTTAACTTGTTAGGAGTTAATCGTGGCCTTAGGACTCGAAGATAAGAAGGCGATTGTCGCCGAAGTCCAGGATGCAGCTAAAGGTGCTCAATCTGCTGTCGTTGCTGATTCTCGCGGCGTTTCAGTAGGTGCCATGACCGCTCTTCGTAAAGAAGCACGTGCAAACGGTATTTGGATGAAAGTTGTCCGTAATACTTTGGCGCGTCGCGCTGTTGAAGGGACTGCCTACGAATGCTTGAACGACGCATTGGTTGGTCCTAGCTTGATTGCATTTTCTAACGAACACCCAGGTGCGGCTGCCCGTATCTTTAAAGAGTTCGCTAAGACCAATGCAAAATTCGAGCTAAAAGCAGCCGCTTTTGAAGGCGAATTAGTCGACGTCTCTGTATTGGCAACACTGCCAACTTACGACGAAGCCATCGCCAAGCTGATGAGCGTGATGAAAGAAGCCTCTGCTGGCAAGCTGGTACGTACAATTGCGGCAATCCGCGATCAAAAAGAACAAGACGCTGCTTAATTATTAAGCATGCTCTAGTCGATTTAACGAGCATAATGCTCCATTAAATTTAGGAAATCTGTCATGTCATTGACTAAAGAAGATATCATGAACGCGATCGCTGAAATGTCTGTAAAAGACGTTGTTGAGCTGATCGAAGCAATGGAAGAAAAATTCGGTGTGTCTGCAGCTGCTGCTGTTATGGCTGGCCCAGCTGCTGGCGGTGACGCTGGCGCTGCTGAAGCGCAAACTGAATTCGACGTTATCTTGAGCGCTGCTGGCGACAAGAAAGTAAACGTGATCAAAGCGGTTCGTGAATTGACTGGCTTAGGCTTGAAAGAAGCGAAAGGCATGGTTGATGGTGCACCATCAACTGTGAAAGAAGGCGTTTCTAAAGAAGACGCTGAAGCCGCTAAAGCGACTCTGGAAGCAGCTGGCGCAGTGGTTGAAGTTAAGTAATTTGCAATTTATTGCAAAGCCGTTACTGTGGCGTAACGTCTAATAGCGGCAGTTGGCTGGCGGGATTTCCCGTCAGCCTTTTCGCGTTATGGAAATCATGCGCTTGCTGCGCACTTACAAGGTTGAGTCCTTGAGCCATATAGGTTTACCAACCTGATCGAGGCAACAGTCCGGGGATAATTGATGGCTTACTCATATACTGAGAAAAAACGTATCCGCAAGGATTTCGGTAAATTACCGAATGTCATGGATGTGCCATACCTACTGGCCATTCAAATCGACTCCTATCGCAAATTCTTGCAGGAGGAAGCAGTCGGTGAAGATCGCACGGAAGTGGGTCTGCACGCTGCATTTAAATCTGTATTTCCAATTGTTAGTTATTCTGGGAATGCAGCGCTAGAGTACGTAAGCTACCGTTTGGGTACGCCTAGTTTTGACGAAAAAGAGTGTATGTTGCGTGGTGTTACTTACGCCGCTCCACTGCGCGTGAAGGTTCGTTTGATCATTTACGATAAAGAATCTTCAACGAAAGCCATCAAAGACATCAAAGAGCAAGAAGTCTACATGGGTGAAATGCCACTCATGACCGACAACGGTACCTTTATTGTGAATGGTACTGAGCGCGTTATCGTGTCGCAATTGCACCGTTCTCCGGGTGTGTTCTTTGACCATGATAAGGGTAAAACTCACTCATCGGGCAAGTTGTTGTATAACGCTCGTGTGATTCCTTACCGTGGTTCTTGGTTAGATTTTGAATTCGATCCGAAAGATCTCGTATTTGTTCGTATCGACCGTCGTCGTAAGTTGCCGGCCTCTATTTTGCTGCGTGCGTTAAACTTTACGACCGAAGAAATTCTGGCGACCTTCTTCGATAACGATGAGTATCGTTTAAAGAATGAAACCGCCATGTTGAAGTTAATCCCTTCACGTTTGCGTGGCGAAACTGCCGCCTTCGATATCAAAGATCAAGAAGGCAATGTGCTGGTTGAATCTGGTCGTCGTATCACTGCGCGCCACATTCGTCAGCTGGAAAAAGCGAATGTGAGCGAACTCGAAGTGCCTTTCGATTACTTGCTCGGCAAAACATTGGCAAAAGACATTGTTAATGCCAAGACGGGCGAAGTGTTGGCTAGCGCGAACGATGAGCTGACCGGTGATTTGTTAGCCAACTTTGCGGCTGAAGGCATTGAGAACTTCGAAACTATTTACACCAATGAGTTGGATTGCGGTCCGTTCATGTCCGATACCTTGCGTGCGGATCCAACCAGCAATCAATTAGAAGCACTGGTTGAAATCTATCGCATGATGCGCCCTGGTGAGCCACCCACCAAAGAAAGCGCAGAAGCCTTGTTTGAAAATCTGTTTTTCAGCGAAGAGCGTTACGACTTGTCGGCCGTTGGTCGGATGAAGTTTAACCGTCGTATCGGTCGTGAAGAAATTCTTGGTTCTGGCATTCTGGATAAGTCTGACATCACGGAAGTGATGCGCACCTTGATTGCGATTCGCAATGGTCAAGGCGTGGTGGATGACATCGATCACTTGGGCAACCGTCGTATCCGTTCTGTGGGCGAAATGGCCGAAAACCAATTCCGTGTTGGTTTGGTGCGTGTTGAGCGCGCCGTACGTGAACGTTTGTCCATGGCGGAAAGCGAAGGCTTAATGCCACAAGATTTAATCAACGCCAAGCCTGTTGCAGCCGCGGTGAAAGAGTTCTTCGGCTCATCGCAATTGTCACAGTTTATGGATCAGAACAACCCACTGTCAGAAGTCACGCACAAGCGTCGTATTTCGGCATTGGGGCCAGGTGGTTTAACACGTGAGCGTGCTGGCTTTGAAGTGCGCGACGTACACGCCACTCACTATGGTCGTGTGTGTCCGATTGAAACACCAGAAGGTCCAAACATTGGTTTGATCAACTCACTGTCGACTTATGCACGTACCAACGAATACGGTTTCTTAGAAACGCCGTATCGTAAGGTCATTAGCGGTAAGGTGACTGATGACATCATCTATGTGTCGGCCATTGAAGAAGCGGAGTACGTGATTGCACAGGCTTCTGCTGAGATGGACGATTCGGGTAGCTTGGTTGGCGATTTGATTTCGGTTCGTCATCAAAACGAATTTACCTTGATGCCATCTGAAAACGTCACACTGATGGATGTGTCGCCGCAGCAAGTTGTGTCGATTGCCGCCTCGTTGATTCCGTTCCTAGAGCACGACGATGCTAACCGCGCCTTGATGGGCTCGAACATGCAGCGTCAAGCGGTTCCAACCTTGCGTGCTGAGAAGCCCTTAGTTGGTACGGGTATTGAGCGTGCTGTGGCGTCTGACTCTGGCGTGTGCGTGGTAGCAACGCGTGGTGGTGTGATCGATTCAGTCGATGCATCACGTATCGTTGTTAAGGTGAATGATGATGAAACCATCGCTGGTGAAGCCGGTGTGGACATTTATAACCTAACCAAATACACACGTTCTAACCAAAACACCTGTATTAACCAACGTCCATTGGTTCGCGCCGGCGATTCCATTGAGCGTGGTGACATCATGGCCGACGGTCCATCCGTTGATTTGGGTGAGTTGGCGTTGGGTCAAAACTTCCGTATCGCGTTCATGCCTTGGAATGGTTACAACTTCGAAGATTCGATTTTGTTGTCCGAGCGTGTCGCACAAGAAGATCGTTTGACTACCATACACATTCAAGAATTGACGTGTGTGGCGCGTGACACCAAATTAGGCTCAGAAGAAATCACATCGGATATTCCGAATGTGGGTGAATCGGCACTGAACAAACTGGATGAGTCCGGTATTGTCTTTATCGGTGCGGAAGTGAATCCGGGTGACATTCTGGTGGGTAAAGTGACACCGAAAGGTGAAACTCAGCTGACACCAGAAGAAAAGCTGCTGCGTGCCATCTTTGGTGAAAAAGCATCGGATGTAAAAGACACATCCTTGCGCGTTAAAACGGGTACGACCGGTACGGTTATTGACGTTCAAGTCTTTACTCGTGATGGTGTTGAAAAAGACCAGCGTGCTCTCGATATCGAAAAAATGCAGCTCGACGAGGTTCGTAAAGACCTGAACGAAGAAATGCGTATCGTGAAGGGTGCAACCTACGAGCGTCTGCAGCGTGCTCTGGTTGGTCAGGCGGTTAATGTGGCTCCCGGCTTGAAAAAAGGCGATGTATTAAGCGCTGAGTATTTAGCCAACTTGGATGCCGATAAGTGGTTCAACATTGTGCCGCAAGACGATGCCTTGATGGAAATGCTGGGAGTTGCTGAGCAGTCTTTGGCTGAGCGTCGCAAGCAGCTTGATGAGAAATTTGAAGACAAACGTCGTAAGTTACAAACTGGCGATGACATGGCACCGGGCGTACTGAAAATCGTTAAAGTGTATTTGGCGATCAAACGTAAGATCCAGCCAGGTGATAAAATGGCCGGTCGTCACGGTAACAAAGGTGTTATTTCCGCGATCAAACCGATTGAAGATATGCCATACGATGAAAACGGTGTACCCGTTGACATCGTGTTGAACCCGCTGGGCGTACCATCGCGTATGAACGTGGGTCAGATCATGGAGATTCACTTAGGTTTAGCCGCAAAAGGTCTGGGTGAGAAGATTGATCGTATGATCAAAGAACAACAAGAAGTGGCGAAATTACGCGGCTTGTTGGATGAGATCTACAATCATGGCGATGGCCGTATTGAAGATCTGGACAGTTTCTCTGATGCACAGATTTTGGAATTGGCGAATAATCTGCGTGCTGGTGTGCCGATGGCAACGCCTGCATTCGATGGTGCCAAAGAAAGTGAAGTGAAGCGCATGTTGCGTTTAGCGGATCTGCCAGAGTCTGGCCAGATGACGTTGTTTGATGGTCGTACTGGTGACGCCTTTGATCGTCAGGTAACCGTGGGTTACATGTACATGCTGAAACTGAACCACTTGGTTGATGACAAGATGCACGCTCGTTCGACGGGTTCGTACAGTCTTGTGACACAGCAGCCATTGGGTGGTAAAGCACAGTTCGGTGGTCAGCGCTTCGGTGAGATGGAAGTGTGGGCGCTGGAAGCATACGGTGCCGCTTATACCCTGCAAGAAATGCTCACCGTGAAATCGGATGACGTTGCAGGTCGTACGAAGATGTACAAAAACATCGTTGATGGCGATCATCGAATGGAAGCCGGAATGCCGGAATCCTTTAACGTATTGGTTAAAGAGATCCGTTCTTTGGGTATCGACATCGAACTGGAAAACGAATAAGCGGATGAGTAGCGCGCTGGCTGTATTGGGCAGCCAGAGCGCTCGGACTCCACACGGAGCAAGAGCAATATGAAAGACTTAGTCAATTTTCTGCGTAACCAGAACAACGCTGACGAGTTTGACGCCATCCGCATCGGCCTCGCCTCGCCAGAAATGATTCGTTCATGGTCCTTTGGTGAAGTAAAAAAACCAGAGACTATTAACTACCGTACGTTCAAACCGGAACGTGATGGTTTGTTTTGTGCGCGTATTTTCGGTCCTATTAAGGACTATGAGTGCTTGTGCGGTAAGTATAAGCGCTTAAAGCACCGTGGTGTGATTTGTGAAAAGTGTGGCGTTGAAGTTACACAAGCCAAAGTGCGTCGTGAGCGCATGGGTCACATTGAACTGGCTTCACCGGTTGCCCACATTTGGTTCCTAAAATCACTGCCATCGCGTATTGGTTTGATTTTGGACATGACCCTGCGTGATATCGAACGGATTTTGTACTACGAATCATTCGTCGTAACTGAACCAGGCATGACTACGCTGGAAGTGGGTCAGTTGCTGAATGATGAGCAATATTACGAAGCCATTGAAGAGTTTGGTGACGAATTTGATGCCAAAATGGGTGCTGAAGCGATTCAAGCCTTATTGGGTCAGATCGAATTGGAAGACGAAGTTCAGCGCTTGCGTGAAGAAATTCCAAATACCAATTCAGAAACCAAAATCAAAAAACTGTCTAAGCGCTTAAAAATCTTAGAAGCCTTTTTGCATTCAGGAAATAACCCTGAATGGATGGTTATGTCGGTATTGCCCGTATTGCCACCGGATTTGCGCCCACTGGTACCGTTAGATGGCGGACGTTTTGCCACCTCGGATTTGAACGACTTGTATCGTCGCGTGATCAACCGTAACAACCGTTTAAAGCGCTTGTTAGAGTTGAATGCCCCTGACATCATCGTTCGCAACGAAAAGCGCATGCTGCAAGAAGCCGTTGACGCCTTGCTGGATAACGGTCGTCGTGGTCGTGCCATTACGGGTTCGAACAAGCGTCCATTGAAATCTTTGGCTGACATGATCAAAGGTAAGCAAGGTCGTTTCCGTCAAAACCTGTTGGGTAAGCGCGTTGACTACTCGGGTCGTTCGGTGATTACCGTAGGTCCACAGTTGCGTTTGCACCAATGTGGTTTGCCGAAAAAGATGGCATTGGAATTATTTAAGCCATTCATTTTCAGCAAGCTAGAGCACCGTGGTTTGGCCACAACCATCAAAGCCGCGAAGAAAATGGTTGAGCGCGAAACGGCAGAAGTTTGGGATATCCTTGCCGATGTGATTCGCGAGCACCCTGTTATGCTGAACCGTGCACCTACGCTGCACCGTTTGGGTATTCAGGCGTTTGAACCACAATTGATTGAAGGTAAAGCCATTCAATTGCATCCGTTGGTGTGTGCGGCTTACAACGCCGACTTCGACGGTGACCAAATGGCGGTACACGTACCGTTAACCATCGAAGCACAGCTTGAAGCGCGTGCCTTGATGATGGCGACCAACAACGTTCTGTCGCCTGCCAACGGTGAGCCGATTATCGTACCGTCACAAGACGTGGTATTGGGCTTGTACTGGATGACTCGTGAGCGCATTAATGCCAAGGGCGAAGGTATGTTCCTTGCCGATTTGGACGAGGTGACTCGTGCGTATCAAACGGGTGCCGCTCACTTGCAAGCGAAAGTGAAAGTACGCATTACCGATCACGTTGCCAATGAAGATGGTGTCATGGAAACGCGTACACGTGTTTTAGACACCACCATTGGTCGTGCGCTGTTGTTCCGTATCGTGCCAAAAGGTTTGCCTTATGAGCTGGTCAACCAGCCCATGAAGAAAAAAGCCATTTCGCGCTTGATCAACACGGCGTACCGTAATGTCGGTTTGAAAGACACGGTTATTTTTGCCGACCAAGTGATGTACACCGGTTTCGAGTATGCGACTCGTTCAGGTTCATCGATTGGTGTGAATGACTTTGTGATTCCTGATGCGAAAGCAAAAATCATTGCCAACGCGGATGCCGAAGTAAAAGAGATCGAAGATCAATTTGCTTCTGGTTTGGTAACGCACGGTGAGAAGTACAACAAGGTGATCGATATTTGGTCGCGTGCTAACGAGTTGGTCGCTAAGGCGATGATGGATAACTTGGGCACCGAGCCGGTGATTGATCGCGATGGCAACGAAGTTGAGCAAGAGTCATTCAACTCGGTGTACATGATGGCCGACTCTGGCGCGCGGGGTAGCCCAGCTCAGATTCGTCAGTTAGCGGGTATGCGTGGTTTGATGGCGAAGCCTGATGGCTCGATCATCGAGACCCCAATTACGGCTAACTTCCGTGAAGGTTTGAACGTACTTCAGTACTTCACCTCGACTCACGGTGCACGTAAAGGTTTGGCCGATACGGCATTGAAGACCGCGAACTCCGGTTACTTAACACGTCGCTTGGTTGACGTAGCACAAGACTTGGTTGTTACCGATCGTGATTGTGGTACTGAGGCTGGCTTGGTCGTTACGCCGTTGATTGAAGGCGGTGATGTTGTTGTGGCGCTGGGTGACCGTATTCTGGGTCGTGTGATTGCGCAAGATGTGATGAAGCCTGGCAGTGTCGGTGACGTTGTCGTGCCTGCGGGTACGCTAATTGATGAGCGCTGGGTTCACATCATTGAATCGGAAGGTGTCGATGAAGTGATCGTGCGTTCTGCGATCACCTGTGAAAGCCGTGTGGGTATTTGTGCCGCCTGTTATGGCCGTGACTTAGGTCGTGGGCATCAGGTGAACGTCGGTGAAGCGGTAGGTGTTATTGCGGCTCAGTCGATCGGTGAGCCAGGTACACAGTTGACCATGCGTACGTTCCACATTGGTGGTGCGGCTTCGCGTGCTTCTGCGGCGGACAGTGTGCAAGTGAAGAACAGCGGTACTATTCGTCTGCACAACATGAAGACGGTAACGCGTGCTAACGGTGATTTGGTGGCAGTATCGCGTTCAGGCTCCATTGCCTTGGCCGATGATCACGGTCGTGAGCGTGAGCTGTATAAGCTACCTTACGGTGCTGTGATCAACGTGAAGAACGGTGCTCAGGTGAAGGCTGGCGATAAAGTCGCAAGCTGGGATCCACACACCCACCCAATCGTCACGGAAGTAGCCGGTCGTATCGAATTTGTCGGTATGGAAGAAGGCATCACGATCAATCGTCAAACCGATGAAATCACCGGTTTGTCGAATATCGAAGTGATTGATCCAAAAGATCGTCCAGCGGCCGGTAAAGACATTCGTCCAATGGTGAAATTGGTGGATGCCGCGGGTAACGATGTGATGTTGGCTGGTAGTAACACACCTGCTCAGTATCTGTTGCCAGCCAACTCCTTGGTTAGCCAAGAGAATGGCGCTCAAGTGGCCGTGGGTGATGTTATTGCTCGTATCCCGCAAGAGACTTCAGGTAACAAAGACATTACCGGTGGTCTGCCACGTGTAGCCGACCTGTTCGAGGCGCGTAAGCCAAAAGAACCGGCTATCTTGGCTGAAATCAGTGGTACGGTCACATTCGGTAAAGAAACGAAAGGTAAGAAGCGTTTGGTGATTACGCCAAACGATGGTGGTGAGCCGTATGAGGAGTTAATCCACAAGTGGCGTCACATGAACGTGTTCGAAGGTGAGCAGGTAGAGAAGGGCGAAGTTATTTCTGACGGCCCATTCAACCCGCACGATATCTTGCGTTTGCAAGGTGTCGGCCAGTTGGCACTGTACATTACCAATGAAGTACAAGAAGTTTATCGCCTGCAAGGTGTTGGCATCGACGACAAGCACATCGAAGTGATTGTGCGTCAGATGCTGCGCAAAGTGCTGATTACCGAGGCCGGTGATTCGAGCTTTATTCCAGGTGATCAAGTCGAATACTCAGCGTTCCTTGAGGAAAATGAGCGTTTGGCGGCAGAAGACAAGATCACGGCAAAAGGTGAGCGTGTCTTGCTGGGTATTACCAAGGCATCGTTGGCAACCGAATCCTTTATTTCGGCGGCCTCGTTCCAAGAAACAACACGCGTTCTGACAGAAGGTGCGGTAACCGGCAAGGTTGACCATTTGCGCGGTCTGAAAGAAAACGTAGTCGTTGGTCGTTTGATTCCTGCGGGTACCGGTTTGGCATACCATGCCGAGCGTAAACGTAAGCGTCAACGCCGCGAAGATGATCGCTTGAAGACCACTCCAGCTGGCTTGAGCGTCTCAGCAGATGAGATGGAAGCGAAGTTAAGTGAAGCTTTTGGTGATAAGTAATCGGTTGATCGTAAAACAATCAACTTGACGATTTGGGGACGGGGGCTTATGCTTCCGCCCCCTTTTATTGCGTCGGAATGTCCTGACGTTTTTATGAGTAATATTGGAGTTTGCTAAATGGCTACAATCAACCAGTTGGTTCGTCAGCCTCGTAAGCGCAAAGTGGCTAAGAGTGACGTACCTGCTTTAATGGCATGTCCTCAGCGTCGTGGTGTATGTACTCGTGTATATACAACCACTCCGAAAAAGCCTAACTCGGCATTGCGTAAAGTATGTCGTGTGCGTTTGACGAATGGTTTCGAAGTATCTTCCTACATCGGTGGTGAAGGTCACAACTTGCAAGAACACAGTGTTGTACTGATTCGTGGTGGTCGTGTAAAAGACTTACCAGGTGTTCGTTATCACACTGTTCGCGGTACTCTGGATACATCAGGTGTTGCGAATCGTAAACAAGCCCGTTCTAAATACGGTGCGAAGCGTCCTAAAGGCTAATGCGTTTAGTGACATTAAGATAAGAGTAAGGCTGAGCTAATGGTTTCCAATGCTCAGGCTGACCTGAAGACCTATGAGGGCTTATCATGCCAAGAAGAAGAGTTGCCGCAAAACGTGATGTTTTGCCAGATCCAAAGTTCAAAAACAGTACTTTGGCTAAGTTCATGAACCATGTAATGGTAAGTGGCAAAAAATCCGTCGCCGAAAAAATCGTTTACGGTGCATTGGATCAAATGGAAAGCAAAAAAGGCGGTAACCCGCTGGAATTGTTTGAACAGGCTCTAGAAGCCATTCAGCCGATGGTTGAAGTAAAAAGCCGCCGTGTTGGTGGTGCTACTTACCAAGTACCGGTTGAAGTTCGTCCTTCTCGTCGTCAAGCACTGGCCATGCGTTGGTTGGTTGATGCAGCGCGTAAGCGTGGTGAAAAATCCATGGCTCAGCGTTTAGCAAACGAGATGCTGGAAGCCTCTGAAGGCAAAGGCGCAGCCGTCAAGAAGCGTGAAGATGTTCACCGCATGGCTGAAGCGAACAAAGCGTTCTCTCACTATCGTTTTTAATTGAGTTGAGGCCAACACAGTGGCACGCGCAACACCTATTGATCGATATCGTAACATTGGCATTTGTGCTCACGTGGATGCGGGTAAAACCACCACGACTGAACGGATATTATTTTATACCGGTAAGTCCCATAAAATGGGTGAGGTACACGATGGTGCGGCGACCATGGACTGGATGGAGCAAGAGCAGGAACGTGGTATTACCATCACTTCTGCGGCTACCACGTGTTTTTGGTCGGGCATGTCGAAGCAATATGATGAGCATCGCGTCAATATCATTGACACGCCTGGGCACGTCGACTTCACCATCGAAGTCGAGCGCTCTTTACGGGTGTTAGATGGGGCGGTGGTTGTATTGTGTGGCTCGTCCGGTGTGCAGCCTCAAACCGAAACGGTATGGCGTCAGGCGAATAAGTACGAAGTACCTCGTCTTGTTTTTGTGAACAAGATGGACCGTACGGGTGCGGATTTTTTTGCGGTCGTTCAGCAATTAAAAGATCGCCTGAAAGCCAATGCAGTGCCGATTCAAATCAACCTTGGCAGCGAAGAAAACTTTGTTGGTGTGGTTGATTTGATCAAAATGAAAACCATGATCTGGAGTGATTCCGATCAGGGCATGTCATGTGAATACGGTGATATTCCAGAAGATCTTATCGATCTTGCTGAAGAATGGCGTGAAAACATGGTTGAAGCTGCGGCAGAAGCCAGTGATGAATTAATGAATAAATACCTCGAGGGTGAAACCCTAACCGAGGAAGAAATTAAAGCAGGTTTGCGTCAGCGCACGCTTGCAAATGACGTTGTGCCTGTTGTCTGTGGTACGGCGTTTAAGAACAAAGGTGTTCCTGCGGTTCTGGATGCGGTCATTGATTATTTGCCGTCGCCTACCGAAGTGAAGCCTATTGACGGCGTATTGGATGATGCCGATGCCACTCATGCCGTTTGTCATGCGGATGATGACGAACCTTTTGCCGGTTTGGCATTTAAAATTGCTACTGATCCCTTTGTCGGGACATTGACCTTTGTTCGTGTCTATTCTGGCGTGTTGAATTCCGGTGATGCGGTATACAACGCCATTAAGGGTAAGCGAGAACGCGTAGGGCGTATGGTACAAATGCACGCCAATTCTCGCGATGAAGTGAAAGAAGTGTGTGCCGGTGACATTGTTGCGTTGATTGGTTTGAAAGATGTCACAACCGGTGAAACCTTATGTTCACAGAAACGTGTTATTACCTTAGAAAAAATGGACTTTCCTGAGCCGGTTATTTCGGTTGCTGTTGAGCCTCGCTCGGTTGCTGACCAAGAAAAGATGGGTATCGCACTCAGTAAGCTGGCTCTCGAAGACCCATCATTTCGTGTTGAAACGGATGCTGACACAGGGCAGACCATTATCTCCGGTATGGGCGAGTTGCACTTAGATATCATTGTTGACCGCATGCGTCGTGAATTTTCTGTTGAGTGTACAGTTGGCAAGCCACAAGTGGCTTACCGTGAGAAAATCACGAAAACCGTTGAGATTAATCACAAGTTTGTTAAACAATCGGGTGGTCGCGGTCAGTATGGGCACGTGGTGATTCGTTTTGAACCAACGGACAGTGAAGGGTTGGTGTTTGAAAATGCAGTAGTCGGCGGAGTAATTCCAAAAGAATTCATTCCGGCGGTGCAAAAAGGTATCGAAGAGCAAATGAAAAATGGGGTTGTCGCAGGCTATCCTTTGCTTGGTTTAAAAGCGACTTTGTTCGACGGTTCGTATCACGATGTTGACTCAAATGAGATGGCGTTTAAAATTGCAGCCTCTCAAGCAACGAAGCAGCTTTCCCAGCAGGGTGGTGCGGTGTTGCTCGAGCCGATGATGAAGGTTGAAATCGTTACCCCTGAGTCCTACATGGGCGATGTTGTGGGTGATCTTAATCGACGTCGTGGTTTGATTGCAGGAATGGAAGATTCATTATCTGGCAAGGTAGTGAATGCCTCTGTCCCATTGGCGGAAATGTTTGGTTACTCAACTGACCTTCGTTCTGCTTCTCAGGGTCGAGCAACCTATTCCATGGAATTTGAAAATTATGCGGAAGCACCATCCAGCGTTGCCGAAGCAGTTATTAATCGAGCTTAATCAGTTAACTTATTGAACGAGGTGTTTTATGGCTAAGGCAGCGTTTGAACGTAACAAGCCGCACGTAAACGTAGGTACTATTGGTCACGTTGACCATGGTAAAACCACTTTGACCGCCGCACTGACCCGTGTTTGTGCCGAAGTATGGGGCGGCGCAGCCGTTGCCTTCGACGGTATCGATAACGCTCCAGAAGAGCGTGAGCGTGGTATCACGATTTCAACGTCACACGTTGAATACGAATCACCAAACCGTCACTACGCACACGTAGACTGCCCAGGACACGCGGATTATGTTAAAAACATGATCACCGGTGCTGCTCAGATGGACGGCGCAATCTTAGTATGTGGTTCAACTGACGGCCCAATGCCGCAGACGCGTGAACACATCTTGTTGTCCCGTCAGGTAGGTGTACCGTACATCGTTGTGTTCTTGAACAAAGCTGACTTGCTGGCAGAAGATTGCGGCGGTGCTGATTCTGAAGAATACGCAGAGATGTTGGAACTGGTTGAAATGGAATTGCGTGATCTGTTGTCAGAATACGACTTCCCAGGTGATGACACGCCAATCATCCCAGGTTCTGCATTGATGGCTCTGAATGGCGAAGACGACAACGAAATGGGTACCACTGCGGTACGTAAACTGGTTGAAACTCTGGACACTTACATTCCTGAGCCAGAGCGTGCTATCGACGGTGCATTCTTGCTGCCAATCGAAGACGTATTCTCGATCCAAGGTCGTGGTACGGTTGTTACTGGTCGTGTTGAGCGTGGTATCGTTCGTACGGGTGAAGAGATTGCCATCATTGGTATCAAAGAGACCATCAAAACTACCTGTACTGGTGTTGAGATGTTCCGTAAGATTCTGGACGAAGGCCGTGCTGGTGAGAACGTAGGTGTTCTGCTGCGTGGTACTAAACGTGACGAAGTAGAGCGTGGTCAAGTATTGGCGAAGCCAGGTTCAATCACTCCTCACACCAAGTTCGAATCAGAAGTCTACGTGTTGGGTAAAGACGAAGGTGGTCGTCACACGCCATTCTTCAAAGGTTACCGTCCACAGTTCTACTTCCGTACGACTGACGTAACGGGTGCTGTAGAATTGCCAGCTGGCGTAGAAATGGTTATGCCAGGCGATAACGTACAATTGACTGTGACTCTGATCGCGCCAATCGCGATGGACGAAGGTCTGCGTTTCGCGATCCGTGAAGGCGGTCGTACCGTAGGCGCTGGTGTTGTTGCTAAAATCGTCGAATAATCTGACAGGATCAGATTATCGTTGCAAAGCTGACCCGAAAGGGCAAGGGCAGGAAGCCCGAAGCAATAATCTGACAGGATCAGATTATCGTTGCGAAGCGTAAGGTTTACAGCGATAGTCTGATCCAGCAGAAAGCGATGAAAAGCCCCGTCATGATGATGGGGCTTTTTTGTGTCTGTTGTATGCTGGTTATGGTCGATTAGCAGTCGTTTTAGTCTATATTCCCTTTATGGTTGACACTTTTTGTACAGGCGCATACAATTCGCGTCCCTTTAACTAGGGATAACGCGAGCTCTAGCACTTTTAACTTGGAGTTTGGTATGCAAAACCAACGAATCCGTATACGTTTGAAAGCGTTCGACCATCGCCTGATCGATTCATCGACCCAGGAGATTGTTGATACTGCCAAGCGTACGGGCGCTCAGGTACGTGGTCCTATTCCACTGCCGACTCGTAAAGAGCGTTTTACCGTTCTGGTTTCTCCGCACGTCAACAAAGACGCGCGTGACCAGTACGAAATCCGTACGCATAAGCGCATGCTCGACATTGTTGAGCCGACTGAAAAAACAGTTGATGCGCTGATGAAACTTGATTTGGCTGCCGGTGTGGAAGTTCAAATCAGCTTAGGTTGATCCTGTTAGGATGAATCTTTACACAGTGCTCTGTGTAACGCCTAAAGTCAGGCGGCCATAGTGGGTGTTAGCCCCGTACACTAGAGGAAAGAGAAATGGCAATTGGTATTGTCGGTAAAAAAGCGGGCATGACTCGTATCTTTACCGAAGAAGGTCAATCTGTCGCAGTCACAGTACTGGAAGTAACGCCTAATCGTGTTGCTCAAGTAAAGACCGTTGAAACTGACGGTTACAGTGCGTTGCAGGTTGCTTATGGTGAGAAGAAAGCTTCTCGTGTGTTAAAGCCACAAGCTGGCCATGTTGCGAAAGCAAATGTCCAAGCTGGTCGTGGTTTGCTTGAATTCCGCACAACGGAATCACTGAATGTGGGTGATGAGTTGACTGCTGCGCAATTCGAAGCAGGTCAAAAAGTTGACGTGACAGGCAGTTCAAAAGGTAAAGGCTTCCAAGGCGGCGTTAAGCGTTGGAATTTCCGTACCCAAGATGCTACGCATGGTAACTCTTTGTCGCATCGCGCTCCTGGTTCTATCGGTCAATGTCAGACCCCGGGTCGTGTATGGAAAGGCAAGAAGATGGCAGGTCACATGGGTGCTGAGCAGGTAACTACTCAAAACTTAGAAGTTGTTCGCGTTGATGTTGAAAACAACTTGTTGTTGATCAAAGGGGCTGTTCCAGGTGCTACTGGTTCCGACGTAATTGTTAAACCAGCTGTTAAGGCTAAGGGGTAAGCAATGGAACTGAAAACTAATACAGGAACGGCAATTGCTGTGTCTGAAGTGGCCTTTGGTCGTGAATTTAACGAAGCATTAGTACATCAGATCGTAACAGCCTATATGGCTGGTGCACGTCAAGGTACTAAAGCTCAGAAGACTCGTGCAGAAGTGGCTGGTGGTGGTATTAAACCATGGCGTCAAAAAGGCACCGGTCGCGCTCGTGCGGGTACTGCTACGTCGCCTATCTGGCGTTCGGGTGGTGTTACGTTTGCTGCAAAGCCACGTAATTTCGAGCAAAAAGTAAACAAAAAGATGTACCGCGCAGCGATGCAGTCTATTTTGTCTGAGTTGGTTCGTCAGGAACGCTTGATTGTGGCAGATTCGTTTGATCTGGAAAGCCACAAAACCAAAGCGTTTGTTGCTAAGTTGAATGAATTGCAACTGAGTAATGTTCTGATCATCTCTGACGAGATTGATGAAAAACTGTATCTGGCTGCTCGCAATGTGCCACACGTTGGTGTGACCGAAGCGTCTGCCATTGATCCGGTTAGCCTGATTGCGTTCGATAAGGTTCTGGTCACTGTGCCCGCCCTGAAGAAACTTGAGGAGGCTTACGCATGAACCGTGAACGTATCTTTAAGGTATTAGTTGCACCTCATATTTCTGAGAAAGCAACTCTGGTTGCTGAGAAAAACTCACAGTATGTTTTTCGTGTAGCGCCAGACGCGACTAAGCCGGAAATCAAAAAAGCCGTTGAAACCTTGTTTGAAGTTAAAGTTCAAGCAGTTCAGGTTGTCAACATTAAAGGTAAGACCAAGCGTACTGCACGCGGTGTTGGTAAGCGTAACGATTTGCGTAAAGCATACGTTCGTTTAGTAGCGGGTCAAGACATCGACTTCGCAGACGCGGAATAAGGGGCTTAAGTCATGGCATTGGTGAAAACTAAACCGACTTCTGCTGGCCGTCGCCATCTGGTTAAAGTCGTAAATAACGAACTGCACAAAGGCAAGCCTTTTGCAGCGTTAGTAGAAAAGAAATCTAAGTCGGGTGGTCGTAACAACAACGGTCGCATCACGACTCGTCATATTGGTGGTGGTCATAAGCATCATTACCGTATCGTCGATTTCAAACGTAACAAAGATGGTATCCCAGCGGTCGTTGAGCGCTTGGAATACGATCCTAACCGCAGTGCAAACTTGGCGCTGTTGAAATATGCTGACGGTGAACGTCGTTATATTTTGGCACCTAAGGGCTTGTCTGCAGGTGATGCTGTTCTATCTGGTCTGGATGCACCTATTAAAGTAGGTAGCTCAATGCCTTTGCGCAATGTGCCAGTGGGTAGCGTTATCCATAATGTTGAGTTGAAGCCAGGCAAGGGCGGTCAGATTGCTCGTTCTGCTGGTACTTCTGCCCAGTTGGTAGCACGTGAAGGTACTTACTGCACATTGCGTTTGCGCTCCGGCGAAATGCGTAAAGTGTTGAGTGATTGCCGTGCAACACTTGGTGAAGTAGGTAATGCTGAGCATGCTCTACGCGAACTAGGTAAAGCAGGTGCTTCACGCTGGCGCGGTGTTCGTCCAACCGTTCGCGGTGTGGTAATGAACCCAGTAGACCACCCACATGGTGGTGGTGAGGGTCGTACCTCTGGTGGTCGTCACCCGGTTACTCCTTGGGGCGTGCCGACTAAGGGTTACAAGACTCGTAAGAATAAGCGTACCGATAACTTGATCGTACGTCGTCGTTCTGCGAAATAATTAAAGAGGATTGAACTGTGCCACGTTCATTGAAAAAAGGTCCATTCATAGACCATCACTTAATGAAGAAGGTAGAGGCTGCTCTTGAGAAGAACGACAAGCGTCCGATCAAGACTTGGTCTCGCCGCTCCACAATCTTTCCAGATTTTGTGGGGATGACGATTGCTGTGCATAACGGCAAACAACATGTGCCTGTTTTCGTAACTGAAGACATGGTTGGTCATAAACTCGGTGAATTCGCCTTGACTCGTACATACAAGGGTCATGTTGCGGATAAGAAAGCCAAACGATAAGGAGGGGTGAAATATGTCTGAAGTAGCCGCTGTATTACGTGGTGCTCGCTTATCTGCGCAAAAGGCGCGCCTGATTGCAGATCAGATTCGCGGTAAACGCGTTGATGCAGCCCTAGAAGTTTTGTCATTCAGCAACAAGAAAGGTGCTGATGTGATGAAGAAGGTGCTGGAATCTGCTATTGCCAACGCCGAGCACAATAACGGTGCTGATGTAGACGAATTATGCGTTTCGACCGTATTCGTTGATGAAGGTATGACGATGAAGCGTATTATGCCGCGTGCCAAAGGCCGCGCTGATCGCATCATGAAGCGTACTTGTCACATCACTGTGAAAGTTTCTGAAAAATAGGAGTTGGTCAGATGGGTCAGAAAGTTCATCCAACCGGTATCCGCCTTGGTATCACCAAAGACCATAATTCGGTCTGGTATGCTGGTAAGGATAAATATGCCGACAACCTGCTGACTGACATCGCTGTTCGATCTTTGATCGAAAAGCGCCTAGAAAAGGCTTCAGTAAGCAAGGTCGTGATCGAGCGTCCGGCACAAAATGCCAAAGTTACTATTCATACTGCTCGTCCGGGTATTGTGATTGGTAAAAAAGGCGAAGACGTAGAAGTTCTGCGTAAAGACATCAGCGATTTGATGGGTATTCCAGTACACATCAATATCGAAGAAGTTCGTAAACCGGATTTAGATGCCAAATTGGTTGCGCAAAGTGTTGCAAGCCAGCTTGAGCGTCGTGTGATGTTCCGTCGTGCGATGAAACGCGCTGTACAGAATGCCATGCGTGGTGGTGCTGAAGGCATCAAAATCCAAGTGAGTGGCCGCTTAGGTGGTGCTGAGATCGCTCGTTCAGAGTGGTATCGTGAAGGTCGTGTTCCATTGCACACATTGCGTGCGGACATCGATTATGCAACGTACGAAGCACACACTACCTATGGTGTTATTGGTGTGAAGGTCTGGATCTTCAAAGGCGAAATCTTGGGTGGTATCCAAGAAGTTCGTGACCGCGCCAAGAACCCAGGCAAAAAGAAAACCGGCCGTTCGTAAGGGGATTTAGTAATGTTATTACCAAAACGTACGAAGTTCCGTAAGGTACAGACCGGTCGTAACCGTGGTCTTGCGATCCGTGGCTCGAAAGTGAGCTTCGGTGAGTATGGCCTGAAAGCGGTAGGTCGTGGCCGTATGACTTCGCGTCAAATTGAGTCTGCGCGTCGTGCCATGACTCGTAAGGTTAAACGGGGCGGTAAAATCTGGATCCGTGTATTCCCTGACAAGCCTATTACCGAGAAGCCTCTTGAGGTGCGTATGGGTAAAGGTAAGGGTAACGTGGAATACTGGGTATGTCAGATTCAACCAGGCCGTGTGTTGTATGAGATGGAAGGCGTATCAGAAGAATTGGCACGCGAAGCCTTCTCATTAGCGGCAGCCAAGTTGCCTTTCAAAACCGAGTTTGTTAAACGGACGGTGCTGTGATGAAAGCAAGTGAACTGAAAGAAAAATCAGTAGCTGAGCTGCAATCTCAGCTAGAAGAACTGTTGAGCGATCAATTCAAGCTGCGTATGCAGAAAGCGACTGGTCAGTTGGGTCAAACCCATTTGATTGGCCAGACGCGTCGTGATATCGCTCGCGTAAAAACCGTGCTGGCTAGCAAGGCAGGTGAGGCATGAGCGAGAACACAACAAACACTCGTACCCTGAGTGGTCGTGTGGTTAGTAATAAAATGGATAAGTCCGTTACCGTCTTAATTGAGCGTTTTGTTAAACACCCGATCTATAAAAAGTTCGTGAAGCGTTCAACCAAAGTGATGGCGCACGATGCCAATAACGAATGTCAGATTGGTGACACCGTTACAATCAAAGAGTCACGCCCGTTGTCGAAAAATAAGACATGGGCGTTGGTAAGTATCGACGAACGCGCCGCCAAGGTTTAATACCGGGCGCAGTTAGTTAGGAGCGATAGGCATGATTCAAACTCAATCTATGCTTGACGTTGCCGATAACAGCGGCGCGAAGCGCGTTCAGTGCATAAAAGTACTGGGTGGTTCGCATCGTCGCTACGCCGGCATCGGTGATTTGATCAAGGTATCCGTTAAGGAAGCAATTCCTCGCGGTAAAGTAAAAAAAGGTCAGGTAATGAACGCAGTGGTTGTACGTACCCGTAAAGGTGTGCGTCGTCCAGACGGATCGATCATCCGTTTTGATGTTAACTCTGCCGTACTGTTAAACGCATCTCTCGCGCCAATCGGTACACGTATCTTTGGCCCTGTGACTCGTGAGCTGCGTTCTGAGCAATTCATGAAAATCATTTCCCTAGCACCTGAAGTGCTGTAAGGGGAGGGGACGATATGTTAAAGATTCGCAAGAATGACGAAGTGGTTGTTATTGCCGGGAAAGACAAAGGCAAACGTGGTAAAGTATCTAAGGTACTGAGCGACGGTCGTTTGATTGTCAGCGGCATTAACATGGTGAAAAAACACCAGAAGCCAAATCCGTACCTGCAACAACCAGGTGGTATTGTTGAAAAAGAAACTGGTATTCAAGTTTCTAACGTTGCCATTTGGAATCCTAAAACTGAAAAAGCTGATCGCATTGGTTTTGATGTTTCGGGTGAGAAAAAGGTACGTATCTTCAAATCCACAGGCGATCAAGTCGACGCCTAATCGGAGCTGGATACTGCTATGTCACGTTTACAAGATTTGTACAAAAACGAAGTAGTAGCCAAGCTGCAAGAAGAGTTTGGCTATAAAAATATTATGGAAGTGCCTCGCGTCACTAAAATCACTCTGAATATGGGTGTTGGTGAAGCGTTAGGTGACAAAAAACTGTTGGACAGTGCTGTTTCTGATATGGAAGCAATCGCTGGTCAAAAAGTCGTTGTTACTAAGGCGCGTAAGTCAGTAGCGGGCTTTAAAGTTCGTGAAGGCTGGCCGATTGGCTGTAAAGTTACTTTACGTCGTGCTCGTATGTGGGAATTCATGGATCGCTTGGTAGATATTTCTCTGCCACGTGTACGTGACTTCCGTGGGATTAACCCAAAATCATTCGATGGTCGTGGTAACTACAGCATGGGTGTGCGTGAGCAGATCATCTTCCCGGAAATTGAATACGATAAAGTAGACAAGGTCCGCGGTATGGATATCACCATCACCACAACAGCAAAAACCAACGACGAAGGCCGCGCTTTACTGAAAGCGCTGCAGTTCCCGTTCCGTAACTAAGGAGTGATTCATGGCAAAGATTAGCATGAAGCAGCGCGAACTGAAGCGTGAGAAGTTAGTCGCAAAGTTCGGCGCTAAGCGCGAAGAGCTTAAGGCAATCATCAGTAACATCAACTCTTCTGATGAAGAGCGTTGGAACGCACAACAAGCGTTGCAAAAACTACCGCGCGATTCGTCCGCGAGCCGTTTGCAGCGTCGTTGTCAAATGACAGGTCGTCCTCACGGTGTTTACCGTAAGTTCAAGCTGTCTCGCATTAAGTTGCGCGAAGAAGGCATGAAGGGCAACGTCCCTGGTCTTAAAAAAGCAAGTTGGTAAGCAATTCCCTCTTTCGGGTAGAACCGAAAGGGGGGCGCTGTACAACAGAGGTATATTAAATGAGTATGCAAGATACGTTGGCGGACATGTTCACCCGCATTCGTAATGCCCAGCAATCGGGTCATGCGAATGTTTCCATGCCGTCATCCAAAGTTAAAAAATCAGTAGCTGCCGTTCTTGAAGCGGAAGGTTACATCGGTGGTTTTTCAGAAACTGATTCTGTTAAGCCAACGTTAACGATCGACCTGAAATATTACGAAGGCAAGCCGGTTATCGAGCGCATTGAGCGTGTTAGCCGTCCTGGTCTGCGTCAATATAAAGGCGTTGCTGAGTTACCAAAGGTTGAAGCAGGCTTAGGCGTTGCTATCGTATCCACTTCTAAAGGCGTTATGACTGATCGCGCTGCTCGTGCTGCGGGCGTTGGCGGTGAAGTTATTGCGACCGTATTCTAAGGGGAATCACGATGTCACGCGTAGCAAAAGCTCCTGTTACCATCCCAGCTGGCGTAGAAATCACGTTAGCCGCGGATAAAATCTCTGTTAAAGGCAAACAGGGACAATTGGATTTAGACGTACATGCTTCTGTTGAAATCAAACAAGAAGACAACGTACTGAAATTCGCGCCTAAAACAGGCGACAAATCAGCAAACGCCTTGGCTGGTACTTTCCGCGCTCTAGTAAACAATATGGTTACTGGTGTGAGCGAAGGTTTCCAAAAGAAGCTGATTTTACAAGGTGTTGGTTACCGTGCGAAAACCACGGGCAACACATTGAATTTGACGCTGGGCTTCTCGCACCCAGTCGACTATGAAGTACCTGCGGGTATCACAGTCGAAACACCAAGCCAGACTGAAGTGGTTATCAAAGGTATTGATAAACAACAAGTCGGCCAGGTTGCTGCAGAAATCCGTGGCTACCGTCCACCAGAGCCTTATAAAGGTAAGGGTGTTCGCTATGCTGATGAAAATGTGCGTCGTAAAGAAGCCAAGAAAAAATAAGGTCTAGGCCATGAATGAGAAGAAAAAAGCTCGTTTGCGCCGTGCCCAAAAAACACGGGTAAACATCCGTGAGAAAAGCGCGGTTCGTCTGTGCGTGCATCGTACGCCACGACACATTTATGCTCAGATCATCTCTGCCAATGGTGCTGTCGTTTTAGCGACCGCTTCAACAGTAGAAGCCGATCTGCGTAGCGAAGTAACTGGTAACGTAAATGCTGCCACTAAAGTTGGCCAATTGATTGCTGAGCGCGCGAAAGCCGCTGGTGTCACGAAAGTTGCATTCGATCGTTCTGGTTTTAAATACCATGGTCGTGTTAAAGCTCTGGCTGACGCGGCTCGTGAAAACGGCCTGGAATTCTAAGGGTAAAGATCATGGCAAATAATGAACGTGTAGAACGTAATGAAAGTGAACTGCAAGAAAAGCTAGTTCAAGTTAATCGTGTTGCAAAAGTGGTAAAAGGTGGTCGAATTTTCGCCTTTACAGCTTTAACTGTTGTTGGCGACGGTAATGGTCGTGTGGGTTTCGGTCGTGGTAAGTCACGCGAAGTACCACTGGCGATTCAAAAAGCCATGGAACAAGCTAAGCGCAATATGGTTAACGTGCAGCTGGATGGCAATACTTTACAGTATCCTGTGAAGTCTACCCATGGCGGTTCACGTGTTTATATGCAACCTGCTTCTGAAGGTACTGGTATTATTGCCGGTGGTGCCATGCGCGCTGTTTTGGAAATGGTTGGTGTAAAAAACGTATTGGCTAAGTGCTACGGCTCTACCAATCCTGTAAACGTTGTTCGTGCAACTTTCAACGGTTTGGCGCAAATGAAGTCTCCAGAAGACATTGCGGCAAAACGTGGTAAGTCTGTCGAAGAGATCTTGGGGTAATTGGTTATGGCTAACAAAACCGTAAAAGTGACCCAAGTACGCAGCACCATTGGCAAATTGCCAAAGCACCGTGCAACCATGCAGGGTTTAGGTTTGCGTCGTATTGGTCACACAGTGGAATTGGAAGATACACCGTCAGTACGCGGTATGATCAACCAAGTTCAATACATGATTAAGGTTGAAGGGGAGTAATATGCGTCTCAACGAATTGAGCCCAGCTCCTGGTTCAAAACCTGCTGCTAAGCGTGTTGGTCGTGGTATCGGTTCTGGTCTGGGTAAGACTGGTGGTCGTGGTCACAAAGGTCAAAAATCACGCTCTGGCGGTAAAGTTGCACCAGGCTTTGAAGGCGGTCAAATGCCGATTCATCGCCGTTTGCCAAAATTTGGTTTCGTTTCACGTAAAGCACAATATGTTGCTGAAATCCGTTTAAACGAACTGACTTTGGTTGAAGGTGATGTTGTAGATTTGGCAGCGCTTAAAGCGGCTGACGTGATTGGCGAGAAGATCAAAGAAGCTCGCGTAATTCTGTCAGGTGAAGTCAAGAAGGCCGTCACCGTAAAAGGTTTGAAGGTCACTAAAGGCGCAAAAGCTGCTATTGAAGCGGCAGGTGGAAAGGTCGAAGACTAATGGCTAGGCAAGGCTCACTCCCAACAGGAAAACAAACCGGCTTGACGGAACTATGGTCCCGTATCCGCTTTGTATTCCTAGCAATTGTAGTATATCGGATTGGCACGCATATCCCGGTGCCAGGCATTAATCCAGAATCGCTGGCGCGCTTGTTTGAACAGAACCAGGGGACAATCCTGGAGATGTTTAACATGTTCTCCGGTGGTGCACTGGAGCGTATGAGTATTCTTGCGCTGGGTATCATGCCCTATATTTCGGCATCGATTATCATGCAATTGCTGACGGCGGTGAACCCTCAGCTTGAGCAATTGAAAAAAGAAGGCGAAGCAGGCCGTCGCAAAATCACACAGTACACCCGTTATGGCACTGTGTTGTTAGCGACCCTGCAGGGCTTTGGCGTCTCGGCTGGCTTAGCCAGTCAAGGCGTTACCTTCTCTAGCGGTTTTGATTTTTACCTCATTGCAGTGCCTTCCTTTGTGGCAGGTGCGGTATTTATGATGTGGTTAGGCGAGCAAGTTACCGAGCGTGGTATTGGTAACGGCATCTCCATTCTGATCTTCGCTGGTATTGTTGCTGGGTTGCCCGGTGCGATTGGTCAGGCTTTCGAGTCTGCGCGTCTAGGTGATTTGAATATTTTGTTGTTATTGGTCATTACTGTGATTGCTGTGGCGATTGTGGCATTTGTGGTGTTTGTTGAGCGCGGTCAGCGTCGAATCACCATTAACTATGCCAAGCGTCAGCAAGGTCGTCAGATGTTTGCGGCACAGTCCAGTCATTTGCCATTAAAACTGAATATGGCCGGTGTTATCCCTGCTATTTTCGCCTCCAGCTTATTGTTGTTTCCAGCGTCGTTGGGACAGTGGTTTGGTCAGGGTGAAGGCATGCAGTGGATGCAAGACTTAAGTATGTTGTTGGCCCCTAGCCAGCCGCTCTATAACGTCTTGTTTGCTGCCGGTATTATTTTCTTCTGCTACTTCTATACAGCGTTGATGTTTAACCCTAAAGATGTGGCGGAGAACCTGAAGAAATCGGGTGCATTTATTCCAGGGATTCGTCCAGGAATTCAGACTGCGA
Source organism: Bacterioplanes sp. (assembly GCA_014859445.1). Classification (GTDB taxonomy): domain Bacteria; phylum Pseudomonadota; class Gammaproteobacteria; order Pseudomonadales; family Oceanobacteraceae; genus Kmv21. Next base: position 135,389 of record JACUUC010000002.1, read on the forward strand.
AGTACATTGATTCGGTATTGGGTCGTTTGACACTGTTTGGTTCAATATATATCGCTGCGGTGTGCTTGTTACCTCAGTTCTTAGTGGTAGCAGCGGATGTTCCGTTCTATTTAGGTGGTACTTCGCTGTTGATCGTAGTGGTTGTCGTCATGGACTTTATGGCACAAGTGCAATCGCATTTGATGTCACACCAGTATGAATCGCTGATGAAGAAATCAAATTTGAAGAATTTTGGCTCAGCGCGCTGAGTCAAATTTAGGAGACTGTCATGAAAGTACGTGCGTCTGTTAAAAAAATCTGCCGTGAATGCAAAGTAATTCGCCGTAACGGCAGTGTGCGTGTGATCTGTTCAGATCCCAAGCACAAACAACGTCAGGGTTAATTTCCTGGCATGGCCGGGTGGCGTCACAGACCGCTTGCTTTTTAAGCAAACGGTCTGTACTATTCGCCACCCTTTCATTAAGTAAGTGTAACGGAGTTAGACATGGCCCGTATTGCCGGTGTCAACATTCCTGACAACAAGCATGCAGTAATCTCTCTGACCTATGTCTATGGCATTGGTAAGACATCTGCCCAGCAAATCTGTGCCGCTACCGGTATTGCTGAGACCACCAAGATTGGTGAGCTAAGTGAAGAGTTGTTGGATGTTGTTCGTAACGAAGTAGCCAAGTACACAGTAGAAGGCGACTTGCGTCGTGAAGTGCAAATGAACATCAAGCGTTTGATGGACATGGCTTCATACCGCGGTATCCGTCACCGTCGTAGCCTGCCTCTTCGTGGTCAGCGTACTAAAACAAATGCCCGTACCCGTAAAGGTCCGCGCAAACCGATCCGTAAGTAATTGCTTACGAGTCGGGTTTTTAGTGTAGCTGCATTCGACTTGTTGCAGTGTTGATATTAAAAGCAGGATTTAAAAATGGCTAAGCCACAAAGATCAACCAAGAAAAAGGTTAAAAAGCAGGTAGTGGACGGTATCGCCCACATTCATGCCTCTTTTAACAACACCATCGTTACCATCACTGACCGTCAAGGCAATGCGCTCTCTTGGGCAACTGCCGGTGGTTCTGGTTTCCGTGGTTCTCGTAAAAGCACTCCTTTCGCAGCTCAGGTTGCTGCGGAGCGCGCTGGTGAAGCAGCCAAAGATTACGGTCTAAAAAATCTGGATGTCGAAGTTAAAGGCCCAGGTCCTGGTCGTGAATCAGCTGTTCGTGCATTGAACGCCTGTGGTTATAAGATCGCTAACATCACTGATGTTACTCCGATCCCACATAACGGCTGTCGTCCACCTAAGAAGCGTCGCGTATAAGGAGGCAGAGAAATGGCACGTTATATTGGTCCAAAATGTAAGCTGTCTCGTCGTGAAGGCACCGATCTTTTCTTAAAGAGCGGTATTCGCGCACTCGACACAAAGTGTAAGTTAGAAACCAAGCCCGGTGTACACGGTGCTGGTCGCGGTCGTCTGTCAGACTACGGTTTGCAGTTGCGCGAAAAGCAAAAAGTACGTCGTTTGTACGGTATTCTAGAAAAGCAATTCCGCGGTTACTACAAAGAAGCAGCGCGTCGTAAAGGCGCAACCGGTGAAAACCTGCTGCAATTGTTAGAATCTCGCTTAGACAACGTTGTATACCGCATGGGCTTCGGCTCAACACGTGCGGAAGCGCGTCAGTTGGTTTCACACAAAGCAATTTCTGTGAATGGCCAAACAGTGAACATTCCTTCTTACCAAGTTAAGAGTGGTGATGTTGTTTCGATTCGTGAGAAGTCAAAAGCTCAAAATCGTATCAAAACTGCACTAGAGCTGGCAGCACAACGCCCTGATTGTGGCTGGATTGATGTCAATGCGGGTAAGATGGAAGGGACTTTCAAAGCAGTTCCTGAGCGCGCTGATCTCCCAGCTGAGATCAACGAAAACTTGATCGTGGAACTTTACTCTAAGTAATAGAGGAATTTAAGGGGCAGCTATGCAGCGTGCAGTGAATGAATTTTTGACACCTCGTCTCATCCAGGTGGACGAAGTAAACAATACCCATGCCAAGGTAACGCTTGAGCCGCTTGAACGTGGTTTTGGCCATACCTTAGGTAACGCATTACGTCGTATTCTGTTGTCGTCTATGCCAGGCGCAGCGATTGTCGAGTGCGAAATCGATGGTGTTCTGCATGAATACAGTGCCATTGACGGTGTTCAGGAAGATGTCATCGAGATCTTACTGAACCTGAAAGGTGTTGCGGTCAAATTGCATGAACGTGACGAAGCGTCGTTGGTACTGACCAAAACTGGTCCGGCTATCGTAACAGCTGCCGACATTCAACTGGATCATGGCGTTGAAATTGCAAACCCAGATCATGTCATCGCCCACTTGGGTGAAGGCACTGAGCTGAAAATGTCCTTAAAAGTTGCTTCTGGCCGTGGTTACGAGACTGTTGAGTCTCGTCATCACAGTGATGAAGAAACAAAGGCCATTGGTAAATTGCAATTGGATGCGACATTTAGCCCAGTTCAACGTGTTTCTTACAGCGTCGAAAGCGCTCGTGTTGAACAACGTACGGACTTGGATAAGCTGGTCATTGATTTAGAAACCAATGGCACGATCGACCCAGAAGAAGCGATCCGTCGTTCCGCGACCATCTTGCAGCAGCAGTTAGCTATTTTCGTGAATTTGGAAAACGAAGAAGTCGTTGAACAAACTCGCGTTGAAGAAGAAATTGATCCGATTCTATTGCGTCCAGTGGACGATTTAGAATTGACAGTTCGTTCTGCTAACTGCTTGAAAGCAGAAAACATTTACTACATCGGTGATCTAATCCAGCGTACTGAAGTTGAGTTGCTGAAGACACCAAACTTAGGTAAGAAGTCTCTGACTGAAATTAAAGACGTTCTTGCTTCCCGTGGTTTGTCGTTGGGTATGCATTTAGAAAACTGGCCACCCGCCAGTCTTCGCAACGACGATAAAGTGCTGGCGTAAGTTAGCGTTCAGTTAGTAAGGAATTAAACCATGCGTCATCGTAAAAGTGGTCGTCACTTCAATCGTACTAGCTCTCACCGTCAAGCCATGTTTAAAAACATGGCGGTGAGCTTGTTCGAGCATGAAATCATCAAGACTACTCTGCCAAAGGCGAAAGAGTTACGTCGTGTAGCTGAGCCTCTGATTACTCTTGCAAAAGAAGATTCAGTCGCTAATCGTCGTTTGGCCTTTGCTCGTACTCGTAGCAAAGAAGCAGTCGGTAAGTTGTTCACAGACCTTGGTCCGCGTTATCAAGCACGCCCAGGCGGTTACATTCGTATTTTGAAATGTGGCTTCCGTGCTGGTGACAAAGCGCCAATGGCTTATGTGGAATTGGTTGACCGTCCTACTGCGACAGCAGAACAGGACATCGTAGAAGTTAAGGATGATGCGGCTGAATAAGCACATCGTTGTTACTTCTCAAGAAACCGCTACTTAGTAGCGGTTTTTTTTTATCCATGATTCGATGCGAAACAGCGTACTGTTTGATTTTGACTATATTGTGAGTTGTATTCTATCGATTTACTTTGTTTTTCAGGACGGTATGGCGGACATTTTACGCAGCTATTTCGTGTTCAATAGCGACCATTTAATATTATTGCATGGTCATCATCACCTACCGTTGATGGTGCTATCCATTTTAATTGCGGTCGTGGCCTCGTACATGGCTCTGACGACGGCGAGTTCTGCCACGCATAAGTCTACGGCGACAGTACGTCGTTTACACATTGCAACGGGGACCATTGCCTTAGGCGGTGGTGTTTGGGCGATGCATTTCATTGGTATGTTGTCGTTTGAACTAGGGGTACGTGTTCGTTACGACCCCATGATGACGGCCTTGTCCATGGTGCCAAGTTTGTTGGCTGCTTGGTTGACTATGCGGATACTCGTTCGTCCCCATTTGTCATTGCAACATCTGCTACTGGGTGGTTTACTGGTCGGCGCTGGTATTGGTGTGATGCACTATTCAGGTATGGCCGCTATGGAATTGCCTGTTTTATTGCGCTTTGATCCTTTTTGGTTTTCGCTATCCGTTATTGTTGCTGTTGCCTTGGCGATGGTATCGCTTTGGATCAGTTTTGGTTTACGCCGATACTTGTCCCTACGAGGGTATCAAATTCGGTTACTTGGCGGTGCCATTATGGGGTTAGCGATCAGTAGCATGCACTACACGGCCATGCATGCTGCTCGTTTCATTGTCGATGACGATTTGCTGCTGCCTGGTAGTGACGGCAAAAGTACCATGGCGTTCATCATCTCTCTGGTGATCGCTGTATTTGGCATGCTATTGGGCGTTTTGAATACCCTTATTCGCTACCGCGATTTGTATCGACAAAGTCGAGAGAACATTGCCAATATTGCAGCCATTTTTGATACGGCGGTGGATGGATTAATTACGATCTCATCCTCAGGAATTATACTAAGCTATAATTCTGCGGCCGAGCGTATCTTAGGCTATCGTGCCGAAGAAGTGATTGGTCACAACGTCAGTTTGCTGACACCAGAACCGCATCGAAGTCATCATGATTCTTATCTATCTAACTATCTGAATACTGGTCAGGCCAAAATCATAGGCACAGGGCGAGAGGTAGAGGCACAGCATAAGGATGGCCATTTAGTTCCGATACGTCTTGCTATCGGTGAAGCCAAAGTATCAGGTCAGAGCACCTTTGTAGGGTTTATTACTGACATTAGCGAACGCCGTGCCATGGAAACGGCATTAATCGAGCGTGAACAACAGTTTAGCACTTTAATTAGCAATATACCGGGAGTGTCATTTCGTCGCTTAATGAATGACGACTGGGAGTTTATTTTTGTCAGCGATGCCGTAGCCGCCATGACAGGTTGGTCTGCGCAAGACTTTCATCAGCAACGTATACGTTTTGCGGCGTTGCTTCCCAGTGAAGATCGGCTAGTGATGGCGCATCGCATCCGTGAGTTTGCCGTTCAGCATCAGTCTTATACCTTGGAATATCGCATACGCCATCGTGATGGTGATTGTCGTTGGGTATCGGAATCCGCCACGGCGGTATGGCAAGATAACAAACTCCTTTGGCTTGATGGGGTCATTCTTGATATTACCGAGAGCAAGAGACGCAGCATTGAGTTTGAAAGTTTGATTCGAGCTGTTGACGACGCAACGGGTGTCTGCGAAATGGATGCGTGTGGCGTTATTCAACGTGCTAATCACAATTTCAGTCAAATGTTAGGTTACGATGACGATGAGTTAAATGGACAACACATCAGTTGCTTAGTGCAGGCAAATGGCCCTGATGAACGCTATATGAAATCATACTGGGAGCGTATAAGGGCAGGGGAATTAGTTCATGGGGAGTTTGCACGTATTGGTAAAGATGGCAAAACTCGTTGGATTCGGGCGTCTTACTCTCCTGTGATGATTCCGGGTAGCACTGAGTTTCGGGTGATCAAGATATGTACGGACTTGACCTTGCGTCGAAACATGGAAATGGAATTAGTCGCAGCGAAAAACGTTGCTGAACAAGCGGCTGAAGCAAAGAGTGCCTTTTTGGCTAACATGAGTCATGAAATCCGGACGCCGATGAACGCCATTTTGGGTTTCACTGAGTTGTTACTGGATAGTCAGATGGACGCGCAGCAACATAAGCATTTGACCACCGTGCGACAGTCCGCACGGTCGTTGCTAGCGTTACTCAATGACATCCTCGATACGGCGAAACTTGAACAAGGTATGACCGAGCTTGAAGTGAGCGATTTTAGTCTACTGGGCGTATGCGAGCATGTTTTTGCGACCTTCCAGCTCGCCGCCGAGCAAAAAGGTTTAGCATTAACGCTCGATTACGACAATGACGCACCGGTGTATCTCCAGGGAGATGCATTGCGTGTGCAGCAAGTACTCACTAACTTGCTATCGAATGCCATTAAATTTACCGAGCTTGGACACGTTCGTATTCATGTCCAAGCCGCTCATGGCGCAAGCGATGGTGTTGTTATCGATGTGGAAGACAGTGGTATTGGCATTCCTGCGGATCGCCTTGACGCCATTTTTGATCCATTTTCGCAAGCGGATGCCAGTATGACCCGTCGTTTTGGTGGTACAGGCCTGGGAACCAGCATTGCCCGTCAGTTGGTTGGACTTATGTCTGGGCGAGTATCGGTTCGCAGCGAATTGGGTCAGGGCTCAGTATTCACCGTCGAATTGCCGTTAGCCAAAGGTCGCTATGTGGCACCGACGACAACGACGTCCATAGAGCCTTTACTACCGACATTAACAATTTTAATTGCCGATGACGTGCCACAAAACATTGTTTTACTGCAAACCGTATTAGAGCGTCGCGGGCATCGGGTTATCATTGCCGAAAATGGGGAGCAAGCGGTCAAAACCTATCAGCTACAGCGTGTTGATGTGGTCTTGATGGATATACAAATGCCGATCCTTGACGGTCATCAAGCCAGCCAGCGCATACGGGAGTGGGAGCGGTCGCAGCAACAGTCGAGTACGCCCATTATTGCCTTGACGGCCAGTGTTCTGGAACAGGATCGCCAACTGGCGCTGGCCGCCGGTATGAATGGGTTTGCCAGTAAGCCGATTGATGTGACCGCCCTGATGGGCGAAATTGCAAAGGTGCTGGGTTTAGGCCACGACAATGTGCCTGAGATCGACCAAGTAGCAACCCACTCAACCGTAAAAACGACTCTGACCATGGATGAATTACGTCTTAATCAATTATGGCCAGATCGTAATAGTTGGTTTCGGGTCGTCTCGGAATGGCTGTCTTCCTTCGCAACCGAGCATACGCTGAATGCGCTGGCTGAGGATAGTAAGCGCATGGCGTGGTTGCATCGTACCCGTGGTGTGGCCGCCAATTTGGGGTTCGCCGCATTGGAGCACGATCTGGCACAGTGGGAGCAGCAAGGAGCATGTGATGATGCGGCGTGGCAAGTCATTATCAAGAGGGTGATGCATCATCGAGCTGCCATTGACGCTGCGTTCATTCAATGGCAACACCAACACATGAATACGCTCACCGTGGCTTCTGCGCCTGTGGCGTTCTCCGCAACCGACGACAAAGAATCTGTGGTTAAGCTGCAAATACTGCAACGTCGTTTGCAACAAGGGGAAATCCCCAGTGATGAACTGCTGCAATTGCGCAATGTATTGCCTTCAGCCGTTTATCAAGCGCTCAGTGATGCACTGGATGTGTTTGATCTTGATAACGCCTTACGCCTATTAAGTGAGTATATGATTGCGTCGCAACTCACCCCACCCGAGGATAAGTAAAACATCATGACAGAACGTAAAACATTGCTGTTAGTCGACGATGAACCCGTCAATTTACAAGTGTTAAAGAACATACTCGAAAAAGATTATCGTTTGTTATTTGCTCGAGACGGTGAGCGAGCCTTAGCATTGGCCGAACAAGAGCGTCCTGACCTGATTTTATTGGATGTCATGATGCCAGGTTTGTCTGGTCATCAGGTGTGTCAACAACTTAAGGCGCAGCCATTACTCGCGGCCATTCCGGTTGTGTTTGTGACGGCCATGTCGGAAACGGCTGATGAAGCGTACGGTTTTGAGTTGGGTGCCGTCGATTACTTAACCAAGCCAGTCAGTCCAGCCATTGTCCAAGCCCGTGTGAAAAATCAGTTGTCGTTAGTACGGCTGGATGAGTTGCGCCAAACACGCTTATCCGTGGTGCAGCGATTGGGACGTGCGGCGGAGTATAAGGATAATGAAACGGGCTTACACGTCATTCGCATGAGCCTGTTTTCACAACGAATCGCGCTCGAGTTGGGTTGGTCTGAAAGCAAGGCGGAAGAATTGTTGAATGCGGCACCGATGCACGACGTGGGTAAAATTGGCATCCCAGATGCCATATTGCGTAAGCCGGGGGCGTTAACGCCTGAAGAATGGCAAGTCATGCAAACCCACACCACCATTGGTGCCGAAATCATAGGCGACGATGGTTCCACGCTATTGAAGATAGCCCGTAGCATTGCGTTGTATCACCACGAGAAATGGAATGGTCGTGGTTATCCAAATGGTTTGGTCGGGGAAGCAATACCCGAAGAGGCGCGAATTGTTGCGCTAGCAGATGTCTTTGATGCATTGACCAGTGAGCGGCCTTACAAAGCAGCTTGGTCAGTCGAAGAGGCAGTTGCGTTAATTGAGCGTGAGCGAGGACAGCATTTTGATCCAAAGGTGGTCGATGCCTTCCAAGCCTGTTTATCGGATATCTTACACCTTCGTCAACTCTGGCAAGAGCAGCGAGAAAAAACCGCCTAATCCCATTAGGCGGTTTGCATCGTTCGATTAACGGATAAACACCAAGCTCAGTGCTGGCCAGAAGGTAATGATCAATACCGTGATCAGCAGAATGAAGAAAAACGGCAATGTGGCCTTATACAGTTCAACCACCGGCTTGTTAAAGCGGAAGCTGGCGATGAACAAGTTCATACCCACTGGCGGTGTGAAGTAACCCAATTGCATATTGGCAAGGAATAAAATCCCTAAGTGCACAGGATGAATGCCATATTGCATGGCGATCGGCAAAATGATGGGAATCATAATCACAATGGCCGAGAAGATATCCAGCATCATGCCTAACACCAGCAAGAACAAGAACAGTAGCAACAAGAAGGTGACAGGGCTACTGACATGTCCCTGAATAAAATCAAAGATTTTTTCAGGAATTCCTGCATCAATCATGTAATTGGTTGACGCTAACGACACCGCCAGAATGAGCATGATGGCACCGACCAGCTTCATCGAGTCACGCATGACGACTGGCAGCTTGAATAAGCTGATTTCACGTCGAATCACCACGCTGACAATCAACACATAGAACGCTGTCAACGCAGCGGCTTCAGAGACCGCAAAAAATCCGCCATAAATCCCACCGAGTACCACAAACGGCAATGGAATTTCCCAAGCGCTGTCTTTGATGGCAGCCCACGCTTCTTGCCGGTCAAAAGGGTGGTGATCGCGTTCGATATGGCGTGATTGCCAAGCACTGTACAGCGCCAGCGCCACCAACATCAGCGCACCCGGTAGCAAACCGGCTAAGAACAAATCATCGATACTGACCGGCACTCCCAGCGACATTTGCTGAGCGACCACGCCATACAATATTAGGGGTAACGATGGCGCGAACAACAAACCAAGACTGCCGGATGTGGTGACCAAACCTAAATTGAAGGATTCTTTGTAACCAGCGCGTTGCAATGCCGGTACCAGCAAGGCGCCTAGCGCCACGATGGTGACACCAGAAGCACCAGTGAAGGCCGTAAATAAGGCGCAAGCCACCAATGCCACAATGGCTAAGCCACCTGGCAGCCATCCCAGTAGGGCATCGGTGATCCGCACTAAGCGTTGGGGCGCTTTACTTTCGCCGAGCAAATATCCCGCAAAGGTAAAAAGAGGAATGGCAATTAAGACGGGCATTTCCGTAATGCGGTAAATTTCTACCGCCATGACCATCAGATCAACGTCGGTTTGATAAAACCCCCATAGCGCGCTGGCCGCAATGACGGCAAACAAAGGCGCTCCGGCAATGGCCAGCAACAACAACAGTAACGGTATCAGCATGCTCATGAGGCGGCACCTCGTCCGAACAGCGATTGGCCATCTTGAATGGCGTGCAGGGCAAAGCGCAATGCCATCACGGAAAACGCAATGGGTATCACCAATTGGAAGGGCCATGCAGGGAGTTGTGCAAAGCCTGTATCGCCAAATTCATACGCAAATCGGACAAAGCGCTGACTATGGTAAGCAATCACCAAGCAGACAAACGCGGCGAATATCGACGTCAGTAAGGCCAGTGCGTTCTTGAGGCGTGGCCCGCCCATCTTGTTGATCAAGTCAATGGCGATGTGTTCACGTGAGCGCGTTGCTAGTAACGCACCGAGCAGCCCCAGCCAGAGTACCATGACACGTAATAAGGGCGGGACCCAATTGATGCCACCGCTCCACAAGGTGCGTGCCAAAATGTCTAAGCCAGCTAGCACAATCATGCTCAGCAACAACACCACCAAGACCGTATCTTCAAAGCGATGCAGCCAATACAAGGTTTTCTTCATTCGTCACTCGCCGTCGCGTTAGTACGGTGTTCGATTAAACGCTGTTGCAATTGCTGGTATAAACCCACGGGATAGATATCACGATCGGCCAAATCAGAAACGGCTCCTTCAGCCAGCTCATACCAAGCCGCTTGATCTGCCTCGGACAATTCAACAAAAGAAATGCCGTTTTGCAGCAAGGCTTCACGAGCACCGGCTTCATCCATTTCGTTTTGGCGGTCCATGGCTTTAAACGTATCGCGCATGATGGTTTTGATTATGGCTTGATCCTCAGCGCTGATTTGGTTAAAAGCGCGTTGATCCACCACCATCATACCGAACAGAAAAACCAGCGGAAAATCCGTGGCGTGACTTAAACGCGTGTGCCACTGTAAGGCAATTGCCGACGACGGATTGACCGCCACAGTATCAATTAAACCCGTTTGTAAACTGGTGTATACATCGGATATCGGGAGCGGAATGGGCTGAACTTGACCGTTGGTGAAAATCGTTTGACCAATAATGTCCCCTTCCGGCACCCATACTTTTTGGCTGCGCACGTCTTCTGAGGTACGTAGCGGCTTATTCGACATCAGATAGGCAAAACCCCCCTCTGACATGCCCAGTACCACAAAGCCTTTTTCGGCCAACGCATCGATAATGTACGGATCGAACTCGTCACGAATTGCACGCACTTCGTCGAGGTCACGGAACGTGAAGGGCAAACTGTATAACTGGGTTGCATTGGCAATATTGACCAATGCTCCTGCGGCGACAGCGCCCCCTTGCAATTGGCGGATTTGCATTTTGCGCAATACGGTGTTGTCACTGCCCTGTACGCCACCAGGAAAATAGCGAACACGCACACGATTGTCAGTTTGTTGTTGAATATCGGTGGCTGCTTGACGCATCAGTTGCATCCAATTGGTACCATCAGGTGCCAATGTCGCGATACGCAACGTGGTTGATGCCTGACTGACGGACATCGCCGCCATTAGCAAAACAAAAGATAGGATTCTCAGCATGGTGGGTGCTCTCATTCAAAGTAATCGGCAGATGAGGCCAGCAATTCACGTGCTTCTTGCTGCGCCAAATGATTCATTAGGGTTAAGCCGTCCTGGTAAGGGTTGGCTGCGAGTACTTGTTGCAATAAGTCATCGTGTAAGGCTTGTTCGAACATTAACCGTGCGTATTGTTTCGCAAACAGCACCTTGGCCATCAAATGACGATTGTCTGTGAGTGCCAATGCGCGTTCAAAATACTCGCGTCCCAATTCCGGTTGACCGCCTAATGAGGGTGGTAATTGTGTTTCAAGAACGCCAAGGTAGACCAACACGGTGGCGTTGTCATAGCTCGGATCCTGTTCGGCAACCCATTGCATGACCGTTTTGACTTTTGACAATTGCGCTATGGCGTTCCAGTCGCTGCTATTGGCTTGAATCCATCCGGCCCATGCAACACCATAAGCATACCAAATCGCCAAATCTTTGTGGTTGTAGTGGCGTTCTAAGCTGGGACGTAATTCATGCACTGGGGCATCGACCATGGCGCAGGCGTATTTGTCATGGCTGCAAAGTGCGCGGCGAGCGTAGGCCATGGCTTTATCGGCATGCTTTTTGGCTTGTTCGGGGGACTGACTAAACACCCCAGCATAGGCCCCATACAGTTGGGCGCCTGACAGTAAAAAGCCTTTGTCGTTGGGGTAGGTCAAAATCAACGCGTCCAGCAGTAACAGGTAAGCCGGAGCACCCGCTGCCACCAGTGCCGGATCATCTTGATTCATCATGGCGTTGGAGAGGTTATTGGGCAGCTTGGTCACCGAACATGCGCTTAAGGTGAGCATCATCAGCAAGCTAATAACGGCTTTCATAGTCATCCACTCGATCATTGAAAGTCGCGAATTGTACACGGTTTGCACGCCGAAGTTGATGGCTCAGGCCGTACTAAGCGCTAAAACTGGAAATACCTCAGCAAAACCCTGTTCCAGATCGGACAATAAACGGGATGTTTGATCGGTCTGCAACGCAAAATCGACACCGATGGATTGCAGTATGGATTGGGTTTGAGGGCTCTCGCCATACTCCGCAATGGTTTTCTTTGCCATAAAGTGCGCAATGTCTTGCGTTGATTTCACCAATGCGTAGTCTGCGGAGCTATGATGTAAACCCTCGATAAAGCGTCGATCAATTTTAATGTAGTCGGCAGGAAAGTGCTTCATGTGTTCAAAAGACGACTGCCCCGTGCCAAAGTCGGCTAAAGCAAAATGACAGCCCAAATTCCGAATTTCGTACATGGCGTCAACCAGTTCTTCGTTTTGTGCGACGGAGTCGATGTCGGTGACAATAAAACACAATTTTCCCAGAGGGATGTGATGCTCGTGCCCATAATCAAATAACTCATCAACAAGGGTTTCGTCCATTAAGGCACTGGCGGTCATGCGTAGCATGATTCGTTGCAATGGTGCCGCACTCTCAGGGTGGTCGCGCAACCAATGACAGGCTTGTTGCAATAACCAGCGATCCGTTTGCTGTAAGTAGGGGATGGCGCCACTGATGTGTCGAACCGACGCCGGTGGCATGCACAGGGTGTCATTCTCACTCACCGCCAAGCTCAATTCGATGTGAGGTCGCTGGTCATGTCGACTTTGTAACGGCTGTAGCGGTAAGCACACCACGTGTAACTGCTGTTGTTGCTGAGCGTCTGTCATTCGACGCAGCCATTGCAAGGCATTGTGTTGTTGTTGGTAGCTTTGATGATCTGCTTGATAGCATTCAATACTGCGTCCACCTTTGTCCTTCGCCAGCGCGCAAGCCGCTTCCGCATGAGCCACCCAGTTAGCGGTATCCAGTTGCTCGGCTGACAAACTCGCCAAGCCGATACTGGCATGAACATGAAAGGTGTGTTGGTCGGCATGAATGGCACAGGATTCAATGCGCTGCATCAGTGTGCGGGCTTGTTCGTTACCTTGAACGAGATCGGTATGGGCCAGCAGGACGGCAAACTCATTACTACCGAGTCGAGCACACAGTGCTGTAGGTAATGTGTCTTCTAGCAGAGTCGCGATGCTCTGTAAGCAGACATCCCCCCCTTCAATGCCATACTGTTGATTGATCAGCTTGAATTGATCAATATTGATCAGGCAGAGCGTGTGTTCTGTGGCGGATAATTGCGATTGTGCGCGCAAATCGTCCAACTGACGGATAAAATACTGGCGCGTATAGAGCCCAGTGAGGGCGTCAATATTGGCTTGTTCCGATAAATCACGGTAAATCTGTTGCACCAGCTGATCGATACTTTGATCAACGGCCGATTCTTCTTGTTCGTACAAACGCTTTACTCGGCCTTCTTCAAAGGCTTTCGTTAACTGCAATAAGCTGAAATCCAATACTTTCATGCCGCTGTGGTTCACACAGGCAAATTTCGCCCCATCATCAGCGATCCATGCGATAGACACCACGTCATCACTGTCGACCAACAGTAGCCAGTCTCCCACTTGTAAGTTTTGCACTTTACGCAAACCGCGTCCGGGCTGCGGTGTTTCCTCATCGTCTATCACAAACGCAGGCAGATCAACGGTGGATCGAACTTGGCCTTCATCCAAATGCTGCTGTGCCGCTTGTAAAATGTCATCATGCCATTGTTGGTGCTGTGGTTGATGACCATTGAGCTGATCTAACTCACGCTGTGCCAAGGTCATCATCGGGCGAAATCGCTCAAGCAATTCACGACGACCAGCGTTGTTGGCATTAAATAAGACCAACACTTGGCGATACAGTTTGACCGCCCCCTGAAAGCGCTTACTGTCTTGGCCTTCACGCAGTAGCAGCAAGCTGAGCAGGGGTTGCCAGCCGTGTTGTAGCCAGTCAACGACACACTCGGGTAGCGTTCGTCCCGAGCTGTCTTTGCCAATCAAGCGTTCAATTAAACGTCGGGATTGTTGTAACTTATATTCACCGGCGGCGGCTTGAGCAACTCGCTCGCGGTTCTGTTGTGCTTTGCGTTCCGCTTGGCTGACTAACGATTGAATATTTTCGAGTAACTCATCGAGGGCATGCTCATCGCATTCGATATTGGCGGTGACTGGATCAATGAAGCGATGAAGCTGTTCACTGAGCCGCTGTTCTCCACTGGTGGTGAGTTTACCCAATCGTGCTAATTGGTTGAGCAGCAAACGGCCAGGGTGTTCCGGATTGAATAATACGCTAGGGTCTTGCAGCATCAAACGCATCAATGGCCAGCTCAAGTGCGCAATAAATGGCTTAATAAAATCAGCCACCTGTTCGTGATGCAGTAAGTTTTGTGTTACCTGCTCAAGAGTATCAATGGCATTGCGTGAGGATTCTGGCAGGCTGACGGATTGCTCGGCGAGGGAGTGTTCCAGTTGTTCACGAACGTCTTTCGGCTCCGGTTCCTGTTGTGCCAGCTCGCGCAAAACATCGACCACTTGGGTGTTGGCCGCTTCGGGCAGTGTTGCCGCTTTGCTAATCGACATGCCTTGCTGGCTTTGTTGACGCAATTGCAGTAACGATTGAATGTTGGCAAACGCTTGTTGCGCCTGTTGCTGGTGACGCTGAAAGGCATGCAAACTGTCATTGTGCAACGCGGTTGCGGCATTGTGGTTGGTTGTTGCTGGTGGGTGATACTGATTGGCCGCTTGTGCGAGCACCTCATTGGGAACACGATTGGGGTCATTACTGGTCGTTGTGTTCTGGACGGGGGTGATGCGTCGATAGCGAAACGTTAATGGGATATCAATTTGTCGACACAGTGCTTGATACGTTTGTTGCAGCAACGGAATACTGATGGCCTCAAAGGTGTCAAAAGCCAACGGCCGCGCTTCGTTGGGCAGCGACAACGTTTCTAACGCCAGTTGAAATGCCTTGGTAACGGCATGAGCGCCAATGGGATTAAAACCTTGTTGTGGATCTAATACGCCGACGGTGTCCAGTAATTGACGAACCTCTAAACTGGTGTGTCCTAGTTTGGATTGTACGTGTGACAGCGTGACCTTTGCCAACAACCAGTCTTCAAACTCACTCTGTTGAATGAGCGACAATCGCCGCTCACCATCATCATCCTGTTGCTCTTCTGTCAACTCAGGCAAACCTTGCTGCCAGCGTTGCAACGATTGCTTGATATGAGCTTGAAACGCATCATAAAACGCCCGCGCTTGTCCCTTGCTGTGTTTCTCGATGGCAAACCATTGTTGTTGTTCGGCGGTGTTGCGTGCCTGATTCATTTGCTCAAAACACGCTTCTAAAAATGCCGGTAGCCAGCTTTTGGGAAGCCGATCAATCAGTGCTAGTACCTCACGTTCAATGACCGCAAGGTACGTTTGAGTTTGTTCGTCAGATAAGGCACCTTTGGCGCGCGAATGTTGGTTGAGTTCTTGCAATTGTAAAAACGCTCGATCATTGGCTTGATGCAATTTAACGCCCACCAAATCATCGTGCCGAAACACCCATTCCACCGCTAGAGGAAGCGTGTTTTGCTCGGTTTTGATCAACAACGTACCGCGACTGCCAACCGGTAATGACAAAGCATGAGGCCAAACCAGCTTCAGTCCAGAATGCGAGTAGTCGCGAATTTTACACGGATGAGATTGGCCATCGGGTGTTTGCCAAATGGCATCCAGGCGACTATTAAAACGAGGGTGTTCGCGTAATTCAACGGCCATGTTGTGCTCTCATTAATCCGTCATCATGTCATCATCATAGCCGCCTTTCGCGAGGGTTGCTAAACGCTGATAAGGAACCTATGAAGGGTGTTGCTATTTAAAGATAGTCAGTATCTCAGCAATATAACTAATGAGCAATGTGTTAATAATTGTAAGTGAGGAAAGCCATTTGTGTTATGTCGATATAATGTCTAGTATATAACCATGCAGTTATAATTAAGGATAAACGCATGAACGCTTTGTTTTCCTCGTTTTCTACGTTGGGTGTGCTGGCCTTGACGATGACGGCCTCATTGCACGCCGCACCGGCGCCAGACTCTTTTGTGCAAGACGCACGCATGCAGATGGGCCAGCTAGGTACCTCACTGCAGCAAACCTTACAACAGACCATGCGCAGCGAAGGCCCTTTAGCCGCCATTGATGTGTGTCATCAAGTTGCGCCGGAGTTGGCCGAGCAGCTCAGTGAAAAGGGCTGGCAAGTGGGACGAACCGCATTGAAAGTGCGCAATCCGGATAATCGAGCCGATGAATGGGAGCAGCAAGTGTTGTTGCAGTTTGCCGAAGCATTGGCGGGCAATCCGGACACGTCGCAGTTAGAAGCAAGCCTCGAAACGGATCATGAATATCGCTACATGAGAGCAATCCCTACGGGTATGGCTTGCTTGGCATGTCATGGTGACAGCATCGCCGAGCCCATTCAAACTCGCTTGCAGGCTCTTTATCCTGACGATGAGGCCGTTGGTTTTCAGTTGGGTGATTTGCGTGGTGCCTTTACAATCCGTCAGCAGAAGGGCTTGTAATCATGGCTGAGCATCGCATTCAGGTTCGCTGGCAGCGACAGGGCGAGTTCTCGCATCAGGGGTTTGAGCGTCAACATCGTATTCATTTTCAGCCGCATGTCGAGTTGCCGGTAGCCGGAGCAGGCAATGACATCGGTGCCGATCCAGAGCAACTGCTGGCGGCTGCCATGAGCAGCTGCTTTATGCAGACCTTTCTGGCGTTGGCTGCGAAAAAACGATTGGTGGTCGAGTCCTATGAGGATGACGCTGAGGCGCGCTTGAGTCAGCGCGATGATGGCCGTTTTTGGGTGAGCGAGATTTGTCTTCGCCCTAAGGTGATCTTTGCCGGCGAGCCTCCCAAAGCTGAGGTGCTTGCGGCCATGTACGACAAGTCACATCAACACTGTTTTATTGCGAATTCGACACACTCAACCGTGGTAATCGAGCCTCGCTGAGGCTCTTTCAGTGCGTCGAGTCGTGTTATTGCGCTTGCTCTTGTTGAGTTGCGCATTGAATACAATGCTCGGTATACGGCACGGCAATCAGTCGTGCTTCTCCAATATCCGCACCACATTCGGCACACTCATGGTAATGCCCCTGAGATAAACGATCGAGCGCGTGTTCGATGAGTCGCAACTCATGGCGAGCCTCGATACCAATCGTGCGTAATACGTCATCATTTTCACGCTCGGTGGCTTGTTCGGCAAAGTCAGCGGAAACCGCCTCATCACGATGACTGGCATCGCGTTCTACCTTATCGGCGCGCGCTAGTAACGCATGTTTACGCGCTTCCAGTTGCACTTTCACCTGTTCTTCGGCAAAGTCAGCGGAAACCGCCTCATCACGATGACTGGCATCGCGTTCTACCTTATCGGCGCGCGCTAGTAACGCATGTTTACGCGCTTCCAGTTGCACTTTCACCTGTTCTAAATTCATAGCCACCTCATTTCGGTTTGTACGTCATTGCTCTTCAAGCAGCATAATGCGATGGCCAAAAGAGAACATGACGTACGTCATTGTCGGTGTGATGAGTACGCAGCCAGACGGCTTATTGGTCAAGTAGCTGAATGGCCAACTTCACAAAGTCTTGCGATGTCAAAATGCCTTGCAGTTGATTGTCACCGTTAGTGACCAGCAAGCAACCGCGTTTCTTTTCTTGCAGCAACCGACCGGCATCCAGTAATGGCATGTCTGGGCTAATGGTAATGACTTCTCGTTGCATGGCTTGATCAATCAAGGTTTTTGCTAAATACGATTGTAAATGCTGGCTACCAAAACGGTTGGTGATCTTAAAGGCTTCTGCCAGCACTTCTTTCTGAGAAATGACCCCTTGGACTTGTTGCTCGTCATTGGCAATCGGTAAATGTCGAATCTGGTGGGTTTTCATTAACTGTTCGGCATCTAGCAGCGACGCTTGTGGGGTTAATGTGTGAGGGTTGCGGGTCATAATGTCGCTAACGGTTTTCATGTCTTCTCCAGAACACAGTACGGATCTATTTAAGTAAAGCAGGAAATCACCAAGATGCTATGCTGACTCCGTAAGCAACTCCCATAAAGAGGTTATCATGAGCATTAATAATCATATTCTCAACTATTATGAACAAATGGTGGCTGAAGAAATTTTGTCTCGCATTGCCAAAGTGAAGCCCAATGCCAGTGTGGATTTTATGGCAGACGTCGCTTGTGTTGCCTTGAACAAGCTCCCTCCACGTTACATTCGTCACAAAGTGGACATGGCATTTTATATGTCGCCAGATGAATTGATACAAACACGCCAGCGTGTGACCGAGGCCGTCACCGATGCGCTGGCGTTTGTGGCTCATCATCATCGTGTCGAGGAATCGTAAAGACTGTGTCAGGCGCTTGAAATCGCTAGGCATAATCTCCGACACTGGCGGCAAAGAATAATAGGAACAGGGTATGAACATTCTGCTGGTGGACGATGACCAAGAGTTGGTTGCGTTATTAACTCGATATTTAGAGCGCGAGCTGTTTCATGTTACCTCGGTATACCATGCGCAAGATGGTCTCAATGAAGCATTGTCTGGTAAATATCAAGCCGTGATTCTCGACATCATGCTGCCGGGCGGCAGTGGTCTCGATATTTTGCGTGCCATTCGTCAACGCAGTGAGCTACCGATCATTATGCTAACCGCCAAAGGCGACGAGATGGATCGGATTGCCGGATTGGAAATCGGTGCGGACGATTATTTACCCAAACCCTGTAATCCAAGAGAATTGGCGGCTCGTTTGCGTGCCGTATTGCGTCGTCGTCGCTCTCATGACGTGGCTGACGCCTGTCTTGAATTGGATGAATTACGCATCGACCTGGATCAGCACTGCGTTTATCGGGATGGTGAACCCATCGACTTAACCATCACCGAGTTCAATATTTTGCTGGTACTGGCACGGGAAATGGGTAAGGTCGTGGAAAAAAACCGACTGGCCGAATTGTCGATGCAGCGATCATTGACCTTGTTCGACCGCAGTTTGGACATGCACTTAAGTAACTTGCGCAAGAAACTCGGGCCAAGCCCTCAAGGTGGGCCACGCATTAAAACGGTTCGTGGTATCGGTTATTTGTATCAAGCCGACCCGCGCGACGCGGACTGATCATGCGCGGTGTTTTTCTCAAAATCTACCTCGCTTTTATGGTCACGAGCTTGGTCGCCACCGTCGTTACGCTGTTGTTATCGGCGTATTACCGCGAATGGTCGAATAACTCCATTAACCTGGTCGCGCCTACCGGCGGCTACATATCGTCGGCAGAATTGATTTTACAAACGGGCGGTGAGCCATTGTTATTGGAGTGGCTCATGGCGTTTGAGCGTCACCCCAGTGTGAATGCCTATGTGTTTGATGATCGAGGCATGTCATTAATACCCAGCCCCCCCGAGCTGGTGCAAAATTATGCACTGGCCGCCGATTCCTATGATGCGCTGATTAACCCACTGGGGCGTACTGAAGTCTTGGTCAAAGCGCCCATCACCGCTGCCAATGGTCGCGTTTATTTGCTGGTGGTTGAGTTTCTGCACCCGCTAGCGGTCTTTAACTTACCGGCCTACCTCGGCTGGGGGCTGTTAGCCTCCTTGCTGTTGTTCGCCTTATGGGGTTGGCTGCTTTCCAGTTATCTCACGCGCCCCTTGTTGGCGTTGCAAAAATACGTGCGTCGCTTTGCCGGTGGCTCATTGGATTTTGCCATCAACCCGCGATTACTCCAGCGCCAAGATGAGCTGGGCGAGTTGAGTCGTGAGTTTGGTGGTATGGCGTCGAAGTTAAGTCGTGTGCTGGCCGATCAGCGCCAATTGATTCGCGATGTCTCGCATGAATTGCGCTCACCGTTAGCGCGCATGGCGGTGGCGTTAGAGCTGGCGCGTATGGACGCCGTTCCTGAACAGCAAGAATATTTGGATCGTATTGAACTGGAAAATCAGCGACTCGATGAGTTGATTGGCGACTTACTCGGCATGGCACGACTGGAAGTGGACCCGAGTCAGCACCATTGGCAGTCAATCGCGTGTCAGGCGTTGTTGCAACAGATCATTGCCGACGCTCAATTTGAACAAGCAGAGGCCACCTTGCAGGTGTCATTTCCCGATCATGAATTGAGCGTGCGCGGCGACATAACCTTGCTACGCGCTGCACTCGAAAACCTGATTCGCAATGCCTTGTTGCACACGCGCATAGGCACACCAGTCGATATTACCGTCGAAGCCAAGCCGACCAGCGTCAACATCGCCATTCGTGATCATGGCCCAGGTGTACCAGAAGATGTGCTGCCATTGCTGTTGCGGCCGTTTTATCGCAACGAAGACGCGCGCGAGCGACAAGCCGATGACTTACAGCGTGGTCATCGCGGATTTGGTTTGGGGTTAGCCATTGCACATCGCGTTATTGTTCATCATGGTGGCGAATTGCAGCTCGCCAATCACCCCAATGGCGGACTTGTGGCACATGTGACCTTACCCCTAGTGGCCACGGCTAAGGTATAGTGACATCGGCTTTACTCAGCATTTACGCCCTAGTACAGGGCGTCGCGAAAAAATTACCGTTACAATCGAGCATCGTTTTGAAGGGCGCAACGTGTGAAGCAATTAACGTACATTGGCTTAGGATTCTGTGGAATATTGCAGGCGAGCATGGCCGTCGCGGATTTCACGCCTTCCGCTGTGGCGGCTAACACGCCTGCCATGACGATTGAATGGAATAACCGTCATCCGCAGCAACGCCAAGCGCTGGATAACTTTTATCAATCGTTGCAATCCGAAGTACACACTCAGCCGTATGCGCCCCATGTGATTCAGCGGCAGCAGCACATAGAACACATTCGCGCGACTCGCTCGCCTTCCGTAACACCCCCAATGCCCGTTTTTCAACCTCACTCGGACGCCAGTCGCTTGTTGCAATAATGTCTTTGTCAGCATACAGCTACTGGACATCTGACCGTGTCTCGGTACAGTAGCTTCTTTTGCTGTGATTGAGTGAGTGCAATGAAGACACGACTGACCGAATTGCTCGGTATCCAACACCCCATTGTGTTACCTGGCATGAGCTGGATTTCTACCCCCGAATTAGTCGCTGCAGTTTCCAACGCCGGCGGTTTAGGTATTTTGGCCAGTGGCCCACTCTCTCCCGACGAAACCCGCGCCGCGATTCAGCAAATTCGTACCTTGACGGATAAGCCGTTTGGTATTGGCGTCACCTTATTAATGCCCGGTGCGGCAGAAAACGCCGAAATCGCGTTGCAGGAAGCAGTTCCCGTGATTAATTTCTCGCTGGGCAAAGGCGACTGGATTGTCGAGCGAGCTCATGCTTATGGCGGAAAAGTGATCGCTACGGTGGTGAGTGAAAAGCATGCACTGTCGGCACAGCGCATTGGTGCTGATGCGTTATTGGTGACGGGACACGAAGCAGCGGCGCACGGTGGTGACGTGACGTCCCTCGTGCTGGTTCCCTCTATTGCCAGCAAAGTGAGTATTCCTGTGATTGCAACGGGTGGTTTTGCCGATGGGCGTGGTTTGTTGGCCGCGTTATCCTTGGGTGCTGATGGCATCGCCATGGGGTCGCGCTTAGCCACCAGTGCCGAAAGCCCATTGCACAGTGCGACCAAGCAAGCCGTACTTGAGCGCAGCGAACAAGACACCATCTATTCCAAAAATTTCGATGGCATCCCCGCGCGAGTGATGCGAACAGAGAAATCCATCAAAGAAACACGCAAGCCAATGAACTTTTTTGTCGCCAGCTGGCAAGCCGCGCGTGTGGCGCACAAAGTAGGGCAGCCTATTTGGCGCGTTATGTTGGGCTTATTGGCGCGTATGCATCAAGTCAAATTGCTCGCTTACTTTGGGGCCAGCGTGCCGATGATTCAAGCCGCCACCGTTGATGGCAATTTACAACAAGGTGTGCAGTTTATTGGTCAAACGCAAGGCTTGATCGACGACGTAGCACCCGTAAAAACGATCATTGAACGCACCGTCAACGATGCTCACGTACTGCATCAAGCCCAGCAGGCGTTGTGGCAAGACTGATCGCATTACTACTTTGTAATATTAAAAATAGCCTCAATATGCCCCTTGGTTCTTATGCCAAGGGGTTGGCCTGAATTGCGTTAGATTTCGAGTGAGTTTGGCAGGGTATGACCTATGGTTGGTGTGCATAGTGCCTACACTGTTAGCTCGCTGTTACAAAGCGTTTGTCTTTGTAATACAGCCTCTAACAATAACAATGAAGGGCCTCATTATGATCGTACGTTCGCTGAAAATTGGCGTTATGCTGATGTCGTTGTTGTACGCCAGCTTGGCATTATCCATGTCAAAACCCCCCTCAACAGGCTACACCGAAACACGCTACCCAATTGTGCTAACGCACGGTTTATTGGGCTTTGACAGTTTGTTGGGTGTCGATTACTGGTACAAAATCCCTGAAACCTTGCGTGCTGATGGGGCGCAAGTGTTTGTGACCACCGTTGCCAACTCCAATTCGCCTGAAATTCGTGGTGAGCAACTCATTCCTCAAATTGAACAAATTTTGGCGTTGACGGGTGCCAGCAAGGTGAATCTGATTGGTCACAGCCATGGTGGGCCAACCACGCGCTATGTGGCGTCGGTACGCCCTGATTTGATTGCCTCCGTGACCAGTATCTCGGGCGTTAATAAAGGCACCCCGGTTGCTGAAGCCGTGACAGATGCGGCCAATGGCTCCAGTGCTGCCGCTGCTTTATTGGGTGGTCTCGGCAATGCCTTAGCCGGTGCCATTAACTTTTTATCCGGTGGTCAATACGAGCAAGACTTCTTAGCGTCTGTTGGCTCGATGACGTTTGCCGAAGCCGAACGCTTTAATCAACTGCATCCGGGCGGCATTCCAACCACGGCTTGCGGTGATGGTGCCGCGTCGTATCAAGGCGTTCGTTATTACTCGTGGGCGGGCTCTAAGCCAGTGACGAATATTCTCGATCCGCTCGAAGCCATTACCATCGCCGGTTCGCTGTTTTTCCCACGCGGTGAAGCCAATGATGGTTTAGTCGGTGCCTGTGCATCGAATCTCGGTCTGGTGATTCGTAATGACTTCCGCATGAACCACCTCGATGAAGTGAACCAAACACTGGGTTTGGTCGACTTGTTTGAAACTGATCCGCTCACGGTGTTCCGTACCCATGCGAACCGTTTAAAACAAGTAGGATTGTAATATGGCAAGGGTATGGCAGATTTCTGTATTTTGCGCGGTCATTGTCGGTATTGTCTGGCATTTAGATCAGCGCCCTCAAGTCTACGTGGCGACGCAAGCGGCCATACCCATTCAACTGCCAACCGCTGCCATGGCGGTTTCCAATCAACCCTCGTTACGCGCCACAGCCCCTGATTTTTCGCAATTGCGTACTTTTCAAGGTGCGCAGGTGGATGGCGCGTTGCGCGTGAACCGACAGGGCGAATTGATCATTGACCGCGATTTGCGTCGTTGGATTGATTTTCACTTATCGGCACAGGGCGAGGTTGACCTAGACATGATCGTGCAGTGGCTGCAATACAGCATTCAGCAACTGCCTAACCCAGGTCAGCAACAAGCCACCCAGTTAGTGCAAGATTATCTTAACTATTTGGCCGATCTGGCCGAATACGATTACGAAGAATCGAAACGCATCGTGAATAGCGATTTTGATCAATTATCGGCGCGCCTCGCGTGGCAGCAACGGTTACGTGAGCAATGGTTTGACGAGCCAGTGTTGTCGGCATTTTTTCAGCAAGACCAATTGCTGGATCAACTCTACCTCACTCGGTTAAAGCATCAGGCCGGTCAGGCGGATAGCGAACAACTGCACGCGTTAGAGCAAGCGTTGCCGCTGGATGTGCAGCTAGCGCGCCAGCAAACGCGCAGTGTCTTAACGCTCAATAGCCAACAACAACAGCTGCAAGCGCAAGGCGCCGATGCCGCCAGTATTCAACAATGGCGTATCGACACCTACGGGGTCGAGGTCGCTGAGCGATTGGCGCACGTCGACCAGCAGCAAGCGCAATGGCGAGAACGCTTGCTGAAATACCAAGACTATGTCTCCAGTCAAGCCGTACAGGGATTGAACGAATTTGACCGTGAACGATTACTAGAGCGTTATCGTCAGCAGCACTTTGATGAAAACGAGCAAAAACGTTTGGGGGCTGCCTTAGCGTTACTGAGCGATACTCAGCCATAATCCTATCAGAATGCGCTCTGAACAGAGCGCCTCTCTCTTTTCCCCGCTGAAATCCGGCACGTCGAAACGTTGGACTGGTTTTTGCAACAACACTGTCAGACGGTGCGTGTAAAGTCAGGTTACTCGTTAGCCAATGCCGTCAAGTGACTGCGCACATCGATTAGCCGCCTTATTGTGTAAAAAGGTCTTTGAGCAAAAATGACGAATTCATGGAATACGTATCAGTGTAACGACTTCTACGATGAGCTAATGAGCCATCCGGGTCAGGCGCGTGAGCCAGCCAAGAAACTGGTGGCTTATTTTCAATCATTGTCCGATGACGCGGTCGAATCTCGCCGCAAAGCGGCGGAGGCCACAATTAAAGAGATGGGGGTGAGTTTTACCGTATACACCGACAATGGCAATATTGATCGCTCGTGGCCATTCGATATTGTGCCACGCACCATCAGTAAGCAGCAGTGGGACAAAACATCGGCTGGCCTGAAACAGCGTTTGAAAGCACTGAATAAGTTCATTGATGATTTGTATCACGAGCAACGCATCGTCAAAGACGGCGTGTTACCTGCTTATGTGCTCGAAAACTCACAAAACTTTCGCCAAGAGTGTGTGGGCGTTTCGCCTCCTTTTGGGGTGTGGGCGCACATCTGCGGCACCGATTTGGTGCGCGACAGTGATGGTGAATTTTATGTGCTCGAAGATAACCTACGTGTGCCTTCGGGCGTGTCGTACATGCTCGAAAATCGTGCCATAACCAAGCGTGTGTTGCCCGAGCTGTTTGAGGAAGTGAATATCGCGCCAGTGGATAATTACTGCGCACACCTCTTCGATACTTTGGTGGCGTTGTCACCAAGAAAAATTGCCAAACCCGTTGTCGTGGTACTCACTCCCGGCATCTACAACTCGGCCTATTTTGAACATGCCTTTTTGGCGCAGCAAATGGGCTGTGAGTTGGTCGAAGGAGCCGACTTGGTGGTGCAAGACGACGATTGCGTGTACATGAAAACCATTGCCGGACTGGAGCGAGTCGACGTGATATATCGTCGCATCGACGACTTATTCATCGACCCTGAAGTGTTTAATAAAGAATCCTGCTTGGGGGTGAGTGGTTTAATGCGGGCCTGGAAATCGGGCAACGTCGCACTGGCCAATGCCCCAGGTGCTGGGGTGGCCGATGACAAAGTGATCTATGCCTTTGTGCCCGACATCATTCGATATTACCTAGGTGAAGAGCCGCTCATCAAAAATGTTGAAACCTATTTGTGTTACGACGAAGCACAACGCGAATACGTCATCAACAATATCGAGAAATTGGTGGTGAAACCGGCCAACGAGTCCGGCGGTTACGGCATGCTGGTCGGCCCTCATGCCACCAAAAAAGAGCGTGAACGATTTGTTCAGCTGATCAAAGAAAACCCGCGCAACTACATAGCACAACCCACACTGGCGCTGTCGACTTCGCCCACGTTTGTCGGCAAAAACGAGCTTGAACCACGACATTTGGACTTGCGCCCTTTTGTCCTGCAAGGAAAGGAAACCTACGTCACCATGGGCGGATTAACCCGTGTGGCGATGAATAAAGGCTCGCTGGTGGTGAATTCATCGCAGGGCGGTGGCAGTAAAGATACTTGGATTGTGGAATAGGAGTAGGCGATGTTATCTCGCGTAGCAGAACGAATTTATTGGGCCGCCCGTTATTTAGAACGCATTGAAAACACCGTTCGACTCATCAGTGTGTACGACAAACTGATGTTTGATTTACCGCGCAGCATCGGCTTGGGCTGGTACAACTTGGTCACCATCAACAGTGCCGAACAGGTGTTTCATGAGCGTTATAAGGTGCAAGACGAACGCAACGTCGTAAAATTTTTATTGGGTGATGACACCAACCCCTCGTCAGTCGCTTCGTGCTTAAAGTACGCCAGAGAAAATCTGCGTACCACGCGCGATGTGATACCCGCCGAGAGCTGGGAAATGATCAATGAGTTGCACCTGTTTGTCACCGACAACATTCAGCAAGGCATTAATCGCAGCCAGCGTTATCACTTTTTGGATGGCGTCATTCAAAGCTGCCAACAAATACAGGGCTTACTGGTGGGCACCATGCCGCGCGACTTTGTGTGGTACTTCATGAAGTTGGGTCGAAATATCGAACGCGCCGACATGACCACACGAATTTTGGATGCGGGTGTGCGCGTGCAAATGCAAGTCTGGAGTGACGAAGACGCCATCAACAGCCAGCAAATAATTTGGGGCAATGTACTGCGTTCGCTCGGTGCCGATCAGAGCTATCGTCGCAGCGTGCGCGCTTCGGTAAAAAGCGAGCAAGTGGTGCGTTACATCATCGAAGATGCGGCTTTTCCGCGTACGCTCGCCTACACCTTATCGGCCTTAGTGGATTCGTTAGAGCGTCTGCCCAAGCACGAGGCGGTATTGCGTGATGTGCGCAGCGTACAAGAAACGACACTAAAAACGGTGGATTACAGCGACTTGGGTGAGCCGATGAAGGATTATTTAAACGATCGGCAGTTAGACATTGCGGCGATTCATAGCCGTATTACGGAAAATTGGTTCACTAACTATTAAGGCGACCTTAGCATGACGATTCGTGTTTGCATCAATCATCGAACGAGCTATCAATTTGATCGCCCCGTGAACCTGTCACCGCATACGGTGCGGCTCCGCCCTGCACCGCATACGCGTACCCCCATTCACAGCTACAGCCTGAACATCAAACCCGCCACGCATTTTATTAACTGGCAGCAGGACGCCTTTGGCAATTATTTAGCGCGCTTGGTGTTTCCGGAAAAATGCACGGAATTTGAAGTGGACGTGGAAGTCATCGCCGACATGACGGTGGTCAATCCCTTCGACTTTTTTGTAGAGGAATACGCGGAACATTTCCCATTTACCTACCCCAAACAGTTAAAAAAAGAACTCTTTCCTTATCTCGAAAAAGAGCGCTTAGGGAGCAAAAGTTGCGGTGACGCATTTCGCAAACGCTTAAAAGCCGTCGACACCAAGAAGCAGCGCATCAACGACTTTTTGGTCGCCATTAACCAACGCGTCCAGCAAGAGATTAATTATCTCGTGCGGCTCGAACCGGGTGTGCAAACGCCAGAAGAAACCCTGACGCTGAAGCAAGGCTCGTGTCGCGACTCGGCTTGGCTGTTGGTGCAATTATTACGGCATCTCGGCTTAGCGGCGCGGTTTGCGTCGGGCTACTTGGTGCAATTAAAAGCCGATGAAGCGTCATTGGATGGCCCTTCGGGTACCGAGCAGGATTTTACCGATTTGCATGCATGGTGTGAGGTGTTTCTGCCGGGTGCGGGCTGGGTGGGTTTGGATCCCACCTCGGGCTTGTTTGCCAGTGAGGGTCACATTCCTTTGGCTTGTACACCACACCCCGTGTCGGCCGCGCCCATCGCGGGGTTTACCGACAAATGCGAAGTCACGTTTGAATTCAGTAACACGGTGGAACGGATACTGGAAGATCCGCGCGTTACCAAACCCTACAGCGATGAACAATGGCAGCACATTCTGGCATTGGGTGAATTGGTCGATGCCGAGTTGGACGCGAACGACGTGCGCTTGACCATGGGAGGGGAACCCACCTTTGTCTCCATTGACGACATGGAATCGGCACAGTGGAATACGGAGGCGCTGGGCAAAGACAAGTTATCGCTCGCCAAAACGCTGTTGTTGCGCTTACGTGATCGCTTTGCTCCCAATGGGTTGCTGCATTATGGGCAAGGCAAATGGTATCCCGGAGAAGAAGTGCCCCGTTGGGCATTGGGCGTTTTCTGGCGCAAAGACGGCGAACCCTTGTGGCGCAAGCCCGAATGCTTGGCGCGCGTCGATAAAGACTACCAGCATGGCATTAAGCAAGCGTGCCATTTCAGTCGTTACCTGAGTCATTTATTAGGCATACCCAAGGCACATTGCCAGCCCGCTTACGAAGATGGTTTCCATTACTTACAGAAGCACCAATCGTTACCCAAAAACGTCGACCTGTTAGCTCACAGTGTGAAAAACGACTCCGATCGTCAGCGTCTCGCGCGCCTTATGCAACGCGGGATAGACGTTCCCAGTGGCATCGTCATTCCCATCGCTAGGGGCGAACAGTCGGGTGTTTGGAAAAGCAGCCTCTGGCCAATGAAGCGTGAGCGTATTGTGTTGATTCCGGGTGATTCACCCATGGGCTTGCGTTTGCCACTCAACGATCTGCCTTGGCTGAGTGACGAGGAGCAGGAGCCGCCGATTCAGCGTGACCCATTCGCACCACGCGACAACCTCGTCAAACCCACGGACATTCGCTTTGCGGTACCACCGCTCAGCGCCAGTGACTTGTCGGAAGCCGAAGTGATTCTTGCGCGCAACAAACGCCTTGCTGAGCAGCAAGACATTGACGCGACCGAGGTGGTTCGTACCGCCTTGTGCATCGAAGCGCGAGAAGGCCGTTTGCATGTCTTCATGCCACCGCTCGAATACCTCGAAGATTACATTGTTCTGATTGCGGCCATTGAAGAGACCGCCAGTCATTTGTCGATGCCAGTGATTATCGAAGGCTATGAACCGCCCCGTGATCCGCGCCTAGTAAAGCTGCTAGTCACCCCCGACCCCGGTGTGATTGAGGTGAACGTTCACCCGTCGAGCAACTGGGCACAGTTGGTGGAAACCACCACCGCCCTATACGAAGAAGCACGGTTATCGCGCTTGTCGACCGAGAAGTTCATGCTCGATGGACGCCATACCGGCACCGGCGGTGGCAATCACATCACGCTGGGTGGGGCATCGCCAGACGACAGCCCGTTGTTGCGTCGACCCGATGTGTTACGCAGTTTCATCACCTATTGGCAGCATCATCCGAGTTTATCCTATTTGTTTTCTGGCATGTTCATTGGGCCAACCAGTCAGGCGCCGCGTGTCGATGAAGGCCGAGCGGAAATGCTGTACGAGTTGGAAATCGCCTTTGCGCAAATTACCGACGGCGAAGTCCCTCAACCGTGGCTGGTGGATCGCATCCTGCGTAACTTACTGATCGACATTACCGGCAATACCCATCGCGCCGAGTTTTGCATCGACAAACTGTATTCCCCCGGCAGCGCCAGTGGCCGTTTGGGCATTTTGGAGTTTCGTGGCTTTGAAATGCCGCCACACAGCCGCATGGCCTTGGTGCAAGCCTTATTGATTCGTTCGTTACTGGCGCGTTTTTGGCAAACCCCGTATCAAAAGCCATTGGTGCGCTGGGGAACGGCGTTGCACGACCGGTTTATGTTGCCGCACCCGATTTGGCAAGACATGAAAGACGTGGTGGAGGATTTGCAAGCCCATGGCTATCCGTTCCAGCTGGAGTGGCTGGCACCGTTCGAGGAGTTTCGCTTTCCTCATTATGGCCGTGTCACGCTCGATGACATCGAGTTGGAATTGCGTTGGGCGATTGAACCTTGGCATGTGTTGGGTGAAGAAAGCAGCAGTTTTGGCACCGCACGGTATGTCGATTCCTCGGTGGAGCGTTTGCAAATCAAAGCCACCGGTTTGACCGATGGGCGTTACGTGCTGGCCTGCAATGGTCGTCGTGTGCCGTTGCGCCAAACAGGTCGTCATGGCGAATACGTGGGTGCGGTGCGATATCGAGCGTGGCAGCCGCCCTCGGCATTACACCCCAATATTGGCGTGCATGTGCCGCTGGTGTTCGACCTGATCGATACCTGGAATGGTCGCTCAATAGGCGGTTGTCGCTACCATGTATCGCACCCCGGGGGGCGCAGTTACGATCAGTTTCCGGTGAATTCGTTTGAGGCGGAATCGCGCCGCATCAATCGGTTTGATCTACTGAGTCATACACAAGGGCCGCTGACACCCAGACCAGAGATCAACGCACTGCGTGAGTTCTTTGTGGATCAGAGTGGGCCACGACCGATGGCACCACCACCGGAAGAACCCACGAACGAGTACCCCTACACCTTGGATTTACGACGTCCGCGTGGCGTGTAAGGCGCAATAAATAATGGCTAAGTCAGAGACTTAGTGTGAGGAACTGTAGGATGATGAGTATATAATGATGCCTAGCTTACAACGATGTTCTATGCCCATTGTTGACTCATTCGCCTTTTTATCAGGTAGACCACCGTGTCAGATTCGTTGACTCCCCCTAACCAACCGTTGCCGACTGTGGCGTCGCAACGTCAAACGCAGGATGCGGTGTCATTGATGAGTGAGCAGGGCCGTGGCAGTGCGATGTACCCACGCCCGAGCCAAGACATTCCCGACCAAGTGTATGCCGACGACGGAAGCATTAAGCCTGAGTGGCAATATGTGCTCGATAGTTTGCACAACTTAGGGCCAAAAGAGCTGCAAGAACGACAGGAAAAAGCACGGCGAATCCTGCGTGATGATGGCGTAACCTACAACATTTATGACGAAGGTTTGGCGGCCAACAGCCATTGGGAATTGGATTTGGTGCCCGCCATCATCGGTAGCGATGAATGGGCCAAAATCGAATCGGGCTTGTTGGAACGCGCCGAATTATTCAACCTGATGTTGCGCGATTTCTATGGGCCACGCGAGTTGCTCAAGCAACACGCGCTGCCTGCGGAAGCGTTATTCGGGCATGGTGGTTTTTTGCGAGCCTGCCAAGGCATTCAAGTGCCCGGTGAGCATGAGTTGATCCTACATTCGGTGGATATGATTCGCGATCAGCAGGGCACGATGTGTGTCCTTTCTGACCGTACACAAGCCCCCAGTGGCGCAGGCTATGTGTTGGAAAACCGGACGGTCATGTCACGCGTGTTCCCCAGTATTTTCCGCGACAGTCATGTGCATCGTCTGGCCAGTTTTTTTCAACGGCTACGACAAAAACTGATTTCGCTGTCACCGTCCGACAGCCAAGCACGGGTAGTGGTGCTGACCCCGGGAGCGCACAACGAAACCTATTTTGAACACTCCTACATTTCCAACTACTTGGGCTTTCCGTTGGTGCAAAGCAGCGACTTGGTCGTCCGCAATGGCTTTGTTTGGATGAAATCATTGGATGGATTAGGGCGTGTGGATGTCATCTTACGTCGCATTGACGATGTGTTTTGCGATCCGGTTGAACTGCGTAGCGACTCACATTTAGGCATACCGGGGTTGCTCGATGTCATTCGTTCTGGGCGCGTTATCATGGCCAACCCGCTCGGATCGGGTGTGCTTGAAAACCCCATCTTATTGAAATACTTACCGGCCATCAGTAAGCAGTTGCTGGGTAGAGAGCCGCGTTTGGCATCGGTGACCACCTATTGGGCAGGCGATGCGGACGATTTGGAATACATTTGCGCGAATCTGCATCGATTGATCATTAAGCCCATTTATCGGGGCACCAGTATGAGCAGTTTTTGGGGTGGCGATTTACGCCCAGAAAGCTTGGCCGATTGGGCTGTGAAAATCCGTCAAAAACCGCATCAATATGTGGCGCAAGAGCGGGTTGAAAAATCGCATATCCCAACCATGACAGCAACGGGACTGGAACCGCGTCCAGCGATATTGCGCACCTTCGCGGTGGCGACCGACAACTCTTACATCGTCATGCCGGGGGGCTTAACCCGCGTTGGCCTAGGCGTTGGCCAGCAGTTAATCAGCATGCAGGCCGGTTGCCCGAGCAAAGACACCTGGGTGACCGCCACCGAGCCCGAGCGCGTCAATGACGATGCAACCACCGAGGCGGGTCAGGCCGAGTTAGAAGCCTTGCTGGTCAGTTTGCCCAGTCGAGTGGTAGAAAACCTCTTTTGGTTGGGACGCTACGCCGAGCGTGCCGAAGCCTCGTTACGCATATTGCGCACCGTGTTTATGTTGATCAATGGTGAACAGCCCATCAGTGCCGCATCGCAACGCGTGCTGTTGCGTGCCATCACCGAAATCACGGACACGCAGCCCGGTTTTTTAAGCGCCAGCGATGAACAACTGGCCAATCCTGAAACCGAATTACTGCACATCATCAACGATGGCACTCGCTCGGGCAGTATCAAATCGACACTGAATGCCTTGCTGTTTTGTGCCGACGAATCGAAAGAGCTGCTGTCGTCGGATACCATTCGCGTCATCAACGACATTCGTGACGCCTTGGATAATTTGGAAGTGTCTCTAGCCGGTGGGTTGTCATCCGCACCAGAAGAGGCACTCGATCCGTTGGTGATTCCATTAATGGCGTTGTCGGGGCTGATGCAAGAGAGCATGGTGCGCGGCGTTGGCTGGCATTTCATGGACATGGGGCGGCGTGTTGAACGCGCGGTACAAATCATGAAAACCGTCACCACGCTCATCACGCCAGAGGTGGACAAAGCCGAGAGTGACGTGGTGTTGCATGCCATGTTGCGCTCGATGGAGGTACTGATCACCTATCGTCGTCAAAGCCGAGCACGCGCTGGTTTGGCCTTTGGTTTGGAGCTGGTGATGCTCGACCCAACCAACCCACGGTCATTGATTTTTCAATTTGAACAGTTGCAGCATCATTTTGCCGTACTGCGTCGAGGTGATACGAATTTCACTGCGCTGGCCGAAGAAGATCGCGTTTTGCTCGAAGTCATTACCAGCCTAAAACTGTCGCGCATTGCGCAGTTGGTGGAAGTGAGCGACGGTTCTCGCCAAAACCTCGCGTTGTTATTGACGCAATTGAACAAGTTGTTGTCGGAGTTCAGCAATTTGGTGAGTGATAAGTACTTCGATCATCGCATTGATCCTCAGCAGCTGGTCACGACCTTTTGGGGAGAGTAGGGTTCTGTTATGAAATACAAAGTGATTCATACCACTCAATACCAATACGCCGAAAGCGTGTCGCATTGTTTCAATCTGGCTAACTTGGTGCCTCGTAACACCGAGCGCCAGCGTTGTATCAGCAGCCGTATTATGGTGTCGCCGTTGCCAACCACCACCAAACAGCGTACCGATTATTTTGGTAATCACAGCTATCATTTTGAAATACAGACTGCCCATACCGAATTATCCATTACGGCGGAAAGTCTCATCGACATGCAGTCATCTCCGGCGGCGCTCAAGCTCGATTTGGGCATGAGCTATGGCGATGCCTTGCAATACCTCAAGCTCAGCGACTCCGTGGATGTGATGAACGCCAAAGAGTTCTTACTGAATTCGCCCATGGTCAAAATCAGCGACGAACTGGCCGACTACGCACGGCCATCGTTCGCCCTAGATCGACCGCTTTACGACTGCGTTGCCGAGCTGACCAGTCGTATCTTTAACGACTTTCAATACACCCCAGGTTTCACCACCATCGCCACGCCATTAACCGAGGTATTGGCGCACAAACGGGGCGTATGCCAAGATTTTGCCCACCTCGAAGTGGGTTGCTTGCGCGCCATGGGCATTCCGGCGAAATACGTGTCGGGCTACATGGAAACCTTACCCCCTCCGGGGCAAGAAAAGCTGGTGGGTGCGGATGCCACGCATGCGTGGGTGTCGTATTTTTCGCCAAAAGAAGGTTGGATCGAATTTGATCCAACCAACGACTTGCGCGCCAACAACCAGCACATCGTGACTGCAGAAGGACGCGATTATTACGACGTCACGCCGGTAAAAGGCGTGATTTTTGGTGGCGGCAAAGACCCGATTTTGTCGGTGTCGGTGGACGTGGCACGCATCCCATAAACCACCGTTTTTATGCTACGACTGCGTGGCCAACCAAGGCTGAATGGCTTGCCACACATGCTCGCGCATGATGTCTTGTGCCTCGGCGGTGGGGTGAATACCGTCGGCTTGCATCATGCCGTCAACACCGCCAATGCCTTCAAGGATGAAAGGCACCAACAAGGTTTGATACTGGTCGGCTAACTCGGTAAAAATGTGGGCAAAGCCCTCGCTGTAACGCGCGCCATAATTGGGTGGAGTTTGCATGCCAGCCAATAACACGGTGGCGCCACTGGCTTGCGCCTGCTCGATCATCATGACCATGTTTTGGCGGATCACGGTCAGCGGTGTGCCGCGCAAGCCATCATTGCCACCGAGCTCGATCAGCACCAAACTGGGTTGATGTTCCGCCAGCAAGTTCGATAGGCGAGCACGGCCGCCACTGGTGGTGTCGCCACTGATGCTGGCGTTGATCACCTGTGCCGATGGAACTTGTTGTTGCAACTGCTTTTCGAATAAAGCGACCCAACCGGCTTGCAGTGGTATGCCAAAACCTGCACTAATACTGTCTCCGACAATCAATACTCGATCGGCGTGCGCAGGTGATAGCAGAAACAGCAATAAAACGACCGCAATGACCTTACGGCGGCCATGAACCCAAAAGCGAGACAACACTGTGACTTCCTCTTTACTGATACGACAACTCGAAAAAACCGTGAATTCCGGCGGACAACCGTTGACCATCTTGCAGGGCATTGATTTAGAGATCAAGCCAAGCGATACGGTGGCCATTGTTGGCGCATCGGGCAGCGGTAAATCGACGTTACTCGGATTGATGGCTGGATTAGATCAGCCCACCGCCGGAGAGGTTCACTTGTTAGGGCAACGCATTGATGCGCTGTCCGAAGACGAACGTGCCGCGGTTCGTGGTCAGGGCGTGAGCTTTGTGTTTCAAAACTTTCAATTGTTGGGCGGCCTAACGGCGCTAGAAAACGTCATGTTACCGCTCGAAATTCGTGGCCAAGCGAAACCACGGCAACAAGCACAGGCACTGTTGCAGGAAGTGGGCTTAGCCGCACGGGCACACCATTACCCCAATCAATTATCCGGCGGCGAACAACAGCGAGTGGCCATTGCCCGTGCGTTTGCTGGTGCCCCCAAAATTCTGTTTGCCGATGAACCCACCGGCAACCTCGATCAAACCACCGGCGCACAAATCGAAGACCTGTTGTTTGCCTTAAATGAGCAAACCGGTACCACCTTAGTACTGGTGACTCATGATCCAGAATTGGCCGCGCGTTGTCAGCGTCAGGTACACATGACCGATGGCCGTTTGCAGGAGGTGTTATGAGCCGCTGGGCGGAACTTCGTCTCGCGCTGCGGTTGTTGTGGCGCGAAGCACGCAGTGGTGAACTCACGCTGATTGTCACCGCGTTGTTACTGGCCGTTGTCGCCACCACCACCATTGCCGTGTTCAGCGCACGGCTGGATGCCGCCATGCAATATCGCGCCAACGACGTGTTGGGTGCTGACATGCGGGTGCGTTCGGCAACGCCCATTCCCCCCGAATGGCAACAACAAGCCGATGCACTGGGTTTACAGCACACGCGTACCTTGAGCTTTGCCAGCGTGGTGCTGCACGACGAGGCGATGAACCTAGCGGCCATCAAGGCGGTGGATGAAGGTTATCCCATGCGCGGTCGTTTGCGCGTTACCGATCGCGCCGATGACGAGCAGGGCACGTTACGGCAACAAGGGCCACAATCGGGCGAAGCATGGTTAGAGCCACGACTCATGGCGTTGCTTGGCGTACAACTGGGCGATGAGGTTGAGGTCGGTCGTTTAGCGCTGCGCATTGTCGGTGTGCTGCTGGAAGAAAGCGACCGCAGCGGTAATTTCTACAGTTTTAACCCACGGCTAATGATGAATTGGCACGACATCGCCGCCAGTGGTCTCACCGAGGCTGGTAGTCGATTGAATTATCGCCTCTTGCTGCAAGGCAACGATACGGCCTTACAACAACTGCAAAACAGCTTGGTATTGGAACCCAATCAACAAATCGAAACCATTCAAGACAGCAACCAAGCGCTCAGCAACGCGTTGGAAAAAGCGCGGCAGTATTTATCGCTGGCGGCCTTATTGGCGGTTGTGCTGGCCAGCGTGGCGGTGGCCATTTCGGCACAAAGCTACGCACAACGGCATTACGACATCAGTGCATTGATGCGCACTTTTGGTTTGGCGCAAGCCCAAATCACCCGCATTTATACCGAACAATTACTGATTTTGGCGGTGTTGGCGATGGTGGCCGGGGCGGTATTGGCCTTTAGCCTACAAGCTGCGCTGATTTGGTTGCTGCAAGACGTACTGCCGAAACAATTGCCGCATGCCCCTTGGCAAGCATGGCTGTTGGGTACCAGCAGTGCCGGTATCACCTTGTTGGGTTTTGCCTTACCGCATCTTTACCCGCTGGCGCGCGTCAGCCCATTGCGCGTGTTACGCCGTGACTTAACACCTGTGCCATTGCAAGGCTGGGTGCTATCGGCGGTCGCCATGTTGGCATTGACCGGTTTGCTGTGGTTGTTCACGGGCGACGTTGTGATGAGTGTGGGGGTTATGCTCGGCGGCGCGCTGGTGCTGTTGTTGCTGTTAACCTTGTTGACGTTTGGTATTGGCCGTTGGCGACAGCGCCTACAGCAGCGCGATTTACCGCTTACGCGTCGCTTTGCGTGGCAGCGTTTAACGCGCAATGGTCGTCAAACCGCAGGGCAAATACTGGCGTTGGCGTTGACCTTAATGATCATGGTGGTGATTGCCAACCTACGCCACGACTTACTGGCCGACTGGCAAGCCAGCTTGCCCGACGACGCCCCTAATGTGTTTGCTGTGAACATCCAGCCGTACGAAAAAGCACAATTTGAACAGTCGTTAGATGAGGCCGGTTGGGCACGACAAACCCTGTATCCGGTTTACCCCAGTCGCTTGATCGCCGTGAACGAACGCACGGTCGAAGAGCATGGCATCAGCGAAGATCCAGCGGTAAATCGTGACCTCATTATTACCAGTGTGACCGAACTGCCGAAAGGCAATCGCGTCGAATCCGGTCGCTGGCAAGCCTTGCAAGAGGCAGGGCAAGTGTCGGTTGAAGCCCGTTTGGCGCAGCGCTTGAACATTGCCTTAGGCGACACCTTGCACATTCGCTCGGCGGGGCAAGATCAATACGTCACCGTCAGCAGCCTGCGCAGCATCGACTGGTCGTCGCTCAGCCCGAACTTTTACTTCATCTTTTCGCCCGATGTGGCCGCCACGTTGCACCCCAACTACATGACCAGTTTTCATGTGCCGAGTGAGCAACAAGCGCAATTAACGCAACTGATTCGTAGCTACCCTGGCGTGACCTTGCTCGATACCCAAGCCATCATCGAGCAAATTCAAGGCGTGTTGCAGCAAGTCACCCTCGCCATCGAATTGATCTTGTTGTTGGTGCTCATTGCCGCGGTGTTGGTGTTGGTGGCCGCACTGTTGGCCAGCTTGCCCGGGCGGTTGCGCGAAGGAGCCATGCTGCGCACTCTGGGTGCGGGGCGCACACTGATTCAGCAGGCTCAACGCAGTGAGCTGACCTTGCTGGCGCTGATGTCATCGGGGTTGGCGCTGATCGGTGCCGAATTGATGATGGCCGGCGTGTATCAAGGCGTGCTGAACATTCCGTATCAGCCGTTTGGTTGGCATTGGTTGGTGTTGCCGCTGATCACCGTGCTGTTGTTGTGGGGCATTGGGCGGGTCTTGATGCGTCCGGTGCTGACCGTCTCGCCTTTGCACGTCTTACGTGATAACCGCAGTTAGTCCTCTTGCTGCATGACTTTGACGAACTGAGCCATTATCCTTTGCGCCAGTTTGTCATTGTCATCTGCCATTAAGTGAACCACATGATTCGCACACACATCATCACCGGATTTTTAGGCGTGGGGAAAACCACCGCCATTTTGCATTGGTTAAAACACAAGCCAGAACACGAAAAATGGGCGGTGTTGGTGAATGAGTTTGGTGAGGTCGGTGTTGATGGGGCCATTCTGGCCAGCCAAGGCGCGGTGGTGCGCGAAGTGCCGGGTGGGTGTTTGTGCTGTGTGTCGGGGTTGCCGTTCCAAATGGGGCTAAACTGGCTGATTGCCCGTGAACAACCCGATGTGTTGTTGATCGAACCCACCGGTTTGGGGCATCCGCGCAATATCTTACGCACCTTGCAAGAGCCACACTATGCCGATCGTTTGCGCATTGGCAGCTCGGTGTGCTTGCTCGATCCGCGTCATTTATCCAACCCACGTTACACCACCCACGAGCACTTTTTGGATCAAATTCACATGGCGGACGTGTTGGTGGCGAACAAAACCGACCTCGCCAGCGACGATGACCGCGCCGCGTTTGCGGCATTATTGGCGCAACCCCAGCCGCCTAAACAGGGCCATTATTGGGTCGAGCAGGGGCAAGTGCCACAAGCGGCATTGATGTCGGTGGTTGAGGATTCGACGGCAACGAATGACGCCCACCAAGCCGGTGAACCGTCGATTCGCATGGCCGCCATGCCCAAGGGGCTGTTCAGCGTGACACCGACAAACACCAATCCACGCGCGAACGACAATAGCAGCATACCCAGCAGCCTTGCCGCCCAGAGCGTGATGGCCGGATTGCAAGAACCCCTACGCGACGACGAACCCGTGCGTCGCCTAACCAACGCCGGTCAGGGATTTTACTCGCTCGGTTGGATACTGGCCGGAGACGGCTGCTACTCACTCAATGCCGTGCGCAACTGGTTGCTGGGGTTGAATATCGAACGCGCCAAAGCCCTAATGAATACCGATCAAGGGGCCATGGTATTGAACATGCGCGAGGGCGTGATCAGTGAAATGCCCACCCGCGGATTGGACGAAAGCCGCCTAGAAATCCTTTCCGAACACCCGTTCGATGTCGAGCAGTTAGAGACGGCACTGCTGGCGTGTCGATTACCCCCGTCTGCACCGAACGCTTAACCTCGGTCAGCCACTGTTGGGCAATGGGCGCTTGCCATAACGCGCCAAAGTTCAGCGCCATGCGCTCATCGTAATGGGCTGTTTGATAGTGGCCTAACAAATGCGCACCTCGGTCGTGCAGCGCCTCTTGCAGCTGGCCGAGTTGTTGCAAAAACTCAATGCCTTGTTGTTGCGCCGTACTAAAGGCGCAGTAGGCCACGCATTTTTTCGCCAAACTGATCGACAGTAAACAGGGTGCCATCGCATCCCAACTGTGTTGTAAGGTTTGTTGACCATCATCGACCAATGCCACCAACACACAGCGCGCATGCTGCAGATATTCTGGTAAACAGGTATGGCAGTCGTAAAAATCCAGACAGGCCCAATCCAACTGCTGTTGCAACGACTCAAGCAGCGCGTCGCTGTGCTGCTGTTGACCATCGTACAGCACATGAATGCGCGTGTTTTGCTGGGGTTTCGATAAAAAAAGCATCCGTGCCAACCCTCGCTCCTGCATCTGCTTACACCCAATAGCGGCTAATCACCGCCAGCTCTTGTCGAATTTGTCGTAAACGCAGCGCGCCATCGTCTTGCTGCTGGTAATGATGTTGCAAGGCAAACAACGGTTGATATAAGGCATCGACACAACGCTGCCGCCACGCCTGGCTGACCTGCGGTAAACTGGCGCTGTCGCGCAGTGTGCGATACAGCCGCTTAAGCCAGCTGGTGTGCAATAAAAAGCGATGGTGCTGACGAGCGGCATTGGCCAGCTCCAGCCCCAAGTCGAGGTAATCTTCAATCCATTGTGTTTGGGCTTGATCGTTCGCCTGAAGCAACTGTTGCTCTAGCCGCTCCAGTTGCGATAACGGCACAACGGCGGGTTGTGCCACAAGACATAACGGCGGGGTCGTGGAAAAAACAGCGAGTGATGTGTTCGACATACGAAATCCCTCTGATGGCGTATGTCAAACAATCTAATGCGAATAATTCTTATTTGCAAGTAAATTTAACGGGGGTGATGTGATTCCTTACTTATCCCAGACAAACGGCTTTTCTTGGCCATGAATCAACTTCATCCACGTTGCCTCAGCCTGACTGTTATCGTCCTCTTCTTGCCAG
The DNA here is from genome assembly GCA_014859445.1 of Bacterioplanes sp. Classification (GTDB taxonomy): domain Bacteria; phylum Pseudomonadota; class Gammaproteobacteria; order Pseudomonadales; family Oceanobacteraceae; genus Kmv21. The sequence continues at coordinate 175,306 of JACUUC010000002.1, forward strand.
CCACCCAAGCTGCAACGCACCTCCGTACCCAGTGCCGCATGTGCGGCTCGGGCGCAGTCTAAATCGGTCGACCACGGCGTATGGTTTTGCTTAAACCACACACTGGCCAGATTTTTCTCGGCGTTGGCGTTGAAATACACATCCATCACACCCTGCGCATTCGGCCACTGCCAATGCTGGCGATCGCCCTTGCTGGACACCACTGTCATGCTCCCCAGATCGGCGTTCAACCACGCCAGTAACGCATCTGGATCGCCTTTCAATACATAAATTTCAAGATCAGGAAATGCTTCTGCCACACGACAACCCTCAAAGAAAACGAGACAACAACAGCGCCAAATAGCCTGCCAACGCGATTAATGCACCAATGCCACCAATGATCAAACCGAATAATACCATCAGCTCTTGCCCTAACGACGGCAACAAGCGTTGGTTGGCAAACACCACCAACCCCAAACCGAAAAAAAACAACACCGCACCAATGCTGAACAAACGCATATTGGCGCGATCGTCTTCGGCACGTTGAATAATCCACTGCTTGAACGAATTCATAAGTCACTAAACGACAAGACAACAGCCGTAAAGCATAGCAAATGTATGGCATAATCACCCCATACGATCCGCGCTAACGAGTGAATTCATGTCTGCAGAACACACCGACAATGGCATCCGCCTTAACAAATACATCAGCGATACGGGTATATGCTCGCGCCGCGAGGCCGACGACCTAATCGAACAGCGCCGCGTGAAAGTGAATGGCCGCGTTGCCGACATGGGCGTACGCGTTCAGCCCGGCGACGACGTGAGCGTAAGCGGCAAATTGCTGCGCGCCAAACCCGCGCCCGTGTACTTGGTGTACAACAAACCCGTCGGCATTACCTGCACCACCGACCAAAGCGTGCCCGGCAACATCATCGACGCCGTTCGTTATCGCCAGCGCATCTTCCCGATAGGGCGTTTAGACAAACCCTCGGAAGGGCTTATTTTGCTCACTAACGATGGCGACATCGTCAATAAAATACTGCGCGCGGGCAACGCCCACGAAAAAGAATACGTAGTGAGTGTCGACCGCCCCTTTGACGACGCCTTTTTGCAACGCATGGCAGCTGGGGTGCCGATCTTGGGCACCCGCACACTACCGTGCACAATCAAACGCGTTAACGGCAACACCTTCAACATCATCCTGACTCAAGGATTAAACCGACAAATCCGGCGCATGACCGAATACCTCGGCTACGAAGTGACCCGCCTAAAACGCGTGCGCTTGATGAACATACGCCTAACCGGACTCAAGGTCGGACAATGGCGCGAGCTAACACGCGCCGAACTCGACGTCATCAACACCATGGTGGCCAACTCCAGCAAAACCGCCGACAAACCCGCGCGCGCCCGCAAACCCAGCCGCCCCAGCAACACCGCAGCCGCCAAACAACACGACAAAAACGCCCCCAAACACAGCGGCAAAACCCCCAGTAAAGCGAGCAACAAAACCAACCAACGCGCCAAACCCGACGCCGGCGTACGCCACACCAAGCCGAAACCAAACGGCAGCCGACCCGCACCACGCAAACCGGCAGGCGGGAAAAAAGCACGGCGGTAAACGTTAGATAGCAGTACGTGCTAGCGAGTTTCAGCGATAAAATCGAGCGGACTTGTTGTGCCAGCGAAGTGCTGGCCTAGTACGTGAGTGTAAATTTGAGTGGTTTTAACATCAAAATGGCCCAGTAACTCTTGAACAGTACGAATATCTTGGCCGTTTCTAAGTAATTCCGTCGCAAAGCTATGTCGAAACGTATGGCATGTGATGCGTTTATGGCTCAACTCACTTTCGATAACGGCTTGTCGTAGGGCTTTGCGCGGAACGGAATCGTGTAAGTGATGGCGACAAATAGAACCCGTGATTGGGTGTCGACATAAGCTGCTTGATGGAAAAATAAACATCCAAGCAGGTTGCCGATATGCAGAAGGATACTTTTTACCCAAAACGCCGGGCATTGATGGCCCAACACCCTGCTGATTGTCGGATTGTTGAATCGTTAACGCATTGTTTATTTCAAATTCGATCGCTGGTCGTAGAGTTGGACTTAAAATAGTGACGCGATCTTTTGCTCCTTTTCCATCTCGAACCGTTAAAGCACTCTTCGTAAAATCAAAGTCTTTAACTCTAAGTCGTAAACATTCTGTAATTCGCAAGCCAGCACCAAATAACAAAGAGAAAATTAGTTTATCTCGGCCCGCCATTTGACCAAGAATGGCTGCGACTTCAGATGTACTTAGTACTTCCGGAAGGCGTCGCGGTCTACTGGCAAACTTAAAGTCAAGGTCGCCAAGCGGCTGTTGCAAATAGACATTGTATAAATACGCTAATGAATTGAGTGCCACTTTTTGTGTGTTGATGGCGACCTGCCTATGCGCTGCAAGATAGCCAAGGTAAGCCATGACATGATCAGGGCCAAGCACGCTAGGGTGTTGTCGGTTGTGGAAGTGAATAAAATTTTTAATCCAGTACAGGTATGTTTTTTCCGTTCGAAGGCTCATGCCGCGCAACCGGATTGAAGAACGAACGTCATTTAAAAACGGACTGCTTCCCATGCTGTCACCTCATTAAATTTAACTGTATATATGAACAGTATATTTGCAGATTCCAGAAAAACAATGCGTGTTATTGCGCTGGTGTTTAAACGCGCATGCACGTTTAAACACCAGTGCCTGAAAAAACTTATTTGAAAACAATCACTTAACAAAATTGAAAAGTTGATAATGCGCAAAGTGTAAAGAATGTAAAGGCGCACAAACGTGCATGCGCGTTTTTATTCTGAGAAAAAACACAACAAAGTGGGTTTTCGCAGTGCTGACAGTGGGTTAGACTCGGGAACTAAATAAGGAGGCAGGTGTGATAGTGCGCGTGCGCATGAATAAACTGTTGTTTGCACGAGAAACAGCGCGATACTTCGTTAGTATAGATGAAAATTTCAAAAACACTGTATACTTATCCAGTATAAGAATTTTCATATTTATACGAAAACAGTATTGGAAAGGAGATTGACAGCGCACTACTCTCATTCAACCTAGTGAATAAGTAGCTGCCGCTGAACAATCTGTGATTAGTTACAGTGGACAGCTACTTATTCACTAGGCAGAGCGGTGAGTTGTCATCCTTTTTCTTTTCGCGCTTTTCCTCGGAAATTGCCACGATTCAATGGCTGCATGATGCAGCACATTGGTATAAATTGTGGCAATCAAACAACAAGGCACAGAAAGAGACCGCGTAAAAAGCACGCGGCTCTTTTGCTGATCGTTGTTTGCACGAGAAACAGCGCGATACTTCGTTAGTATAGATGAAAATTTCAAAAACACTGTATACTTATCCAGTATAAGAATTTTCATATTTATACGAAAACAGTATTGGAAAGGAGATTGACAGCGCACTACTCTCATTCAACCTAGTGAATAAGTAGCTGCCGCTGAACAATCTGTGATTAGTTACAGTGGACAGCTACTTATTCACTAGGCAGAGCGGTGAGTTGTCATCCTTTTTCTTTTCGCGCTTTTCCTCGGAAATTGCCACGATTCAATGGCTGCATGATGCAGCACATTGGTATAAATTGTGGCAATCAAACAACAAGGCACAGAAAGAGACCGCGTAAAAAGCACGCGGCTCTTTTGCTGATCGTTAGATTGATCGAGTGAGCATGGAAACACCGGAAGAATACATACAGCGGACAGAAAGTGCCGTGAGGAAACTTTTCGAGGGGATCGATGAGTACACCAGCATTCTGCGGCGTCACAGATTACCCGGATTTTCATCGGAATATGGAGATGACGCAGCGTTCCAATCAAAATATGAAGCTTGGTTGTTAGAAAACGAATCGGCCATCCAGAAGAGGTTAGAGGCCGAGCGGCAGTATTTATCCGAGACTTTTGCCCAAGGGACGCTTTGTGGAGCGCTCCTTCAAGTGGCCGCAAAGGCAATCGAGTGTTACTCAGAAAACGAGGCCATTCCAGAGGGCTGGTGTGAGTTCATCAGGCCTAATAACAAATCGGCCCGATTCTGCATTGGTAGAAAAATTAGGGGTGTTCCTCTGGGCTTGGTTATCTATGCTGCTAGAAACCAGCACACCCATTTTGAGGACTCGGAACTGCGAGAGCCTAACTGTGAAGTGTTCCGGCGATTGGCAGAAAACCATGGTCTGAAGTCGGAGGAACCGTTTGTTGATCCAGCTTTTGACTTGGCCAATAGAGGACTCGTCAGCTATGCGTCGAATTGCACAGCTCTCATGGAGTGGCGGAATTATTCGTCCTATGAAGCTGACATTCGGGCACTGCTACAATCTAACCAGTAGGTGAAGCCGACCGGTACTACGCTGCGCTCCGTCCCGGCGGCTTACCTTGGCGTTAGGCAGATACAAAGAGGAGAAAGTCGTGCCACGAGGAAGAGATGTCCGCCCCGCAAAATGGACAAAAGTGATTGAGCTGTATGACGATGGGGATTATTCGGCGATTTGGGGGTGCTTTGAAGGGGGCAGGTCAAGAAGACTTGGGGTTCGTTGGAACGGAAAAGGTGATCATGTAGGGTATCCATCCCAAGGTGGAAATTCGTTATGGTATGCGGAGCCAAACTTTCTGGTTATTCCAATCCTCTTCAAATTGCTTGAGGTGGTTTCATCGGATAGCAATGAAGAAAAAACTACCTTTATCAATAATATTAATATTGCAATCTCAGAAGCTTGCGCTCGGCAGGGAGAAAAACAATGAAGTTTATGAAGCTATCCTCGATTCTAATGGTTATTTTTCTGGCTGGGTGCTCAGGATCTAAAGAGCTATCTTGTAGTGATAAAAATATTACAGATACGGTCATGTCAATTACTGTCGCAGAGCTGAGAGAGCAACTTTTTAAAATATATCTTGCTAGTGAGCTAGGTGGTCTTCCAAGAATTGCTGCAAATATGTCATACGATGAATACAGGTCTATGGAGTCGAATGACGTTCAGCGAAGAGTTGTTTCTTTGACCGAGGCAACCGTTTCTGCTTTCAGTTTAGCAAATATCAGGCTCAACTCTGTTAATGACAGAACCGGCCAAGTTTCATGTGCAGCATCTTTACGAGGGCGCAATAACGAAAGTATGAATATTCAATACACAGCCCAGAGAACTGAGGATGGTGAGGTTTACGTCGAAGTTTTCGGGTTGAGGTAAGCACTTTTGCCTAAGGAAGGTCTGAATAACTGCCAGTTTTCACCAGCATCGGCATAAGCCCGCA